>JAZPYI010000022.1:0-33185 GCA_045544115.1 Acutalibacteraceae bacterium | reverse complement strand
CGACTATTTCAAATCTCTTCTTGAGGGCTTTACGGTTTGCCTTAACGGCGAAATCAGCAATATCGGTAAAAGCTTTCAGATTTTCCAGCCCACAACAATGCGAATGGTACCGATGATTTGCGAAACACTTATCAGAAAGGTCGGTATTCTTCATAAAAGATTCCCCGACCTTACTCCGAGAGAAGCGGCTGAAAAGGTGTTCGGCAAAAATCTGAAATGGGTTGCGGTAGGCGGTGCTCACGTTTCACCCGCACTTATTGATGAATACGAAAAATACGGCATACTTCTGCGTCAGGGTTACGGAATGACAGAAACAAGCCCCAAAATTACAACTGGCGATAACGGTAATAATCATAAATACTCCTGCGGCAAGCTTATGAAAAGTATCTTCGACACAAGAATTGTTGACGGTGAAATTCAGGTTAAGGGCAAGTCGGTTATGATGGGTTATTACAAAATGCCCGAGGAAACCGCAGCCGCTTTTACCGAAGACGGCTACCTCAGAACGGGCGATCTCGGAAGATTCAGCGATGACGGCGAGCATCTTTATGTTGTAGGAAGAATTAAAAACCTTATTATTCTTTCAAACGGAGAAAACGTTTCACCCGAAGAGCTTGAAGCAAAATTTGCCGATGAAAAAGTTATCAAGGAAATCGTTGTAAGCGGCGAAAATGACAGAATTGTTGCCGAAGTTTTCCCCGATACGGAATTTGCGGCTATGATGGGAATTGAAGATATCGAAGCATATCTTAATGAAAAGATAAAGGAAGCAAATGTAGGTGAAAAGCCTGAAAGAGAAATCGCTTCTCTCCGTATCAGAGAAACACCCTTCCCCAAAACATCATCAAATAAAATCAAGAGAAGCAATGTCAGCTTCTGAAATACGGAGGGCAGACTATGAAAATCAAGCTTAAAGACGGCAAAAAAGTCAGCGCATATCCTCTTATCCCCGCACAGTCGCTTATGCTCTATCTTTCGGAGCATCACAGCACGGATGCTCCCGTGCTCAACATTGTTACGGGTTACTACTGGCAGGGCGAGTTTGATACCGAGCTTATGAAAGAAGCTCTTTATGAAGCTATGGACAGATGCGATGCAATCCGTCTGCGTTTCACCAAAAAGCCTTTCAACAAAGTTTATCAGTATCTCGCACACGAGCACGAAATTGAAATCATTGAGGAAGATTTAACCGAAATGAAATGGGATTATGCCCACGAATTCCTCAAAAACCGTTCTCATTCAATTATTGATATGTGGGATAAACCCGTTAACGAAATCAGGATAATTCATCTTGAAAATAATTATCACGGCATTTATATGAAGCTTCACCACCTTGCTTTTGACGGCTATTCATCAAAGCTTTTCCTTGCGGATGCTCTTTCAATCTATCTTCACAAAAAATACGGAATGGCTTATCCAAAACCGATGAGAAGATACAGGGATATGGTCGAAAAAGAGCTTGAATATGCAAAATCCGAACAGCACAAAAAGGATAGGGAATTCTGGAAGGGTACAATCAAAAACTATCCCGAACCGATTTATACCGACTATGTGCGTCCGAGCAGACTTCTTCAGCAAAGAATTGAAAAGAATAAACCGAATCTGCGAAAAGCAGAAGTTCTTGATGCAAACCCCGAATCAAGAACAATCAAGTTCAGCCTTGATGCCGAAACATCGGAAAAGCTGCTCAAAATGTGTACCGAAAGAGGTCTTTCCGTTCCCTGCGTGCTGATGATGGGTATGAGAAGTGCGCTTTCATCATTCAATAATGACGAAAAGGATATTTCATATAAAATAATGGTCAACCGCCGTGCAACCCTGCTTGATAAAAAAGCAGGCGGTGTAAGAATGCATTTCTACTCAATGAGAAACATTGTTGAACCCGAAATGACTTTTACGCAAGCGGTAAGAGTTATCGAAAAAGCACAGAACGATATTTTTGCTCATTCAAATATAAGTCCGATGGAGGCTGTTATTCTCAGGCACCTTGCGATGAAAACGGGCACACGCTATACATATGAATGCATAACTTTCTCATATCATCCGCATTTCCCCATGCCCTATTACGGCGAAGAAATGAAGAAGACAAGCAGAGGCTTCTGGTATAACAACGATTCATCCGTTCAGCCTCTTTATCTTACGGTTATGCACAGAGCAAACGATAACGGTCTTGATTTCAATTTTGAATACAGAGTTGTAAACAATCCCGTGGACGAGCTTCATCATTTCTACGATAAAATCCACGACACTCTGCTTATGGGCATTGAAAATCCCGATGTTAAGGTATCGGAAATTCTTAAAAAAATCAAAGAAGATAGAGTGACGGGAGCAATCTGACTATGCCTGAAAGCGAATCTTTTCAACGCTTTTCGACATTTCGGGATTGAAAGGCGTCAGCCTTCCTGCTCCCTCGATTGCCAAAAATCATTTAAAAATCTTTCACTTTCAGGTCGAAGATTTTTTATTGTGAGGATTTTTGGCTTTTCAAGGCACAAAACGCAGCAAATCCTTGACGGATTTGCGAGTATTTTAACGAAAAAAAGGCGGAAATCATCCGATAAAAAACACAGTTCGGATTACTCCCGCCACTCTGAGGTGAAATAAAATGGAAAAATTAATCGAGCTTATTCTTAACTATGTTGAACCCGATGATGAAATAACTGCTGATACAGACATCAAAAGCGGTCTCGGAATGTCATCCTTTGATCTCGTATGCCTTTCGGAAGAAATTTTTGATGAGTTCGGTGTAAAGCTTAATGCCGAAGTTTTCAGAGATTGCGATACAATCGGTAAACTTGCCGATTACCTTGAGGAGCATAAAAATGGCTAAATTTTCAGTAAAGCAGATACCGACTCTTTTTTCGGCATCGCTCGGACTTGCCGAACTTGCAAAGCTTAAAATTTACAGCAAAAGAGCAAATAAAATGCAGGAAAAGCTGTTGCTTTCTCTTATGAAGAAGAATAAGTCAACCGTTTACGGCAAAGCAAACAATTTCAACGATGTTCATTCAATTGAAGATTACCAAAAAATTGTTCCTTTAACAACCTACGAAGATTATGCCGATTACGTTCAGCGGATGATGAAGGGTGAAAAGGGTCTTATCACAAACGCATATTACCGCCGCTTTGCCGCTTCTTCGGGCAGCACGGGCAAGGCAAAAATCATTCCTCTGTCCGCAAAATCGGAGTGGGTATGCCAGTGCTTCGGATTCAGTGCCCCCGTCGGAAGTGCATTTAATTATTTCAGAAAGCAAGGCAGATTAATGCCTCCGCAGAAAGGACTCAACACAGCCGAAATCGGTTGTGAAAAACTTGAAAACGGCAAAAGTGTAAGCTGTATTTCTTCTGTTCCTTTGCTGAATCTCAAACCTTTTGTGCCGATTTTTGCAAGCTCGCCTATGGAATTGCAGTTTGTTGATGATGACACAAAGATGGATTCGCATTATCTTAAACTGCGTTTTGCGCTTATAAAAAAAGATATCAGCTATCTTACCACAATTTTCATAACGACCCTTGAATCAATGTTCTTCTATATGGAAGAAAACTGGGAGATGCTTTGCGATGACATTGAAAAAGGCATAATCAATCCGGGCATTGAATGCCCTCCCGAAATGCGTGCGAAGCTTGAAAAAAGGCTGAAGCCTGACCCCAAGCGTGCAGAAGAACTCCGCAAGGAGTTCCGTAAAGGTTTTGACTGCTCTCCCATAGTTCCCCGAATCTGGCCGAATATCAGCTGGATGTTCGGTATGGGTACGGGTGCAGTTGCGATTTATCAGAAAAAACTTCAGCGATATCTCGGAAAAATTCCTGCTCATTATCTCGGCTATGCCGCTTCCGAAGCATTGATGGCTGTTCCTCTTGAGCTTGATTCATTTGAGTACGTTATGCTTCCCCACAACGGGTTTTATGAATTCCGCCCCGTTGATTCTGATGATTACGATAATCTGCTCACCATCAAAGACCTTGAAGTGGGCAAGGAATACGAGATAATTCTCACAAACACAAGCGGATTTTACAGATACAGAATTGAAGATGTTATCCGTGTTACGGGCTTCTATAACGAACTGCCGAAGATAACATTCTGCTACAGACTCAATCAGGTTGCAAACATCAGCGGAGAAAAAATGACGCAGATGGCATTTGATTATATTGTCAACGGTATGTCGGAGAAACTCAATGAGCTGTTTGTCGGTTACAGCATATATGTTGACCATAACACTTCACCCGGTCATTATGTTCTGCTTATAGAAACGGCAAAACAGACCGATAAGAGCCTTGAAAAAGAATATGCAAAGCTGTTTGAAGCTTTGCTTTGTGAAAACAATCCGTCTGCAAAGCCTGCATTTCAGAACGGCAGTCTCGGACATTGTGAGGTTAAATTCCTGCGCCACGGCACTTATGACGATTACCGTCAGATGCTTAAAGACAGAGGTGCAAATCTCAATCAGGTAAAACCCGTAAAACTTATTGATAATGAGGAAAGAAAAAATTTCTTCTTCTCTAATATTATTGAGGAATAATTATGATTTCAGAGAACACAAAACCTTTGGACAGAGCAAATGAGCTTGCTTCAAGAGGACTTTCCGACGAAAAAATTATCAATGATATAATCGAAAACGAAAAACCGATTCCAAAAAGACTTCCTGCGGAGTTATATGACAAGGTCAATTATATGTGCCGCAGGTGGATGGACAGAATTGCACGCTTTGAAATTGAATATGATTTTATTCCGAATATAAGAGTGCTGAAAACAGTTCTTCTATGCCTTATTGAATCCGCACCCGTTTTCCATTCAAAGTTCATTGACAATCATATAAATCCTTACTGGAAAGTTTCGGATTATCATATTGACGATATTTTTTCGGTGAGAGAAACAATGAATTTGGAGCGTTCTGCAGACGATTTTCTGCTTCAGGGAATTCCCGTCACAAGCAATGTTCAGATTAAAATCGGTCTGTTCTTCTGCGAAGGCAAATGCAGACTTTGTTTTATCTTCAATCATATGTGTATGGACGGCGGCGGTCTGAAAAGCTTTCTGAATGATATGTTCAGAGGCTATGAAAGTTATATGAAAAACGGAACGGTTTCTGTTTTTTATTCAGGCAAATCCCGTGCATACGAGTGTGTTTATGACGATATGAGCGAAGCGGACAGAAAGACAGCCAAAAAGCTTTTTGCCGCTGTTTCTTCAAAAGATAAACACACTCTGCCTTTCACCAAATTAAGAGAAACCGACAGAAAAATGCTTGTCCGCAAGAAAATCGGAGCAGATGTTTTTGAGCCTGCAAGATTAAAAGCGAAAGAATGCGGCGCAACGGCAAACGATCTCATTTCCGCTGCATATATCAGAGCTTTTTATGATGTTTCGGGTTGTGACAAAACAGAAAAAGTCGGTATTTCTTCCGCTGTTGATTTGAGAAGACATATAAAACACCCCGAAAATATCGGTTACACAAATCATACAGCGTTCACACCCTGCATTGTTGAATCCAAAGGCAAAACAATGGCAGACACTCTGAAAGCTATTGCAAAAAGCACAAGTGAAGTTAAAAAGGATAAATTTATGGGGCTTCACGGTCAGCCTTTGCTGAATCTCGGATTTTCAACAATGATTTATGCTCAGGCAGAGCTTATAACAAGCCTCGGATATACAAATGCAAATCTTTCGGTCAGCAATGTGGGTGCAATGAAACCTGAGCTGCTCGCTTTTGACGGTATTGTTCCGACATCGGTATGGGTCGGCGGCGGAGCTAAAGAAAAACCGTGTGCCGCACTCAATGTGCTTTCTTATAACGGAGATTTAATGCTTACGACCTGCATAAAAGGCAACGAGAGCGACAGAAAAATGCTTACAGATTTTTTTGACAGAATAGAAGAAAACTTAAAACTCCTGTAATTGGTGATGTTAAAATGAAAAAAATATCATATCCGATTGTGTTCGTGCACGGAATGTTCGGCTGGGGACAAAACGAAGGCATAAATAAGAAAGCACCCTATTGGGGAGCAACAAGCGGAAGCATCACAGAATATCTTTCTAACGAAGGAACAGAATGCTATGCCGCTTCGGTCGGCCCGATGTCAAGTGCCTGGGATCAGGCTTGCGAGCTTTATGCACAGCTTACGGGAACAAGAGTTGACTACGGCGAAGCTCATTCAAAAAAACACGGTCACAAACGCTACGGACGAACATACACTAAACCGCTGTTTGACGGTTGGAGTGCCAATAATAAGATTCATTTAATAGGTCACAGCTTTGGCGGTAATTCAAGCCGTATGCTTGCTCATCTGCTCGCAAACGGAGCACCCGAAGAAGTTGTAGCAAGCGAAGATGTTTCTCCTCTGTTCCTCGGAGGAAAAGAAGATTTTGTCTGCTCTGTTACTGCTATTTGTTCACCACTTGACGGCACAAAGGCTTATGAAACTGCCGAAAAGTATAAGCTCATTAAACCTCTTAAATTTATTGCCTACAATTACGCAGGTATTTTCGGCAGAACATCAGTCGGGCATAAATTTGCGGATTTTCACCTTGAGCAGTTTGGATTGACGGATTCTCCTGATAATAAAAGCAAAGCATCTTTTGTTGAAGTAATGAAAAAACTGTTTAACACAAACGATTGCATTGCCTATGATATGTATGCTCAGGGTTCAAAGGAGCTTAATGAAAAAATACATATTTCACCGTCGGTTTATTATTTTTCATATCCGTTCAATGCGGTTGATGAAGTAAAAAACAAACCTGTCAACACAGATTTCATACTTATGAAAGCAACATCATCGCTTATGCTTCATGACTGCAAAAAGAACGGCAAACCGATTGTCGGCAATGACGGTCTTGTTGATGTTGAATCGGCAAAGTATCCGTCAACCGAACCGTCCAAAGATTTTGACAAATATGATATAAGAGCAGGAATGTGGAACGTTATGCCCGTAAGCACAGGCGATCACGGCACACCAATCGGACTTTTCGCCGACAAAGAGAAAACACATTCTTTTTATAAAAACCATCTTTTACTTCTTTCCGACATTGAAAAAAAGAATGCAGAAATAATGAATTTATGATATAATCATCACGGAGGTGCTTATTATGCCTAAAATTCTTATAGTTGAAGATAATCAGGATTTTAACAGAGCGGTTTCGACCTATCTTTCTCAATACGGCCACGAGGTTTTCGGATGCTTCAACGCAAATGAGGCTTATGATGTTCTTTACGAAAATCAGATTGACCTCATTATTTCCGATATTATGATGCCCGGTGCAGACGGCTTTGAATTTGCCGCCGCAGTTCGTGAAACAAACAAGGAAATACCCATTCTTTTTGTTACTGCAAGGGATGATTTTATGTCAAAGCGCATCGGTTACGGTGTTGGGGTTGATGATTATATGGTAAAGCCCATTGACCTTGACGAACTTAATCTCAAAATCGGTGCTTTGCTCCGCAGAGCAAAAATTGCAGTCAGCAAAAAGGTTGTTATCGGCAATCTTGTTCTTGATGCCGAGGAACATACAGCATATTACGGCGATGAAGAAATTCAGCTTACCGTGCGTGAATTTGATATCATCTTCAAGATGCTTTCTTATCCGAAGAAAACATTTACTCGTTCCCAGCTTATGAATGAATTCTGGGATGTCGACACAAACTCAAGCACAAGAACGGTTGACGTTTATATGACAAAGCTTCGAGAAAAATTCTCCGCCTGCAATGAATTTGAAATCGTAACCGTTCACGGTCTCGGCTATAAGGCGGTGCTGAAATGATAAAAAGAATACTGTTTGCTTTTTACAGATTTCTTCTGTTCTTTTCGGTTGTTGCGTTTGTCATATCCTGCAGTCTTATGCTTTTTCTTAACATTCTTCAGCAGAACACAGGAATTGTTTACACCAAAGAAAACATATATTTTGCCGCTGTTTTCACATTTTATAATGCCTTGTTCCTCGGTCTTATTTTTACCGTCTTTGATTTTATAAGAAGAAAAATTCTTGTTCAGAGACCGGTTAAAAAAATTCACGAATTCACAGAAAAACTGACCCACGGCGATTTCAAAGCTCAGCTTAATCCCATAAGAATCGGTGAATATAATCAGATTGTTGCCGATCTTAATCAGATGGCGGAAGAGCTTTCAAGCATCGAAACATTAAGAACGGACTTCGTTTCAAATGTTTCTCACGAGCTTAAAACTCCTCTTGCTGTTTTGCAGAATTACGGTGCGTTACTTGAAGAACCGAATCTGCCCGAAAAAAAGCGTCTTGAATACGCAAAATCAATCAACCGCGTAACAAAGCATCTTTCGGAGCTTGTAACCAACATTCTGAAACTAAATAAGCTTGAATCTCAAAAAATCACTCCGTCTTTCAGAAAATGCAACGTCAGCGAAACCCTCTGCGAATGCCTTATCACATTTGAAAGCGAATGGGATAACAAAAATCTTGAAATCGATGCAGATATTGAAGAAGATGTTTATATCAGCAGTGACCCCGAAATGCTTATGATTATCTGGGCAAATCTTTTTTCAAATGCTCTCAAATTCACTCCCGAAGGCGGAAAGATAAACGTAAATCTTAAAAAGAACGGCAATTATGTTACCGTCAGCGTTTCTGATACGGGATGCGGAATGGATGAAGCAACTATGAAGCGAATCTTTGATAAATTCTATCAAGGCGACACATCTCATTCAGAAAAAGGCAACGGTCTCGGTCTTGCGCTCGTTAAAAGAGTTATCGATATGCTCGGCGGAGAAATAACCGTTGAAAGTGCACCCGGTGCAGGAAGCACATTTACCGTAAAGCTTAAAGCGGATTAACAAAACAAAAACATAATTATATCATTTTAAAAATCTTCACTGTGTAAGATATACTCAAATCAATCAGGAGGATAAAAATGAACGAAAAAAAGAAATATTCTTACTCTTATTCGGCACAGGAAAATAAAGAAATAAAAAGGATAAGAGAAAAATATACAGAACCGAGCGAAAGAGAAACAAAGCTTGAACAGCTTCACAGGCTTGATGAGAGTGTCACAAAATCTGCACAGGCAGTTTCGCTCACTGTCGGAATACTCGGTGCTCTCATTCTCGGCTTCGGAATGAGTTGCATTATGGTTTGGTCAGAAAATATGTTTGTGCCGGGCATAATTTTCGGCATAATCGGAATTATTATTTCCGTTCTTGCATACCCGATATATAAAATAAAAGCGGAGAAAAAACGCAAAGAAATTGCACCTGTGATTCTTAAACTTACAGATGAACTCATAAAATGATAACAACCGACTCACACGAGTCGGTTGTTTTTTTATCAGTTATATTTTCTTGCGATTTTGAGTGTTGTTGTTTTGGGGAATTCTTCGTCACGGATTATGATTTTATTTATGTTTTTGAAAGAGGGCATTTTTCTGTTAAATGCATCAACGTCGCCCTTGAGTCTTGCTCTTGCATCGGGATAATCCTCTTCATTGAGGAAGAATTCACCGATGATTTTCTTGTCATCTGCATAAACAAGAACCTCTGCAACATAATCAATTCTTCTGAGCTTATCTTCAAGCTCTTCGGGAGAAACATTCTTGCCGTTTGAAAGGCAGATAAGATTTTTCTTTCTGCCAACCATAAAGAGGAAACCGTCTTTGTCGATTCTTCCGAAATCACCCGTTTTTAACCATTCGCCGTCAAATGCGGCAGCGGTAGCTTCGGGGTCGCCGTAATAACCGATCATAACGTTTGAACCCCTGACGTAAATCTCGCCGACGCCTTCGTCATCGGGGTTAACAATCTTGATTTCACAGCAATCAAGCGGAGTGCCGACGGAACCGAATTTGAATTTATCCGCTCTGTTGCAGGTAACGCCGGGGGAGCATTCGGTCAGACCGTAGCCGTTGAAAACGTCAATGCCGAAATCGTGCATTCCTTTTTCATATTTTGGGTCAAGGTTTGCGCTTCCGCAGATGATCATATCAAGGTTGCCGCCGAGGTTGTCGAGAATGGTTTTAAAAATCTTGCGTCTTTTGTCAATGCCGAGTTTCATAAGGAAGTTGCTGATTTTAAGACCCTTTTTAAGAACATCTTCTCTGCCCGTTTTTCTTGCGGTTTTCCAGATTTTATCATAAATTGTTTCAACAACAAGCGGAACGCCCGAGAAATTGTAAGGCTTGATTTTTACAAGGTCTTTCTGTATATCCTTGATGCTGTCGCACATATATCCCCATTCGATAACGATGTATGTTGCGAAAAGTGCGCTGACCCATGCGTATGTATGGTTAAGAGGGATGAATCCGATAACGTGTCTGCCCGTATGAGCACGACAAGCGGACACACAGTTGCTTGCAATGTTTTTATGAGAAAGCATAACGCCCTTGCTCTTTGCGGTTGTTCCCGATGTGTAAGAAATGCAGGCGAGATCTTCGGGTTTGACCTCGATATCCTCAAAGGATTTGTCGCCGCCGTCATAGATTTCAAGACCCTTTTCAATAAAGTCATCAAAATCATCAATGCAGAACCAGTCTCTGACAGGCATATTTGCATCTTTTTTGAATTCTTCAACCATTAAAGAAAACTTGGCGGTATAAACAAGAGCATCGCATCCGCAACGGATAAGCTGGTCTGCAAGGTCTTCGGCAGGAAGCTTGTAATCCATAGGAACAACGATATTGCCGCCGCAAAGTGTTGCGTAATAAGCGATAACCCATTCGATAACATTCTCGCCGATAATTGCGATTTTTTTGTGTTTAACAAGACCGAGCGATTTGAAATATGTTCCGAGACCGCAGATTTTGCGCCACATCTGATTGTAATTCATTTCGCACATATTCTTTTCTCGGTCAAGATACATAACCATTTTTTTGTCGCCGCCACGCTTTGTTCCTGTGACGATTATTTCTTTCAGCGTACTGTAATCGGGTATGTTTGGATTGCCGAGATTCTTATGCTGTTTTTTCATAATTCCACTCCGTTTTATCAAAATTTATCCTACTATACATATAAAATCGACTTCACCGTAACCTTTTTTTACGGTTGCACCAATCGGTGAATTTTTTACATCAATGCGAAGATTTTCAATATTAATGCAAACGGTATAAGACCATTCTCCGCTTTCGATGATGCCGTCTTTATTAATTTTAACCCTGAGTTTCGGGTTTGAATATTTCAAAGTTATATCAGCATTATCAAATCCGATATCGAGTTTCGGGAACTCTGCCTGAACAACAGCCAGATCGCCGACGACGGAAATTGCATGACCAACCGTACCCGATTTTTCTTCGCCGTGAGCACCGTCAGTCTGCTCTTTCATCTTCATTTCGACAACAGTATAAGCACCGTCTTTATATGCTTTTACACTTGTTGTGTCTGACACCCCGAGATTTTCATATCCGCCCGTTATTCCGTCAAACTCTGTGGAGTTCTTTTCGAGAGCGGCAATAAAAAACGGCATACAGAAATCAATAAATCCGCCAAGTGCGCCGTCTCCGTCATTAACAGTAAGCTCTTTAAGCGTCATTTTCTTAACCGATTTTGTTCTGCTTTGGCTTTTCGAAGCAGCCGTTTTATAAAATTCAACAACTTCTTCGGCAGACCATTCCGAAGGGTCGTTTTCGACAACGGTTGTTTCTGTGGTTGGCTCTGAAGTTGATGTTACAGAAGATGATTCCGTTTCGGTAATGGTTTCAGAAACAGATTCTGTTGAAGTTTCGGTATCGGTTAATATTGTGTGAATTGCTGTTTCAGTGTTTTGTTGAGATGTTGTTTCTGCTTCTTTATTATTTTGACACGAAGCCAATGCAATCAGCATTGTTAACGACAAAAAAACTGATATAAACTTTTTCATGTTATCTCTCCGATAAATCGCAAAATACGACATTATAATTTCAGTTATTATATTAATTATGTGTTTTGCTTGTGTTTTCAAAAGGTTAACGAAATGTTAAAGAAAAAAGCAAGCAGCCGTTAAGCTGCTCGCTTTAAAGAAGGGATATTTTGTTTCGCATCAGTTATTCATTATTTTATCGCTCAGAGAAATGATTTCGTTTGAATATTTCTTGCGGCGTGAAGCGAGAAATTTCTTATAAACGGGATAATTGATAATCGCCATAAACATACCGATAATACCGATAACAACTCCGGGAATCATAGCATCTGCAATACCGATTGTTTCGCCGATATCCGTCATAACAAAACTCATTCCACTTCCCATGATTATTGCCGAAAGGCTTCCGAAAACATACGCAAAAACATTTGCAGGCTTCTTGACCTTTGCATCAAGTTTTTTTAGGGCGTCAAGCTGTGTGTTTTCTTTCTCCGTGTACTGTGTTCTGATTTTCTGCACGATAAATTCTTTGTCATTTCTGTTCATTTTGGTTTGCTCCTTTCGTGTTTTGCAGGCTTATTATATATCCCGTATGTTTGCAAAACTTTCAGGAATTATTTTGCTGTTATTTGCATTATGTTAATGTTTTGTTGAAAAAAGCCGACAACACCACAATGATGTTGTCGGCTAAAAAAGTTATCTCATATCAGATAAAGGAGTGTAGTCTGTGCTGTTTCGCAAATAATCTTCCATTTTACCGCTGAGCAATAATCTGACATAGCTCATCGGCTCGTTGTAAATAAGATAATCAAGTTCGGATGTTTCGTACATATTGTTTGCATATTCGTTTTCAACGGCAATACAGTCGATTGACACCATAGAGCCATCGGTGAGCTTAACCTCAACGCAGGCGGTATCAATGTTGAATTCACAAGATAAAATATTGTTTTTCATAATTTGCAATTCCTTTCAGTTATTAATGATAGCTTGAAACAATGTGTATTTAACCGCCGTTAACAATTTATTCATTGAATCCGTTATGAACACTCGTACCAGTAAAATCCCTTGTCAAAAGACGAGGGATTTCTTTTATATATCAAAAAATGCCTGACCGAAATCAGGCATTTTTCTTTTAATACTTAAATTCTGTATACTTAACCGTTGTTTCAAGGTCAGCGGTAGCTGTTTTAACCTTTGCGATTGAATATTTGACATCATTGAGGGTTGCCGCCATTTTTATGTTATGGGTAATGGCTGTAAAACGGTTGTTTGATACGTTTATCTTTGCTGTGATCGTTACACCCGTTGTTTTCACCGTAATCGAACCCACACCCGCACCTGCTTCTGCAAGACCGTCCTTTATTTCGTTGACATCCTTATAATCCTTTGTGAATCTGCCGAGAGCGCTGCCGCTTTTGAGCGGATTTGTTTCATTTTTAACGGTAATCTTAACTTCATAATACTTGCCGTCACTTGAAAGCTTACAGGTTGCGGCGGTAACATCCGATGCCTTAAGGCTGCTCTTCACAAGCGACTTGCCGTCAAAGCTGCCTTTTTTTACGGTTGATGAGGTACTGCCCTCTCCAAGGAAATCGCCTACCGTATCTCTGACCGCACTTATCTTTGCAAGCGCTCCCATATTAAGGTTGCTGAGAACGGTATCGGTTGACTTCTTATATCCGGGCTTTGAGCTTGCGGCAGCTGCCGCAGCGGCATTGTAAAGCTTCACTATATCCTCTTTTTTAGTCGGTACGGTCACCTGTTTTTTGGTAGTGGTCTGTTTCTTGGTTGTTGTTGCTTTCTTTGTGGTGGCAGGCTTCTTTGTTGTGGTTGGTTTTTTCGTAGTTGTCGGTTTTTGAGTAGTGGTAATAACAGTCGGCTTTTCGGTTGTTGTTTCCTCAGTTGTTGCCTCTGTTGTTGTTTCAGTAATCTCTGCGGTTGTTAACTCAGTTGCGGGAGCTTCCGTCTGCTCCGTCACCGCCTGAGTTGTTGTTTCAGTCGCAGCCGTTGTGCTGACTTCAGGTGTCTTATCTCCGCATGATGCAAAAGCAAACAGCATTGAAAACACGGCAAGCAAAGCGACAGTTTTCTTAATAAAATTCATATAATTTCCTCCTTTTATTATGTAAGTCCTGCTTTTTTCAGATTTTCCTGATGTTCTTCATATGTATCTGCATAATAATAATTTGCATTTTCATCATGACAGAAATAGAGAAAATCCACTTCTGCGGGATTGAGTGCCGCATTAATGGTTCTCATGCCCGGATTTGAAATCGGTCCTGCGGGAAGTGCTGAACATTTATATGTATTATAGTGACTGTTATAGCGGTTAATATCACCCGAAAGATACGGCTTTACATGGCGCTCAATATAGTAAATAGAAGAATCCATCTGCAGCTTCATACCTGCATCAAGCCTATTATAAATTACCGCTGCAATTTTTGCAACCTCGTTTGAATTTGCTCCCTCTTTTTCGATTATGGAGGCTACCGTAAGTATTTCATCCATGCTGTAGCCGAGTGCAGCCGCCTTTGATTTCATCGAATCCGTAATTTTGGCTTTGCCGTTACGAAGAAATTTTCCTATGGCATCCTGCGGCTTTTGGTTGATATAAAATTCATATGTGTCGGGGAAAAGATAACCCTCAAGCCTGAAGCAGCGGTTTGTATTTGAAGGAATTGCCGCCACAAGCGGATAATAGCTGTAGTCGTAATTCTGAGCAGTTTCCATGAGTGCATCAAAATCCGCAACGCCCTTTTCATCGAGCTTTTTAAAAATCTGCGTGAGGGTATCGCCTTCATTTACTGTTACCTTGACGGTCTGCTTTGCGGTCTGAACTGCGGTTGTCGGTTTCGTAGTTGTCGGATTTGTTCTTTTAACGGTTTCTTTATATGTTAATATTTCGGTTGAATAATCCTTTTGTGAGGTTGAAGAAATTCTTTCCGTTATTTCTTCAAAAAACTTTGTTATTTCAACAACATCGGTTTTACCATCCGTTTTTGTCACGGGATTAAATGCCTCAACCGCCTGCGACATATCATATTCGGTAATGTTGGATGTTGTTTCTCCGTTTTCGGGTGTGTACTCCGCCTTACATGCCGAAAAAACGGCAATAAGCAACGCAAGAGCAACAATCAGCCCGATTTTGGTTTTTCTCATTTTTTCGTCCCCTTTTTGCTTTTTCCTTATTATAACACATAATTATGTATATTTCAACAAAAGCCGAGGGAGCTTCCTGTTCAGGAAACTCCCTTATTCGACTTTGTTATTAACAATTGAAAGGATGGATGGGGAATCCAGAGAGCGCTTGCACTTCGCTCCTGAATCAAATGAATTTCTGCACTTGCTATGCTACTATTATATTACACGCAAAAACGAAATACCACCTTTTTAAATTACAATATTACTACAAAACGGTTACAAAATCGAGTTAAAATGTTACAATTTGTAACCATTTTATTGAGTTTCTGTGCATATAATCTTTATTAAGTATACTTTTTATGGAGGACTTGCAATGAAAAACGGAAAAATAAAACATACGGATATAATCACTTTCATTGTCTCTGCAATAGTTATATCGTCACTTATTGCAAGCGGCAGCATGGGCAGACTGTCCGTTGCGATGGCTTCGGTTGTTTTCTATTCGGGAAACAAAAGCATTTCGGAAAGTCACGCAGCAGAATTAAAGGAAGAAACCGTTTTTGAAACAACGAAGGCTGAAAAAACCGTCTCAAAAAATTCTGATATAACCGAAACTCCCTCCGACATAAAGGAGCTGATAGAAAAATACACAAAGCTTTTTGCCGATGATGTTAAAGACGGCGGCATAAAATCCGTCACATATGAAAAGGCAGGAGCAACGCATATTTTTGAAAACATAAGGGTAAAAAATAATACAGATACAAAGTCCCTCGACATAGAAAACGTTATTTCACAAAAGCTGGAGCTTTCGATTGATAAATTGAAGCCTGCCGTATTGATTTTTCACAGTCACACCTCAGAAGGCTACGAAATGATTGAAAGAGAATGGTATGCCTGCGATTACACCGCAAGAAGCAACGATGAAAACCGAAATATTGTAAGGGTAGGCACGGAGATAGCGGATTACCTGACAAATCTCGGGTATACTGTTATACACGACAAAACAATTCATGACGATAATTATACGGATTCATATTCAAAATCGAGAAAAACGGTTGAAAAGCATCTCGAAGAGCATCCCGAAATACAGATAGTTCTTGACATTCACAGAGATGCCATAACGCAGGATAACGGCGAAAAAATCAAACCCGTCAACACCATAAACGGTAAAAAGGCAGCTCAGCTTATGATTATCACAGGTGCGGAAGAAGGTAAGGTTGAAAATTTTCCGGATTGGGAATATAATCTGCGCTTTGCTTTACAGCTTCAGAAAAAATGCGAAACAATGTTTCCGGGACTTATGCGGCCCGTGCTTTTCTCACAAAGGAAATACAACATGGATATGACCCGCTTCAGCCTGCTCATAGAAATGGGAAGCGAAGCAAACACCCTTGAAGAAGCCTGCTATTCGGGACGTATGCTTGCTGCCGCACTCGCTTCACTCATGGATGAATATGTAAAGGAATGATATTTTGAAAATTTTCAGAGCATATATAATAACCGTAATTATATGCATAAGCATTTCATCAACCGTTGCCTGCATTTTTATAGCAGATGAAAATACCAGAAAAATCAGCCTCGGTGAAGAATTTGCGGTTGTTGTAATGAACAGCACAGAGAAAAGCTTCGATGAAAACACAATAAATCTTCTTCCGGAAATCGAAAAAATTGCCGAAAGCATAAAAAGGGCGGCAAGCATTGCGCCGCCGCCCGTAAGCAATATTTATTGGTTTATAAAAGGAACAGAACAGTATCAAAAATAAATATCGTGTAGCCTTCAAGCCTTATAGCATCTTTAACAAGAAGGCTGAACATCTCCCAGTCCTCGGTCTGTTCAAGAATTGACAGCTCATAATCCGAGGCAAGAACAAAATATTTATCAATCCCCTCCTGCATTGCAAACCAATTTGTGTTTGTCTGATAAGCGCAGGGGGTTATTCCGTTTTCGTTGATATCCGTATTTGCGACCCTTACTCTCGAATCGGAAAGAACCGTTATTGCCTGTGAATTCCAGAAGGTTGCAAAGCCGTATTCAAGACCGTTTTCCTCAAGCACCTTTGCAAGCTGATACTTTTCGTTGTTCTCGATGCCGTTCTTATCCATTTCCGCTACGGTCTTAACCGAAATTGCGCTCATGAGAACAAGAACACAGACGGCAAGAACGGAAAATCTGACCGAAATAACATGGGGCTTGGCTGCCCTGAATGCCGCAAAGCATACCATAAGACCCGTACAAATCATCGGGCTTAATCGCCAGTTAGCCGCAGAAAGAATGCCGAAAATATAACCGAACATAATAACCGCGCTGACTCCAAAATGGGAAAGTATAAGCACCTTTGATGCGTAATCGAATTTTTTATAAAAAGCAAGTGCAATAACGGGAACAATTGCGATTATCGCCGCCGAAGCGATTCGGATTATGTTCAAAACGGATTCAACAGAGAAAATCCCCATGCCGTAAGCTGCATCAACACCGAAAAGCGCAAACCAATGCTCAGGGAATTTTCCGAGATTTGATAGCCATTCATCCATGTTTGCATACTGAGAAAACGCACCGGCATAACCGGCTGTGACACCGTTGCTCAAAACGGTAAGCAGCCACATTCCGATAACGGTTGAAATCCCGCAAATAACACAAAAATAAATTGAAGTTCTGTTTTCCTTGTCAAGCAGTTTTCTGTCCTTTTCAAGAAAAACTTCGGCAACTGCCGCAAAAATCACAGGAAAAATACCCGTTGCGATTATCTGCATACCGTCAAGTGCGGATAAAGCCGAGAAAACAACTGTGCAAAAAACTACTGTCAGCAATTTTACCGTTGAACCGTTTTCTCCCGATGCTTCCCTGAAACGGATAAGCAGAGAAAGCAGAACAAATATTATTGCAACACCGATGCTGTAGTAGATAACATGCTCATAAAATATTTCACGCAGCTTTGCCGATGAGCAGAGAATCAGTGCAAGCACACCGACCGCCGAAAACGACATCGGGAGGCTGAACTTAAGACTTCTGCAAAGCAGCCATGCCGAGGCAAAAAAAAGCAGAGTGAAAAGCACCATTCCGATATGGTGAGTTGTCATGGATACTCCGAAAATCCCGATAAACGGTATCATAAGCATGGTACCGCCGAAGGGAAGCATCGCCGCATAACCGAAATCAGGATTAAACAACGAACCGCTGTCACAGCTCGCCTGCGCCCAGAGAATAGTGTCCGAGCAGTCGGCATGGAAAAATTCCGCCGACGGATAGATGATATAGTAAATCACCGTTGCAAGTGCGCCTGCCGCAAAAACAGCCGTTACGGCAAGCCAAAGTCTTTTGAGATGCTTTTGAATATTATCTGTCATAAATCATCCTCAATTCCAGAAAACAAAGAAATCTCTGATTGCGGTATGCACAGCAGGATGGAATGAAGCAAGGTTTCCGTTAATCATAACGGATGAAAAGAAAGAAATTATCGCCGTTGCTCCGACCGCACCGCACACGCATTTCTTGGCAAAACACGAAACATAACCGTCATAATCCCGTTGAAGAATCAGGCAAAGCTCCGAAATAACCGCCGCTGAGGTAAACGCAGCAAGAACAGTTATATCCGACGTATACCTGAAAATAACTCCGCCGTAACAAAAATCGAGATAAGCCGTTGCAAAAAGAGCGGCAAGAACGGCTGCAAGTATCGTTTTTCCTTCACCCGAAATCTTTTTACTTTTAAAAATCGCGGGACTCAAAAGCAAGAAAAGCATGAAGGGCATTGCAAAAATGCCGATGTTGCTGTCGATATAAACCTGCTTGCCGTAATCACGAAGCGGAGTATACGAAAAGACTATATATGGAAATTCCTGCGATAAACTGAACGGTTGGAGAAAATAGTGAAAAATCGCGGGTATTATTCCGTTCGCGCCTGCGTCATAAAGCGAGGCATTTGCAAGAGTAAGCTGATAATCCGTTCCGAACTGAAGAATATCACCGAAGCGGATATAGTTATAATAAAGCGAAAATCCGAGTGCCGCCGCAACAGGCAGACCAAGCGGAAGCATATCACCGATAAAAGAAGCAAGCTTCTTTTCTTTTATCGCACGGACAAGATAAATTATTATGAATGCCGCCGTCACAAGCGCAACAGGAAATACAGTGTTGAGCCTTGAGAGAAATCCGAAAGAAAAGCCGATTCCCGCCAAAAGCATAAATACCGTACGCAGAATTTTCTTTGATCCGAGTGCCTTTATAAGCCAGAAAAGATATGCCGAAACGAAAGCCATTGCAGCCGCACTGGCAACATAGTAAAATGCTGCTCTGCCCCGCTGAATGAGCAGAGAACAGCTTGCAAAATAAGCTCCGACGGCGCAAATGCAGGAAAGCCACGGACGCATACCTGCTTTTCTGAATTTATTCCATTCAACAACTGCAAGAGGCAGAAATATTGCCGTTATTACCGAGAAAAATCCCATAACCGAGCTGTCGGTCGGGAAATTGCCTGTAATAAGATAATAAGGATAATAAAATACAAGTATAGGTGCTATGCCGAAATACGAATAATACCTGCCGTCAAAAAATGCTCTGTCATATACAAACTCAATGCCATCTCTGTTATCGGGTGTATAGGGATTTTCAAGAGCAAGAAGCTCTGCGGAGGGCTGAATGTCAAGATGTATCTGTCCTTTAAGAAAAGCATCAAGCTGCTGAACATATGTCGAATAATACCTGATATCTCCCTCCAAGGGATACTCAATGAAGCTTCCCGCCTCGCCCGATGCCGAAAATGACCAGAACAGAACAGCCATACCGCAGCAAACTGCGCACGAAAGAATCTGTGCATGACCGAATGTCATCTCATCGCGAAGCTGTTTACCCTTCTGCGATTTTACAAGATAAATCAATGCCGCAGCAAATATCATCGCCGCAAATCTTATTGAATTGAACGAAAATTTATATTCAGGATTGATAACTATATCCGAAACAACACACTCGGTGTTTATATCGGCAACCTCAATGCTGATTCCGCTCATATTGCCGCGGGAATTGAGATAAAACGTATATCTTTGCGGAGTATTTCCCACACTGATTTTCTCGCTTCTGATAAGCGAAGCGCCGCTGATGTTATTTTCGTCAAAAACATAAAAATTCACGGTTGCAAGGGTATCAATATACAACTCTTCCGTTGCCGTTATCGTAAAGCTGACGGAATTGAGAGGAAATTTACCGCATTCAAGGTCAACATACCGTTCATCACTCTCAACCGTAAAAACCTCACCCTCTGCGGGGAACACGTTAACTGCACCGTTTTTCCCTGCAACATAGGCAAACCACACGAAGTTTGAAAGCAATGCTTCAAGCAGAAAAACTCCTGCAATAACCGCTATGACGGCAGCAAAAAATTTATTGCTTTTTGCCGTTTTCATCGCTGCTCTCCTCATGATATTCAGCTTCGGTGTTAACACTCCAGATATTCTCCTTTGTTTTCTTTCCGCTGATAATATTGGAAACAGCTTCAAAAGAGGTTACCATGGAATGGTCCATATTGTTATATCTGTGCTGACCGTTTCTGCCGACACAGTAAAGATTCTCAAAGGTATCGAGATATTCAACAAGCTCGTCAATTCTGTCATAGGTATCAAAATATGCGGGATAAGCCTTCTGAACCTTTTCACGGTGGCTGTCCAGAACTCTTGCGTCAGCACTGATAACGCCCATCTTTTTAAGCTCGTTAACAGCAAAATCAACGCACTCTTTTTCATTCATATTCCAGAAGCTGTCGCCCTCGTCGCAGAAATATTCAAGACCAATCCACACGGTATTCTGCGGATCTTTCACAAGATAAGGCGACCAGTTATTGAAAATCTGGATTCTTCCGAGCTTTACACCAACATCCTGAACATAAATCCAGCAGTCGGGAACAATATTGTTAAGAGTTTTTATGCCCGTTTCGTTTTTAAGATTAAGCTTATCAAGCAAAAGTCCGATGGTTACGAAATCTCTGTAAGGCAGACCCTTTGCAATTTCAGAGGGTGCGGCAGGCACATTCTCACCCATACCCGCAACAAGGTCCTTGACGGGCATTGAAGAAATGAAAATATCGCCGTCAAAGGTTTCACCGTTTTCGCACTTAACGGAATTTATTCTGCCGTTTGAAATATCAATATCCGTAACCTTGCTGTTATAGACGATTTTACCGCCCATTTTTTCAAATTCCGCACCGACGGTTTCCCAAAGCTGACCGGGGCCGAATTTGGGATATTGAAACTCCTCAATCAGCGAGGTTTCAACCTTTCGGTTCTTATTCGGAACAAGCTTTGAAAGCATATCCTTGATAACGGCAAGAATCGAAAGCCCCTTTACTCGCTGTGCGCCCCAGTCGGCGGAAATTTCGCTCGGATGCCTGCCCCAGAGCTTTTCGGTATAGCCCTCAAAGAACATGGAATAAAGCACCTTACCGAAACGGTTTATATAGAAATTTTCAAGAGAATTTTCTTCTTTTTTGCTTACGGTTGATTTAAGGTAGCTGCAGCCTGCCTTGACCGTTTTTGTAAGACCCATGTTAATAAAGGTCTGCGGTTTCATGGTTATGGGATAATCAAAAAATTTATTAAGGTAATAAATTCTTGAAATACGGCGGCGGATAAGCATTACTCTGTCCTCTTTTTCGGGATCCGGTCCGCCCTGAGCAAGGGGCTTTTCCCTTCCGAGAAGCTTATCGTCAAAGGACTGCGAACCCTGAACAGGCATAAGGCTCGCCCAGAAATCGGTTACGTTTTTATCCTTTGAAAAGAAACGGTGACCGCCGATATCCATTCGGTTGCCGTTATATTTTACCGTTCTCGAAATACCGCCGAGAACCTCGCTTTGTTCGAGAATAACAACCTCATATTCATCCGATTTTTTTAAAAGCTCATAGCCCGCGGTAAGCCCTGCGGGACCTCCGCCGATAATAATACACTTTTTCATGTACCTTCCCCCATTCATAAAGGTAATTTATACCGTTTAGAATTATAACACTATACAGTCAAAAATACAATTAAAAAAATATTACGAATAAATTAATATTTCTTAATATTTTACCGCAAGTGTATATTATTCGACAAAACTATAAAAAGCACTCACAAAAAAAGAGGTTGATATCAACAACCTCTGTAAATCAATTTGATTTATTCATTTCCGCCGAAGCAGTCGGATTCGATATAATCAACCCCAAGGGTGAGGCAGTAATCGAGAGCAACCTTATCGTTGACCGTCCACAAAGCAACCTCGAGATTCTTCTCGTGGAACTCCTTTATCATTTCCTCGGTTGTATTTTTATAATAAGCATCAAGCGAAAAGCCGTATTCAAGGCAGCGCTTGTAATCATCCTTTGATGAGCCGTAGGTAAGCATAAGAGGAAGCTCGGGGAACATTTCATGCGCCTTGATAAGATTATCGAACTCAAACGACTGCATAATGCACTTTTTGAGGTCATAAACTCTTTCGCAGGTTTCAAAAACGGCTCTTACCTGCTCCTCGGTATATTCGCCCTTAAGCTCAATGAAGCAAATCATGTTGTTTTCTTTCATGATTTCAAGATAACGTTCAAACGTGCAAAGGTAAACCGTGTCATCGGATTTTTTGTTTTTCATGGGCTTTGCAGTAAGCTCGGCATAAGTATGCTCCGCAACGAGAAGCTCCGTACCGTCCTCAAATGTTACCTCGTCGTTATGGTTTGTAACGAAAATTCCGTCCTTTGTTATGCGCACATCGGTTTCTGCACCGCCCGAGCCGTTTTCCGCCGCCTTGATAAAAGCAATTTCGGTATTATCGGGATATCGTCCGCTGAAACCCCTGTGAGCAATCATACATACTTTTTTATCTGACATGTTGTAAATACCTCCGTAAAATTCTTTGTTAAGTTTATCACCCAAAGCATTAAATGTCAATTATCTTGAAATATATCATTCCGTATGGTAAAATAATGTTATCTACGGAAGGAGAGATTATCATGAGTGCAAAGGTTTATTTTTCAAAAACAATAACTCCCGAAAAAGTTCTTGAGCTTTATAAAATGCTTGGCAAAAAGCTTGAAGGCAGAGTTGCGGTCAAGGTTCATTCAGGCGAAAAAGGAAATCAGAATTTTCTGAAACCCGATTTCTGGAAACCGATTATCGACCATACAGGCGGCACGGTTACGGAGTGCAACACAGCATATGAAGGGGCAAGAAACACCACCGAAAAGCATCTTGAGCTTTTTAACGATCACGGCTGGAACATCTTCCGCGTTGACTTGCTTGATGCCGAAGGTCCTGACCTTGTGCTTGAGATTCCCGAGGGCAAAAAAATTAAGAAAAATTTTGTAGGCAAAAACATCGCAAATTATGATTCGATGCTTGTTCTTTCTCACTTCAAGGGTCATCCCATGGGAGGCTACGGCGGAGCGATAAAGCAGCTTTCCATCGGTGTTGCTTCATCATACGGCAAGGGATATATCCACGGTGTCGGCGACCCCGCAAATTTCTGGACCTCCGACCACGATTCCTTCCTTGAATCTATGGCAGATGCCGCAAAATCGGTTGTTGATTATTTTAACGGAAATATCGTTTATATTAATGTTATGAAAAACATGAGTGTTGACTGTGACTGCTGTGCAAAGGCGGAAGATCCCTGCATTGCCGATATCGGCATACTCGCTTCCGATGACCCGATAGCAATTGACCAGGCATGCATCGACCTTGTTTATGCCTGCTCCGACCCGGGCAAGCCTCATCTTGTTGAAAGAATAGAGAGCCGCAACGGTATTCACACCATCGAGGCTGCAGCCGACCTTGGCTACGGTACAAGAGAATATGATCTTATCGAGGTATAATTATGTCAAACGTTATCAAATTCATTGTTTCGATTTTTACGGCAATTTCTATGCTACCCTCTTTAATCGGAATCTGTCTTTTCGGAACGGATAATACCAACGAAAATGCTTACGGCGAGGTTAAGCCCGACACCTGGGTTGCCGTTGACGGTCTTGGCAGAACCCTTCCGACTTATGAAGATGTAGGCGAAACAGATAATGAAAAATTTGTGGGTCTTTTCTACTGGACCTGGCATTATAATTTCGCTTCGGGATTTGAAGCGGATAACGTTACTCAGATACTAAAAAAAACACCCGAGGCTGTTCGTGATTTTTCACATCCCGTTTGGGAAAATACACCGAGCGGCAAGCCCTATCATTGGAACGAGCCTATTTTCGGTTACTATCAGAATCTTGACGAATATGTTGTCAGAAAACACGCAGAAATGATTGCCGACGCAGGAGTTGACGTTATCATTTTTGACTGTACAAACGGGAATTACACCTGGCAGCCCGCTTATGAAGTACTTTTCAAGGTGTTTGACGAAGCAATTGCAGAAGGCATAAATGTTCCTCAGGTTGCATTTATGCTTCCGTTCAGCGCATCGGAGGATGCGAATGCCTCTCTTCACGACCTTTACGAAAACGTATATTCAAAAGGCAGATACAAGCATCTTTGGTTCATGTGGAACGGCAAACCGCTTATTATGGCACACGCAGATGCCCTTGATGAATCCGACCCTTACGAAAAAGAAATTCTGAATTTCTTCACCTTCAAAGAAAATGTCCCCACTTATTTTGACGATAACTATTTTATCACCAAGGAAGCATGGGGCTGGTGCAGCGACTATCCTCAGACTAAGTTCGGTACATCCGTTTTCGGGAATCCCGAGCAAATGTGTGTTTCCGTTGCACAGAATGCCGCTGACGGTCAGCTTGTCGCCATGAACAACGGCGGCAACGTTCAGGGCAGAAGCTTCACAAAAGGAAATTATTCATACACATATAAAAAAGGCAGCGAAACCGTAACAGTTGACGGTTCAACAGAAAACTCCATGCTTTACGGTCTTAATTTCCAGCAGCAATGGGACTACGCAATTGAGTGCGACCCCGATTTCATTTTTGTTACAGGCTGGAACGAGTGGATTGCAGGCAGACACGATGTATGGATGGGTACGGAAAATGCTTTTCCCGACCAATTCTGCGACGAATACAGCCGTGACATTGAGCCCTCCGCAGGCATTCTGAAAGACCACTATTATTATCAGCTTTGCGCAAACATACGCAGATTCAAGGGAATCAGCAAGCCCGTAAAAACAAGCGGAAATCAAACGATTGACATTAACGGCTCCGATAGTCAGTGGGCTTCGGTAACAAACGAATATTTCCACTATACCGGCAGCACCAAAAATAGAAATGCTGACGGTTGGGTAGGTCTTCATTACGAAAACAGCACCATGCGCAACGATTTCCGCAGTATAAAAGTAACATATGACAACGAAAATGTTTATTTCAGAATTGAAACCGCAGATAATATTACAAACTATACCGACCCTGCGTGGATGAGAATACTTATCGACACGGATTCTTCGGGCAGTTCTTCAAACTGGGAAGGATTTGAGTATATAATCAACAGAAATTCCGCGACTCCGTCAACAGTAAAAATTGAAAAATCAACCGGCGGTTGGAATTTTATCGAAACAGGCACTGCAAGCTATAATGTTAACGGCAACATTATGCAGCTTTCCGTTCCGAGAAGCGCACTCGGAATTTCGGCAGACGAAGAGGTTCACTTCAACTTCAAGCTTTCCGATAATATGCAGACCGACGGCGATATCATGGACTTTTATCAGAACGGCGATGTCGCTCCCGGCGGAAGATTTATGTTCGCATTTTAAATAAGTCATAGAAAAAAGACCAAGTCGTCTGACTTGGTCTTTTTTGATGGTGGACGTTAACGGACTTGAACCGCTGACCCTTCGCACGTCAAGCGAATGCTCTACCAGCTGAGCTAAACGTCCGCACTGCGCTGTTAAGGCGCAGGTGATATTATATAAAAAGATATTGGGTTTGTCAAGTATTTTTTTACTTGTAACAAAAAAGCTCCCTTTTGCCTTCGTGAGGTTCATAATATGCTTTAAGGTATTCCGCCACTTCTTTGGCTTCTCTTTTTTCTGCATAAAGAAGCTTAAGCTCGCTTTTGATTATATATGCCTCGTTGGAGCATATGCTGTCCTTAAGTGCGTGCAGCTGCGCTCTCTTTCTAGCAATTCTCTCTTTTAAAACAGCTGTAGCTGTCTCATATTCTTCTCCAAGCTCTCTCAAAGTTTTTTCAGGCATTGTTTTCTCCTTTCAGTATATAATCCGTTGTTACCGCAAAAAACTCACTCAGCATTAAAATCTCATCTGTTTCGGGCATATCGCCCTTCTCAATCTTATCGAGCCTATCCTCACTTATCCCCAATGACTTGCATAATAAATTTAAAGAAATACCTCTGCCAAGCCTTAAATTTTTAAGTCTTTCTCCTCTATCCGCGCATTCTGTATGTCTCGCCGATGCAATAACCCTCGCTCTGCAGATTGCAGCAGGAACAACACTTTCTTCGGTTATATCCTGTTGATAGAAAACAACATAACGCAAAACTTTTTCAAGCTTTTCCAGCGCCCTTTCGCAGGTATGTTTTACCGCAGCAGGACTGATGCCTCTGTTTCTTGCAATCTGTGACATGGAAAGAGAGTTGAACCATCTGTCCTCAACAACACTTTTCTCCGTTTCGGTCAGCTCATTTTCAATTGCTTTTTCAAGCAACATCGACATATCGACCTCTCTTTTTCTCCATGCATATGCGGCAGGGGCTTCACATTCCATGCATACTCTGCCACAGCAGGCAAGCTGCGCAGCCCTGATTTCCTCCTCACTCGGATATGATATATCCAACATATATTTTTTCTTAACTCCTTTCGCATTTCAATAGTTCTACTATTGATTATAGTGAACATTTGTTCGCTTGTCAAGCGAAATATTTTATTTTTTTGGATAAAACTTGACATTTTTAATAGTTATGCTAATATTAATTACAGATGTAGTGCTCGAGATTTTTGTAACCTTCGGAGGAGAATATGAGCATAATAAGAGAATTAAGAAAACAAAAAGGGATGTCGCAGCAACAGCTCGCAAAGCTTTGCGGGGTACACCAGACGGCAGTAAGCCAATGGGAAAAAGGTCGCACGATGCCCGACAGAGCCAGCTTGCAGCTTCTTTCAAAAACCTTTGGTGTTACGATAGAAGCACTTCTCGGCAATGAAAGCACACATAATGAAAACAAAATACCTGTTTTCACACATATTACCGCGGCAGAACTTTGCGGTAAACTCGGCAGCAGCGAATACTTTGCGCTCAATGTTTCTGACGGCAGTATGTCGCCGATGATGATTCCGAATGATACAGTTGTTGTTTGCCGTTCAACAGAAGTTGAAAACGGTGAAACAGGTGTATTTTCAATCGGTAGCGGAAATGCAATAATCCGAAAAATAATAAAAAAAGACACAAGCATAATGCTTGTGTCCGAAAATACATCTTATGAACCGCTCATTTTTACCAATGCGGAATGTGATGCCCTGCCGGTTTTTGTTCTCGGCAAGGCGGTTGAACTGCGAAGAAAATTATAACTAAGCGGCAAGCATATTGAATGCCGTGGCAAGCTGGTTATCCTGCTCATCGGTGAGTAACTCAATATCAATTTCATTGCCCGTTGTAAGACTTACCTCAACAGTAGGCTCGATGCCTTTCTCGTGATAAACCGCATCCGCACCGTTTTTAGGTTCAACAAGTGCAACTGTAAGAAGCACGGCACCGCCGTTTTCAAGAGCAAACAGCTCCTGAGTCGTACCGATTCCTGCGGTTTTTGTTCCTACAAGCTGAGCCTGACTGATATCGCGAAGATCGCAGGCGAAAAGCTCTGCGGGTCCGCTTGTTTCCTCGTTGATAAGAACGATAAACGGCATCATTATACTGCTGTTTTCCGCAGTATATATTTTATCCTTATATACATTTCCGTTTTCGTCCTTAAGCACAGCTATATTTCCCTGAATAGCAGGAACGATGGCATCTATTACCTGCGCCGCATAATCAATGCTGCCCTCAGAGGTTCCTCTCACATCAATTATAAGACTTTCTGCGCCCTGCTCGGAAAGCTTTTCTGCCGCTCCCTTAAATTCGGAAGCGGTATCTTTATAAAAGCCCTTTATTTTAATATAACCTACATTACTCTCAATCCTGCTGCTTACACTCGGAATACGAAAACCGAGCATCGGCTCAACAACCTTTGTTTCACCGTTTCTTTCGTATTCAACCTTCACAGCTGAAAGACGATCACCGTAAAGATTTTCCTGAAGAACAGCATGATTTCCTCTGTCAACAGGTATATCGGTAATTGCGGTTATAACATCATGCTCCTTAAGCCCTGCTTTTTCGGCAGGTGAATCCTCATAAACATGTGTAATCACAAAATTTCCCGTACGGTAATCAAATGCGGTTTCAACACCTATTCCCGTTATACCGCCCTCAAGCTTTGCCGTATAAGCGGCATACTCTTCGGAATCAAGATAGCGGCTGTTGCCGTCATTAAGACCGTGAATATAACCTTCGGCAAGTGAAGCACCAAGAAAATTCTGGTTTTCAACATTACCGTAAAAATAGTTGGAAACTATGTTCTCGATTTCCTCAACAGACTTGTAGTTTATAGAACGCAGCGAAAGTCCGCTGATAATCCCGTCATAAACACGCGATGATATAACCATCGTTACGGCAAAGGTGGCGGTTATCGCAATTATTACGAGCGAAATACATATGCCAAGTGAAACTTTTTTGTTCATATAAAACACCTTTTATAAAGTACCGACCGAATTATAAATCCGGTCGGTGTTGTTTTTTAGATGACATAGGACGGCTTGGAAACATAATTGAGCGGATTTTCTCTGCTTACACTGCCGTCTGAGTTTTTAATTCTTACTTCAAAATGAAGGTGAGGACCGGTAACATTGCCGGTATCACCCATAAGACCGAGCTGCTGACCCTTCTTAACAATATCGCCCTTACTGACATTCAAAGATTTTGAATGGGCATAAAGAGTCTGCTTACCGTCACCGTGGTCAACCACAACATAGTTGCCGAAGCTCTTGTGCCAATCCGCTATAATTACCTCTCCGCCCTGAGAAGCATAATATGGCTGACCGTAAGAAAGGCTGTTGCCGTTGGAATCTCTTGTGCTTCCGCTTTTGGTGCAAAGACAGATATCAATTCCCCAATGTCTGCCGCCGCTCGGATAATAGGGATAGCCTGCAGTGATAGTACATCTTTCCTTAAGAGGCCAACCGAGAGTGCCGTCGTTTTCATATTCCTCATCGGGAGTGTCACCGACCTGCGAACCCTCCTGCTTGATAATTTCGTCGATTTCAGCTTCAAGAGCTTCTCTTTCAGCTTCCTTCTTCTTGATTGCTTTCTTATATGCTTCGCTGTCTTTGTCAAGCTCTTCGATGAGATCTTCAACCTCACTGTACTTTTCAGCAGCTTCGGCCTGCTTTTTCTGCTGTGATTTCTTGTTACTCTCAAGCTCATTCTGTCTGGTGCTGAGAGTATTCATCTGAGAATCAAGCTCGGATTTCTTATCCTCAAGGGATGTTTTTGTTGTTTCAAGCGCTTCCTGAAGCTCAGCAAGCTCGTTTATTTTTCCGGTAAGCTCGGAAATAAGAGCAGCATCATTTTCAGAAACTCTTTTTACAAGCTCCTGCCTTGCAAAGAAGGTTGAAAGATCGGAGCTGGAGAAAAGAAGTTCAACGGTAGATGCTTCGCCTGACATATAGTTCTCACGTATCCTTGCAAGAAGGATGTCCCTCGTGCTGTCCATAAGAGCTTCTGTTTCCGTAATCTGCGTTTCTATTTCCGCAATCTGTGAATTAATTTCTTTTATATCATTAGTGGTAATGTTGATATCACCCTGCAAATCATCAATATCTCCATTAAGAATATCAATGCTTTCCATAAGCAAATCAACCTGCTGTGAAATTTTATCAAGCTGGTTATTGAGATTATCAAGCTTCTTTTCGTTATTCTTAATATCTTTTTCGACTTCTGCAAGAGCCTTGTTATCCTCAACAATATCCTTTTCGATTTCATCAATCTGATTTCTCAAATCCTCAAGGCTTTCCTGTGCCGAAGCAACGGGAGCCGAGTAAGGAGCCGCAACCGAGAATACACAGATAAAAGCCATAATAAGGCAAAGAATTTTTCTTGTTATGGTTTTTCCATTATTCTTCAAGTTCAACAAACTTCCTTTCCTTAAGATATTTTCTTATTGATGTTGCACTGCCGAAAATGCCCGTAAAAATACCGATACCGACAAATGCCGCAACAAGATAAAGAGCATAATCAAGGAAATCAATACGTGCTTCTCCGCCGAAGCCTGAAAGCACAGCAGTAAATGAACCGAGAGCAAATTCATAAATACCCCATACCGCTCCCGTAGCAAGAATGCCCGCAATAATGCCGATTATAATTCCTTCAACCATAAAGGGAAGGCGAATAAACGAATTGGTTGCGCCGACACTCTTCATAATACTGATTTCAAGACGGCGGCTGAACATTGTAACTTTAATTGTATTTGAGATAATAAAGAGGGAAACAACAAGCAACAAAGCAATCATACCGATACTTATATATGTTACGGAATCCCTGATTCCTTCAAGCTGCCTTGCAAGAGCGCTGTTTTCATAAACCCTCTCAATGCCGTCAAGAGTTTTAATTTCCGAAACAACAGTTTCAAAGCCCGACATATCCGCAACGGTTACTCTGTAAGCATCGGGAAGAGGGTTTTCATCAAGTGAGGTAAGATAGGATTTAAGACCCTCATCAAGCTCTGAAAGAATTTCTTCGTAGGCTTCTTCTTTTTTAACCTTTTCTATAGAAGCTATATTGCCGATATCGTCAAGCTTATTGCCGAGAGAAATATAATCAATCTCCGTTGCATCAATATCCGCATAAACCATAATAACGTTTTCAGCCTCAATTCCGCCGATGAATGCTTCGATATTTACAAGAAGCATAAATGCGATGCCTATGAGCATAAGGCAGCTGAAAAGAACCGTTACGGAAGCAACCGACATAAGCTTGTTAACCTTGAGATTGCGGAAGCCCTCTTTAATAAGATAACCGAATTTTCCCATTATTCGTCGCCTCCTGCAATGATAAACTCTTCCTCAACCATTTCAACAGGATTCTCATCCTGAATATCCCTTGCCTGCACGGCATCGGTATAGGCTGAATAATCTTCCTCAGGGGGAACAACATATTCATTTGATATCTCACTTATGGGATTGATATGAGCCGTTGCCGCTTCACGGATAATTGAACCGCCGTCTGAAACAACACTTCCCTTATCAAGAATGATAACCCTCTTATCGAAGCAGCGCACAAGGCTGTGCTCATGGGTAACCATAATAACTGTTGTTCCTGCTTCGTTAAGGCGCATAAGCAAATCAACGATTTCATAGCTCATCTGCGGGTCAACGTTGCCCGTAGGCTCGTCCGCAATAATGATTTCCGCATTGTTTGCAAGTGCTCGTGCAAGCGCAACTCTCTGCTGTTCACCGCCAGACAGCTCCTTGGGATAATTTCTTGCCTTGTCATTAAGACCCATAAGGCTTAAAACATAAGGAACTCTGCGGCGTATCTTCTTTTCCTTGGTTCCGATAACACGCATTGCAAACGCAACATTGTCAAACACGGTCATGTTCGGAATAAGGCGGAAATCCTGAAAAACAATTCCGAGTCTGCGGCGGAATTTCGGGATATCCCTTTTTTTTATTTTGGTAAGGTCAACATCGTCAACAACAATGGTTCCCGTTGAAGGAACCTCTTCTCTCATCATAAGCTTGAGGAAGGTGCTCTTGCCCGCTCCCGATGAGCCGACAACAAAGACAAATTCACCTTTATCTATAGTCAAGTTAATATCTTTCAAAGCATGAGCATTGGCACCGTCATACTTTTTGGATACATTCTTAAATTCAATCACTGTATCAAATCCTTAAATTATTAGTTTAGAACGAAAGTGACATTAATACTTAACGGGCTTTGCGTCAAGATACTTTTTAACCATAAGTGCAACCTTAAATACGATTGCATCGTCAAACTCACGAAGGTCAAGACCCGTAAGCTTCTTTATCTTTTCGAGTCTGTAAACAAGAGTATTTCTGTGAACAAACAGCTTTCTTGAGGTTTCAGAAACATTGAGATTGTTCTCAAAAAAGCGCTGAATAGTAAACAGAGTTTCATGGTCAAGGCTTTCTATCGAGCCTCTCTTGAACACCTCTCTGAGGAACATATCGCAAAGAGTGGTGGGAAGCTGATAGATAAGACGTGCAATACCGAGATTTTCATAGCTGACAATGGTTTTCTCCGTATCAAACACCTTGCCTACTTCAAGAGCAATCTGTGCCTCCTTGAATGAACGTGCAAGGTCCTTAATACCCTCAACCGTTGTACCGATACCCACAAGAACATGGGTATAAAGCTCTGTGCTGAGCGAATCGGAAATTGAACGTGCAAGCTTTTCGAGATCCTTTGATTCTATGTTGCTGCGAACTTCTTTAACGATAGCAATATCGTGCTCATTGATATTGATAACAAAATCCTTGCTCTTATCGGGGAAGAGATTCTGAACCGTATCAAATACCGATGCATCGTTATGGTCGGTTATTCTTATAAGAAGAACAACTCTTGTTGCCTCGGAGGCAAAACGCAGCTCTCTGGACTTAAGATAAATGTCACCGGGAAGTATGTTATCAAGAATAACATTTTTGATAAAATTGCCCCTGTCAAACTTCTCTTCATAGTACTGCTTGAGATTCTCAAGCGAAACACAGCAAACAGCCGCAAATCTGCCTGCAAGCTCATCGGTGCCTTCAACAAAAACGGCATATTCGGTCTGAATATGTGCGCCGAAATTGCAGAAAGTATATCCGTTGATATAATGAAGCTCGTTGTCTGCAAAGATATCGTTCGCAGTTGAAATTACCTCGCCGATTTTGCTCAGCTCGCTGCAAGCGATAATGGTACCTGTTTCATCAATTACGCCCAGAGTCCTTCCTACTGCATCTCTCATCTGATGAACAAGACCCTGGAAAATTCTGTTAGACATAATTATTACCCCACAATTCGATTTGTTTTAACTTCTTGTGAATTTATACAAAATGACCATCGGGACATATACATTTTACACAATAAAGAACTGTTTTGCAATAGAAATATCCGCTTTTTTTCGGTATTTTTTTGAATTTTTTGTGAATTTGTTCCCGTTTTTATTAAAAATTAACAAATTTTTACTGTTTTCATTTGCTCAAAAAATATTTATGTTTTAATTTATAAAAATGTTTTTTTGATATTTAACACAAAAAAC
>JAZPYI010000021.1:0-56311 GCA_045544115.1 Acutalibacteraceae bacterium | reverse complement strand
TTCCTAAGACCGCTTGGCCTCCGACTTCATAATAAATAGCTGATTATGTTATAAATTGAAAAGGCAATAAAGAACGGTGTGAACCATACTCTGCAAAACTCGTCCGTAATTATATCAACGGGTTCTTTACACATCTGATATCCCCAAAAGGCAATCAAAAAGAGGCAGCACCCGATAATGAAAAGGTTATTGTTTATAATATCACGTTTTGCAAATTTATGTATGCATTCAATCTGAATTTCGGGGTCTGTATCAATCGGCAGAATATTTTCGTCCTCGGTACAGAATATATGCATCTGATTATGGTTCATGATATATTCCCAGCCGCCCGATGAACATATATCAATGAAATTCTGTCTGTCAGCTGAAACAATAACACCCTCATTAACTGTTTTTGGATAATATACAACAGAAAAACAAAGCTTCTGAGGTTTGATTTTTTTATATTTCCAGAATGTTGAACCGATATCCTCAATCAGCCAGCCTTTAGCTGCCATTTTTTTAAGATGCTTTTCGATATTTGTGTGGTCGTAAAGCGAAAAGAGTTCAATTCTGCGCTTGGTTTCTTTCATTCTTTATCCTCCTCGAATAATCGGCGATAGTCGTCGGCTTGTTTTTGAATACGTTTATATTCATTCACAAGGATTTCTTTCCCTTTTTCGGTCAGAATATAACTCCTTCTTCTTCCCTCAACCTTTGTTTCGCAGATTATTTCTTCATAAACGAATTGCTCAAGAAGATTGTAGAGTGTGCCGGGTCCGACGGAAATCCTGCCGTCGGTTATTTCTAATATTTTTTCCATAATATCCGTTCCGCAGCATTCGTCTTTAAGACACAAAAGAATATAAAACATCTGCTCTGTTAGTGTTCGAAATTTTACTCTCGGCAATTCACCCACCACCTTTTATCGAATATCGATAATTGCAGCTTTATAATAACATCGAATATCGATATTGTCAAGTGAAAAAAGGAGCAGGCAATTTGCCTGCTCCCTATTCTTATTTGATTAAAATGCGTCAACTGCTGCTTTTTCAGCTGCGAGACCCTTCTTGTAAGTTTCAAGGAAAGCCTTGAAGCCTTCAATGTCGTCTGCGTCAGGTCTGATTTCTGTCGAATCTTGACCTGCAAATACCTTGTTTTCAAGATATTCATCAAGAGCTTCGTTTTCAGCCTTGCTTACCATATATTCGGCAAGAATTGCAATGCCCCACGGACCGCCTTCACCTGCGGTTTTCATAACGGAAACGGGAGCATTGAGTGCAGCGCCCATGATTTTCTGACCTGCAACGGGAGCTTTGAAATATCCGCCGTGACCGAGAATTCTGTCAATTTTAACATCCTCGTCTGCAAGGATTTCCATGCCTATGCTGAGAGTAGCCGCTGCAGAGGAAAGCTGAACTCTTGCAAAGTTTTCGAGAGTAAACTTGCTTTCGGGACCTCTGAAGAACATAGGCTTGCCGCTGTCAAGACCCGTAATAACTTCACCCGAAAGGTAATTGTATGCAACAAGACCGCCGCAGTCCTTATCGCCTTCAAGGGCTTTTTCAAACATTTTATCAAGAACCTTATAAATGCTGATATCCATTCCGAGAGCCTTGCACATGGAAGTGAACATTCCTGCCCACGCATCAATTTCGCCCGAACAGTTGTTGCAATGAACCATTGCAACGGGCTTGCCTGCGGGAGTTGTTACCATGTCAATTTCGGGATAAAGCTTTGAGAGAGCCTTCTCGAGAACAACCATGAGGAAAATGGAAGTGCCCGCGGAAACGTTACCTGTTCTTACAGCAACGGAGTTTGTTGCAACCATTCCCGTGCCTGCATCGCCTTCGGGAGGACAGAGGGGAATGCCTGCCTTAAATTCACCCGTGGGATCAAGGAGAAGTGCGCCTTCTTTGGTAAGCATACCTGCGTTTTCACCTGCAACAAGTACTTTGGGAAGAATTTCTTCGATATTCCAGGGAAACTGTGAAACCTTTTCGGAGAAAAGTGAGAGCATTTTTTTATCGTAATCGTTTGTTTCGCTGTCTATGGGGAACATACCCGAGGCTTCGCCGACACCGATAACCTTGTTTCCTGTCAGCTTCCAATGAACATAAGCGGCAAGAGTTGCAATGTAGTCAACATCCTTGACGTGCTCTTCACCGTTAAGAATTGCCTGATAGAGATGAGCAATGCTCCAACGCTGAGGAATGTTGAAATCAAAAAGTGCACTTAATTCTTCGGCAGCTTTTGCGGTTATTGTGTTTCTCCATGTTCTGAAAGGTGCAAGAAGGTTTCCGTCCTTGTCAAAAGCAAGGTAGCCATGCATCATACCGCTGATTCCGAGTGCGCCGACAGAGGTGAGCTTAACACCGTATTTTTCAAAAACGTTTGCCTTAAGCTTCGCAAAGGCACCCTGAAGACCTTCCCATACCTGCTCAAGAGGATATGTCCATACACCGTTGTCATAGCTGTTTTCCCAATCAAAGCTGCCCGAGGCGAGAGGCTCATGATTTTTGCCGATGAGAACAGCCTTTATTCTTGTTGAGCCGAATTCAATACCCAGAGCAGTCTGTGCATTTTCAATTGCAAGCTTTATGTTTTCCATGGTTTGTCACTCCTGTTAAAATAATATACATATTAATAATATCAAAATGTCAGCTTGCCGTCAAGGAAAAAAAGAAATACGGATTTTGAACAAAAATGCTTCATCATGTTGCAATTTTTATTTGTTTTGATATAATAAATTCTATATAAGGCAAAATGACAGGAGGAAAAATATGAATTTGGTCGGAATGGTAAAGGAAGGCGCTTCCAAGGTTAAAACCTATTGGAAAACACCGCCCCTCGGTAACTACATGAATTTTAAGGAAATAGTATCCCTTGCAGGCGGCGGTATAGGTGTTAAGTTTATAATCACCTGTATTTCGGCTGTGTTGCTTTCGGCAACTAACGTTTTCGTCGGAAATACCATAGGTATCGAACCGATGAATATGTATTTTATTTATATAATTGCGGTTATTATCAGTTTCCCTCTGACAATGTTCAGAGCATACATAATTGACAATGCACGTAACCGAAAGGGTAAATACAGACCGTATATACTCACCATGGGCCTACCCACCGTTATACTTGCCATAGGATATTTCTGGATGCCCTATGAAAAAATGGGCAGCCAGCTTATGAAGTGTGCCGTTGTTCTTCTTTTTAATATCGGTTTTCAGTTTTTTTATAATTTCCTTTACGATGCATACGATAACTACATTGTTGTTCTTTCTCCCAATACTCAGGAGAGAGCTAATGTTTCCTCAATTAAATCGGTTACCGATTCGCTTGCTCCCACGATAACGAATGCTGTTATTCCTCTGCTTGCAACCGCAATTATCGGAACAAACAATCTTAACGATATCAGGCTTTACAGATATATTTGGCCTCCTATTCTTATTATCGGATTTTTGCTTAGTGTTATTGTTTATGTTAATACTGAGGAAAAAATTGTTCAGGCTAAAACACATGTTGTTCAGATTAAGTTCATGGATGCTTTGCGTGCTGTTGCCAAGAACAAATATTTTTGGGTTATTTCACTTGCAGGCTGGCTGGGTTTCCTTGAAAGTGCATTCCTTAATATTCTTAACTGGCTTTATTCATATCAGCATGCTTGCACAAGCGGTGAATATTCACTTATTGTAACAATTTACGGTAATGCATCTTTCTGGGGTATGCTCCTTGCTCCTCTTTCAATAAAGAAAATCGGCAAAAGAAATACCCTTATTCTTACAAATGCACTTAATATCGTATTTATTGCTGCTGTTTATCCCGTTGTTAAATATGCAGGCATGGATATAATGATATGGCTTGTTATGATTTGTTTGTGGTTCAATGCTCTTGTTGGTTCGTTTGCACATATTCTGACTCCCGCACTTAACGGTGATATCCGTGACTATCAGCAGTATATTACCGGCGAGAGAATAGACGGTATGTTCGCAGCTGTAGGTCTTATCGGAAGTGTTATCACAATGGCAACAAGCTCCGTTCTTCCTGCTATTTACGAAAAGGTTGGCTTTAATGAAATAAAGCTCGCAGAGCTTCTTCCTCAGATTGTTGCTCAGGAGGGTGAGCTTATTGACCCGACCAATGTTTACAATGTTCTTTATCACAAAGAAACATTTATAAGCATTCTCGGAACTCTTATTGCGGTTTCAATTCTCGGTGCAGTAATGAATGTTATCCCTTACTTTTTCTATGACCTATCCGAAATTAAGCAACAGGGTATGATTAAGGTTCTTAAGATCCGAGCATTGTTTGAAGATTACGGCAATGGTGTTCTCAAGGATAAAGACCTTGTTGAAACTATTGAGATTATTAAAGAGGCAAATGAATTTGACGGTAAGTCACCCAAGAATCTCAATGAATTTAAGGCTGCAAGAAAATCCGCTTCAAGCAAAGAAGAAAAGAAAGCGGCGAAGCAAGCCTACAAGGATGCCGTTGCTTATAACCAGAAAATTGAAATTTCAAAGTTTGTTGTTGATGAAATGAACCGCTTCAATACTCCCTTCGGTAAAATGCAGCTTGAAGAAGCACGAAGAACCGCAAGTGCAGGCTACGAAGCAATTTACAATTTTGATGTTTCGCAGCTTGATGAGGCAAAGGCTCTTTCTTCCGCCACCGAGGAGGAGAAGGCATATAAGAAGGCTATGGTTTCACAGTCCAAAGATTTCATTTATGCCAAAAAAGCAGCTAAAAAATATTTCCCGAAAGGCATTAAAGAATTTGACACAAGCATATTTGAAGCTTTGTTTGCCAAAGAAGACAGTCTTGCTGAAGAGCTTGAAGCAACTTATAAAAAGCTCTATGACGCAAGAGATAAGAAGGACAAACCGGCTGTTGATAAGTATATGAAGGCGATTAAGGAAATTAGAGCGGAGCAGAAGAATGTTGAAAATGAAATCAAAAAAGCAACGAACGAAAATTCTGTTTATAACCGTGCTGCAAAGCCTTATATCAATGCAAAGAAGCTTATAACACAGAGCGAAAATTATGCGCGATTTGATGAGATTGCAGAAATGTATGAAGATGCAAAAGTACGTCATGAAAAGGCAATGATTGAGGCTGCGGAAGAAATGAAACGCAAGGAAGCTGAAGAGAAGGCATATGCAGAAAAAATAAAGGCAGAAAAAGCTGCTGCAAAAAAGAATAAATAAGATTAAAAGAACGCTGAAGCATTGCCTCAGCGTTCTTTGCGTTATGAGATTATTTGTTAGAGATAATAAAAGTCATTCTTTCCTGAATTGTATTTCCGCCATGACCTGTTCCGAATCCGCCGTGGTCAGAGGTTATGATGATAAGCCAGTCCTCAGCCTCATAATTTTCTCTGTTTTCAATAGCCTCAATAGTTGCATAAGCGAGAATATCATTGATTACAAATCCTGCTTCATATATAGGGCTGTTAGTTGAAAAACCAAAGGCATGACCTGCCGCATCTGTACCTTCATAAATTGCGAATATAAAATCGGAGCAGTTTTCCTGCTTTATATTTTTAATGGCGGCGCTTGCACAGGCAATATCCTCAAGACAATGAGTATATTCAACATTAATGCCGTTTTTCTCACAGTATTCTTTTTCTGCTCTGTATGTTGAATTGTCATCAATAAAATGACCTTTCCAACGGGTTATAAATGCTGCTGAATCAATAATTTTATCTTCAACAAGAGAAACAAGAAGTGTTTTTGGTTCAACAGCTTTTGTTATGCCGTTTCCGGTAATTTGGGTTTTATCTGCCCATTCTCCTGTAAGAATTGAACACCAACCGGGAGCAGTTGAGGTTGCCTGAGTATTTTCCTCAGGATAATTAACACCGCCGCAGTATGAAATGTTTAAGGAGGCACCGCTGTCGAGCATTTTATTTATTCCGCTGAAAGACTTTGGCATCATATTAAGAGCATCGGCGCGGCAGCCGTCATAACCGATAATAATTGCTTTCTTTTCTGTTTTCCCTTCGGGAAGAGGAGAAGAAAAATGACTGTTGATTATATCGTATAGATCTGTTTGTGAAACAGCAGTTTCAATAGTATTTTCATACGGTATTTCTGCAACTCTTTCACGGTAAAGGGATTCTGTGTCCTTGGAATCGTTAACAAATAATCCGCAAAGCGCAGGAATTAAAAGCACAAAACCGATTATTTTATTTAATACTGACATTAGCGAACATCCTTTCAAGCTTGTTCTTTTTCTGCTTTGCCCTCGGGAGTGTCACGGTAATATTGTGTTTTGGGATTAGGATGTTTTTTTGAATCCCAGATGTTCTGAGCAACAGGAGCCCATTCAGTGGCATACTTATCGCATTTCAGGCAAAGTGTTTCAGCACTTTCGGGCTCGATAAGGTCTGTTGACTTTGCACCTGTTTCTCCGATTATCTTGCGAAGGCACTGCGGATTTTCAAGCATCGGGCAGGGGCGAAGATGGTTATCATTAAACGGCTGATTATGCCAGAATGCCTGAAACAGGGGATTTTTGAGACCCTCAAGAATTGTATGAGTTCTGATATTTGAATCGGAATAGTGTATAAATACGCAAGGCTCCATATCGCCCTCGGAATTGATGTGAATATAATTTCTTCCGCCTGCAATGCAGCCGCCTACATATTCGCCGTCATTCTGGAAATCCATGATAAACATCGGCTTTCCGGTTTTGCCGTTTCTGATTTTGCGAAGCCAGTCGTACATGAAGGTTCTTTGCTCGGGAGTGGGAAGAAGGTCAACAACCGCATCCTTGCCAACGGGCATATAGTGGAAGTAAAGACCGAATTTTGCTCCCTTTTCTACCATGAGATCAAGAAACTCGTCGCTTGTTACCGAAGGGATGTTCTGACGTGTGTAGCAAACGGAAATACCGAAAAGAAGACCGTATTCCTTAAGCAAATCCATGGCCTCGATGGTTGTTTTGTAAGAGCCGTTACCGCGTCTTGCATCATTGCTTTCTTCGGTTCCTTCAATGCTTAATGCAAGTGAAAGATTTCCGACCTCCTTAAGCTCCTCACAAAGCTTGCGGTCGATAAGTGTTGCGTTGGTGTATGCCAAAAAGGCGCAGTCAGGATTTTCACGGCAGAGAGTAAGAATCTCATCTTTTTTAATAAGGGGTTCGCCGCCCGTAAGCATATAAAGATGCGTTCCGAGTTCTGTTCCTTGCTTGAGAATGCTTCTCATTTCATCGAGTGAAAGGCTTGATTTGTGACCGTATTCGGCGGACCAACAGCCTTTGCAGCGAAGATTGCATGCGCTCGTAGGGTCGAAAAGCATAATAAAAGGAATGTTACACTTAAATTTTTCCCTGTTTTCTCTTACAGCCTTTGTGCCGTTTACACCTGCACCGAGACCGAGTGCAAGAAGCATATTTTTGATAACACCGCCATCACATTCGTTGATAATATTCATTGCAAAGGTGTGCCAGACATTTTCAGGGTCATTAATCGCATTGCGGAAGGAATCAAAATTCTTTTCCGGGAAAGCTCCGCCCATGAGCTTTTGAGCAAGATCAATGAGTTTTATTATGTTTTCTTCCGGATTCTTTTTGACATATTTATAAATTCCGTCAAATGCAACCGAAGCAGAAGCTCTTTCTATTTTTTCTTTAACTGTCATTGCAATGCCCTCCTTTCTGAAGGTTATGTTAAATAAATATATTTCAAGTTTACTCCATATATAAGCATAAATATATCATATTTAAACTCGTTTGTCTACAAAAAAATATGCTTTTTTGCTTTACAATCTTGAAAAGAGTATTATAATTGTATTTATAAGAAAATGGGAGGAATTATAAAATGAAGGAAAAGCTTTTTCGTTCTTCGCATGCCTTGGGCCTTGCGGCAAGAATAATAGTTTCGGTAATTATTATTGCCCTTATTATATGGAAATATGAGGATTTGCAATATATAGATATCAGAGCATTGGTTGATTCAAGCTCGAGTATATTTGCGGCGGTAGTGACGATTTGGGGAATTTATCTGCTCAAATCCGTTACTCTTGTGCTTCCTGCTTCTCTTGTTTATATCGCTGTCGGTATGTGTTTCCCTGCTCACTGGGCAATACTTATCAATACAGTCGGAATAATCATTGAGGTCAGCGCATCCTACCTTTTTGGTATAATTATGGGCGGTCCCTATGTTAAAAATAAGCTTGAAAAAACGAAATATGGGGAAAAAATCCTTTCTCTTCAGGAAAAAAACAAGCTTTCTGCGATTTTTGTAATCAGAGTCTTACCTGTTTTTCCTATTGATATAGTCAGTCTTCTTCTCGGTGCAGTCAGAATGAAGTTCCTTCACTATTTTCTTGTTTCTCTCGGCGGTATTCTTCCAAGAGTGATTTTGTTCACAATTCTCGGCGACGGCATTTACGATTATTTTCCCATGCAGAAAATCGTACTTATAGCAGCGATACTTATTCCCGTTGCTCTGGTTGCATGGATTATAAAATATGCCGTTAAGATGACAAAGGCAGAGAATAATTACGGTAAATCACCGTATGAACCGATTAAAGACAGCCGTCGATATGTTATTTTTGATACAGATATTGGTCCTGACTGCGATGATGCAGGTGCGATGGCTGTTTTGTTTGAAATGGCAAAAAAATATGATGTGAAGATTCTGGGCTTTGCAAACTGCACCTCGAATCCTTACGGTAACGGTGCAATCCGTGCGATTGCGGAGCATTACGGATATGATGATATAAAAATCGGTCAGCACAAGGGTTATGATATTCTCAAGGACGAAGATAAATATAATAAACCCGTAACAAAGAAATACTGCAAATATGAAAACAGCGCCGTTCATGCCGATGCAGCATTGAAATTTTATGAATCGGTACTTAAGAAAGCGGAAGACAATTCGGTTACAGTTATTTCCGTAGGACCCCTTACAAATCTTGCGGAAATACTCAATGAACAACCTGAGCTTTTCAATAAAAAAGTTAATTCAATTGTTGCCATGGCAGGAAAATTCCCTAAGGGTAGGGAGTTTAACATTAAATGTGATCCGTCTGCCGCTGTAACTGTTTTTGAAAAATTCAAGAATATTATTGTTTGTTCCGGTTTTGAAATAGGCGAAAAAATCAAAACAGGATTTAAAGAAGAAATTGAAAATAACCCTGTTTATGACAGTTATAAATACTATCTCGGCAAGAAAGAACCTCCCTATATGAGAGAAAGCTGGGATTTGACCGCTGTACACTATGCATTTGAAGGTGAGGGAGATTTTTATTCTCTTTCAAAGCCCGTGCAAATAACTGTTGAAGAAAACGGACATATCTCTTCCGCTCCGAATAAATATTCAAAACGTTACTATCTTATAAGAAAAGCTGAAAATGAGCAAATCGCTGAGTATCTTAATGCCATTATAAATGTTGACATTAATAAGGAATGATTGTATAATTTAAATGTATTAATTCGGAAACGAGGTATGGGACATGATTAAAAGAATTACTGCTGCCATGCTTGCGCTGATAATGCTTTTATCCTTTGCTGCATGCGGCGAAAACGGTGAAGATTCCAAAGATGAAGCGCCTTCAACCACAAGCTATATCCGTGATGTGAAGGTCAATATAGCAGCTGTTAAAGATGAAACCGGTTTTGGAGTTTCAAAGCTTGCAAAAGACCGTGACTATGCCTATAATGTCAGCTATTATGATGATGTTGAGCAGGTTAAGGAGCTTATCAAGAGCGGAAAAGTTGATATTGCCGCAATGAATATTGCGGAAGCTGTAGCTCTTTACAGCAGCGGAACCGATATAAAAATAATTGCGGTAAATAATTTTTCAACGATGTATATTTTGGAAAAGGGTAGCTCTGTTTCCGATTTTTCGGATTTGAAGAAAAAGACGGTTTATGCATTGAAAACAGATAAGGTTATAGAAAATTTTGCAAAAACCGCATTGGCTGATAACGGAATTGATTGTGATAACGATATTGATATTCAGTATTTTGAAGATATTTCCGAAATTATATCGGCAATTTCAGAAAAGGAAAACTACATTCTTATGCTTACGGGTATTGAAGCGGCAAAGCTTCCTGCTGATAAAAACAGAAGGGTTGCGGTTAATATGACTTCATATTGGCTTGAACAAAGAAAAAGCCTTCCCGTACATTCCTGCATGGTTGCAAGAGGCGATTATATTGCGGAAAATCCCGAAATGATAGATGAGTTCAGAGGCTTTAATGAGGTTTCGGTAAACTTTATCATTAATAACGCAGAGTCAGGGGCGATGCATTTATATGAGGCAGGAATGTTTGAAAGTCCGGAAATTGCACTGACTTATGTTTCTGCTTTCAGCGGACTCGGTTATGCGGAAAATGAGAAAATGAAGAAGCTTACGGACGAAAGTCTTAATGCGTATGCAGATGGTGAAATTCCGAACGATGCTTTTTATTATATGAGTTAATGTTTATCGGCTTATACGGATTTCCGTGTAAGCCGATTTTTGATGTTATTAATGGCGGTATGTTAATAAAATGTTGATAAAAGGCAAAAATGTGACCGATATATTAATTTTTTGCTTGCAATTGTAATAAATTTATACTATACTTATTGCATACGCCGTTGCGGCAATAATTTGTCAATTTTTGTCCGCAGCGTATCAAAACAATTTTTTTGGAGGAAATTACAATGGCAAAGAAAATTCTTGCAATTCTTCTCGCGCTCACATTCGTATTTGCTTTTGCTGCTTGCGGCGGTAATGGTGATGACGAAACAACAACCGTTCCTGTAGAAACAACTGCAGATCCCTTTGCAGAGGTTGAGGACACAACAGCCGCTGTTGAGGATACTACTGCTGCAATCGAAGACACAACAGCTGCAGTTGAAGATACAACCGCTGCCGTAGTTGAGGGCACAACAGTTGCAGGCGAAACAACAACAGAAGCTGCAAATGCTATGCCTCAGAGCAAGGAAGAAATCGTTGCTGCTTTCAATAAGGCAGTTAATTCTGTTAAGACAGATGCAAAGAGTGTTAAGCGCTCATATTCAAAGATCAGCCTTAACGGTACTCCCGTTCTTCCCGGTGTTGTTGACGGAATTCTTAAGCTTCTCGGCGGTGCTGAAAACTTCCTTAATGACCAGCTTTCAAAGAACAGTAAGGGCGAAGAAACATATACAGGTGCAGATATCAAGGCTGTTTATCCCGTTGAAGGCGAAAGCTATGCAAGTAAGCTTACTGCAGCTGACGTTAAGGATGCAAAGATTACCGAAAAAGACGGCAAGTGGATTATCAAGGTTACCACTATTGCCGACGGTAAGTCAGACAGCATCAAGCACGGTCAGGGTCATGCTCCCAAGGCATTTAACGTTGTTCTTCCCGGCGTTGTTAATGACAATATTCCCGGTGTTGCAACAAGCCTTGTTGGACTTTCAACAATGGATTATCCTTCATCAACCTGCACAGTAACCGTTGATCCCGCAACAGGTCGTGCAGTAACAGCTGATTATGACCTTAAGTGGACAATCAACTTTGATAAGGTTGGTGTTGTTATTCCCTTCACAACCAACGATTATTTCACAATTACTTACTGATAAAACAAGGTGACCGTCGTATGGCGGTCACCCTATTTATGCAAAAATAAAATATAAATAAAAGGTGATTTACTATGAAAAAGGAAGTTCTTGTTGAAACTTCAGCCCGTCATGTTCATGTAAGCCGTGCGGATCTCGATGTTCTTTTTGGTGAAGGTTATGAGCTTACCCATAAGAAGGACCTTTCACAGCCCGGTCAGTTTGCTTGCGAAGAAAGGGTAGCAGTTGTAGGTGAAAAGGGCAGCTTCCCTGCTGTTTCGATTCTCGGACCTATCCGTCCCTCAACTCAGGTTGAGCTTTCACTTACAGATGCACGTTCGATCGGTGTTAAAGCTCCCGTTCGTGAGAGCGGCGATATCGCAGCAAGCGGCAAGTGCAAGCTTGTAGGACCTAAGGGTGAGGTTGAAATCGAATGCGGTGTTATTTCCGCAAAAAGACATATTCATGCTACTCCCGCCGATGCTGAAAAGTACGGCCTTGAGGATAAGCAGATTGTTTGCGTTAAGGTTGCATCCGATGGCAGAAAGCTTATCTTTGATGATGTTGTGGTAAGAGTTAACCCCAACTTTGCGCTTGCAATGCATATTGATACAGATGAATCAAATGCAGCAGGTGCAGTACCCGGAATGATGGGTGAAATCCTTTAATAATTAATCCATCCCACGATTTTTGCTGTTGAAAAATCGTGGGATTTTTTTATTCTGCTATACCTATACCAAGACTGACAGACAATGCTCTGTCAACCCTAACCATATCGGTTTCGTCAAGAATACCCATTTTTTCTCTCAATCTTTTTTTATCGAGAGTACGTACCTGTTCAAGCAAAACTATCGAATCTTTAGCAAGCCCGCAGCCGTCGGCATTGACTCTTATATGTGTCGGGAGGCTTGTTTTGAATCTCTGGCTCGTTATTGCGGCGGCAATAACCGTGGGGCTGAATTTGTTGCCCACATCGTTTTGGACAATCAGAACCGGTCTTGTTCCGCCTTGCTCCGAGCCTATCACCGGACTCAGGTCGGCATAATAAATTTCTCCCCGTTTAACGGTCACTGTAATCACTCTCCGAATGTACAAAGTTTAACTTTCACCACTATTTTTGGCACATGGCAGGCAAAATAAACGCAAAAATGAAATCGGGGAGCAAAAAATTTCAAAATTGCCTGTCCTTCTGTTACCATTATATTCTCTTTTGGCTGTATGGTGCAAATCGTAAAAGAAAAAAAGCAGTGTGAAAATTAATCACACTGCTTTTGCTGTTCTTTGATAATCTTCCATGCTTCAACGAGTCGTTCAAGACTCCATGCTGCATTTGCAGGACTTGTTGACGGCAGACAAATCGCTTTAATTCCTGTTTTCGGATAAGTGTATTTCTTGTAATATTTTTCAGCTGTTTTGCCGTTGACGAAAATTTTTTCGACTTTGCTGTTTTTAATTATAACCGAAAGGTCGTTAGCCGTAACATTACTTATTGAGCTGTCTGAGCTTCCGATTATTTCACATGATGCAATAACATCCCAAAGAGCAAGATTGTTACAGAGAACAAGTTTTTTCTTATCCTCAACATTTTGGGGCTTGGTTTCTCCGAAGATTTCCGCTAAAACCGACCAGAACCTGTTCTGCGGATGACCGTAGAAAAATGCAGCTTCTCTTGATTTGACCGACGGAAATGAGCCGAGGATAAGAATTTTGGAATTATTATCATACAGCGGAGGAATTGGATGAACTGTCATTCTTTATCCGCACCTTTAACATATTTTTTCAAAACCTTTGAAATCGGAAGGAAAACGGCAAAAGTAACGGCTGAATTTATTCCTGCTTTGAGGAGGTTGAACGGAATAATTGCGGGAATGAGCATACCGACAACGGTCTGTGTGCCTGCACCCATAAAAATACCTGTGAAAATAAGATTCAGCGGAATCATTACGGCGGTCATTGCAATAGAACCGATAACAAGACCGAAAACAAGGCTTGCCGTTGTTTTTTTGTGTTTATAAATTAATGATGCAGTAAGAACAAGTACCGATGAAGCAATAAAATGCATAAGAAAACCTATCCAGCCGCTTGATGCGCTGACTGTTATTGCTTGGATAATGCAGACCGCAAGCAGAATAACTATGCCCGAAACAGGTCCGAGAAGCATTGAACCTATGAGAATGGGGATATCCGCTGCATCGTATTCAAGAAACGGTGCGGCAGGTATCAGCGGGAATTTGATAACATAAAGTGACACTACGGAAAGTGCCGTGAGCATTGCCATAATTGCTGTTCGGATAATATTTTGCTGTTTGTTTTTCATGTTTGTCTCCTTTCACTCGGAGATGCCGAAGCAAACAAAAAGCCCCGCAAAAATGCAGGGCGAAATGCTTGATATATCAGCATTCTCTGTCATCCGGACTATACCGTCGGTTGCGGAATTTCACCGCATCGGCTGCCGAAAACGGCAGTTAGTGGACTATACCACCGGTGGGGAATCTCACCCCGCCCCGAGAATCATTAGTTTAATTATAATACATGTTGCTGATTTGTCAATAAAAATATTGAAATTTCCAAAAATGAGTTTGTGTTTTACGGTGATATATGATACAATATATTATATTTAAAATATATACCCGAAAGGATGATATATATGAATTTTACATCCGTAGGAGGGGCAGGCGCCCACGAAGGCTTTTGCCTTATAAAATCGGTTGAAAAAAAGCTTACGGCAAAGGGTATTCCTTATCTTGACCTTGTTCTTGCCGATAACAGCGGTGAAATCAGCGCAAAGCTCTGGGATTATAAAGAATCGCCGTCAAATCAGTATAATAAATTTGACTTTGTAAAGGTCAGAGGGACTTATGTTCCGTTTAACGATACGGTTCAGTTCAGGGTTGAACGTATACGTCAGGTATTGCCTGAAGATAACGTAATGATTGAGGATTATGTTCCTTCTGCCTGCCTTACGGGTGAGGTTATGCTCGCAGAGGTTGAAAAAATAGTTGATTCATTCAAGGATGACGAGTTTAAGATGCTTATTTCGGCGGTTATTGAAGAATACAGAGAAAAAATTCTTTATTGGCCTGCTGCAAAAAATCTTCACCATGCCGTAAGAAGCGGTTTGTTGATGCATACGTTATCTATTTTAAGACTTGCCGAGAGTGTATGCAAAATATATAAATTCGTTAATTACGATTTGCTTTGCAGTGGCGCAATTCTTCATGATATCGCCAAAATTGAAGAAATGGAGGTTTCTTCAACAGGCATTGCAAGCGAATATACAGCAAAGGGAAATCTTCTCGGTCATCTTGTAATGGGTGCAATAAATATTGACAGAATAGGCAGAGCTCTCGGTATATCCGATGAAACTCTCACTCTTGTTGAGCATATGCTCATTTCCCATCACGGCACTCCCGAGTTTGGTGCCGCCAAGCTTCCAATGTTCATTGAAGCGGAGCTCCTTTCCGAGCTTGACCTTATGGATGCCCGCCTTTATGAGATGCATTCTGCGGTTGAGGCGGTTGAATCGGGTGCATTCACTCCCAGACAGTGGGCGCTTGAAAACAGAAATCTTTACAATCACGGCAGAGCATATAACGGTGAAACCGTGCTTTTAGATGAATAAATTCAGGAGGAATATGCATGAGAAACCATGAAGTAACCAAGGTTCAGCCTTTGCTTAAGGAGGACGGAAGCCTCAGAGAGCCGGGCTGGTCAAAGCAGCTTTATCAGATTTATGACCGCAATGCAATTAAAGCCCCAAAATTCAGAATTAAAGAGTGGGATTATTATCTTGTAATCTCCGAAAAGAACAACTTCGGTGTAGCTTTCACTCTTTCCGATGACGGATATATCGGATTGCAGTCCGCATCTCTTCTTGATTTTTCTAAACCCTGGGAGCATACGGAAACAATTCTCAATGCATTCCCAATGGGTAAATTCAAGCTTCCCTCAACAAGCGAAAAAGGTAACACCGTTTACCACGATAAGCGCCTTGATATGGAGTTTCAGGTCAGCAAGGGTAAACGCAGAATTGTTTGCAACTTCAAAAAATTCTGTGACGGCAAGGATTTTTCCTGCGATATAACCCTCGAACAGCCTGATATGGATACCATGGTTATTGCAACCCCATGGAAGGAAAAGAAAACCGCTTTTTATTATAATCAAAAAATCAACTGCATGAGAGCAAGCGGCAAGGCGACCTTTGACGGCAAGGATTATGTGTTTGACCCTGCAACTGATTTCGGTACTCTTGACTGGGGAAGAGGTGTGTGGACATACGATAACACATGGTACTGGGGTTCAGGAAACATGGATATCGACGGTCATGCTTTTGGATTTAATATCGGCTACGGATTCGGTGACACATCTGCTGCAAGTGAAAATATGATTTTCTATGACGGTAAGTGCCATAAGCTTGACGATGTAACCTTTAATATACCGGAGAGCGGATATACCGACCCGTGGACATTCACTTCAAGTGACGGCAGGTTTGAAATGGAGTTTGTTCCGATTATTGACCGAGCTGCCAAAATTGACGTAAAGTTTATAATAACCGACCAGCATCAGGTTTTCGGCAGAATGAGCGGAAAGGCAATTCTTGATGACGGAACGGTTATCGAAGTGAAGGACTGCCTTTGCTTTGCAGAGGATGTACATAATAAATATTAATCGGAGAGTAAAATGGACTGGACAGAAATTAAAATAACCGTCAACGCAGATGATGTTGACAGAGCAGGGGATATAGCCTCAATGGTTGTTCCCTACGGAATATATATCGAGGATTACCGTACCCTTGAGCAGGAAGCATGGGAGATTGCGAGAATTGACCTTATCGACGAGGACTTGCTTGCAAAGAACAGAAGTAAGGGCATAGTTCACGTTTATATTTCCCCTGAAGAAAATCCCGCTGAGGCGGTTTCCTTCCTTAAGGACAGATATGCCTCAGAGGGTATTGTGTATGAAATTGATGAAACCCTTTGTAAAAATGCCGACTGGGAAAACAACTGGAAGAAATATTTCAAACCCATGCCCGTCGGCGAAAGACTTCTTATCCGTCCCATCTGGGAGGATGAATATGAGGCCGGTGACAGAGCTGTTCTTCACCTCGAACCGGGTCTTGCTTTTGGTTCGGGAACTCACGATACAACCCGTCTTTGCCTTGAAACACTTGAAAAATATGCGTATCCCGGCAAAACTGTGCTTGATGTTGGCTGCGGCAGCGGCATCCTTTCCGTTGCGTCGCTTCTTCTCGGTGCGGACAGTGCGGTAGGAGTTGATATTGATGCTCTTGCTGTTAAAACCGCAAAGGAAAACGGAATTACGAACGGCTTTGATGAGCCGAGGTTTACCGTTCTCAAAGGATCAACAACAGATAAGGTTACCGGTAAATTCGATATAATTGCCGCAAATATTGTTGCGGATATAATTATCGGACTTTGCGGAAATGTTAAGGATTTTATGAATCCCGATGCAGTTTTTATTACTTCCGGCATTATTGAACCGAGAGAGCAGGATGTTCTTGCGGCTTTTGAGGAGAACGGGCTTGAGGTTATTGCCCGCCATGAAAGCGGTGGCTGGCTCTGCTTTGAAGCAAAGGCGGCGAAATGATGAGTATTCAGGAAGAATTAAGGGCTTTTCTTATTGAAAAAGGTGTTGCCGATGTAGGCTTTTTTAAGCTTGAGGACGGAGAAGAAACCTTGCCCTACGGTGTAAGCATTGTTGCAAGGCTTTCCGAAAGCATAATTGACGAAATTGAGGATGAGCCTACACACACATATTTCAACCACTACAGAAATGTTAATGCTTTTATTGATTCAATGCTTTTACAAGCGGGGATGTTTCTTCAAAGGAAAGGTTATAAATATATAACCGTTGCCGCTTCGCAGAGTATCAATAAAGACGGTTGGAATTACAGAGCGAGATTTTCGCATAAAAAAGGTGCCTGCCTTGCGGGACTCGGCTCAATCGGAAGAAATTCTTTGTTCCTTCATAAAGAATACGGCAGTTATGTTAGACTGGGAACTCTTTTTACGGATTGTCCGTTTGATTACAATAGTGAGCCTGCAGAAAGTGTATGTACAGGCTGCGATATATGTGTCAGGGCTTGTCCTGCTCATGCAATAAAGGGCGGCGACTGGACTCCGACTACACTCCGTGAAGAAATATTCGACCCCGAGAAATGCAGTCAGTATATGAAAAAGCAGTTTCAGCATATCGGCAGAGGCTCGGTATGCGGAATCTGCATGAAGGTCTGTCCTTTAAATAAACCAAAAGAGGGATAATATGAAAACATTTAAGATTGAATTGACAAATGAAAAAGCAAATCTTATCGTGTATCTTCCCGACTCTTCTCCCGAAATGGGTCGGATGAAGATAAGACCCGGTATACTTGTCATTCCCGGAGGCGGCTACAGCTTTTGTTCGGACCGTGAAGCCGAACCCGTTGCTCTTGCTTTTCTTGCGAAGGGATATGCTGCATTTGTTCTTCGTTATACTGTGGGACTTGCAAAGGATGGCTATGATTTTTCAATGCCCATGGCAGATGTTAATGAGGCGATGAAAATTATTCATGAGAATGCGGAAGAATGGAGCATTGATAAGGAAAAAATTGCAGCAATCGGTTTTTCTGCGGGCGGTCATCTTTGTGCTGCAGTTTCAACAATGGGCGATATCCGTCCTAATGCAAGCATACTTCTTTATCCCTGTATTCTTGATTCAATCAGCAGAATTCTTGCTTTCCCCGTACCTTCGCTTGATAAAGAGGTTGATGACAAAACACCTCCCGCAATCATAATTGCGTCTTGTGAAGATAACTGTGTGCCTATTGAGAATTCGCTTGCATATGCAACTGCGCTTGAAAAAGCAAAAATTCCTTTTGAAATCCATATTTATGAAAAGGGATATCACGGATTCTCGCTTGCCGACTATACCGTTTATTCAAAGGCAGAGGAAGAATATAACGCACATCTCAAGGGTTGGTTTGAGCTTTGTGCAAATTGGCTTTATAAGAGATTTGAACTGTAAAAATATCCCCCTTGTTTTTGAAACAAGGGGGATAACTTATACTACGGCAGCACCGTGATTAACCGGTGTTGTCACGAATACATTCGGACATATTTTTTTGAGTTCTTCAGCGCAGCTTTCTGCATTCTCTTTGTTTTCAAACAGCGCAAAAACGGTAGGCCCGCTGCCGCTCATCTGGCAGAGTGAACAGCCGTGTTTTCTCATGATTTCCTTAAACTCAACTCTTTCGGCTACCTCAATAACCTGCTCGAAAACATTACCCGCATATTTGCATATACCTTCAAAATCGCCCTTTTCGCAGGCATCAAGCATTCTCATGCTGTCGGGTTTATAAAGATAGGCATTGTCTGCTGCCGCATATGCCTCGGCAGTTGAAACCCCAGCTTCGGGCTTCGCGAGAACGATAAAGCATTCTTTTAAAGGTTCAAGCGGAGACAGGATACCGCCCGTATTTTGTGAAAGACAGGTTCCGCCTTTGATGCAGAAGGGAACATCGCTTCCTACAAGCAGTCCTGTTTTGCAAAGCTCATATTCGCTTAAGTTTGTTTTGTAAAGTTCATTGAGGGCAACAATAACTGCTGCCGCATCTGCACTTCCTCCCGCAAGACCCGCGGCAAAAGGGATTCTTTTTTTAATGTGAATTTTAATATTTGGTTTAATGCTGTATTTTTTACAGAATGCCGCCGCTGCTTTATAAGCAATATTTTTTTCGTCACACGGCAGTTTTTCTTCTGAGCAGGTGAGGAAAATCCCGTTCTCCTTGCTTTTTTCAACAGTTATCTCATCGTAAACACCGACAGTCTGCATAACCATAAAAAGGCTGTGATATCCGTTGTCGAGTTTTCCTGTAATGTCAAGAAAGAGATTGATTTTTGCAGGGGCATTAATTGTTATTTTCATGATGCTCTCCTTTCATTCAATCGGTATAAGTGTAGGTGTTCTGCTCTGATAAACCGCAACCTTGTCAAAGCCGCACTTTAATGCAAGCTCATATCCTTGCTCAATTGCGAATCCAAGTTGATCTGCATAGTGTGCATCCGAGCCTACCGTAATATATTTACCGCCGAGTTCTTTATACCTTTTTATAATTTCCTCATCGGGAAGAGTTGTTCCGATTGGCTGTCTTAAACCCGAGGTGTTGATTTCAAGAGAGGTTTTGTTTTTAATAAGTGTGAGCAGAATTTCGTCAATTATCTCGGAAAATTTTGACATATCAACCTTTCTGCCGTATTTTCCTACCATGTATCTCAACGGATAAGTGAGGTGAGCCAGGGAATCAAACTTTGCCCATTCGGCAAGCTTTAATTCATATTCAAAGTATTTTTCGAGCAAATTCATGCAGTTGATGGCTTCATCGCTGAAATCCATATAGTAAAAATCCTGCATATCGGGAAGATTATGTATCGAGCCAATAATAAAATCGTAGTTCATCATTTCTATGAGTTTTTCAGAAACCGGCTTATTATATATTGCCTGACCCAATTCCGCACCTACACATACCATAAGCTTTCCGCTGAATGCCGAACGTGCCTTTGCTATTTCAAAATATGACTGTATCGCAGTACGGTCAAAGTTTCCCTTAAAGAAACCGTCCATTTCAAGATGATCTGTGAACGCAACTGCTCTCAAGCCTTTCATGCATGCTGTTTCGCAAAGAAACATTGTTGAATGATGACCGTCGAAGGAATTGTCGGTATGAGTATGTAAATCCACAAGATTTTTAAATGCCATGATTTTCACCCTCAGTAAAAGATTTCCAATATAATAATACCATATATTTTCATTTTGCAACAGATAAAATTAAAAAAATATTGTTAAACACATATAAATATGATAAAATATCTAAAACAAAGGGGGCACAGCTATGAAAATAATTGTCACGGGTTCAAAAGGTCAGCTCGGCACGGACATTGTTTCGGAGCTTTTGAAAAACGGAATTGAGCCGATAGGCGCAGACCTTCCTGAGCTTGATATAACCGATTCAGATGCGGTTGAGAGCTTTATTTCTCAAAGCGGAGCAGATGCGGTTATACATTGTGCCGCTTTTACAAATGTTGATGTTGCCGAAACCGAAAAAGAGCTTTGCCGCAGAGTTAATGTTGACGGAACATTAAATATTGCCCGCTCATGCACCTTGCACGGAATAAAAATGCTTTATGTGAGTACAGATTATGTTTTCAGCGGTGAAGGGGATATGCCATTTGAAACGGACAGTTCCGCAATGCCTTGCAATTATTACGGCGAAACGAAGCTTGCAGGCGAAAAAGCCGTTGTTGAAAACTGTGAAAAATATTTCATAGTCCGTATTTCATGGGTGTTTGGCGAAAACGGCAAAAATTTCGTAAAAACAATGCTCCGTCTTTCAAAGGAGAGAGATGAAATAACGGTTGTTAATGACCAAATCGGCTCTCCGACATATACCAAAGATCTCTCAAAACTGCTTTGCAGAATGATTGTTACCGAAAAATACGGCATATATCATGCAACAAATGAAGGTTTCTGCAGTTGGGCGGAATATGCCTCGAAAATTATGGAGCTTTCGGGTGCCGAAACAAAAATAATACCCGTACCCGGCAGCGAATATAAGTCCGTTGCCAAAAGACCGCAAAATTCAAGGCTCTCAAAAAGGTCGCTTGATGATAACGGTTTTGACCGTTTGCCCCATTGGCAGGATGCTCTGGAAAGATTTCTTAATAATATTAATTGAATGTAAATTTAAAATGCACCTTCATTATTTTTCTTTTTAAGACTTGTAATGAGGTGCGTTTTATATTATAATGTAACATATTAACATGGAAAGGAGCGGCTGTTTATGAGCGATGAGAACAAAAAAGTTAATAAAAACGGTACGAGCCGCCCCGATTCATTCGATGAAGTGATTGACGGACTTTATGACCTTGGCAGTATTTATAACAAGCAGACCCCAAAAAGGCCCGTAAGGTCAAGAGAAGAAGAGCTGAAGATTAGGGAAGAACGTCTCAGACTCAGGGATGAAAAGCGCCGTGAATATGAAATGCAGGCGATAAAGGAGGATATCGAAAGAAGATATTCTCTCCAGCTTGAGGATGCGCAAAATAAAAACAAGCCACAAAACAGAACCTCTATCAGCAGCCATATTCTTCCTGAAATAGATGAACATGAGGTTGTTCGTGAAGAGCTTGAACACATTAACAAACTGATTAATGCCGATAATCCGGAAGAGCCCGAAGCTCCTGCAATAAAAAAATCTGTTTCAAAAAAGAAGAAAAAAGCCAAAAAATCTTATCCGATTAAAGAATATGATTTATCGGATTCAAATGCGTTTTATTCTCTTTTTTATAGCTTTGGCGATACGATTTGCGGAATTATATCTGTTGTTTTCGGCTTCTTGTTCAGATTAATCAGATTTCCGTTTAAACGAATGTATTCTGCTTTCTCAAGAGCAACGGAAAACACAAAAAAGAGTTTCCAAAGCCGAGTAAGAGCAACGTTTAAGGAAATCATTCATTTCCGCAGGGAGATAAGAAATGCGGGGAAAAGCATAAGAGCAGCACTGAAAAAGCCTCTTACTATCCCGTCGATAATGATTAATTATGTTAAAAAGGCATTCCGACGACATGACGATTTGCTTAAAACCTTTATAAACTACCTTTTGCCCGTTGCTGCTCTTGCCGTATTTTTTATAACGGTTAATTATTGGAACGGAGTAACCTTCGCTCTTGAAGTTATTTATAACGGTCAGAGTCTTGGATATATAAGTGATGAAGCAGTGTATATTGAAGCAAAGGACCTCGTAAAAGAGCGACTTGATTCAGGTGCATATGCATCTGAGAATGTTGACGTTACGGTTGCTGCTACACCTGCGGCGGATTTGAATAATGCAAGGTACTCTTTAAGTCTCGTTTCGCTTGATGAGCTTAACGATGCTCAGGCGATTTCGGATAAAATGATCGAAAACTCCGTTGATAACCTTACTCATGCCTGCGGAGTTTATATTGACGGTGAATTTATCTGTGCTGTTAAAAACGAAGCCGATGCAAAAACCGTTTTCAATGATTATCTTGCTCCCTATGAAGCGGAAGCACAGTCCAACAACTACGTTGTCAGCTTTGCGGAAACAATAGATTACGTTCAGGGTCTTTACAGAGATAATGCGAGTGTTATGTGGGATGCCTCAAGACTTACCAATACCATAAAGGGAACAAGCAGTCAGGATAAGACCCATACCGTGACAGCCGAGGATACTCTTGCTTTGATTGCGGAAGACTACGGTGTTGCTGAGGAATATATTAAAACTCTTAATCCTGGGGTTGATTGGGAAAATCTGAAGCCCGGTGAAGTAATCACGGTTGAAAAGGGCGAAAATGAAGGAAAGCTTGTCAGCATTAAGAAAATAATTACCTCTACAAGTATGAGGGATATTGAATTTGATACCGTTACAAGACGCGATGCAACAAAATACAGCGGTTACAGACAGGTTACTCAAAAGGGTGTAAACGGCTCTGAACGAGTAACAAAAACAATGATTTATGTTGACGGCGTTTTGAAGGATACGGAATATGACTACGAAACAGTAGAAGAGCCTGTTGATGAAATTGTTGTAGTTGGCACAAAAACTTCATATAACGGTGTTTATATCGGTTCGGCATCTAAGAAGGGCTTCCTGTGGCCTGCTCCGAGCTGCCATTATGTAAGCTCGGCTTACGGATGGCGAAGCAGAGGCTGGCATAAGGGTATTGACCTTGTTAAGTCGGGCGGCGGCGCACTCGGCACACCCGTTATCGCATCAAGAAGCGGTCGTGTTGAGGTTGTTCAGCGAAGCAATTCGGGCTACGGCAACATGATTCTCATTAATCACGGTGACGGATATAAGACGAGATATGCTCATCTGGTTTCGGGTTCAATGACCGTTTCTGTTGGTGATTATGTTGAGGCGGGTCAGACCATAGGAAAGGTTGGTTCTACAGGTAACTCAACGGGACCGCACCTTCACTTTGAAGTTATTTATAACGGAGAAACCTATAATCCGGCTAACTATATTTATTAATTGAACAGTATCCGCTCGGTGCAGCTTTGCATCGGGCGGATTTTTGTTGTATGATATCCGTTTTTCTGGTGAATAATATATTTGCCACATTTTATAAACGGAGGAAATCATATGATAAAAAAACTGTTATCGGTTATTTCGGCAATTTCGGTTTTGCTCTGCATTTTTACTGCCTGCAACGGCAATACCGACATGGGAACAATAAACGGTAATTCGGATACAGCAGCCGTAAAAGAAATCAGATATCTCAACTTCAAGCCTGAAATTGCCGAGGTTTATGATGAAATCGCAACAGCATATGAGGCTGAAACAGGAATAAGACTTGTTGTTGAAACCGCTGCATCGGGTACCTATGAGTCAACTCTTACTGCAAGAATGGCAACAAGCGATGCACCTACTATTTTTCAGATTAACGGTCCCATAGGATACACCTCGTGGGCAGAATATTGTGCCGATTTATCCGATACCGAGCTTTACAAGCATCTTAGCGATAAATCCCTTGCGGTTACTTCAAACGGAAGAGTTTACGGTATTCCGTATGTTGTTGAAGGCTACGGCATTATTTATAATCAAAAAATTCTTGATGAATATTTTGCTCTGCCTGAAAAGGCAACCGATTATAATTCTGCAGATGAAATAACAAGCTTTGCTGCTCTCAAGGCAGTTGTTGAGGATATGCAGAAAAACAAAGATAAGCTTGGTATACAAGGAGTTTTTGCCGCAACGTCTTTGAAAACGGGCGAGGACTGGAGATGGCAGACGCATTTGATGAATATTCCTCTTTCGTTTGAATTTCAGGATAATGGCATTGATTTTACGGGCGAGGGATATAAAACAATAGAGTTTACCTATTCCGATAATTTCAAAAATATTTTTGACCTTTATATCAACAATTCGACCACCGATAAAAAACAGCTCGGCACACTCGATGTAACCTCGTCAATGGCTGAGTTTGCGTTGGGAAAATGCGCAATGGTGCAGAACGGAAACTGGGGTGCATCGCAGATTCTCGGAGTATCGGGTAACACTGTTGCAGCAGAGAATATTAAATTTCTGCCTGTCTATATGGGAATAGCGGGCGAGGAAAACATGGGAATATGCATAGGTACGGAAAATTATATTTGTATTAATGCAAAGGCGAGTGAAGCTGAGCAAAAGGCGGCTGCCGATTTTCTTTATTGGCTTTTCAGTTCCGATAAGGGTAAAAAATTTGTAACCGAAAAGCTTGGTTTTATTTCACCGTTTGATACTTTTGGTGAAGATGAAGCCCCGGATGATCCTCTGGCAAGAGAGGTTGTACGTTGGATGAATATGGATAATATTACTAATATACCGTGGAATTTTACTGTTTTTCCAAGCACACACTATAAAGACAGATTGGGTGCATCGCTTCTCAAATATGCTCAGGGAGCAATAGAATGGGATGAAGTTAAAAAAGTTGCCGTTGAAGAATGGAAGAGTGAATTCGGGGCATAATTTTATCAGCAATAAATGCAAGGGTCGTTAAAAATCGACCCTTGCGTCGGAGTTGATAAAAATGCAGAAATCATTGAAGAAATATTTCCCCGTCTTTATTCTGCCGACTCTTGCTGCTTTCGCCGTATCTTTTGCCGTGCCTTTTATTATGGGAGTGTATCTTTCGTTCACGGAATTTAAGGTTGTAAGCGAAAGTGAGTGGGTCGGTTTTTCCAATTACATCAAAATATTTACAACCGATAAAACCTTTGTTGATTCGCTCTGGCTTACGGTTAAATTTACCGTTGTTTCGGTAATAACAGTTAATGTTATAGCTTTTGCAATCGCCTTGCTTTTAACAAAGGGACTTAAAGGAACTAACCTGTTCAGAACCGTATTTTTTATGCCGAATCTTATCGGCGGAATTGTGCTCGGTCATATATGGAGTCTTATAATCAACGGAGTTCTCGGATATTTCGGTGTGGATATCACTTATAACCCCGATTACGGCTTCTGGGGACTTGTTGTCCTTATGAACTGGCAGTTTATCGGATATATGATGATAATTTATATTGCCGGCATTCAGAATATTCCTGATAATCTTAACGAGGCAGCGGCGATTGACGGCGCATCACCTCTGCAGACTCTTTTACATGTTACCGTTCCCATGGTTATGCCGTCGGTTACAATATGCACATTTTTGACACTTACAAACTCTTTCAAGCTCTTTGACCAGAACCTTGCACTCAACGGTAAATCACCCGAAACCTCGCTTCTTGCGCTTGATATATATAAAACCTTCTATGATCATACGGGACTTAAGCTTGCGCAGTGGCACGGAATGGGTCAGGCAAAGGCGGTTATATTTTTTCTGCTTGTTGCGGTTATTGCGTTTGTGCAGTTAAGAGCAACACGTCAAAAGGAGGTTGAGCATTGATGAGGTCAAGAGGGTCATTCGGCAGAGGATTTATTTATGTGCTTTTGTTTCTTATTGCAGTTATATTCCTTGCGCCGATTATTATTATCTTAATTAACTCGGTAAAAGGCAATTTTTATATATCTTCGTCACCTTTTACTTTTCCTGACGGAGAAACCTTTGTTGGATTTGAGAATTTTATAAAGGGATTTAGCCAATCGGATTTCATGCGCTCATTTGCAAATTCAGCCTTCATAACCGTTGTGTCGGTTGCCGGTATTGTTTTGCTTACTTCAATGACCGCATGGTATATAGTTAGGGTGAAAAACAAATTCACAAAAATTATTTATTATTTTTTCGTTTTCAGTATGGTTGTGCCGTTTCAAATGGTTATGTATACAATGACCTATTATGCGTTCGAGTTTAACCTCAATAATCCCATAGGAATTATTTTTATATATCTCGGTTTTGGTGCAGGCTTATCTGTTTTTATGTTCAGCGGATTTATAAAAAGCATTCCTACAGAAATTGAAGAAGCGGCAACCATTGACGGCTGCGGACCGATAAGGGCATTTTTCACAATAGTTTTTCCGATACTGAAGCCTACGGCGATAACCGTTGCAATACTCAACGCAATGTGGATATGGAATGACTATCTTCTGCCGTATCTCGTACTTGGTTCCGGCGAAAACAAAACTCTTCCTGTTGCCGTACAGATGGCTCTTACGGGCGGCTACGGTAACAAAGATATGGGTGCACTTATGGCGATGCTTGTTTTGGCGGTTCTGCCGATTATCATTTTCTATCTTTTCTGCCAGAAATATATTATTCGAGGCGTAGTGGCAGGCGCGGTGAAAGGATAAAAGCTATGGCAACAATAAAATTCAGTAATGTTGCAAAATCCTTTGATAACGGAAGGTTTACCGTTATTCCGAACCTTTCTCTTGAAATAGCGGATAAGGAGTTTGTTGTTCTTGTAGGACCCTCGGGATGCGGGAAATCAACAACTCTGCGAATGATAGCGGGTCTTGAGGATATCAGTTCGGGAGAGCTTTATATAGATGATAAGCTTGTCAATAAAATCCCGCCGAAGGATAGGGACATCGCAATGGTTTTTCAAAGCTATGCACTTTATCCCCATATGACGGTATATAAAAATATGGCATTTGCCCTGAAGCTAAAAAAAATCCCCAAAAAGGAGATTGATGAAAAGGTTATGTGGGCAGCAAAAATCCTTGATATCGAACCTTATCTTGACCGTAAACCACGTGCACTTTCGGGAGGTCAGCGCCAGAGAGTCGCTCTCGGAAGAGCGATGGTGAGAAATCCGAAGGTTTTTCTTCTTGATGAGCCTCTCTCAAATCTTGATGCTAAGCTGCGTACCGAGATGAGAGCGCAGATAACAACCCTCCATCAGAAATTGCAGACTACGTTCGTCTATGTTACCCATGACCAGACCGAGGCAATGACTATGGCGGACAGGATAGTTGTTATGGATAAAGGAATTATCAGGCAGTTTGATACACCGCAGAAGCTTTATAACGAGCCTGCAGATATGTTTGTTGCAGGGTTTATAGGCTCACCGCAGATGAATTTTATTGATGCAAAAATTGTTTCGGAAAACGGCAAGCTTAAAGTGAAATTTTCGGGCTATTCCTTTGATGTGCCAAAGAAAAATATGGATAGGCTGGAAAATTACATTGATAAGGAAATTGTTGTCGGCATAAGACCCGAGCAAATTCTTTCAGACGGAGATTTTGATAAGTCGGGGAGCTGTTCAATGACCGTCAATGCCGAAATATCCGAAATGACAGGCAGCGAAACAAATATTTATTTTGAGCTTTCGGGAAAACAGCATATCGCGCGAATAAAGACAGAAAGAAAAATCAACGCAGGAGAGAGCATAAAACTTTTTATCGACCCGGAAACGGCTCATTTTTTCGATAAGGAAACGACAAAAGCGATATAACAGAAAACGCCTTCGCTATACTGCGAAGGCGTTTTTTCTTTGTTTGTAGCCTTGAAAATAGAATATTACCGACATAACCGTGCATGTAAGCCAGCCTACAGGCCATGCTGTCCATATGCCGTCTGTTCCCATGTGAGGGGAGAGGATGTATGCAAAAATAACACGGAGAATTAAGTCTGCAAAGGTTGTTACCATGAAAACCTTCATACGGTTTGTGCCTCTTAAAACACCGTCTGCGAGAATCTTGAAGGCTATTGGGCAATAGAACGGTGAGCAAATTCTGAGAAAGTCCTTGCCGATTTCCAATGCTGCTGCATTACTGCCTTCAAGGAAAAGCATAATTAGCGGTTCGCAGCCGAAAAAATAGACAACAGAAAAAGGGATTGTTATGAAAAGTGACATTAAAAGGCTTGCCTTGAAGCCTTCGTCAATTCTCTGAGGTTTGCCTGCACCGACATTTTGAGCCGTATATCCCGAAACACCGTTTCCCAGAGTTGTTATGCTTGTGATGCAGAAGGTGTTGAGCTTAATTGCTGCCGAATATCCCGCAACAACCGATGAACCGAAGCTGTTTACAAGTCTCTGTATAAACAGATTGCCTACCGAAACAAAGCTTTGCTGCAATATGCTCGGTATGGCAACAAGCGATATTTCATGCAGAGTGGACCATGAGAATTTTTTGTATTTTCCCGCTATTCTTATTTCTTTGATTCTTTTTGAAACGAAAACAAGAGCCAATATGCAGGCTGCACCTTGTGCGGCAAAGGTTGCCCATGCAACACCTGCCACTCCGAGATGCAGATATTTTACAAATATATAGTCAAGTGCGATGTTTGCAACCGACGAGCAAATCAGAAAAAACAGCGGTGTTTTTGAGTCGCCCACGGAAACAAAAATTGCTGTTGCGATATTATAAAGAAAAAGAAACGCAAAGCCGCCTATATAGATTTTTAGATATAATGCTGAATCGGCAAAGATATTCTCGGGGGTATTCAGAAGCCTCATAACGGGGTTGCATACAGCAAAACCGAAAACCGTCAGCCCTGCCGAGGCAGCAACGGCTGAAATAAGAGTTGTTGATATAGCCGTTCTCATGTGAATAAAATCATGCGAGCCGAAAATTCTTGCTATAACCACCGATGAACCGATATTGCAGCCTATGGCGATTGCATTGAAAATCATCGTTATTGGATAAGATGCACCTACCGCCGCAAGAGCCTCTTCACCCGCAAATCTGCCTGCAATAACGGAGTCGGCGATATTATAAAGCTGCTGAAAAATAACACTCAGGAACATTGGAATTGTATAGCCGTAAATTACCCTTGACGGTTTGCCTGATGTTAAATCTTTAACCACTTTTAACCCTCACTTTTCTTTTTCCTGAATCTTATAAGACCGATAACAATTGAAATAAGATTGCATACTTCGGTTATAATGCCTGAATAGGAGCTGCAGATAATGTTGTATATCAGCCACATCAAGGATGTGGGAATTGTCAGCGCACGGAGCTGCTGTGTTTTCGGACTCCACATAACAAAGGAAGAAATAATCATTGCAGCCATGGGAAGGAGAGAAGTGGGACTTGTGTAAGTGAGAAGACCGCCGAGACCCGCAAGAATTGCAAAAATAACAGGGCAGGAAATGCTGTCGGTAAATTTTGATTTTCCTCTGAAGCAGTAAGCGATGCTGCGGGTAAATCCTATGATGTTGCCAACCATTCCTTCATATGCTCCGAGCAGAAAATACTGCAAGGCAAAAAGAACTCCCGAACAAAACTGCATCAAAACGATTCTTTTGTGTGTGCGTTGCTGAAATGAAAAAAGCAAAAGCACTGCCGCAACAAGACCGATTGTCTGTGAAATAATGAATGTTAAATCCTTGCCCACGAAAAAAGCTGTAATAAAATCCATAATAACCTCGAAAAGTTTATTTTATTAATTATAACTTTTAAACTATATTATAACAATGCCGAAAATGAAGAAATCCCCCCGATATCGGAGAGATTTTTTGTGTATTTTTTATTCAGACGGTTACCGAGTATTCTTTTCCGTTAATAATCAAACAGCTTTCATCTTTCCAATAAATTTCCATGGTTTCATATTCCCGCCATTCACCTAAATAAACTCGTTCGGGGTTTTTTTCGATTTCCAGAACAAAAAGATTTAATGTATCGGTTTTCTTAGCATAAACAACCGTGCTGCCGCCTGTTGCACCTTGGTCGGAATCAACAATCTCAGCATAATAGGTTCCGTTCGGGGAATCAACTGTTTTTATAACCGTGTTCACAGAGAAATTGCTGAAAAAAACCGTGACAAAAGATATTAATACGGTGATGATAAACAGTATGGAAGACGTTATTACGGAGGTGATTTGGGCTTTGTCGGAAGCAAAAACCTTTTTGCTGATTATCGCACAGGAAATAAAGCACACCGCCATGAAAACGGCAGTAATAACAGATTTGCTTTTGCTGACATATATTACTGTATTTATAAGCTGAATCAGAGGAAGAAGTGCCATGAAAAATTTTGTTAATTTATTATAGTTTGACTCATCAATCAGAAATGCTGAAGCAATGCAGATTAATGCACAAGCTGCCGAAAAAATTTCATAGTTTATCAAAGCAACCGAGTACCCAAAGGAAAAAAGTATCAAGGTAAGCAAAGGAAAGACTGCGCAAACGAGTAAAGGAATGACCGAGAAAAGCTTCACTTTGTTCTTCATGGCAGTTTATTCCTTTCCGAGCATTTTTGCATAGAATGAGGAGAGAACTTTTGATAAAACAGCGCAAATCAAAGCGGCAATCATACCGTATCTGTAAAAATAAAATGAAAAACCTATCATGGAAAAAATATCTGCACCGGAAGCTATCATATTATAATGAAGCATGGTCCAAACGGCAGCACCGAGGGTGATTAAAACAGTCAGCGCGCATGAGCACCAAGAAAAAATATTTCTGTTTTTATAGAGCTTAATAAAATACCAGTTTGCAAGGGAAAGCATAAATCCCGTTGCGGGAATAACGATGTTGAATGCATATATTCCGTTAGCAATTCCTGAAGGAGTACCCGCTTCAAGCGCAACACCGATTGTTATCAACAGAAATGATGCAAAAAGCAAAGCCGATTGCAGAATCGAGGCTTTCCAATCATTGATTTTGTTGCAGTTTTTCTTTTCGTATATGACGGTTTTGCTTGCTATATCAGAAGACATACTGTCAAAAATATCCTTGCATTCTTTGCACTCTTCAATATGCTTTTTAACCAGAGCAGAGCTATCTTCGCAGCAGCAGTTATCAATATAAAGCGGAATTAAGTCTTTAATTATGTTGCAATCCATAACATTACCCCATTTTTTCGTTAAGTTTTTGTTTTGCGCGGTAGAATGTGACTCTTGCCCAGCTTTCGCTCTTTCCGAAAAGTCTGCTGATATCTTTCAACGAAAGTTGACCGAAAACACAGAGCATAAACACTTCCTTATACGGCTCTTCAAGCTCATGCAGACATACAAAGGCTTTTTCGGAAAGCTCTTTTTGTTCAAAATAGCTTTCTGTATCAGGTGCCTGAATTGTTTCGGCATTTTCATCAATTACCAATTGTTTTTTATGCTCGTTGTACCATGCAAAATAGGCATTTTTGGCAATGCTGCAGAGCCATGAGGAAGCCTTGCTCTCGTCTCTTAAACCTGAAAAGTTCATGTATGCCCGAAAAAAGGTTTCCTGCGTGAGCTCTTCCGCAAGAAATCCGTTACCGCACATCTTAAGAAGATATTTGTAGATAAAGTCAGAGTTTTCGCTGTAAATTTTTTCAAAATCCGCCACATTCTCACCGCCCTTTCATATGTTAGATTATAAAATATGAAAAACGTTACAAAATTTTTAAAAAAGGACACACCAAAAATGATGTGTCCGCAGCAATATTATGAGTATTTCCTTGACCATGCATAGGGGGAGAAGAGCATGAGCATGGGAATAAGTTCAAGTCTGCCCGCAAGCATATCAAAGCTTAAAACAAGCTTGCTTAAAACTGAGAAGTCTGCGAAGTTCCCGTAAGGACCTACCGCACCTAACCCCGGTCCGATATTGCCTATGCAAGCCATTACAGAGGTGAAGGTTGTTACGATATCGCGTCCGTCAAGCGAAACAATGATGGCTGAAACAGCCGTAACAATCATATAGGTTGCAAAGAAAACAGAAACACTTTTAACAACAGGTTCTTCAACCGTGTGTTTATCAACTTTTACGGTTTCAACACTGCGGGGATTTATTGCCTTTTTTATATCGCGCAAACCGCTTTTGACAAGAATCATGAGTCGGGAAACCTTGATACCGCCGCCCGTTGAGCCTGCACATGCGCCAATAACCATAAGGAAAACAAGAATCAGTTTTGTAATAACCGGCCATGTGTCAAAGTTGGTTGTTGAGAAGCCGGTTGTTGTGATTATTGAAGCAACCTGAAAAACGGAGTATCTGATTGACTCACCTATTGAATATTTTGTGTTGGCAAGACTTATGGCAATAATAATTATTGAACCTAAAACTATTCCGAGGTAACAGCGGAGTTCTTCGTTTTTTATGGCTTGTTTGCCTTGCTTGATAAGAAACATATAATAAATGTTGAAGTTTACACCGAAAAGGAGCATAAATACGGCAATAACCATTTCACAATAGATGCTGTTATATCCCTCAATACTGTTATTGAGAACCGCAAAACCTCCGGTTCCTGCTGTTGCAAAAGCGGTAACGATGCTGTCAAAAACCGGCATTCCTCCGCAAAGAAGCAGTATGATCTGAATAACCGTTAAAATGCAGTATATACCGTAAAGTATACGAGCCGAAGCCCTGAGCTTTGAAACAAGCTTGCCTACCGTTGGTCCGGGAACCTCTGCTCTCATAACGTGCATTGAAGAGCTTTCTGTTTTAGGCATGATTGCAATAACAAAAACAAGGATTCCCATGCCGCCTATCCAATGTGTAAAGCTTCTCCAAAAAAGCAGGCTCTTCGGCATGATTTCAATGTTGCTAAGGATGGTGGACCCTGTTGTTGTAAAACCTGAAACCGTTTCAAAAAATGCATCGACAAAGTTTGGGATATGTCCGCTGAAAAAGAACGGCATTGCTCCGAAAAGTGACATAAGAATCCATGACAAAGCAACAATTACATAGCCGTCCTTAGCATAAATCGCCGTGTTTTTCGGCCTTTTTCTCACGGCCGGTAAGCCGACAGCCGTAAGCACTGCAATGGTGAGTGCAAATGAAATCAAAGTATCCTCATTGTATACTATTGCACCGATTGCGGGAAAGGTAAGCAGAGCCGCTTCAACGAGCAAAATTCTGCCTATATTATAAAAAACCATTTTATAGTTCATAGTCAGCCTCCGCTAATCAGACAAAAATATCGTGAAGGTCCTCAATTATTCTGCCTGCGGTAACAACGATAATACTGTCGTTAGCCTTCATAACATCATCACCGCCGGGGAATATAATCTTTCCGTTGCGGATGATACAGCCTATAAGAAGATTGGGAAGAAGGTTAAGATCTCTGAACGGAACATTTTCATATCCTGCATTTTCGGGAACAATAAATTCAACAGCCTCAACCTTACCGCCGACGAGCTTGTAAAGAGTCTGGATTTGAGAATTTCCTGCGGAGTTGTGAAGCGCACGGACATAACGCGTAACAAGATTTCCCGCAACAATCTGTGGGGAAACAACAGTTTCAAGTCCGATATCGTTAAGAATCGAATATGAGTGGCGGTTTACCTTTGTAATAACCTTGTTGATTCCCTTGGATTCGGCATACATGGAAACGATGATATTTTCTTCGTCAATGCCTGTGAGGGAAACAAGGGCATCCTGCCTTTCAAGACCCTGTTCATCAAGAATATCCTGGTCTGTGCCGTCGCCGTGAATAACGGTAATATCGGGGAGAGTATCCGTAAGCTCATAACAGCGCTTTTCATTCTGCTCAATAAGCTTGATGTTTCTGCCTGTGTCGGAGAGCAGCTTTGCGAGGTAATATGCAATTCTGCCGCCGCCGATAATCATAACGTTTTTGATTTTTTGTTTATAAACACCGGTCTGCTTCATGAAATGCGATATTTCCGCCCTTGTTCCCGTTATGCTTATTGTATCGTCACAGCGAAGAACAAAATCACCTGAGGGGATATAAACATCGTCCTCTCTCTGCACGGCACAGATAAGCACCTTTGCCTTGCACTTTTTACGAATTTCATAAATTGGCATATTGCAGAAAATATTATCTGAATGTATTCTTACACGGGCAATTTCAATTTTGCCTCTTGCAAATGAATCAAGATTTGCTGCTGAGGGGAAACGGATGATACGGGAAATTTCGTTTGCAGTTTCATATTCGGGATTAACTATCATGCTTATGCCAAGCTCGTTGCGTAAAAACTGCATCTGAGCGGCATAGTCGGGGTTTCGCACCCTAGCGATGGTGTTTTCCGTGCCCATTTTGTTTGCAATAAGGCAGCAAAGAATATTAACCTCATCGGAAGCGGTAGCGGCGATAATAAGCTTTGCCTTTGCTGCACCTGCGGTTTCAAGAGTTTCACAGGTTATGCCGTTGCCCCATACACCCATAACATCATAGGTATCTACAACAGAGGAAACCTTTTCGTTATTGGTGTCAATAACCGTTATGCTGTGTCCTTCGGCAACAAGCTGTTTTGTCATTGTGATACCAAGCTTGCCCAGACCTACAATTATTATATTCATAACTGAAAACTACCTTCTTTTAGTTGGCTTTTGATTTTTTAAATTCTTTGTAGAGGAAGAAAAGAGGAATGAAGATTAATGCGCCCGCAATTGCAGCACCGATATAAATATGGGGTGCGGGGATAAGCGTTGCAACACCGAAATCATCAACATAGTGTTGTGATGAGAAGTTTTCGGTTATTGCTGCCGCGATTCTCGGACCGATGAGCATGGGAAGCATAACAGAGAAAATCATTCTTACACCCTGAAGCTGACCTGCTTTGTCCTCCGGGGTAAAGTCGCGGATTGCTGCGTTAAGCATAATCATAAGAAGTCCGTAGCCTACCATTGCTATAACAGCTGCAAGAGCAAAGTAGATAATATTATTATCTGCAAAATAAACAAGAATAAGACCGATTACAAAGAATAATGCCGAGGGATAAAGGAAGGGAGCTTTACCCTTTTTGTCGCTGAGAATAACCATAGAAACGAGTGCCGCAACACCGCCACCGATAACAACAACGGCAAGAATGATGTTGGGAAGGGTAAGCTGAAGAGTGTTCATGTCAATATAATGATCAACATAAATGAAAAGATAGGGGAAGAAAATCTGGCTTGCAATTGAGAAAATCCCCATGCAGATAAGCGAGATATAAAGGCTCTTGTTGCTCTTTATAACAGAGGGTCTGAAGCCGTATGTAAGACATTCAATGAAGCTGTTTGTTGATTTAATCCCGTTTCTTGAATCCTTGATTGAGAATATACCGATAATACCGCAAAGAGTAACAATAAGACCGAGACCGATAAAGCAAGCGGGATATCCGTATTTGCCCGAAAGAGCACCGAAAGCAACGGTAACAACGACCATTGCAACAACGGGAAGGAGAGCAAGAAGCGATTCTGTTTTTGCTCTGTTTGAGGGGGAAGTGATATCTGTTATCCATGCGTTGAAGGCGGCATCGTTGCTTGTTGAACCCATAAATGTCATTATGCAGTCCATGATGATAACAAGGGTAACTGTTGCGGCTGTAGCGGCAACGGGAGTTGTGCCCATAATCTTTGCCATGTTTTCTCTGGAGATAAATGCAAATGACATAACGGTAATACCCCAAAGAATATAGCCGGCACAGATAAATATTTTTCTCTTGTTGAGCTTATCGCTCAGACTGCCCATGAAAAGTGTTGTAAGAACCGCAACAATTGAGCTTGCGGCAACCATGTTTGAAATATCGGTTGAATCGCCTCTGATTTCATTGAAAAGGAAAAGATTGAAGAAGTTGTTTTCAACCGCCCATGCCACCTGACCCATAAATCCGAAAAGGACAATGTTCAGAAGGAGTGATTTGCTGAGCTTTGATTCTTTCTGCATTTTATTAACCTCCAAAATACTCAATTAATTTTATTATTGCAAATATGATTGCGGCAGCACCTGCAAGACCTGCTGCGGCATATCCCGCTATATGAAGCAAAAGACTTTGTCTGTCTGAGATAGTTCTGAAAACAGGTCCGAGGCATTCGCACTTAAGACCGAACTGCTTGAAACGTTTCAGCTCATGCGTGAATTTTTCGGGATTTTTCTCGTCTAATGTAACAAGTCTTACGCATGAACGGCAGCCGTCTGTATATGCACGGAAGCCTGCAGTTTTGTGCTGTGCCATAAAAATTCCGTCAACGAAGCCCGAAAAATCGTTGAGATGGTCGTGACCGAAGAATGCACCGAGTATTCCGCCGACCTTTTTCCAACTTGCAAACTGACCGTTATTGACATCGGGAGAGCAGGGACCTTCTCCGACATAGCCTTCTGTACCTTTTTTGCCGACATAAAGTGTGTTTTTGTGAGAATTATAGCCTCTCTTGGCAATGGGAAGCTCCCAAAAATGAGCCTTGCGAAGAAGCTCATATTCTTCGGGTACGGGAGTGTGCTGAAAAATAAATGAAGGCATAGGCTTTCCGTCATTCAGTTCCTTGAGCTTTCCGCATTCCCTCTCAAACCACTCAATCTGGTCTGTATGCACATAGTCATAATGAGAAATTTCTCTGTTTTCGTGGCAGTTGTTAGAGTCGATAAACCAAAGGCAGAAAACAGGCTTTTCTCCGTCGGAGGAATAAATAAGCTCCTTAAAGTTTGCGTTTCCCGTTATATCTGCGGGTGCATCGTTACGCATAATAACATTTTCCATGCTGTTATATATTGCAACAACTTCGTCCTCATGACCGTAGTCATGCTCATGATTTCCGAGTACGGAAGCGACCGGAATGCCTCTGCTTGTTATCGGCTTTACAAGGTCCGCAACCATTTCTCTGAATGCATCGGGGTCTTCTGCAATTTTATCCGTATTGCAGTTATCGCCGAGAAAAACGCATAAATCGGGTTTGTATTCATCAAGAGCCGCATTCATGAGCTTTTGCATATCCTTAAAATTAAGGCTTGTTTTATAATCATAATGCTCGTGAATGTCACCGAAAATCAGAATCTTAAATTTGCCGTCGGAGTTGAATTTAAGCTTCATTTTAATCGCCGCCTTTATTGATAATTGATTGCAACCGCAAGAAGCATGAGCGCAACGGAGGCTATACCTTCAAGCACAAAAAGCTTCCATGAAAATTTAAGCCATTTGCCGTAGGTTATATTTACAATTCCGATTGCAACTATCATAATTCCGCTGGTAGGATAAAGGAGATTTGTGAATCCGTCGCCGAGGCAGAAAGCGAGAGCTACACTCTGTCTGGTAACATTAACCATGTCCGCAAGTGGAAGCACAATAGGCATTATGAGAAATGCCTTTGCAGTACCGCTGCCCACGAAAAATTCAAGGATAACAATGAACGCAAAAAGCATAAGAATTGCGGCATACGGCGAAACACCTTGCAGGAGATTATACACAAAATTAAGAATGGTGGGAATTATATTGCCCTGATCAAGGATATATGTGATTGAAAGAATGATAACAATAATCGGGATAATCGGAGCAACGGTTTTTATTCCCTCGCCAAAGCTTTTAAGCAGCTTTTTGCCTCGGAGTCCCGAAAAAAATCCCGCAAGAATGCCGCCGACGGTGAAAAGCACCGCCATGCAGGGCAGGGATATCATACCCTCAGCACCTAATGCAAAGTCAAGAATTATTCCGACCACAACACCGAGAAGGCAGAAAAGGAAAGCCCTCGATGCTTTTTTTATTTCAGGGTTGCGGAGAATTTCCATGCTGTCGTCCAGACTGAATTTTTCGCGCAGAGCTATATCTGTATCATAACAAAGTGATTTCTGCGGATTCTTTTCAATTTTCTTTGCATAAACGGTTAAAAAAACCGCCAAAACGGCATAAACGACAACGAAAACAAGAACTCTGTAGCCTATACCCGAAAAAACAGGAATATCTGCCATTTTCTGAACGGTGACAACATTAAAAGGATTGAAGGTTGCAGCGGTAAATCCGAATGCAACCGCAATAAGGCTCATTCCGAGTCCGACAAAAGAATCCCATCCGAGTGCAAGTGCTATTGCAACTGATATGGGAACAAGAGTAACAGATTCTTCAAGTATTCCCGCCGTTGAGCTTAAAAGCATACAAACAAGAATCATAACGTTCAAAAGGAGATATTTTTTGGCACCGAATTTTTCTATGATAATTGCCATTATGTATTTTAAAACATTGCATTTATCAAGGATAAGGAAGGTTCCGCCAATAAGTGTTATCATAAGGATTATTCCCGCACCCGTGAGTGCAGTATCCGTTCCGAAAACAAGGATCGGCGCAAGGAAGATTTTCCAAATGGGGAGCTTATCTTCAATTTCGCTGTATGTGCCGTTGATTATGGTACCGTCGGCATTTGTTTCATAAACACCACGGGGCAGAATTTGTGTCAGCACTCCGGCAAATGCCATTATTGCGGCAAGCAGAATACATATAAGGACAATTGTCTTTTTATTTATTGAAAGACCTGCCTGGTTATTTTCTTTTTTACTCAATTTATCATTCCTCCAACAGGAAATAATCTCCCGCTTTGCGCTATTGTAACACAAAGCCGTATGCTTTTGCAATAATATAAAGAAAATAAATAAATTATAAAAGTAAATATGTGTCAAAATTTTTGTTGAGTATTTGGTAATAATGTGATAAACTTAAGGGGAAATAAAAACGAAAGGTTGATTTTGTGAAAAAGTTAATCGCTGTAATTCTTTCGGTAACCATGATTTTCTCTGTTCTTGCACCCGCAGCTTCGGCAGCAAGCGGAGAATGCAAATGTGGAGTTTTGCCCACAATTTATGTAGGGCCTCTCGGGAATACGGATATTTATGAAAATCCGGGTGCCGAAAATGAAAGAACCCTTTTCAGACCCTCAACTGAATCAATCATTAAAATTGTATTCAGCATTCTCCCTGCACTTCTTCCTGCTGTTTTTACAAGGGATTTTACCGCTCTTGGCGATGCTCTGATTAAGTCGGTTTACGATGCTTTCGGAGCAATGGCTCTTGACGGCAACGGAAATTCTGCTGAAAATGTTGATGTTGTTATTGAGCTTCCTTCTGAAACCAACCACGGTAAGGGCGACCAGTATTATTTCCATTATGACTGGCGACTTGACCCCGTTGAGGTTGCGGGTCAGCTTGATGATTTTGTTAACCATGTTAAAAAGCTTACGGGTCATGATCAAGTTAATTTCCGTGCTTCATCAATGGGCGGTGTGGTAACGCTTGCTTATTTCAATGAATACGGTCACGATGATGTTGATGCCTGCATTTTTCAGAGCTGTCCTCTTTTAGGAACAGATGTTGCGGGAGATTTGCTCAGCAGAAAATTAAAGCTTGATTCAAGAGCACTTCTTGAATATGCAACAGACGGATACCCTCCCTTCTCTGCAGAGGATACTCTTCTCTGGACTCTTTTCAATGCTCTTTATTACAGCGGACTTGTTGATGTTGTCCTTTTTGCGGGTGAGCTTGTTCTCGACCAGCTCCAGACAAGAGTTTTTGACGAGCTTCTTACACCTGTATTCGGAACTCTTCTCGGACTCTGGGCATTTGTACCCGATTGCTCTTATGAAGAAGCTAAAAAAATCAATCTTGATCCCAAAACTCAGGCGGGTCTTATTGCAAAGGCTGACTATTATCACTATGAAATTCAGCAGAGAGCTGAAGAAATTCTCAACGATGCAATTGATGACGGCATACGCATTATGATAGTTGCGGGCTACAACATTCAGAGAACCCCTCTTGTTGAATCCCTTAATAATAACAGCGATGCCACCGTTGATACAAAGTATGCATCTGCAGGTGCGACTGTTGCACCTCTTAACGGAACTCTCGGCGATGATTACAAACAGGCTTGCACGGACTGCGGACATAATCATCTTTCGCCCGACGGTGTTATTGATGCATCAACCTGTATTCTTCCTGAGCATACATGGTTCATCAAGGATATGCTTCATTCAAATGCTCATGACGGCATTATGGAGATGTATTACTGGTTTATGTATGCAGACGAATATTATGATGTATGGTCAAATCCCGCATACACGCAGTTCCTTCAGAATGACAAGCCTAATCTTCGCATGATTCCCATGGGTAATTTTGCTGAAGGTGCAACTGCGCCTGAATACGGTGAAGGCGATTCCTATTATAATAAGCTTGAAAAATTCGTTCTTCCCGTAACAGATAAAATCTTCTCTTTCCTTGACGAATGCAGAGAATGGATTGGTTTATCATAATAACGGATAATTTAAAATAAAAGATAAAAAATAATCGGGGAACATTCTGTTCTCCGATTATTTTTTTGTGGTGATTATATGCATTCCCGAATAAAGCTTTCCGCAAGGCTCGCCTTAAGCGGTTCACAGTTTAAAGTTCTGCCTCTTTTAACAACTGTAATGTTTATCGGTTTCTTTTTCCCGTTCTGTAATGCGGTATTTAATATGTTTGCCGAGGCTCGGTATTATTCAATGCTGTTTTCTGTTTTATCGCTTGCTCTGTTTGCCTCAATTTGTGCACCTGCAATGCTCAAGCTTGAAATCAAGCATCTTATGTTAGCCAAAGGAATGAGGTTTTCCGCTGTGAAACTCGGCTTTTCGGGATTCAAAAAAGCTCTCATTTTTTATTTTGTTTTGTTTTGTCTCAAAGCCTTCTGGTTTGCGCTTTTTCAAGCCGTTCCCATATTAATGTCAGCTGTGTTTTGGCTTTACAATTCTGAAAATGCGGTGAGCATTAAAGCTGCCGCGGCGATTGCCGTATGTATTATTGTTCTTTCTGCTGCGGGAATTGCTTTTTATTCGGCGTTCGTTCAGCGATATTCAAAAGCGGCTTTTTATCTTGCGTGCTATGAGGATTTTACGGCTTTTGATGCAATAGGTGAGAGCATAAGAAAAACAAAGGACAGCCTTGCCGAAATTCTGGTTTTCAAGCTTGGTTTTTTGCCGTGGTTTGTGCTTTGTATCGGTATAGTACCCATGCTGTTTGTTATACCGTATTATAAACAGAGTCTTATCTGCTATTTTTTGAATTAAAGATTTTTGACTATTCTTTTTTTATATTCAAGAAATTCGGGTGTAAGACTGAAATCTTTCGCTCTTGGCTTCGGTTGTGTTATAACTATTTCATCGGCTATTTTGCCGGGTGTGCCCGAAAGCAAATATATTCGGTCAGAGAGCAATATTGCCTCGTCAATGTCGTGGGTTATGAAAAAGGTTGACAGCTTTATTTTTTCCATAACATCTAGATACCAACGGTGAACAGAGGCTTTTGTAAGAGTGTCAAGCGCAGAAAACGGCTCGTCAAGCAGGGCAACATCCTGTGAAAAAAGATATGTTCTCAGAAGTGCGGCTCTTTGCTTCATTCCGCCCGAAAGTTCGGCGGGATATTTTTTCTGCGTACCCTCAAGTCCGAAATTCTCAAACAGTGCTGAAGCTTTTTTTCTTGCGGTGCTTTTCTTTTCGCCTTTTAACAGGAGCGGTAATGCAACATTATCAACTACTGTTCGATAGGGGAGAAGCAAATCCTTCTGCATCATATAACTTACCTTTCCCGATTTGCCTGTTATATCCTCACCGTTAAGATAAATATTTCCGCTGTCGGGCTTTAACAGTCCCGAAATAATGTTGAAGAGTGTTGTTTTGCCGCCGCCGCTTACTCCGAGAAGGCTTACAATTTCTCCTTCGTTCATGGTAATATTGATATCTTCAATGATTTTTTTGCCGTCAAATGATTTGCTTACACCGCATACTTCAATTTTTTTCATAATCATTCAAGATAGTCGTTGGTAAAGCCCTTATACGGGTCAAGCTCTCCCTCAAGAAGCCCGTTTTCGTTCAGCCATTTATAAAAATCTGCCCAACGCTCCGAGTCAAATTCACCCCACCGTTTGCAATCTGCCTTGTATTGCTCCGAAAGATATTTCTGGCTTGCATAAACAAGCTCGGAACTGCTTTTAAGCTCGGGTGCTGCATTCATAAGAATATCAGCAGCCTCTTCGGGATTTTCAATAGCAAATTCATATCCCTTTGACAGAGCGGAAAGAAATGCTTTTGCTGTTTCCGGGTTTTCTTCAAGATATGTGTTGCTTGAAATAATGACGGGTGTGTAATAATCAAACACGGGGTCGATATCTGCGAATGCAAAATAATCGGTTTCAAGACCTGCAACCTCGCAGGCAACCCCTGCCCACGCATAAAAAATCCATATAGCATCAACGGATTGGCTCTGTAATGCGGAAACCTCATCGGTTACTGTTGAAGGTATAAGCTCAACCTTTGAAAAATCACCGTCTTGAGCTTCCATAACTTGTTTGATTGTTGCTTTTTCAACCGGAGAATCCCATGTTGCATATTTGTGTCCCTCCAGACCCTCGGGAGAGTGCATTCCTTCGCCTTTTCGTGAGATGATGCCCGATGTGTTATGCTGAATAACTGCTGCAACGGCGGTTATCGGCAGGGCATCCTCGCCTGTGAGAGCAGTTGCCATGGAATCCTGGAACGAAACACCGAATTGCGCTTTTCCTGATGCAACAAGCATTTCAGCACCTCCCTCGGGAGGTTGAACAACCTCAACCTCAATTCCTGCGTCGGAAAACCAGCCTTTTTCAATTGCAACATAAAGACCTGTATGATTAGTGTTTGGAGTCCAGTCAAGAACAAACGTTATTTTTTCTTTTTCTGATTTACCGCTTCTGTCAGAGCATGAAGCCAAGCAAAATAAAAGAGAAATTATCGTTAAAACTGATATGATTTTTTTGAAATATTTCATTGTTTACACCTCTTTAGATTTTTATTTCTGTACGGCATACATTTCTTTTCTGCAAAATTTACCAGAGCCATGAGCAGCAGTGATGTTGCGGAAATGAGAAATATCACTGCAAACATTTTGTCGAATGCAAAGGCTTTTTTTACTCTTGTCATATATACTCCGAGTCCTCCGAAGCCGCCGAGCCATTCGCTGATAACCGCACCTACAACAGAGTAGGTAACCGTTATTCTTAAAGCGGAAAAGAACTGCGGCAGTGCGGAAGGAAATTTGATGTAACGGAATATCTGAAAAGAATTTGCTCCCATTGAGCGAAGAAGCCCTGTTGCATCCTTATCTGCACTTCGGAAGCCGTCAAGTAGTCCGACTGCAACGGGAAAGAAGGTTGAAAGGATGATAAGAATTATTTTTGGCATCATCTCATATCCGAACCACAGAACCAGAAGCGGAGCTACGGCAACCGTCGGCACGGTTTGAGTTATAACCATAATCGGATAAAAAGCTTTATAGATTATCTCATATCTGTCCATAAGCACAGCGGCGCCGAAGCCTATGGAAACTCCGAGTGAAAGACCTGCAAAGGCTTCTTTCAAAGTTATGAGCGAGTTTTCAAAAAGCAGCTCTCTCTCGTCGATAAAAGCCTTTATAACGTCAACGGGAGAGGGGAGCATATACTGCGGAACAAGTCCGAAGCTGCACAGTAACTGCCATAAAATAAGCAGTAATGCTGTTGCGATTACGGCAGGAAGCTTATTTGCAATGGTGCTTTGTGACTTTTTTATCAATGCTTAAAACCTCTCCTTCAGGCTCATAGGAAACTTTGATATAAGCCGATACTCTCGGAGCACCCGCTCTGATTGCAACGTGCTGGCATTCTTTGACGATATCCATAAGTTCATCGTAATCCTCGCCCTCAATTGCTGTTTCGCACGGACCGACGTAGTAATTAAGCCCTGTGCTTTTTATGTATTCGATGACCTCATCAACAATGCGGATAAGTTCATCCGTGTTTTCTGCTGCAGGTAAAACCTGAATTGCAACACTTGCTTTCATAATTATTCCTCCAAATAAAAATTGCCCTCGCCGTCATGCGGCAAGGGCAATAAAACACATCAGAAATTATGCATCTGCAGCTGCATAAAAATAATGCGACCTTATATTCCCTACGCCTGCATGATCAGGATCAGGTTAATGGGTCGCAGAAAACATCTGCCTCTCAGCCCGTCAATTCGGACTCCCCTTTGTCGAACACAGTATAATTCTGTTTTTTGAATTTGTCAAGTGGTTTTTTCGGAATTTCAAATCATTTCCGTTTCGGTGATTGCTCCGCTTTTATAAATAAAAGTTTTAACTTCAAACATAGCAAAATTTATTTCAAATTTTTGATTTCCGATATCGAGAACAGCTTTTTCGGATTTATCCGAGGAGTTGAAAAGTCGGATAATTATACCGTCATCCTTTTGGAAAAATCTTGAAAGGATGATTTTTGAATTGTCGATTTCAAAATGTGTATCCTTCTTTTCCTTTGTACCTGAGGGGAAGAAAGAAAGAGCAATGCAGGGCTGGTTGTAAATTTCTGCCTGCATATCGAGGCTTGACGTGTCGGCGGTAAGTCTGTATTCAAATTCACGTTCGCCGATATCAATTCGGTCATGGCATCTGTCAGAATCTGCAAGGGGTCTGTTGCCTATGGGATGTGCCGAATAAACCGGTGTGCGAAGAAGTGAAATGTTGAGAGTATTTCCGTCAACACTGCCGCCGTAGGTGCCTTTGTTGAGAATCGCAAGACCTTTTCCGTTTTCAAAAACTCCGCACCATTTCTGATAAACAGCCTCGTTGCCGTCCGCACAAAGCTTTTCTCTGCCGAAAGCGGTCTGACCGTAAAATTCGGGACAATCAAGTGCGGTGTCAAACGAAAGCTTATAGAATCTGCTGCTGTTGTTTGAAAGCATCTTGATTTTTATATCAATATAATTGCCGTTTTTGGGAAGAGTATAGGTAACAACGGCGAATGAATCGTCATATCCGAAGGTTGCTTGGATTTTAAGGCGGACAGCACCGTTTTCAATAACCCTGACATTGCCGAGAGCTTCGTTCGGATATCCGTTGAACGCGTTGGCTTTTGCATCATCGAGAAGCACAAATTCGCCTATGCGCTCATTGAAGCCCTCAACCGTCATTCCCCACGGGTCTTCATTATCGGCAAATGCCGTGATTTTTGCACTTTCGGGCTTCAACATATCTGTTCCGTTAACGCAATATTTATCAATAAAACCTGTTTTTTTGTTGATGAGAACCTGCATATTGCCGTTGTTAAAGGTAAAATAATCGGCGGTTTCGTTGCAGGGCTGAATAGGTCTTTTGGGAGCATTTTTAACGTGTAATTCGCAGTCGAATCGGTTGATGCTCATAGGTTCAAGCTCTGCTCTGAAGCAGACACGTTTTCTCCAGTCAAGGCTGAAGGTGCAGGCTTCTTTCTCGTTCTGCGATAAAAGATAATTGCCGTTGCTGTCACGAACCGTAACCAAGGTAACCTCGTTATCGTTCCAGTTTTGGTCCTGAAGCTGAAATTCAACCTCAATATCCTGTGTGATTTTATAAGGATGCGGGTTGAAAACAAGTACGGGTATTTCCCCGTCCCTTGCCTTCGGCTGACCCTCGCAAAGCTTAAAGAAAGCTTTTGTTTTATATTTCTCCGTGATTTCATTGCCGTAGGAGAAAAGCCTCAGGCAGTCATCCTCGGCAGCTTTTATGCTTGAACCGGGGAGAATATCGTGAAATTCGCAGAAAAGCAGAGCTTTTTCAGCCTTTTCAAGCTCGTTTTTATCATAAGAAACACCGCTTAAAGTAAGCATTTTTTCGCATACAGACAAATCGTTTTCAAGCTTTCTGTGTGCCTGTTTGATACGTTTCATTGATGTATAGCAGCCAACCATTGTATAGTTGAGTGATTTGTCAAAGGTTTTGAGCTCTGACTTGTTGATTCTGTCAAAATATTTTTCGCACCACGAATGCATCAGCCCGTTTTCGGGATGCTCCTTCATGTGTTTCGCAATTGTTTCAAGGTCTTCTCTTGAAGGTCCGCCGCCGTGGTTGCCGATACCCCAAAACATCATGTTTATTCCGTCACCGTATTCTCTTTCAAGTATACGGCTGATTTTATCGGCGATTTTTCCTTTGCCCGAGTTATATCCGCAGTTCATTTTGTGGGCGATTATTTCGCTGCCGTCAAAGCCTTTCCAAATGAAATCATGCTCGGCATCAACCCATGACGGACGCATGAAAACATATGAATTATAGCCGCATTTTTTCAAAATTTGAACAAGCCCTCTTGTGTGACCAAAGGGGTCAAAGTTAATTGCGGTAAGAGGTCTTGTACCGAACTTTTCGAGGAAATATTTTGTGCCGGTTTCAATTTGACGGATAAATGATTCGCCGCAGGGCATAACGCAGTCAGGCTGAAGATACCAGCCGCCCATGATGCGCCATTTTCCTTCTTTTACAAGCTTCTGTATTCTTTCAAAAAGCTCAGGCTCGTTTTCCTCAACCCATTCATAGAGTACGGATTCGTTATGGTTGAATATAAATCCGTCAAATTCCTCGCAGAAATCCGCCGCTACTCTGAAAGTGGATATTGCTTCGGCAATACCTTCGGGTTTTTGCCAGAGCCATACAGGGTCGAGATGAGCATTGCATATCATGTGTAATTCTTTCATGTTATCACCGTTCCGACTGTTTATTCTGTAATTTAACAAATTATAAACATTTTAAAAATATTTGATAAAATACATCGGGATAGATTATTTCTGTTCACACACAGAGCAAATATATCCTTTTTCAATTTCGATAAATGAGCAATTAAAGCCATCTTCGGAACATGAAATACTGTTTTCCGAAATATCAAAGCTTACGTTTTTTATATCCGGACCGAGTCCGGTGCCGATGCATTTGAAATATGCCTCTTTCAGTGTCCATATTTCCAAAAAACCGTTTATATGCTTATTTATATATTCGAGCTCAGTTTCGCACGCAAATCTTTTTGAAACTTTAGGATTAATATCCCTGATTTTTTCAATATCAATTCCGATTTCCTTATCCGAAACTGCACAGACAGCCAGCTCTCCGCTGTGGCTGATGCTGAAATGAGCATTAATTCCTTTTGCATAAGGCTTTCCGTGTTCTGAAATATCAAATTCAATTTTGTCGGGATCAATTTTGCAAAATTCGGAAATTGCATTTCTGCATATACGGTCTGCCGCAATTTTAAGCTTTTGCTTTGGTACGGAAACGATTCTTTTAACGGTGTCCTTGCGTTCCGTACTCATTCTTTCAAACCATTCGGAAAATTCCGCATCGGATATATTTGATATGTTGTAAAAACGAATTATCATAGTTCTCATCCTAAAACAAAATGCCGCCGGATATACCGTCGGCATAAAAATCAAAACAGTCCTGAAAATTTAACCATGAAAAACGAAACGCATACACCGACAATGAATCCGCCGATGATTTCGGGTATGGTATGACCTTCGACTTTTTTAACATCCTTCGCCTCTTTTCCGCAAACCTTACCCTGAAGACGGTTAAAGGCATCGGTGAGTCTGCTGATGGGAAGCCTTACCTTAAATGCATCAAACATAACGATAAAAGCAAAAACACCGCAAGCTGCAAAAATATCGGAATCAAAGCCGTTGCGCAGACCTATGCAGCCGCAAAGGGAAATTACGGTTGCGGTATGTGAGCTGGGCATACCGCCAAGCTTGAAGAGTGTTGAAAGGGTAACCTTGTTGCGTGCAATGCCCTTTCTTTTACCGTTATAATATTTTACCAAATTTATAATAACCTTTATGAGCTGGGCAATAAACCATGCGATAAGGCATACAAGTATAATTCTCATTAAACAATAAACTCCTTGAAAGACAGTATTTAGATAATTCTACAATATTGACTGAAAAAAAGCAAGACTTTTTTTGTTGAAATAAATTGCAATTTATGATATTATATCGCATGGAAAAATAAAATGTTGAAAATTATGAAAAGCGGGGGCTAAAACTGTTGAAAAAGAATGTTAAAGCTGAGGTTAGAAATTCACCCTCATTTGAAACGGTCAGAGAAATAATTGTTAAAGGAGCCGAAAAAGGCGGAGATAAAAGACAGTTTGTTTTTCTTGATAAAAACAAAAAGGAATGTGAAAGAAGCTTTAAGCAGACATGGGACGAAATAAGTTCAATAGGTACTTATTTTTACAAAAAGGGTCTTGACGGTAAAAAGAAAATTGCTATTATCGGAGAAAACTGTTTTGAATGGATGATTGTATACTATGCAACTCTTGTCGGCGGTAATATTACAGTTCCCATGGACTGTAAGCTTCCTTCGGAGGATCTTGCCGACCAGCTTAAGCGCTGTGACTGCGATGCTCTTGTTTATACCGGCAAATTCTGCAGCATGATTGAAGAATTTAAAGCAGACAGCAGTATGCCGAAAATGCAGTATTTCAACATCTCATCCGAATATGAGGATTATATTAAGGAAGGTAAAGCTGCTCTTGAAGCGGGCGAAAATGCATTTCTCAATGCGGAAGTAAAGCCTGATGACCTTGCTTGCATTGCATATACATCCGGCACAACGGCAAAGAGCAAGGGCGTTATGCTTACACATAAAAATATAGCAAGTAACTGTTCCTCGGCATGCCGTGCGCATACAGGCAGACACGCAATCGGATTTTTGCCTCTCAACCACACATATGCATGGGTAAGTGCTCTTTTCTCGTCTTATATACTTAGTGAATGGGGATATCTTTGCGACGGCATCGGTAATATTCAGGGCGACCTTAAAAAGTATCATCCGTATAATTTCTCGGGAGTACCCCTTGTTGTTGAAACCATATATGACCGTATCTGGAAAACAGCAAGAAAAACGGGTAGAGAGGATATACTCAAAAAAGGTCTTAAAATCAGCAATTTCCTTATGAAGCTCGGAATTGACAGACGTCGCAAGATTTTCAAAACAATTATTGATAATCTCGGCGGAAATCTTAATATGATAGTTTGCGGCGGTGCAAATCTTGACCCTAAATATGAAAAGGGTATGCATGATTTCGGCATTGAAATCTATAACGGCTACGGCATGACCGAATGCTCTCCTGCAATAACCTGCAACAGACCCGGCAAATGCAAGTTCGGCAGTGTAGGTGTTCCCCTTGATTGCTGTGAAATAAAGATAAATAACCCTGATGAAGAGGGCGTGGGCGAAATTTATGTCAGAGGCGAGAATGTTATGATCGGTTACTATGGTGAACCCGAGGCGACAGCTGCTGCTTTTGACGGAGAGTGGTTTAAAACCGGTGACCACGGCAGAATTGATGAAGACGGCTTCCTGTTTATGGTAGGAAGAAAGAAGAATCTCATCTGTCTTTCTAATGGTAAGAATGTTTCTCCCGAGGAGCTTGAAGACAAGCTTTCAAGAATTGATTATGTAAAAGAGGTTCTTGTGTATGCGGAGGATAAAAAGATTGTTGCGGAATTTTTCCTCAATGAAGAAGATTATCCTGATGCAAGGTCAAGAATCAAGGGTGATGTGGATGAGTTTAACCGCAAAATGCCGCTCTTCAAAAATATAGGCAAGGTTAAAATCAGGGATGATGAATTTCCGAAAACAACAACCCTTAAAATTGCAAGAAAATATGACTGATAAAAAATGAAGGTATGCTTTTTAACGGCATACCTTCATTTTATATATTTATAATTATCGGCGTTATTCCGAATGACGGAATAAGAATATCGGTTACATCCTTTGTTTTTATTTTCAGAGTTGCCGTGCAGTCGCAGGGATGGCAGCATATAAATTCTTCATTGAGAACATCGTTGTCAATTGCGAGAGAAACCTTCTTTTCTTTATCGAAAATAAGGCTTGTTATGCTCAGTGAGCCGGGGGAAGTGCCGAGCATGGTTTCCATTTTTTCGCCGTTTGCGAAAGAAAGTCTTGATGAGCCGAGGATTTTTGAAACTTCTTTTGTAACAAATTTTTTGCCGCTGTTCATCATAAGCAGATAATATGAGCTTCCCGCCGTTGTTTGCAGGAAAAGATTTTTGCATATCTTTCCGCCGATTGTTTTTTCAATCTCGGCGCATTTTTCCAATGTTTCCGCCGATTCGTGTGTTACAACCGAAAATTCAATTCCAAGCTTTTTTAGATGATTACAGACATAAACAGCCTTTGAGCTTAACAAATTAATATCCTCCAAACAGAAAACCGCATCAAACCAAGGCTCAATGCGGCATGTAAAATTTCAGTTTGCGTAAAAAGCGGATTCATAATCCTTTTCGTTGATTTTTATGGATTTCCAAGGACCGCTGCTGCAATCCTCATGAGTAAGTGTTCCGTCCTCAAATGTGTGAATATTTGAAAACTGCGATTTTCCTTCCGATAAAACCCAATTTTTTCCGAGAGCTTTGGTTGATTCGGGGAATATGCTGTCGTCAACGGTAAATTCACCGTTTCTCAATTCGCCGCAGCAAAAGCTTGTGATTTTGTTTTCACCGTCAAACTCAATAAAACAACGCGTTGTTTTGCTTTGAACTGCATAGGAATTATCACCGATTTTTACAAATTCAAGAAATTCAACAACCTCTTCCGTTCCGTTGTTTTCGGTTGAATAAATATAACGGAAGCTGTCCGTTTTTTGATTATATTCAGCGGAATATTCCTCCGTGGCTTCTTCGGAGATGAATTTGAGAAGAAAGCTTGTTTCACCGTTCGATTCAAAGCTAATATCGGAGTGGCGGGTGGGGTTATCATAGTATTTTTGTGCCTCTTCCTCATTCATATGCTTCGTAAATCCGCCTACAATCGGCAAATCAAAAGTGCCGAGAGGAAACGGCTCAAATGCGGTAAGAATATAATCGTTTTCAAGAAAATATTCGGTGGAATTATTTACCTCTATTGTTTTATTATGTCCTTTTTCAAGAATGCTGACCTTTGCTTCCAGTGCATCAATAACATCAAGGAATCTTTGACGGCATCCGATAAATGTTTCTTCCGTATTGGTAATATTAAGCATATCGGGTGTAAAAATCTTCTCGTTGTCTTTCTTTGAGCACGAGCAAAGGAAAACCAGCACAGCAGTTAACAGACACAAGATTTTTTTGAAACGGATATCCATTATTTTTCACTGAGGAGCTTTGCAAGCTCGTCCATAAAGGTGTTAATATCCTTAAACTGTCTGTAAACCGATGCAAAGCGGACATATGCAACCTCGTCAAGGTCCTTAAGCTTGTCCATGGCAAGCTCACCGATATGTACCGAAGTAACCTCTCTGTCAAGTGAATTTTGGAGAGTAGCTTCAATTTCGTTAACTGCGGTTTCGATTTTTTCAAGAGAAACAGGCCTTTTTTCGCACGCACGGAGCATACCGTTAAAGAGCTTGTTTCTGTCAAAAACCTCTCTTGACTTATCTTTCTTAACAACGATAACGGGAACACTTTCGATTACTTCATATGTTGTGAAACGCTTCTGACAGCTTATGCATTCTCTGCGGCGGCGGATACGCTCGCCCTCGTCGGTGGGTCTTGAGTCAATAACCTTGCTTTCTTCGCAGCTGCAAAACGGACATCTCATGGCATTTACACTCCTTGATTTCAGTTTTTTGTTTTTATTTTTTTGCCGCAAAGCTCTATGCTTTTTTTGGCAAGAGTAAGCAGGGAGTCGACAATGGTTTCATCGGCAATACTGTAGTCACGGTAGATTACGGAAAGCTCCGTGCAGCCGAGCACAACACAGTCACAGCCTGCTTTTTTCAAATTGTTTATTATTCTCCAGAATGCTTCAATATCAACGTTTTTGCCGGCTTTTACCTGGTCATAGATTATCTCCATGAGCTTTTCGGTATCATCTTTGTCAGGAACGGCAAAATCAAGTCCGTGTTTTTTCAGCATATTTTGATATGCACCCGAAACAAGTGTACCCTTTGTTGCGAGAATGCCTACCTTTTTTGCATCGGGCAGTGAATGCTTTATATGAAGAACTGTTTCTTCGATTATGTTGATAATGCGTGTGCCGACCGCATTCTGAATTTCGTCATAAAAGAAATGAGCTGTGTTACAGGGAATAACGATATAATCCGCACCCGCTTTTTCAAGGGTTTTTGCATCGCCTATCATTTGCGGCAGGGGATTCGGCTCGTTCCTGTCAAGTATATAATTGGTGCGGTCATGAATTGCCGCATGATTTAAAATTATCATTGAAACGTGCTGTTGGTCTGTTGCCGCATCGGTACATCTTATAACAAGTTCAGCAAAGTAGATTGTTGCAAGAGGACCGACACCGCCCAGTACACCGAGTTTGATTTCCCTGTTTTCACTCATTTATATAATCACTATCCGTAAATTTTGTATTTTCTGATTTGGTTATAGAACACGGCATTTGTGTAGAAAATGCGCTTGGGATTTTTATCTGCCGCATATTTAATCGGGAAGGTCCATCTGCCTTCCTTCATAAGCTTAAGTGCTCTGTTCTTGAGCTCCTCGTCATGAACATAATGCTTGATAACATATTTCGGAACAAGTGAGAAAAGATGCTCCTTGTCAGCAACGGTATATTCAAGCTCCTTTTCATAGATAAGGTCGTCAACAATCCATTTAACGGTATTGAAGCCGCTTGCAGTAACATAGAAATTGCTTCTGCCGAGGCGCACGTTTATCTCGAAAAATTTGAACTTGCCGTCACGGGTATCGTATTTGATATCAAAATTTGCAAATCCGACATAACCGATGTGTTCAAGAAATTTTGTTGCGGCTGCAACAATCTGGTCATTTACCTCATTGATAATAACAACGGGATTACCGATAGCCGAGGGAGTATGGTCCTCGAGAAGAACGTGACCGAGAGATGCGAACTTAACCTTTGAATTTCTGTCGCAATAGCAGGTGAGAACTCTCATGTAGGTATCATCACCGGGAATGCAGTCCTGAATGAGGAATTTATAGTTGTAATCGGTTTTTTCAAGCTTTGCAAGCATATCGTCAAGCTCTTGTCTGGTTTTGAATCTGAATACTTTGCGCTTGCCGTCAAATTTTGCATAGTGATACATTGCGCTGTTGGCGGGCTTTGCGATAATCGGATATTCAAAGTCAAAATCCATGGCATTCTCTTCGCCGCAGTTATAAACATAGGTATCGGGATAATCTATTCCCAATTCCTCGCAGATTTCGTAGAATTTATCTTTAAGAACGATTTTGTTGAGCAAATCCTCGTCGATATAGGGGATAACATAGTATTCACTTAAGACGGGTTTGTTTTCAATAAGGATTCTTACATACCAGTCGCCGCAGCCGAGAACAATAAGCTTCTTTTTGCCCTTAAATTCCTTGCCTACTTCAATAAGGGTATTTATAAGGGTTTCCTTATTCTCAAGACCGGGGAAAACTCGATTTTCGATAATGTCGCTGTTTGCAATATACTGGCATTCCTTCATGCTCAGAACAAGCGACTTGATTTTATATTCTTCGTGAAAGCTTCTTGCGAGGCTGTAAGCGGTGAAATCGGCACCCAAAATAACGGGTAAAAATTCACGTTCCTGTAATTCCATTTTTTGACACTCCATTAATCATTCTGTTAGATAAGCAAATACAAAATTTATTATATTACATCTTAAATTAAAATGCAAGCAGTTTATACAATTTTATGACTGAATTATTAGAGACTTTGCATATAGTTCAAAGCGGTTTTCAGTTCGTCAATACAGTCAAAATTTTCACGGTAAAGCTCAATAATATAATCCCCGCCGTAATTCACCGAATTCATGATTTCAATCAGCTTTTTGAAATTAAATCTGCCTTTTCCGGGAGGCAGACAGTCGGAATTTTCGGTATGGTCGCTGATATGAATGTGAACGATGTGCTTTTTAAATTCTTCAGCAAAATCAAGCGGTGAGAAGCCTGCACGCACAGCCTGCTTGACATCAAAAACAAGCTTGAAATCATCACCGAGATAATCAATCATCTTTTTGATGAAGTCGGGATTTTCGCACAGATGTCTGTTAACATTTTCGTGGCATACTTTAACATCAAATTTTTTGCCTTCTTCAATGAGCCTTGAAAAACGTTCAATATATTCGGCATCGCCGATTTTTGTTTTGGTAAGCGCACCGTGAATTACCGAAAAATTCGCTCCCATTTGAGCTGTAACTTCAAAATTGCGCTTGTAAAATTCAAGCATATCATCAAATCGTCTGCCGTATGCGCTGAAAAGCATATATGTTTCGGCAAACGAGGAAAAGGGGTGTACCGATGCAATTTTTATTCCGTATTCCGAACGGATTTTATCAAGAATTTTTGCAAATTCGGATGTGGTTTCGCTCGGGGAATTAAGAAAAACCTCGCAGATCTTAACACCGATTTTTCCAAGCTCCTCAAGAGATTTTTCGGTTTCCATGGGATAAAGACAAGATGTCGAAATTCCGAATGCCATTCGTTTCATTCCTTATTGGTAATATTTTAGATTTGAATATATCTCCTGCCTGATGTATAATTTGCACATAAGGAGGACGGATATGAAAAAAATTTTGAAAAGCATTCACCGCCCCGCAAAGTATGTGCTTGCTATCGGCTGGTTACTGATTACGGTTATTCTTACCGCTTCAACCGTACTTTACATAGGTGCGGGAGGGGCTTTTGATTATTATTCCGCAGTTGATTTGAGCGAGAAGCTGCTCGCTGCAGTAAGACCTGTTTCGGTGGCTGTTTTTGCGGTTTCAACGGGAATTGAGTATTGCTCAAAGAAAAAAGAAGATTCCTCAAATTAAATTATATCATATTATTATGAAAAGGTCGAGAAAATCATTGGATTTTTCTCGATTTTTTATTAGTAACAACATTGTAATCAAGGTAACAGAGTTGTAAATTGACATTTGCCTGCACACAGAATTATAATCAAATCAGAAAGTAATAAAGGATGAAGAAAATGAAAAAAATATTCGGGATTGTTTTTTCTGCGTTTTTATTTTTGGTTGTTTTGGGTTCATGCGGCAGCAAAACCGATGTTGCGGTGTCAACTACACAGCTTCATGAAACAGAAACGGGCAGAATAATAAGTGCTGATTATTTGAATTTCAGTTGCGTTTTTGATGAATCGGCAAGGACTCTTTACTTAAGCGGGAAGAAAATAGCAATGCCCTCGGAAAATGACCAATCATATGATGAAGGATATTTTGATACATGGTTTGTGCCGTGTACGGAGAGAATAGTTGTTGAAAAAGGTGCGGAAGAAATAGAAAAGGATTTTTTTGAAAGATTTTATTCGGTAAAGCAGATTTTAATTCCCGCAACCGTAAAAACCGAAGAGGATTTTATAGGTAACTGCGAAAAACTGGAGATGATATATGTTGATTCTTTAAGCCCTTATCTTACGGCGGAAAACGGTGTGCTTTATAATAAGAGCAAAACAAAACTTATAAAATATCCCGCTATGCTGAAAAGTGAAAAATTTATTGTTCCCGAAACAGTTACAGACATATATTATGATGCATTTTGGTATGCGGACAGTTTAACAGAGATAGTTTTGCCGCCGAACCTAAATCCGATTGAATATCCGTCATTTTGGTTTTCGGATTGCGAAAATCTCGAAAGAATTGTTATTTCCGATGAAAATCAATATTATTGCACAGACAGTCAGGGCGTTCTTTATAATAAGGCTATGACCGAGATTATTTCGGTTCCCGCCAATTTCGGAAAATTTGTTGTGCCGGACAGCGTTACGGTATTTGGCGGAGGGGCTATAGAGGGAAAAATCAAGGAATTGGTTATAGGTGAAAATCTGGAGTTGAGAGAAGGCTTTTCCTTGGAAGCCGGGGCGGAGAGTATTGAAAAAATTGAGGTTGCGGAAGGCAACAGGTATTATTCATCCGAAAACGGTGTGCTTTATAACAAAGACAAAACCGAATTAATTTGGTATCCTGCCCAAAAACCGGATAGGAGCTTTACCGTTCCCGATACCGTTGAAACAGTCGGTTTTATTAACAACAAAAATCTTGAAGAGCTTATTCTGTCTGATTCCGTTCGCACCATGTACGGTGTATCGCTTGTTTTTTGTGATTCCCTGAAAAAATTGCATTTCGGGAAAAATATGGAAAAACTTATTTTTGGAGGCGATTATGAAACAGACAGTCTAACTCCTCTGGAAGGCTTGTCTGATGTTGGAGTTGAATTGGATATCGAAGTTACCGTGGACAAGGATAACAAACATTTCAAGGTGGATTCTCAAGGGATACTTCATATTTGTGAATAATCTGTATAAAACAAGCCGTGATTCCGAAAGGGATTGCGGCTTATTAAAATATTAAATTTGTTATAGACTTTTTTGTTTGTAAGCTATTGTAATTTTTGTAACAAAGTTGTAAATTGACACCCGACAAATCGAAATTGTATAATATAGTTAGAGAAAGGAAAGGGTGAGGATTGTGAAAAAA
>JAZPYI010000020.1:0-3111 GCA_045544115.1 Acutalibacteraceae bacterium | reverse complement strand
AACACGGGTTCGAGTCCCGTCCGGGTCACCACACTCCTCGTTGCAACAGCAACGGGGAGTTTTGCTTTTTATATTCTTTTGTTACAAATTGTTAAATTACGGTTACAATTCAGTTATTATTCTAAAATGTAAAAATAAAGTGAAAAATAAGTACTATAATGACAAAACAGAGAGATAAGACGGAGGAAAAAGATGAAAAAAAGAATTTTTTGCTTGCTTACGGTAATGCTTGTTGTGCTTGCCGTTTTCAGCGGCTGCAACAAAAATCCGAATCCCGATGAAACAACAACCTTGGCAGGTGAAGGCGGTTCGGATATTGTTGAGGAGAATCTTACAACAACAAAAAAACCGACATCGAATGAGAAGCTTATTGCTCTTACCTTTGATGACGGACCGCATAAGACCTATACAAATAGGGTGCTTGATATTCTTGAAAAGAACAATTCAACGGCAACCTTCTTCCTTGTAGGTTATAATATTGAAAAAAATGTTGAAACAATAAAGCGCGCAGCGGATATGGGATGTGAAATTGCAAATCACTCAATGGACCATAAAAACCTTATGAAATTAACCTCAGGTGAAATTTCAAAGCAGGTTGAAGGTGTGAATGAGCTTGCAGAGTCACTTGCAGACGTTGACGTGAAGCTTTTCAGAGCGCCCGGCGGCAATTTTAACGGTGTAACCGACAAAATCGGGATGCCCCTCATTCAATGGTCTATTGATACCGAGGACTGGAAATATAAGGATGCTGCTCATAAGGACAGAAGCGAAGAAGAACGCAATGCCGACCTTAAAAAAATAGCAGACAGAGTAATTGAAAAAGCCGACAAGGGCGATATAGTTCTTATGCATGATATCTATGGCTTTACTGCGGATTTGTGTGAGCTTATCATACCCGGTCTTGTTGAAAAGGGCTTCAGGCTTGTAACTGTCAGTGAAATGTATGAGGCATACGGCAAGGAGCTTAAGAACGGCGAGGTATATTACAGTGTGGATTTTGCCGAGGGAAATGTTATTGTTGTTGAACCCGGTCAGTATAAAGTCAAAACAAAAGGAAGTGTTCTCAATATACGCACAGAACCGAGTTCTGACGGCGAATCACTTGCAAAGGTTCCCAACGGAACACCTCTTACCGTTATCGAATGCAAACCCGGCTGGGCTAAGGTTGAATATAATACCGTGATTGGTTGGGTGAATACCGCATATCTCGAAGCGGTACAGTAAATACAACGGATAAACAAAAATCTGCAGGGGGAAACCTATGCAGATTTTTTCTTTGTCTTTGCATATTTATTCACAAAATCTTGACTTAATATATAAATATATGATATCATTATTATATTATGAATTTAGGAGTGAGAAACCTTGGATTTCAAAGAAAGTACCTTTATGTACATCGTTGCGCTCTGCGTGGTCGTATTCGTAACTCTTCAGTCCGTTTTCTTTATCGTGAAGTCATGGAAGCATGCTAAAGAGCTCGGAATCGAAAAAGAAAAGCTTAAAAACACTGTAGTTTCCAGCATACTTTTCACCGTTGCCCCCGCAATTTCAATTCTTGCAACGGTTATCGTATTGGCAAACGCACTCGGCATTGTTCTTCCCTGGATAAGACTTACCGTTATCGGTAACCTTGCCTATGAAACAACCGCCGCACAGACTGCCGTTGAAGCAATGGGCGGCACACTTACAAGCTCAATTGCGGACCCGCAGCAGTTTTCAACCGTTGCATGGGCTATGACAATCGGCAGCATTGCTCCGCTTCTTATGCTTCCGTTTGTTTGCAAGAAGCTGCAGACAAAAATCGGCAGCGCAGTTAACAAGAGTGAAAGTGCAGCGAAGCTCGGAGATGCTATTTCCGCAGCGGCTTTTATCGGAATAATTTCAGCATTTATTGCAAGAGCAATTGCAGGCACAACCTCCGACGGTGCAGGCAACGCAGGCTTTATGTCCATCAGTGTACTTATAGTTGCAATGGTTGCAATGGTGGTTCTTGAATTAATCTGCAAGAAGTGGAATCTCGAAAAGCTCCGTCCGTTTACAATGCCTATCGCAATGTTCATCGGCATGGGTGCGGCAATGCTCTTTGAGGCGGTTCTTCCCGCAGACATTGTTAATTTTGTTTGGAGATAAAAGAAAGGAGAGAATGAATTATGCAGAAGAATTATTTTGACAGAGTTCACAGATGGGGTATCCTCTGGAACATCGGCGCATTGCTCATGCTCCTTGCTATCCCCGTTGCAATTTCAATGTATCTCGGTGTATGGCCCGAGCTTAAGGTTCTCGGCTCAGTACTCAGCAAGCTCATGCTTCTTTATTGGGTAACAGCAGTTATTGAGGTTATCACATATGTTCCCATGCTCGGTGCAGGCGGAACATACCTCAGCTTTGTAACAGGTAACATTACGAACCTCAAGCTTCCCGTAGGTCTTGCAGCAATGGAAAATGCAAAGGTTCGTGCAAACACAGAAGAAGGCGAAGTTATTTCAACAATCGCTATCGGCGTTTCCTCAATCACAACAACCGTTATTATTGCCGTAGGTGTTCTTGCGTTCTCACCCGTTCTTCCCCTTATCACAGCGGAAGGCTCAGCATTCAAGCCCGCTTTTGAATGGGTTCTTCCCGCACTCTTCGGTGCACTCGGTGCAAGCTATTTTGCAAAGCATTGGAAGCTTGTTCCCCTTCCTGTTATCGTAGGTGTTATCGTTCTTATCTTCTCACCCACAATGGGTGTCGGCACTCTTATGTTTGTAACAATTGTTGCAGCAGTTGCAGGCGCATTCGCTCTTTATAAGATGAAGAAATTATAATACTCGAAATTCTATATGATGTTTATAAAAATATGAGTAATTTGCGATTTGTTGTGCAAAATTACACTTGATATCGAACAAGTTTTGGTATAATATATTACAGGTATAAATTATCATCTCTTCTGAAAGGAGAAATTCAAAATGATTAACTATTCACGCGAAGTACAGGAAATGTGCTGCGTAGCCAAGGGCCCCAACCACGGTCCCGCTCCCATCCCTGAAGAGGGCAAGTGGGTTAAGGCTTACGAAATCAAGGATATTTCCGCTTTCACACACGGTGTTGGCTGGTGTGCACCCCAGCAGG
>JAZPYI010000019.1:0-9619 GCA_045544115.1 Acutalibacteraceae bacterium | reverse complement strand
ACTTTATTTTTACATTTTAGAATAATAACTGAATTGTAACCGTAATTTAACAATTTGTAACAAAAGAATATAAAAAGCAAAACTCCCCGTTGCTGTTGCAACGAGGAGTGTGGTGACCCGGACGGGACTCGAACCCGTGTTACCGCCGTGAAAGGGCGGTGTCTTAACCGCTTGACCACCGGGCCAAACAATATGGTAGCGGCAGTTGGATTTGAACCCACGACCTACCGGGTATGAACCGGTTGCTCTAGCCTCTGAGCTATGCCGCCATTTAACTGCCCTCACCAAAGAGCTTGTTTATTATATTATATCATTCCCGTTTTGTCAACAGTTTTTTCAAAAAATTTTTAAAATTTTTTCACGCATTCTATTTCGACCGTCCGATTGAATTATTTCCTTTAATATGATAAAATATTTACGGAAGGTGGTTATCATATGAAAAAAAGAAAATTGTTGCTCGGAATAGGCGCCTTTTCAACTGCAACAGCAGCTATAATCGGCGCTGAAGGATACAGGCAGGCATGCATAAAACGCAAAAAACCTAAAATTGATAAAGACCCGAAAAGAATGTACCGTGCGGAAATAAGAAAGAAAAACAATAATTATCTTTACTCACTCAATCCCGAGGACCTTGAAATAATCTCAAAAGATAACCTTCGCCTCAAAGCATGGTATGTACCTGCCGAAAAAGAAACAAAAAGGTTCGCCATATGTGTCCACGGTCATAACTGCAACGGTCCCGATGAATGCAGTCATCTGCTCCCCTTTTACCGCAACACGATGGGCTTCAACTATCTTCTGCCTGATTTGAGGGGTCACGGAAGAAGTGACGGTAATCTCATAGGCTTCGGCGCACTTGATTACAAGGACATCAAGCTCTGGATTGATTATCTTGTTGAGCGCTTCGGAGAGGACATAGAAATAGTGCTTCACGGCATATCCATGGGTGCAGCAACAGTTATGCTCGTTAATAATAATAACCCTCAAAAGCAGGTTAAAGTTATCATAGAGGACTGCGGCTTTACGGATGCCTTTGAGCAGGTTTCCGAAACAATGAAGGGCATGGGACTTCGGCACACATCGGATTTCTTTACAGGAATCGCCAACATATACTGCCGTAAATTTTCAAAGTATGACCTGCGAAAAGATGCAGCCCCGCTCGGAACCATGCCGAATGCCGTTAATCCTGTTATGTTCATTCACGGTGAAGAGGATGCTCTTGTTCCGTTTGAAATGTGTAAAAGGCTTTATGATGCCTGCCCGACGGACAAGGAGATGTTTGCCGTTCCGGGAGCGGTTCATGCCTACAGCTATTATGATGCAAAGGATGAATATGACTGCAGAGTAAAGGCATTTATAGAAAAACATATGTCATAATTACATAGCGCTCTCTCTGAAAAAGAAATGCTTTTCAGGGTGAGCGCTACTTTTTTAATCAAAAATCAAAACTCCTGCATAGTATGAAATGGGAGCATATGCTTCCGAAAACAAGGCGGATGCGTCGTACGGTGGCATTTTGCCCACGGGGAGCCGGGCAGACATATGCATCCGCCATCATTATAGATTACTCATTTCCAACCTTATTAAGAGCCTTGAGGGGATCGACATTTTCTCCGTCAATCAGGATTTCGAGGTGAAGATGATCCTCCTCGCCGATTTCAACGGGAATATGACCGAGAGAACCGATTTTATCATACATCTTCACTTCGCTGCCTTCAGCCAAGCAGCTTCCGCTTTTCATTCCGCAATATCTCGCAGTCATGCCGTTACCGTGGTCAATTTCAACAACCGTACCCCAAAAGCTGTCGTCATAAACCTTGGTAACCTTTCCGTCGGCAACCGCCACGACCTCGTTGCCTGCGCTGCCCGAAAAATCAATGCCGTTATGAACTCTCCAATCGCCCATGGTTTTGGAAAGAACCATTTCACCGTTGCTGTAATCCTTAAGAATATCAGTACCCATAGGCAGAGCAAAATTACCCGAAAACGGCTTGTTTTTAACAATTTCAACAGTAGTTTCGGGAATAAATTCACGCTCATCTGCAATGCCGCTGACTCCGATGTTTACATCATATGTCAGCGGCTGAGCTGTTTCCTCAATGCTCCATTCTACCGACATTCGTGTAAAGCCGTCATTTTCTACCGTACCGGATGAATTATCTCTGAGTGATGCCGCAGCACCTGCTCCGACTGCGATAAGGCACGCAAAAAGAGCAAGATAAATATTGGGCGATTTTTTGAATTTTCTTTTCATAATTAACCTCATTTCACTTATTTATTTCATCCGTATTTTTGGCAATCTGTCTCCTTATTATTCCGCATTAAAATAAAAATGAAAATTTCGGTAATATAACTGCAAAAATTTGAAATTTCCTCTTGATACTTGCGCCGTTTTCTGTAATAATAATAGAGTATAAGTAAAAATATATAGTAGGAGTGTTTTGTTTTGGATAACAAGAAACTTGCGGAGCTTCTTTTTCCGCATATTGATAAAACCCCCGATTATTTTGAGAAGCTTTATCCCGAAAGAAATCTCCCTGAAGGAGCAAGAGTTGCAAGATTTGCTCCGTCACCCACGGGTTATCTCCATATCGGCGGTCTTTTCAGCGCACTTGTTGACGTGCTTACCGCACAGACCACAAACGGTGTTTCATTTTTGAGAATTGAGGATACCGATAAAAAGCGCGAGATTGACGACGGTGTTTCGGCAATTATCGAGGGCTTCAACTATTTCGGCATTGAATTTACCGAGGGCGTTACGGGCTACGGCACAGAAAAGGGTGCTTACGGTCCCTATACGCAGAGCAAAAGAGCTGAGATTTATCAGACCATTGCAAAGAGCCTTGTTGAAAAGGGTGCCGCTTATCCGTGCTTCTGCACTGCGGACGAGCTTTCCGAGCTTCGTAAGAAGCAGGAACAGGGCGACGCACTTATTTGGGGCTATTTCGGAAAATGGGCAAAATGCCGTGACCTTTCCTTTGAAGAAATTGAAAAAAATATCGCCGAAGGCAAGCCCTGGGTTCTCCGCCTTCGTTCAAGCGGCAACGAAGATAAGAAAATTGTTTTTGAGGATGTTATCAGAGGCAAAATTGAGATGCCCGAAAACATAATAGACGAAGTGCTTCTCAAATCCGACGGTATTCCCACATATCATTTCGCCCATGCTTGCGATGACCATTTCATGAGAACTACTCATGTTATCAGAGGTGAGGAATGGATTTCCTCAGTACCCAAGCATATTGAGCTTTTCCGTGTCTGCGGATATAAAGCTCCGAAGTTTGCCCACACTCCTCAGGTTATGAAAATCGACGAGGAAACAGGCGATAAGCGCAAGCTCTCAAAGAGAAAGGACCCCGAGGCTGCAGTCAGCTACTTCTTTGAGCAGGGCTTCCCGAAGGAAAGTGTGCTTGAATATCTTCTCACACTTCTCAACTCCAATTTTGAGGACTGGCGCAGAGCAAACCCGAAGGAAAGCATTGATAAGTTCCCATTCAACCTTAAGAAGATGAGCTCCAGCGGCTGTCTTTTCGACCTTGTAAAGCTCAATGATGTAAGCAAAAACGTTATTTCCGTTATGAATGCACAGCAGGTTTACAAGAATGTTGCCGAATGGGCAAAGGCATATGATTCCGAGTTTTATGAGATCTTCACCGCCAACCCCGAATTTTCAACAGCGGTTGTCAATATTGACAGAGAAAATCCCAAACCCCGCAAGGATATAGCAAAATGGAACGAGGTTAAGGATTACGTTTCATACTTCTACAAGGAGCTTTATCAGCCCGATTACACAATGCCCGAAAATATTTCAAAAGAGGACGCAGCTGCAATTATCGCAAAGTATGCTGAAATCTTCTCCCTTACGGATGATAAGGACCAATGGTTTGCAAAAATCAAGGATATGTGCGAGCCTTTAGGCTTCACTCCCAATGTCAAGGAATACAAGAAAAATCCCGAGGCATTCAAGGGCCATGTAGGCGATATTTCAACGGTTATCCGCATCGCCCTCACCTCACGCAGAAACACCCCTGACCTTTATTCGATCATGCAGCTTCTCGGCGAGGATGAAATAAAAGCAAGACTTGCCGAAGCACTCAGCAGTCTTAAATAAACACACGAAAGGATGTATTATAATGGAAGAACTCAACACCACATCAAATTTTATATATGATTTTATTGACGAAGACCTTGCAAACGGTGTCAACACCAGAATCCAGACCCGTTTCCCGCCCGAACCCAACGGATATCTTCATATCGGTCACGCAAAGGCTATCTGCATTGACTTCAGCACTGCCGAAAAATACGGCGGCGAATGCAATCTCCGCCTTGACGATACCAATCCTTCAAAAGAGGATGTTGAATACGTTGATGCGATAAAAGAAGATATCGAATGGCTCGGCTACAAGTGGAACAAGGTGCTCTATGCTTCAAGCTACTTTGATTTTATCTATGAATGCGCAATAAAGCTCATCAAAAAAGGCAAGGCATATGTATGCGACCTTTCCGCAGATGAAATCAGAGAATACAGAGGCACTCTTACCGAACCCGGCAAGAACAGCCCTTACAGAGATCGCTCAATTGAGGAAAATCTTGACCTATTTACAAGAATGACAAACGGCGAATTTGCAGACGGTGAAAGAACTCTCCGTGCAAAGATTGATATGGCATCACCCAACATCAATATGCGTGACCCCGTTATCTACAGAATCGCTCATGTTTCGCATCACCAGACAGGCGACAAATGGTGCGTATACCCCATGTACGACTTTGCACATCCCCTTTCCGATGCAAGAGAGGGTGTTACCTATTCTCTCTGCTCACTTGAATTTGAAAATCACAGACCTCTTTATGACTGGTTCATCAAGGAAATCGGCTTTGAAGAGCCCCCCAGACAGATTGAATTTGCCCGCCTTAACATCAACTACTGCGTAACAAGCAAGAGAAAGTGTCTTGAGATGGTTCAGAAGGGCATTGTTGACGGCTGGGATGATCCGAGAATGGTCACCCTCTGCGGCATGAGAAGAAGAGGCTATCCCGCAGCTGCTATCCGCGAATTTATTAACAGAATCGGTGTTTCAAAGGCTTACAGTCTTGTTGATTACGGTCTGCTTGAAGCCTGCGTAAGAGATAATCTCAACGCAAACGCACCAAGAGCAATGGCTGTACTCCGTCCTCTTAAGGTTATTATTGATAACTATCCCGAAGGACAGAGCGAAGCAATTGAGGTTGAAATCAATCCCGACAAACCTGAGCTCGGAACAAGAACCGTTCATTTTTCAAGAGAAATCTACGTTGAACGTGACGACTTCATGATTGAGCCTCCCAAAAAGTATTTCAGACTTTACCCCGGAAACGAGGTTCGTCTTAAGAGTGCATATTTTGTAACCTGCAACAGCTGGGAAACAGATGAAAACGGCGAGGTTACCTGCCTTCACTGCACCTATGACCCTGCAACAAAAGGCGGCGATGCACCTGACGGCAGAAAGGTGAGAGGCACACTTCACTGGGTAAGCGCTTCAGATTGCGCACCCTGCGAAATCCGTCTTTACGACCGTTTGTTCAACACAGAAACTCCTGCAGGCGAAGAGGGTGTTGACTACCTTGACAACCTCAACCCCGGTTCTCTCGAAATTCTTGAGGGCTGCCTTGTTGAAGGCGGAATTAAAAACGCAAAATGCGGTGATACCTTCCAGTTTATGCGTCAGGGCTATTTCTGCGTTGACAAAACATCAACCGATGAAAAGCTTGTCTTCAACCGCACGGTTGCACTTAATTCCTCATGGAAATAAAAAACAGAAAGGATTTTTGCCATGAAATATTTATATCGCATTGTAAATGCACTTCTTGCGGCAACAATCTTCCCGGTAGCGCTCCTGCTTGAGTTTGTTCTTGTCAGAGTTTCAACAACCCTCGTTGATGCAGGTGTTGAAGAAACATTTACGCTCAAGCAGATTATCGGATTTTTTACGGGTTCAGACAGAATTTTGGGATTTACCTATGACGAAATCAAATCCTCAACACCCTTCACCTTCCCCGAAGCTCTTGAGCCTGTAAAAGCTCAGCTTATCGCAACCGTTGTTGCATTTGCTGTTGCAATTATCGCTGCCGTTTTCATTATTATATGGTCAGCATGCAGCAACAAAAGGCTTCCCGTTGTTATCAGCTCTTTGCTCGGCATAGCATCGGTAATTACAATGACATCCTGCTTCAACTCAGCAGCATTCCCTCTTGTCAGCGGTGAAATCAATGTTATTGAGCTTTTCTCTTCAGGCTGGCTCATGTCGCTTATCGGCGAGGTAATTCAGGTTGATACTCTTGCTTTCGCCGGTTTCCATAACGGAATGATAATAGTCTTTATTGCTCTTCTGATTTGGACAGGTGCATTCTACATTGTTGAAATCGGTGAACCTAAGGAAGAAAAAGTTTCCAAAAAATCAAAAAAAGCAAAAACATAAGAATATTATACTCCTGCTTGGTTAAAATAATCGCAAACGCAAGTTGTGATTTATCGAAAAGGAGTAATGATATGAAGAAAACAGCACTTATTCTTTCTGCCGCAGTTATCCTTATTGCCTTTGCTTTTGCCGGCTGTAACGGAGCCGAAGGCGGAAAAGTTACGGACAAAAGCGAGGACACTCCCATTCTCACGGAGCTTGAAACCGAGCTTTCTTCCATGGCAGATAACATGACGGACATCATGCCCGATATGACGGGAAATATAACCGACATCAGCCAAAACAACAACAGTACAACAGCATAACTAAAACAGTCTATTAAACAGGAAACCGAATAAACAAAGTGGCTTACAAGGGAATTAAACCTTTGTAAGCCATTTTTGATTTTTAAATTTAAACTTAAAATACAAAAGCTCCCCTGCGTTTTCACGCAGAGGAGCAATTTCAGTTATTCAATTCGGATTAATCCGTTAATCAGATAGCTCCGCCGAAGCCTGATGAAAGGCCGTTGAAGAGAGCTTCAAGAAGTGCGCCCCAGTTCTTGGGATTGAGCCATGCCTTTGAAAGGGTTATGGGTTCAACTCTGATGCTGAGGTTCGACCACATATCAGCTTCAAAGAATCTGTCGAAGTCAAAGCCGTCAAGCTTGGGAAGGAAGCCGAGAATGATAAGTCTGTCGGGAAGGTGGTTAAGAGGTTCTGCACTTTCCTTATCAGTGGGTTTACCCATGTACCAGAAATACTTGTTGAACTTCTTATCAATTGCACTGCGGAGAGCACCGTCAGTATTGTAAACTCTGAAGAAGAAGTCCTTATGAGCCAACCATTCAACCTGGAAGATAAGGGTATACTTAGCAACTGTTGAGCCTTCAACATCGCTGATGCCTTCAACCCACTTATCCTTATTGTAAACATCTTCTTCGTTTACAACATAGTAAATCTTCCAGCCGATATTTTCATATGATTCACCGGGGCTGTTGATATCAGTAATTGTTGAATTTCTTATCATGTTTGCAAGTGAAGCAAACTCGCCTTCGGGAATATCGTTTTCAACATCGGTACCGTTGAAGAGGTACTTACTGTAGGTCTGGCTTCTCTTCATTGTTTCTTCAAGAGTAAGAGGAGCATCATCTGTGCTGTGGTTATAGTCAATATAAACCGAAAGAGGCTTGCCGAGATATGTTGCATAAACCTCTAAGCCGTATGCGGGCATCTTGTTGGGTTTGGTTGAACCGTCTTCAAGCTTCCAAAGTGAGAATCTCTTACCTTCGGGAAGGTTTGCATTTACGGTTTCAAGAGCAGCTGCATAAATTGAATCGAGGTTTGCATCGGTCAGAACCTGAACAGCGGGCATAGCCTTATAAACAAGGTTGCCTTCTGCATCTGTTTCACCTGTGCTGTAGTATGCTATAAATTCATTGTAGATAGCTTCCCAGTAGCCCTTAATGGCGAACTTGCCGCCTGATGCGTATGTTGCGATAACATCCTTGGTGATAACGATATCGCCTGAAATGTCAAGGTCAACTTCATTAGCAGCACCGATACCTACCTTCCAGCCTGTGAACTTATAGCCGTTAGAGTTTCTGTAAGGACCGCCTGCCTGCTCCTTGTTTTCCTTGCCGATTTCGGGAAGGATGCCTTCTGTTCCGTCTTCTTTAAGAACTTTAATATCGGAAAGGTTGATTGTATCGCCGATAGTAACTGTTACCTCGGAGATAAGCTTTTCCTTAAGTGTTGCGCTGTTGTTAATGATAAATTCAAATGTGTATTCAACAAGCTTATACTCTGCAGTTAATTCATATTCAGTGCCGTCTGCAAAGTTAAGAGCAATAGTGCCTGAAGTATATGTGTTACCTTCTGCATCAACCCAGCCTGCAAACTCATAGCCTGCGGGAGCTGTAACAGCCTTAACGGAAGCATTTGCTGTCATATATGTGCTTTCGTTTGTTGCGTTTGCATTGTATGTTGTGGTTTCTGAAGTATACTCTTCTGTAACAAGACCGTTTTCATCAATTACGGGAGTATTCCATGTTACACTGAACTTAGCTGTTGTGAAGATATAAACATCCTTGTTGCCTTCTGCATATGTGATGTCACTTCTGATTGCTGTTTCTTCGCTAAAGGTGTTTGCTGAGCCTGCAACTGTATATTCAAGAGCAGCTGAACCGTAATTTTCTTCGGTAACAAGAGCCTTAAGGTCATTAATCTTAAGGGTTGCGCCTGCATCTTCATACTTTGTTGTAAGAACCTTCCAGCCGCCGTTTGCATAGTCACGGCCCCAAACGGTAATTGTGCTGTTGTATGCTGTCCAGTCAGCATAGAATTCTGTGTCTTCTGTGAAGTTATAAGTACCGATAGCAATAGCTGATGATACCTTTTCACCTGTTGCTGCATTTATCCAACCTGCAAACTTGCTGTCAACCTTCATTGCTGAAAGCTCTGTCTGGCTGCCGTAGCTGAGAGCCTGCTTGTAAGTAATATTAACAGTCTTGATGGCTTCTTCGCCTGCATCATAAGCAGCCTTGTCAAGATAGAACTTTGCGGTAAATGTGTCTGCTGTCCACTTAACTTTTACTGTTGTTGTGGCATTAAGATTTTCAACCTTTACTGTTGCGGGATCCCATGAAGCCTTGTAGCCTGCCTTCTCGGGAAGAGGAAGCTGAGTAAGGTCATAATCCTGATTGAAGGGAACCTTAAGTGTAACCGAACCGTCTTCGTTCTTAACTACGTCAGCGGGAAGCACAGCATCCTCTGCGAATGCACCGCCATCGAGGTTAAGCTTAACGTCAAACTTATCTGTTTCAAGAACAGCCTTATATGTGAGAGCTTTTTCGCCCATTGTGAAGCTTTCGCCGAGAGCAACTTCCTTACCTGTTGAAGCATCAACCCAAGCTGCAAGACCGTCTACTGCAGGAACATTAACTGTTTCGTCCTTAGCATATTCGCCTGCTTCGATTTCGCTGCCGTCAACATAAGTAAACTTAACAGCCTTCTTTTCAACGGGTGTATCAACATCAGCGGGGTTAGTGCCGATAGTAAAGGTGTGGTAAGTGTCATCAAGCATGAAAGTAGTAACCATGCCGTCAGTCTTTCTTACCGACAAGCTCTTTGCACTTGAGCTTGCGCCTGTATCTGTATCAATTGTTGTACAGTCAGCAAATGCTTTTG
>JAZPYI010000018.1:0-105943 GCA_045544115.1 Acutalibacteraceae bacterium | reverse complement strand
AAGTCAATGTACAAAAGTGATATTGTTTTGAAAGTTTAACGACATTATGTTATCACTTTCAACAAAAATATGATTGCTTTTTCGTCATTGTGCTAAATAAGAAACGAGAACAAGGTGTTGCAGGCCTTGTTCTCGTTGTTTAATCAGCTAAGAACGTAAATCTTAACGTTTCTGTTACCCCAATCGTAGCACATATCCTCGTTATCCATGTAGAGGTCGATATCTGTATTGCCCATTTCTACAAATCCGCCGGTATCAGCTGCAATGCAGTAGCCGTATACATAGCTGCCGTCAGCTGAAACAACATAAAGCTCTGTTCCGTAGGGAATTTCATTGGGGTCTACAGCAATATGACCCGGCATGGGTTTTCTGCCTGTTGAAGTTGCAGGGTCACCTGTATATGCTGTTGCCTTGCCTGAAATGCAGTATTCGTAATCAACGGGAACTCCGTTTTTGTCAAGATTAAGGTCTGAGGGAACCTTGAGGTCGGAAATCGGTGCGCCGTTGTTTTTGAAAGCGGCAAGAGTAGCTCTCTGCTTAGTGCCAACCTTCTTAACCTCGTTAACAGGTTCTTTAATAACCTTTTCTCTGGAAAAGACAGTTTCTTCAAGCTCGCCGTCAACATACTTTTCGGTAAAGAAAGCATATTTTTCGCCGTTAATGCCTTCTGTTACAATCTTTTCTTCGCCGACATACATATTGCTGTCTTTGATTATTTCCGTTTCATAGGGAATTTCCTGAGTTTCGCTCTTAATGCTGAACTTTACTCTGAAAATCTTGATTTTGGTAAAGCTGTTAAGCTTTGTGTCAAGAGAAGGGGAAACTATATCATCTTCGCCGATGCTGATATCAGCCTTTTCAAGTGCATCTGCTACAGTGCCTTTTGCAAGGAAAACCCTCTTTGTTTCACCGTCGAAATTAATATCAACACTGAAAGCTCTCTTGATAAAAATCTTCATGCCGTCAAAGATGTTTTCGGAGGGGTTTACTCCGAGGTCATCATCGTTGCCGAAAACAAAGCCCTTATTGCTGAGCATATTTCCGAGTGTTTCATCATGACCGAGGAAATATGAAATAACACCGTTATCCTCAACTCTTACAAGCTTGGCTTTTTTGATAACAATTGTTCCGCCGTCTTCGGCACTGAAATCTTTTGTGTTAATTTCATCGTTAATGTCAAGGTCGAAACCTGTTGCCTTAACGATTGCATACGGGTCTGTTTCTGCGGTAGATATGCTTACTGATTTTTCTCCGTTTGTTACGGTAACCTTGTTAACAGCATTTGTTGTTGCGAATGCCGTGAAAGTTACGGAGCAAATGAACAAAACTGAAATAACTGCTGTCAGAATCCTGAAGCTGCTTTTTCGGGAAGCTTTGTTCTCGGATAATGAATTGGTAATCATAAAATTCTCCTTATTTTGCGCATTAGTAGTTTTTTGGTTTGTCCCTTTCGGGGGTAAGCCTCGATTTCCTTTTGTGCAACGGGTGACATTATATTGGCAAAAGTTTATTTTGTCAAATTTTTTTTGAAATGATTTTTGTGTAATTTGCACAAGCTAATTAACAAAAATTCCCAAATCGCAACATTTTTAGCTTTAACTGCTTGATTGTTTTTGTCAAAAAATGGAAAATTGTTTGTGGAAAACAGAAAAAGTTACAAATGGTTACAAAACCGTAAAAAATGGTTACATTTTTCTAAAACAGAAAAAATACAGGCACCAATTCTAATTAATCAATCAGGAATATAATGCCTGCAAATATAGTATTATCATAAATTTTCCATTTAATTCAGCTTAATTTTACTTCCCTTATAAGTCTATGATGTATGTATCATGAATATTACAAACAATGCGGCGGATTCAGCTTTTAAGCCAAGTCTGCCGCATTGATTATATATATTATATATGTATTATTAATATACATTATATATGTTATTTTCTTCCTTTGAAAAGTGATTTTTCAAAGCCTTTTTTGCTGTCAAAGAAGTATACTTCTCCGCCGTCATTTCCGTGAATGCAGGAATAATTTCCGTTATCAAAAATTAGTGCTGCACCGTTGTCAATTGCTATTCCCGATAAATCCTGTTCTTTAACCGCATGAGTGAAAACCTGCCAGTAATCGCTCTCAAAATGAGGACAGTTACAGTAGTCAAGAAGTCCCAGACAGTCAACAAACATGAACTCGTTATTTTCACCGCAATCGTCATATCCTCTTGAAAACCAGCACATCGAACCTGAGCTTACACCTGAGAGAATTATGCCTTTTTCATAGGCTTTTTTGAATACCTTATCTGCACCGGTTTCCTTCCATGTGTCCATAAGAAACTTAAGATTACCTCCGCCTGCATAAACAATGTCGCAGGAAAGAATTTTATCTTCAATCTCTTCTTGGGTGAGTGATTTATCTGTCAGCATAAGTGCTGAAACGGTGCATCCAAGACCGATAAACATTCTAAAGATGTGCTCATCGCCGTTGATATCGTCAAATCCTGCCGTGGGTACAAACAGAACAGAGGGATTTTTCTTTTTTGAAAGCTTCACTATGTGTTCAAAAATAGGAAGAATTTCATTATCGTCGGTTCTTCCGCCGCCGACACCAACAATTATGCCCATAGTTTTCATCCTTTTTATTAAGAAATGTTATATATATTTTAACACATTAAAAGAGCCTTGACAATAAGGCTTTTTTGATTTAACATAAAATCGGTGATAAAAATGTATAAACAAAAGCTTTGCCTTGCGTTAAACTCAGGGTACGGAATATCTTATGAGGAACAAATCAAACTTTTTAAATCAGCGGGTTTTGAAGGTACCGCAATAGATTTGAGCGACAGAAGCGCAGATGCCTTTAAAATCGCTTCAACTGCACGGGAAGAAAATATGCTTATTTCATATCTCCATGCTCCGTTTAACAAATCCGACGATATGTGGATGGAGGGAGAAATAGGCGATATTGCTCTTGCGGAGCTTCTTGACCGGCTTGAAATTTGCTCAAGGCTTGAAATTCCTGCAATGGTTGCCCATACATTTATTGGCTTTGACAGCGATAATATCCCTACGAAAATCGGAATTGAACGTTACGGCGCACTTGCAGTAAGAGCGCAGGAATTAGGTGTTAAGCTTGCTCTTGAAAATACAGAGGGAGAGGAATATCTTGCCGCTCTTATGAAGAATCTTTCGTATATTCCGAGCATTTCATTCTGTTGGGATACGGGGCATGAGCTTTGCTATAATTACGGAAAGGATTTAATAGATCTTTACGGAGATAAGCTTGCCGTAACTCACATAAATGACAATCTTGGAATTCGTGATTTCGACGGCAAAATAACATATATTGATGATCTTCATCTTCTGCCCTTTGACGGTATTACCGATTGGGGTTCCGTTGCAAAAAGGCTTGTTAAATGTGGTTTTGAAGGACCTCTTTCATTTGAACTTACAATAAGGAGCAAGCCGGAAAGACATGAAAACGATAAATATGCCTCAATGCCGTTTGAGAGCTTTGTTGCCGAAGCATATATCAGAGCCTGCAAAGTGGCAAATCTTATAATTAAGGAGAGGGAAGGTAAATGAGTGAACAGAAAATGACTAAAAAACAAAACATAGTTCAGGTTATAAAATTTGCTCTTTTTTCCGCATCTGCGGGAATAATTCAGATAGTTTCTTTTACTTTACTTTTTGAAGTTGCAAGCTTAAACAACACGGTAAGCTACATTATTTCGCTTGCTCTTTCTGTTTTGTGGAATTTTACTTTCAACAGAAAATTTACCTTCAAATCGGCAGCGAATGTTCCTGTTGCCATGCTTAAGGTAGCTCTTTTTTACTGCGTTTTTGCACCCCTTTCAACATGGTGGACACATGAGCTTACTGCGATGGGTATTAATGAATATCTCATTGAAGCGGGGACAATGCTTATAAATCTTGTTACGGAATATCTGTACTGCAGATTTGTTGTTTACAGAAATTCAATGAATACAGCTGAATAAAAAAGCTTGTGCAGGTTTTAATCCTGCACAAGCTTTTTGCCTGTTAATAATCAGTCTTCTTCAACATAATCAACGAATACGATTTTTGTTGCTTCTCTGGGGAAATCAAAGCGGCGGTCGGTAACGACATCACCCTTCTTAACTCCCTTGAGAGGAATAAGAATGTAAGTGTTTCTGACTATCTTGCCGTTGGCATCATACGCAATATAACCGATTTTCATGTCATCTTTTCTTGAACCGATAGCCTGAACCTCAACCTCTGCATAACCGTCTGCATTAACTGAAATACCGTCATCCTCAAGCTCAATATTCTTGATTGATGCAACCGAATTGCCGTAAACATAGTAATCGCTCAAAACAATTTCGACATTATTGATGGTTTCAACATAAACAACGGGGAAGGTCTGACCTTCGGAGGGCTTAATGTTTTCGGGGTCGGGAGCAGTCTGACCGTAGGGGTTAATATATGTATAGTTTGCGCTGCCGGTTGTTGCGGGTTCTTCGGGGATGTTTGATTTGCAGCCGAAGAAACAGAGAGCGATAACCGTCATAGCAAGGATAATACTGATTGTTGATTTCATAAAAACATGTCCTTTCGTGTGTTTATACTTTTTCTTGTTATTATAATATCACAGATTTTTAGCTTTTTCAACCGTATAAATAATTTCCTTTACCGTATCGGCGATTGTTGCAGCGGTTTCGGGTCCGAGAGAATTGGTTTCCTCGTAGTGGCGACGACCGTGAACATCATGTCCGTTTTCAAAATACGGTGTTTCATCGTGCAGAATGAAATCGTTGGGCGGAAGAACATAGCCGAGCTCATCGTTTGCAAGACCGATAATCATAACATCATCACCGACAATTTCCTGAAGCGGAACGGGGTTGATTTCAGCACCGTAGCCGGTTGCGGATTCTTCTGCAGGGAGATATCCTCCGTAGACAAGCTCGGGGAATATTTCACAGGGAAGCATCAGAATTTTGAGGGAATCAATTTCCAAATAACTGATTTCGGATTTCATTGCAAAGCCGGATTTATCTGCCATTCTGTATTCCTTCGCTTTAAGTATTCCTGCCTTTGCAGCGATCAGGAGAAGAAGATTTTCTGCTTTTATATACACTTCTTGGCGGATAAAACCGATTTTTGGCTTAAGCAAGGTTTCGTTATCAATTGAAAGAGCATAATCTGCAAGCTTTCTGCCGATATCTGCGGTGGACTGCGAAAAATCGCTGCCGTTATCACGGATTTCTTTTTCGTTCGGAATATCCATGCTTATCATTCCGCCGACAGCACCTACGCAGTAAAGAGTTTCGGCACCCGTTTTTTCTCGAATTTTTTCTCTGAAATAATGAGGGAAATCCGCGCTTACAAGTTCGTTGCAGCCCTGAAGTGATTCAGAGTGAGAGGCGAAATTGATTATGTATGTTTCTTTTGAACCGTCCTCGGGAACGAAGCGCAGACGGGTAAGCATTTTTGAATAAACAATCGGAGTTCTTATGTCCTCCTGCATATCAGGAACCTCTGTTTTGCCGAGCCAGAGCTTGCCGATTTTTCTTGAAGCATATGCTTTTTCAACAGCCTTTACGGTTTGTGAGAAAACAAGCTCCATATATTTCGGGTCCTTACCGCTTAAAGGAAGGGGACCCCAGATTCCCATGGTGTCAATGCCTGCATGGTTGTGAGTGCAAACTACGTTTATTGAACGGCAGCCGGAAAGCTTTGAAAACTCGCCGAGTCTGGTACGAAGTTTATTAACATCGCTGTTGAGAAGACCTACGCAGTCGAGCGAAATAATGACTATACCGCCGTGTCCCGAGAGATCATCAAGCCAAACAGCATGAGTATGGGGAGCATCGAGAACACCTTTTGCAGGCTTGTTTTCACCATAGCCCGCAATATAATATTTCTTTTTGTCAACATCATCGGGAAGAATGCTCTCTTTTGAAAAACCAAGTGAAAAAAGCTCGCTTTTGGCTCTCGGAGTACAATCGAAACTTCCTTTTTTGAGCGGAACAGTGCTTTTTTTGTCGGTCAGATGCTTCGATTGAGCCGTAAGAATAAAATCAAGTGCTTTATAAGCAGCGGTCAACGGTTTCATTTTTATTCACTCCAATCAAATTTTGTGAGCTTTCCTTTGCATAGTAAATCGGGGAATTTCCATTGACGCAGAACCTCGTAAGCACCTACGGCAACAGAATTTGAAAGATTAAGACTTCTTGCGGAGCTGTTGTTTATCATCGGCAGTCGAACGCAATTCTCAGGATTGTCATGAAGAAGCTCTTCGGGCAGACCTGCGGTTTCCTTGCCGAAAACAAGATAGCAGTTATCAGGATATTCAATTTCGGAGTATATTTTAGTTGCTTTTGTTGAAAAATAAAAGAAATTGCCATCTTTATTTTTCTCAAAAAAATCGTTAAGATTCTCATAATATGTAATATCAAGCAGGTGCCAGTAATCAAGCCCTGCTCTTTTGAGCTTGGCATTATCAATGCGAAAGCCCATCGGCTCAACGAGATGCAGCTTTGTACCCGTTGCGGCACAGGTTCTTGCAATATTGCCTGTATTCTGCGGAATCTGCGGCTCAACGAGAACGATATTCAAAGTTGACATTATATGACTTCCTTAAAAAATATTAACATTTGTTTTATCCTGAACCAAGGTTAAAATATTAACGAATATCTGTGAATGGGGGGATAAAATTGTTTTCATCGTCAAGAAACATGACAATGGCGAAGGGTATCGGCATCGGTATTGCCGTAGGTACCGCGGCTGCCGTTGCGAGCACTAAAATGATGTCTAAAAGCGGTATGAAGGCTTGCAAAAAGAATGTTGCAAAGTGCATGAAAAGTATGGAGAGCATGATGGACGGCATTTCTTCAATGGTAAAATATTAACCGTTGAAGCTGCTCATTGCACCGTCAATGTTGCCCTGTACCATCATTTCAACTGCTTTGCAGGCTTTTTCGGCAGCATCTCTCAAAGCATCAAGTTCAGGCTTTTTGAAGGAAGAAAGTACCCAGTCAGCCAGGTCGAAATCGGGATGAGGTTTTTCACCTACACCAAGCTTGACTCGCGGAAATTTATCGGAATTGAGCAGATAAATTATGCTCTTGATTCCGTTGTGTCCTCCGTCGCTTCCTTTGCGTCTTATTCGCATTTTACCGCAGGGGAGAGAAATATCGTCAAAAACAACAATAATGTTTTCCGGCGGTATTTTATAAAATGCTGCAGCCTGCTTTACAGCCTCACCGCTGTTATTCATGAAGGTCTGAGGCTTCATAAGCAAGCACCTGTGACCGCCAAGCATTATATTGGCGGTCACTGACTTGAACTGGATTTTACTTATTTTTTCGTTGCTTTTATCCGCCAGAAGGTCTGCAAACAAAAAACCTGCATTGTGGCGGGTAAGCTCGTATTTTTTTCCCGGATTACCAAGACCGACAATGATAAATTCAGGCGGTCCTGACGTTGTGTTTCTTCTTGAAAATAAATTCATTTTTTATTTTGCATCCTTTACAAGAGCGGCTGTTTTGGTTTCTTCGACACTTTCCGAGCCGTCTGCATATTCTGTGGGGCTGTTTGTATAAACAACACTTACTTCCATTTCGTCAACAAGAGCCTTAATCTCATCGCTTGAAAGCTCAATGTTTGAGCAGAGAATGCTGAAGCTTGTGGTAGCGGAGCTTCCGGGAGCGATTCCGATTTCGCCGCCAGCGGAGGTGTTGATATAAATACCGTTTTTGCCGTTATCCTTTACCTCATAGCCGTAAACCGTATAGTTGGTATCGCCGACATTTTCAATAACAATAATTTGTTCAAATGTAAGCCATTCTTCGGGAGCGGCATAAAATTCTTCTGCTTTTTCTGCACCGAGACCGAAGCTTTCCGCAAGAAGAGTTTTATATCTGTCGGGATTCTTAATAAGTGCTTCAAGAAGTGAAATTCTTTCACCGATGGAATCCTTTGTAACAAGAAGCTCGGCGGTGTTTTCGTCAGTATTGTTGTTACCTACTGCAAAATAAATACCGACTGCTGCTGCAGCTGCAACGACAACGGCAATAATGGCAATAATGGCTTTTTTCATATTTTTGTCCTCCGATATGTTTGATTTATGTTTTATCACATATATGCATTATGACAGATTTTTGTAAAAAAAACAATAGAATTATGTTAAATAAAAAATTATTTACATATTATTTATAAGTAAAAGCAGGATACATCCGATGCATCCTGCTTTTTTAACATTATTCGGTTTCAATGAAGGAGTAGCCTGTGTCATCAACAGTGCAAAGATACTTTTTTCCTGCGATAAGCTTGCCTTCAAGCAAAGCCTCGGAAAGCTTATCCTCAATCTGCTGCTGAATTGCTCTGCGAAGGGGTCTTGCTCCGTAAATTGGATCAAATCCGGCTTTGCCGATCTGAGAAACAGCTTCGTTTGAAAACTCAAGCTCAAAATCAAGCTCCTTTACGCGTTTTGAAAGAGAATTCAGCATTCTTCGTGCAATTTCGTCTATATCATTCTGATTGAGCTGGCGGAATACGATTATGTCATCAACTCTGTTGAGAAATTCAGGCCTGAAAACATTTTTCAGCTCGCCCATAACTGCCTCACGGATTTTCTTTTCATCTGCCGTTTCTGATTTTTCCGGAGCAAATCCGAGAGTACCCTGACCGCTTTGGGAAATCTTTTTTGCACCGACGTTTGAGGTCATTATGATAATGCAGTTTTTGAAGTCAACTCTTCTTCCCTGAGAATCTGTAAGAATGCCGTCTTCGAGAATCTGGAGAAGCATATTGAAAACATCGGGATGAGCTTTTTCTATTTCGTCGAAAAGTACTACAGAATACGGTCTGCGGCGAACTTTTTCGGTAAGCTGACCGCCTTCATCATAGCCTACATATCCGGGAGGAGAGCCTACGAGCCTTGAAACCGTGTGCTTTTCCATGTATTCGGACATATCGAGCCTTATCATGGCATTTTCATCGCCGAACATTGAAGCGGCAAGAGTTTTGCAAAGCTCCGTTTTGCCAACACCCGTCGGACCCAGGAAAATGAACGAACCCGTGGGGCGCTTCGGGTCTTTAAGACCCGCTCTGCCTCTGCGTATGGCTCTTGCCACGGCGCTGACAGCCTCATCCTGACCTACAATTCTTTTGTGAAGCTCATCCTCCATATGAAGAAGCCTTTGGCTTTCCTCCTGGGTAAGCTGAACAACGGGTATTCCGGTCCACTGGGAAACGATTGCGGCGATTTCCTGCTCGCCCACTTCGCCTGTTGAACGGTTGCTTTTTTCTTTCCAAATCTGACGTTCCGTTTCAAGCTCCTTTGCGATTTTGTTTTTCTCATCTCTCAATGCAGCGGCATGCTCAAAATCCTGCGAGTTAACAGCCGACTGCATTTCCTCGCTGAGTGATTTTACCTTATCCTCCAGAGCTTTTAAATCGGGAGGGGCGGTGAAGGCTTGCAATCTTACTTTTGAAGCTGCCTCATCAACAAGGTCAATGGCTTTATCGGGCAGATATCTGTCGCCGATATAGCGGGAAGACATTTTTACGGCGGCAAAAATTGCATTGTCAGTGATTCTTACTTTATGATGTGCTTCATATTTGTCACGCAGACCCCTCAGAATTTCAACTGCCTCTTCCTCCGAGGGTTCTCCTACGGTAACGGGCTGAAATCTTCTTTCAAGTGCGGAATCCTTTTCGATATGCTTTCTGTATTCTTCGAGTGTTGTTGCACCGATTACCTGAAGTTCGCCTCTTGCAAGCGATGGCTTTAAAATGTTTGCCGCATCGACCGCACCTTCTGCCGAGCCTGCGCCGATAAGTGTATGAACCTCGTCAATGAACAGAATTATATCTCCTGCTTTTTTGACTTCTTCAATGGCATTTCTTATTCTTTCTTCAAAGTCGCCTCTGTACTTGGTTCCGGCAACCATGCCGGTAAGGTCAAGTGTGATTATGCGCTTGTTTCTGAGAAGCTCGGGAACCTCGCCTGTTGCTATTTTAAGTGCAAGACCTTCTGCTATTGCCGTTTTGCCTACACCGGGTTCGCCGATAAGACAGGGATTATTCTTTGTTCTTCGGCTTAAAATCTGGATAACTCTTTCAATTTCTTTCTGCCTTCCGATAACAGGGTCGATTCTTCCTTGTGTTGCAAGAACCGTTAAATCTCTGCCGAATTGGCTGAGTGTAGGAGTATCCGATTTTTCTTTGGTATCGTTTTTTTGATGATTTGAGGGCGAGGAATTGCTTCCGAGTGCGTTGGTAAGGTCACGCAGAAGCTCCTGCGGCTGAACACCCATGCTTGCAAGAATTTCAGTTGCCGCACCGGTTCCTTCACGGATAATACCCATGAGAATATGCTCCGTTCCGATATATGAGTGACCCATTCCTCTGCCTTGCAGGATGGCGGTATCTATGATGTTTTTTGCTCTCGGAGTAAAGTCGTTTGGCGAGAGTACCGTTGGAGAACCTATGCCCATGCTGCTTTTTATTATCGCTTCGACCTCGCTGTAGCTAACCTTTTTTGCTGAAAGCGCCGTGTATGCCATACCTCCGCTTTCTTTAAGCAGACCGAGCAGAATATGCTCGCTGCCCACATATGTGTGACCGAGATTTTCGGCTGCTGTTATTGCATTGTTCAATGCTTCGTTGGCTTTCTGCGTAAAGCCCGTAAATCTGTACATATTTTCATCCCCCTATAATAAGACCGTTATTCAAGAGCCTCTCTGACGGTTTTTGCTCTTAATGCATCCCTCAAAGCAGGTGTGGTTGCTTCGGGATTTGCGGCGCTGATTGTCGCCGGCTGCATACTGACGGTAAGCTCGTTGATTTTTTCAATAGGTGTATCAATAAGCCCCTTTGCGGCACCGAGCCTTACAACCGAAATCAGCTCCATAAATTCGTTGGTGCTGAGCAATCTTGCATTTTTAAGAATACCAAGTGCGCGGAAAATTTTATCCTCTTCTGCAGGCTTTTTAATAAGCTCTGCCGCGGCTGCTCTCTCTTGAGAAACAAGCTGTAATACAATGGACTTGAGATTTGCAATTGCTGTTTCTTCCGTTATGCCGAGAGTAATCTGGTTGCTTATCTGGTACATATCACCTATAGGTTGTGAGCCTTCGCCGTTTGCTCCTCTGATGGTCAGACCGAGCTTTGAAACGGTGTTTGCAAGCTTTGTCATTTGACCGCAGCGGGTGAGTGCGGGAAGGTGAAGCATAACGGAAGCTCTCATTGCGGTGCCGAGATTTGTCGGACACTGTGTGAGATAACCGATTCTTTCGTCAAATGCATACTTGACCTTGCCGTCAATCATGCTGTCAAGCTTATCGGCGATGTCGTAGGCTTCTTCAAGAGCAAGACCTGATTTCATAACCTGAAGTCTGATATGGTCCTCCTCGCAGAGCATAATGCTTACACTTTCATCCGAGGAAAGAACAAGTGCGCTGCCGTCTTTTTTTGATGCAAATTCTGGACTGATAAGGTGGCTTTCCGCAAGAGATACCGCTTGGATTCTTGATAAATCTTTCATTTCAATATAGCTGAAATCTTTGCGGTCATTCTCAAAAAGTATTCCCTTTATAAGCTCGTTTACTTTGTTTTTACCGTTGATATCAAGCTTTGCGGGAAACGGAAAATCATAAAGATTTCTTGCGAGGCGGATGCGTGTGCTTATTACAACATCGCCCTGGTCGCCCTTTTCCAAATACCATTTGTTCATTATGCTTCGCCTCCTTCAAGTGCTTTGATTTCATCTCTGATTTTTGCGGCATTTTCAAATTCCTGCTTTGCAACCGCTTCGTTCATAGCAGCTCTGAGCTTTTCAATTTTCTCTTCAACTGTTTCAACCTTCGGTTCCTCAGCGGGCGAGGCACTTACCTTGCCGCTGTGCTTTATTTTGCCGTGGATTCTTTGAATTGAGGGGAGAAGGCGGTCATAGAAGGTTGTGTAGCAGTCTGCACAGCCGACTCTGCCGTCACGTACGATTTCCTCAAATGAGGTTCCGCATTTTGTGCATCTCTGAATTTTGCCCGAGGATATAGAGGGCATCATATCACCGAGGAATCCGCCGAAAAGCTCGGAAAGATTCAGGCCGAAGCCCGAAAACATATCCGAATAGCCGAGGTGTGCAGCGCAGTCGGAGCAAAGATGGCTTTCTGCCATATCTCCGTTAATTATTTGCTTGATGTGGGTGGTTGCTTCATTCTTTCCGCAATTCTGACATAACATAATCAATCATCCTTTCCTGAATCTATTGTAATGAGCATTTGTTTGAGTATGGAGGCTCTTACTCTGTCCCTGATGGGTGTGGGAAGAGCCTTAAGCGAATTTTCTCCCGTTGCCGCAAGCAGAAGCTTTGTATATTGGGTGTTAAGAACACCGCTGTGATGAAGATTCATAATATTTGCACGACATGTTGCAAGGTCAACAGAATCGCCGATATAGTTTACCGTGTGCATAATCAGCGAGGGTCGGTCAAGCTTTACTCTTGTAATCTTGATATAACCGCCGCCACCACGTCTGCTTTCAACAATATATCCCTGCTCGGGTGTGAATCTTGAGGATATAACATAGTTTATCTGACTCGGTACGCAGCCGAGGGTTTGTGCGAGTTCGTTTCGCTGTATTTCTGTTGTGCCGTCATTTTCGAGCATTTCCATAAGGAGCATCGCTATTCGGTTGCTTAAACTCATATAACCATCTCTTTCATTTATATCAAATTTGACTTTGACTTTCTTTGACCTTAATCACATTATAGTCAGGGAAGGTCAAAAGGTCAAAGGTCAAAAAAGGTCAAACTTGACGGATTAGAGCTTGAAATCTTTAAATATCGTTGTATTTCTTTAATTTTCTTCGATTTTCTTTGATTTTGACTTTTTGATAAAACTATTGACTTTTTGACCTTGAATTATGCTGAATAATATTAATTTTATTAATTGATTATATTATTATTTCCAAATCATCACTTTAAAGGGGCATGGATTGTCCTTTTATTAAAAGGAATATTTCGAGAATTTTCGGGTTCGTGCGGTCAGTATCTATTCACTTATCATGGTATTGATTTATAATTTTCATTTTGGTCAAACCGGAGCCGGTTTTCCTGCTCTTTACTTTTTTCGATTATAATGTTATAATAATATGATAAATTTTTTGGAGAATTGCCATGGGAACTTTCAGAAAGGAATATCTTGGTTCGGGCATTACCGCCTTTGTTTCGGATGCGCATTCATTCGGAACAGATGCCGTGTTGCTTGCGGATTTTGCAAATCCGTCAAAAAGAGCCGTATGCTGCGACCTCGGCTCAGGCTGCGGAATAATACCTCTTTTGTGGTGTAAAAAGGAAACGGGCAAGATAACCGCCGTTGAAATTCAGCCGCTCGGAGCGGAGCAGATTAATGCTGCAATAGAATATAATAATCTATTTGAAAGACTTACGGCAGTCAATGCCGATTTGAAGGAGCTTAAAGGAATAGTGCCCTTCGGCTTTTTTGATGTTGTAACCATGAATCCGCCGTACAAGGCGAGTGGTGCGGGTATAGAAAGCAGAAGCGGCGCCGATAAAATCGCAAGGCACGAAACAATGTGTCTTTTGAGCGATATTTGTCAAACGGCAAAAAAGCTTCTTAATTTCGGCGGCAGGCTTTGTATGTGTATTCGCCCCGAAAGAACAGCGGAATTAATCTGTGAAATGCATTCGGCAGGCATTGAACCGAAAAGAATGAAGTTCGTTTCAAAGTGTCCCGGTAAGGCTCCGTGGCTGGTGCTTATAGAAGGCAGAAGGGGAGGGAAAACGGGTATAACCGTTGAACCTGAGCTTTTTGTACACGGTGATGACGGCGGATATTCCGATGAAATGAAAAGAATATACGGTGATTATCTTTTGGAAAACAGAGGTGAATAGCTTGAGCGGAATTTTATATATTGTTGGTACTCCCATAGGCAATCTCGGCGATATTTCTCCCAGAGCGCTTGAAACTCTCAAAAACTGCGATTTTATTGCCGCAGAGGATACAAGGGTAACTCTTAAGCTTCTAAACCGATTTGAAATAAAAAAGCCCATGGTCAGCTATTTTGAGCATAACCGTTTTGAACGGGGACCTGTTATTGCCGAAAGGATTCTTTCGGGAGAAAACTGTGCAATTGTGACTGATGCGGGAATGCCTGCAATATCCGACCCGGGTGAGGATTTGGTAAAGCTCTGCATAGAAAAAGGGATAAAGGTTGAAGCGGTACCGGGTCCGTGTGCATTTGCAACTGCTCTTGCGGTTTCCGGTATGCCGTCAAAACGATTTACCTTTGAAGGCTTTCTTCCTGTTGAAAAATCGGAGCGAAAAGAACATATTTCGTGGCTTATCGGCGAAACGAGAACAATGATTTTTTATGAAGCACCACACAAGCTTGCACAGACACTTACCGACCTTTTCAATGCGCTTGGTGACAGAGAAATCGCAATAGTCAGAGAGCTTACAAAAATACATGAGCAGGTGATAAAAACCACTCTCGCTGATGCATCCGAAAAATATTCAAATGAGCCGATAAAGGGTGAAATAGTTCTTATTGTCAAAGGTGCAGAAGCGGAAAAAAGGGAGCAGATGACTTTGGCTCAGGCTGCGGAATATGCCATGAAGCTTGTTGAAAATGGAGAAAGCAAAACTCAGGCGGCAAAGCTCGCTGCTAAAGAAAGCGGACTCAAAAAAGGTGATATATACAAAATTCTTATAGAGGAGTAAACAAATGATCCAGTATTTTCTTGAACGACCTTATCTTATAGTAATTATGGCTGCCGTTATTCTGCTTACGCTTTTCGTGTGTGTTAAAGCAGGGCAGGCAAGTGCCAAAAGGACAAAGGCTAATGAGGCCCTCATCAAAAAACTCAAGGAGGAAAATGAGCTTCGCAACGAATTTTCCGTTCTTACCGAAAAAATTATTGAAGCGGCAGATGAAGTGCGTCTTTTTAAGGGCATAGCTCTTAATCTTCAAAAGAAAATTTCCGATGCAGCGGATATGACTGCTGAATTTGAAGCATTCAACGAGGAACAGAGGGATATCTATGCTCTTTCTTTTGTTATTGAAGACGGCGAAGCATTGCTCAGCAATTTTTTCAGGACAAACGGTCAGCCTCTTACGGGCGCAGCACTTAATGCGGTGAAAAACCTTTTCGGCGGCAGAGTGTATGAAATTTTTGAAAAAGAATATAATGCCTTTGATTCGGAAAACGAAGAAACATCGGTAATTCCCGAGGAAATTGCTGCACTTGACAAAGAGTTCGCGGATATTATCTCCGCCGACAAAATATGTCTGATTTCGGGTAAATATATAAAGGAAAATTTTGAAAAGTATATATGATGTTTCGGCTTCATGTCGGCAATTTGATGCTGACATGAGGCTGTTTTTTATGCAATCCAACAAAATGTAAAAAATTTGAAAAATTCTGTTGACTTATCGGTTTTTTGGTCATAGAATGAAGTCGAAATTCCTTATAAAACATCTTGTTATTTAAAGGAGTGAATAAAAATGATACCAAAGGATTTGTTGATCAACAAGCCTGCAAGTGACTCGATTGCAAGAATTGCCGAAAAGCAGTTCAAGGGCAAGGAAAAACCGCTTTTTGCCGTTGTGGGCGACCTTGCCGTTGACAGCAGTTACGGTGAGGGCGCGGTTTATGTTACCGACAGCCGTATTGTTGCGGTCGGTGACGGCTTTGACGAGGGTTTTATCAGCCTTGATTTTGCCAATATTGCTGAAATTTCCGTTAAAAGAATGTACGGTAATGCGGTTCTTAAGGCAAAAACCACGGGCGGCTCAACCGTTGACCTTATGAGATTTACCTTTGCAGCAGCGGATATGTGTGATGCAGTGGCAGATTTCATAACGAAGGTTAATGAGGGTGAGAGCATTGAGAGCAGGGTTGCTGCCGTAGAAGTAACATTCAGAAATCTGCGTTCTTTTTGCCCGAAGTGCGGCAGAAAGCTTGCTTCGCCGACCTCAGAATGCCTTAACTGTAAGGGCAAAAAGAAAATGGTTTCAACTCTTTATAAGTATATAAAGCCTTATATGGGTAAGTTGATTTTCTGCATTATATTGTCTGTAATAACTACAGGTGCGGCGCTTGTTCCGCCTTATGTTACAAGTATGATGGTTGATAATATAATTCCCAACGGAGATAAAAGAATGCTTGTTATCATTATTCTTTTCCTCCTCGGAGTGTATTTTGTGCAGTATGCAATCGGAGCTTTACGTTCGTATATGCTCCGTGTTGCGGGTGACGGAATTATTGCCGACCTCAAAAAGGAAATCTACGCAAAGGCGCAGTATCTTCCCATGAAGTTTTATGACAAAACCTCAACAGGCTCTGTTATTAACAGAGTTAATTCCGATACAACGGTTCTTCAGCAGTTTATGCTGCGAATAACTCAGGAAGCTGTGGTTCAGCTGTTTATGATGGTGGGAATTATCATAATAATGCTGGGTATGAACTGGAAGCTCACCCTTCTTTCTCTTATTCCGGTTCCCGTGGTTGTTGTGTGCAGCCGTTTCTTCGGCAGAAAAATCGGACCTCTTTACCGCAGGATTTGGCGAAGAGGTGTTGCGATTTCAAGCATTCTTGCTGATACGATTCCGGGTATAAGAATAGTAAAATCCTTTTCAAAGGAAGAAAAAACCATAAAGAAATTTTCTTATCATGTTGATGACTGGCTTGCCGAGGATAAAAAGGTAGCAAAGGTTGCTGCAATTTTTCCTAATGCGATAACCTTCCTGATTACCTGCGGCTCGGTTATCATCTGGTTTGTCGGCGGAAACATGGTTATTAATACACCTGACAAGCTTTCTCTCGGTGTTCTCGTTTCGTTTATTTCTTATACAAGTATGTTCTATACTCCCGTTAACTTCTTTGCAAATCTGAGTGACTCATATCAGAATGCACTTGCTTCCACCGAAAAGGTTATGGATATTATAAACGCAGAACCTGAGCATGACTTCGGAAAAGGCTCTGAAATGGGAGTTATGAAGGGAAAAATCGAGTTCAGAAACGTTAATTTTTCCTTCGACCGTTCAAAGAAGGTTCTTAATGATATCAACTTTGTTATTGAGCCGGGTGATGTTGTCGGCATTGTCGGAACAACGGGCTCGGGTAAGTCAACACTCATAAATCTGCTTATGCGTTTCTATGATGATTATGAGGGTGAAATTCTTGTTGACGGTGTAAATATCCGTGATATTGATATGTCTTATTACCGTTCGCAGATAGGCTATGTTCAGCAAGAACCCATGATGTTCCGTGATACAATATTCAATAATATTGCGTATTCTCTTCCGGGTGCTCATCCAGAGCAGGTTTTGAATGCTGCGGATATTGCAAATGCGCACGGCTTTATTTCCCGCCTTCCCGATGCATATGATACAATGCTCGGAGAGAGAGGAGTAGGTCTTTCCGGCGGCGAAAAACAAAGGCTTTCGATTGCAAGAGCCGTTCTTAAAAATCCCGGTGTTCTGATTTTCGATGAAGCGACCTCTGCTGTTGACTCCGAAACTGAAAAACTTATTCAGGACGCAATTAACCGCCTTATTCGAGGCAGAACAACCCTTATGATTGCTCACCGTCTTTCAACACTTCGCAAGGCTAATAAAATAATTGTTGTTGACAAGGGAAATATCATTGAATTTGGTTCGCCTGAGGAGCTTATGGCTCTTAAGGGCAAATACTATAAGCTTATACAGATTCAGTCCATGAGCGAACAGGTTGCAGCTGAAAAGGCTGCGGAAAATTTTGAATAAGGAGGGCTTCATGTGTCGAGAAATTTTATAGACGGCAACGAAATTCGTATAACGGTAAAAGACAAAATATTTTGCGATGTGGAGTTCTTCACGGGCGAAAAATTTGAAAATCTTGAGCCTCGCAGATTGTTTCCCGTCAGCGGTCTTTCGGAATATATAACCTTCCTTGATGAAAACGGTGAGGAACAGTTTATTATAAGAAAGCTCGATAATATGGAGCCTTCTCAAAAAGAACTTCTTCTCGGCTGTCTTGAGGAATACTACAGAATCCCGAAGATAACAAGGCTTATAAGCCGCAGCGAAAAGCATAAAATCTGGCTTTGGAATGTTGAAACGGACAGAGGTATTTATACTTTTGAGATTATCAACCATATCCAGTCCATGAAGATGTTTTATGATAAACGTATTCTCATAAAAGACGGCAACGATAACCGTTATGAGATACCTAATATTTATGAACTTGATAAACGCAGTCAGAAGCTGATACTTCCCGATATGTAATACAGAAAGGATAAAATGATATGAAACTTATACTTGCAATTGTAAATAATGATGACAGTGCGGTTGTTTCCGCAACTCTTACAAAGGAGAATTACAGTGTAACGAAGCTCTCGACAACGGGCGGCTTCCTCATGATAGGCAACACAACCCTGCTTATCGGTGCGGAGGATGACAGGGTTGCGAGAGCAAAGGAAATTATTCATGAATATTCAAGAACAAGAAACAAGGTAGCAATGACAACAGGCTCTCTCGGCAGAGGACTTCAGAATAACAGCCTTGAAGAAGAGGTTACCGTAGGCGGTGCAACGGTATTTGTTCTTGATGTTGAAAGCATGGATAAATATTAATTTGAACGTGATAAATGCATTGCATGATTTAAAAAACTAAGGTCGGAGGCTTGATTCCGCCGCAACCAAAGGAGAAAAAATGAAAAAGATATTAAGCATATTGCTTACAATTTCTTTTCTGTTTTCGTTTTGCATATTCGCAAACGCAGAAGATAAAGAACTGAAATTCGGTGCTGACGGGAAATTTACGGTTCTCCAGATAAGTGACCCACAGGACGACCGGTATCCCGCTTATGATATGGTGAATCTCATTAAGCTTTCCATTGAGCAGATAAATCCTGACCTTGTTGTTTTTACCGGTGATATTGTTGAGGACAGCCGTATCGGCGACATCGGAATTGATGATGAAAGCTTCCGTGAGGGGGTTGAGGTTGACGATTATGAGCAGACTCTTGCCAATGTTACGGCAGCCTGTGCCGCGGTTTTTGCTCAGGCTGAAAGCAAGGATATACCTTTTGCGGTTTGTCAGGGAAATAACGATTATAAAAGCGGCATAACAACCGAGGATTGGCTGAAAATCTATAACAGCTATGAAAACAGCCTTACAGTTGACGAGAGTGATGATGCCGACGGCAGAATTGATTTTAATCTTGAAATAAAGTCAAGCGACGGAAAAAGAACTGTTTTTAACATTTGGATGACGGATACCGGAACAAATTCCGTTACCGAAGAGCAGATAAATTGGTATAAATCCGAAAGTGCTGCTCTTAAAGCCGAAAACGGCGGTAAACCCGTGCCCTCAATTCTTTTTCAGCATATCCCAACCGATGATATCGGAAATCTTTTTGAGGAATGCAATTTCTGGGATGAGGGTGCAAGCATAGGTGATGACGGAAAATGCTACCGTCTTAATCAGGAGCTTGCGAGCGGATATCATGCAGGTGTAATGATACCCGGTGCGACAAGTGAACAGTTCAAGGCGTGGAAGGAATGCGGAGATGTTCTCGGTGCATACTTCGGTCATTGGCATACAGAGGGCTATACAGGTACATGGGACGGCATTGAGCTTGGTTTTACCTACGGCTGTGAGTTTGCAAAGCCGGGCCCCTACGGTGTGAGAGTTTTTACCCTTTATGAAAATGATATAAAGAATTTTGATAACGAGCTTTATACTTATGAGGGCAGTGTGAAAACAAATAATGCTCGCCTTGAGCTTCAGGTTGACGAGCCTTACACGGTATATAACAACTTCATTGAAGAATTTTTCGGCGCAATAAAAAACGTGTTTATTCTTTTGAGAACAGAAATAACAAGTCTGTTTGCTTAATTTTGTTGACATTCAGCAAAATTTTGATATAATATATAAGGTTAGATTTAATAAATATCAGGAGTGATAAAAATGGCATTAGTAACAACCAAGAAAATGTTCGAGGATGCATACAAGGGCGGTTATGCTGTTGGTGCATTCAACGTAAACAACATGGAAATCATTCAGGGTATCGTTGAAGCAGGTAAGGCTCTCAATGCTCCCCTTATTCTTCAGGTTTCCAAGGGCGCAAGAGCTTATGCGAATCACACTTATCTTGTAAAGCTCGTTGAGGCTGCTGTTGAAACAACAGGTCTTCCCATCGCTCTTCATCTTGACCACGGTCCCGACTTTGAAACCTGCAAGGCTTGCATTGACGGCGGCTTCACATCAGTTATGATTGACGGCTCACACCTTCCCTATGAAGAGAACGTTGCTCTCACAAAGAAGGTTGTTGATTACGCACACGCACACGGTGTTGTTGTTGAAGGCGAACTCGGTCAGCTCGCCGGCATTGAAGATGATGTTAATGTTTCAGTTGAAGATGCTTCCTACACAAACCCCGCTGAGGTTATTGACTTCGTAACAAGAACAGGTGTTGACTCACTTGCAATCGCTATCGGTACAAGCCACGGTGCGTTCAAGTTCAAGCCCGGTCAGGATCCCAAAATCCGTATAGATATTCTTGAAGAAATCGAGAAGAAGCTTCCCGGCTTCCCCATCGTTCTTCACGGTGCATCATCAGTTGTTCCCGAGTTTGTTGATCAGATTAACGAGTTCGGCGGCAAGATGGATAATGCTATCGGTATCCCCGAAAGCGAGCTTCGTAAGGCTGCTTCACACGCAGTTTGCAAGATTAACATCGACTCCGACCTTCGTCTTGCAATGACAGCTGCTATCAGAAAGTATATGGCAGAGAATCCCGGTCACTTTGACCCCAGACAGTATCTTGCTCCTGCTCGTACCGCTATCCAGGGTATGGTTGAGCACAAGATTAAGAATGTTCTCGGCTGCGATAACAAGGCATAATCAATTGATTAACACAACAAGCCTCCGATCAAATCGGAGGCTTGTTTTTATCATTGTGCCTTTATGTGTGAAAAAATCCCCGGCTCAGCCGGGGATTATGTGATTAGATAAGACCCTGAGCCATCATTGCATCTGCAACCTTGATAAAGCCTGCGATGTTTGCACCTGCAACGAGGTCATAGCCGAGACCGTACTGCTCTGCGGCAGCAGCGGAATTATCGTGGATGTTTTTCATAATTTGCTTGAGTTTTGCGTCAACCTCTTCAGCTGTCCAGCTGTATCTCATTGAGTTCTGGCTCATTTCAAGAGCGGAAACGGCAACACCGCCTGCATTAACTGCTTTTGAAGGAGCAACTGCCTTGCAGTTTTCTTTAAGGTAAGCAAGAGCCTCGTTTGTTGTGGGCATGTTAGCCACTTCAATATAGTAGGGAACACCGTTTGCAACAAGCTTTTCAGCCTGAACCATGTCAATTTCGTTCTGGGTTGCGCAAGGCATTGCAACATCAACCTTAACACCCCAGGGTTTTTCGCCTGCATGGAATTCTGCACCGAACTTGTCTGCGTAATCCTGAACCTTGTCACGACCGGATGCACGCATTTCAAGCATGAATTCAATTTTTTCGGGAGTGTTGATGCCGTCAGCATCATAAACATAACCGTCGGGACCGGAGATTGTAACTACCTTGCCGCCAAGCTCTGTAATCTTCTTGGCTGCACCCCATGCAACATTGCCGAAGCCTGAAAGAGCAAAGGTCTTACCCTTGATTTCTTCGCCGAAATGCTTAAGCATTTCAACTGCATAGTATGTTGCGCCGTAGCCTGTTGCTTCGGGTCTGATAAGTGAACCGCCGTAAGGGATTCCCTTGCCGGTAAGAACACCGTTTTCAAATGCACCCTTGATGCGTCTGTACTGACCGTAAAGGTAACCGATTTCTCTGCCGCCAACACCGATATCGCCTGCGGGAACGTCAACATCGGGACCGATGTGTCTGTAAAGCTCTGTCATGAATGCCTGGCAGAAACGAAGAATTTCAGCATCGCTCTTGCCTCTGGGGTCAAAGTCGGAGCCGCCCTTTGCGCCGCCGATGGGAAGACCTGTAAGGCTGTTCTTGAATGTCTGCTCAAAGCCGAGAAACTTCATGATGCCGATGTATACCGAAGGATGGAAACGAAGACCGCCCTTGAAAGGACCGATAGCTCCGTTGAACTGAACTCTGTAGCCTGTATTAACGTTAACCTTGCCGTTATCGTCAACCCATGTAACTCTGAATGTAATTTGTCTTTCGGGCTCTGCCATTCTTTCAAGCAAAGCATTTGCTTCGTATTCAGGATGCTGCTCAATAACGGGAGCGATTGATTCAAAAACCTCTGTCACGGTCTGAACAAATTCAGGCTCGCTTGCGTGCTTTTTTGCAACCTGCTCAATAACTCTTTCTACATAACTCAAAAGAAACACTCCTTTTAAAACTGCCGCAAAATCTGACAGCCTTCTATAAACTTATTAATACAGAATAAACTGCTTGCATAATATTCTATACCTAAAGCATTGAAAATGCAACAAGAAATATTGAAACTTTCATAATTTTGTTAAAAAAACCGAAAAATATGGGCTTGTATGTGCTGAATTTGCAACATACGGTCAATAAACTTTCAAAAATCCTGCAAAGCATACGGAGAATGCAAGCAATCATGCAAAATAATACCGCTTTTTATACTTGAATAAACAATTAATATTTGCTATACTTAATTAAATTCGTATGAAAGGCAGGGTTTGATATGTCGGCACCGCTTGCGGACAGATTGCGTCCGAAAAAAATTGAAGATATAATCGGTCAGCCGCACCTTCTCGGTGAGGACAAGCCTTTGCGTAATATTATTCAGTCGGGCGAACTGCCCAATATGGTGTTTTACGGTCCTCCCGGAGTAGGCAAAACCACTCTTGCGAGTATTATTGCAAAAACAACCGACCGTCACCTTGTTAAGCTTAACGGTACAACGGCGGGTACGGCAGACATTAAAGAGGTTGTTGCAAAGCTTGATACGTTTATTGCTCCCAACGGTATTCTGCTTTATCTCGATGAGATTCAATATTTCAACAAAAAGCAGCAGCAGACCCTGCTTGAATATATCGAAAACGGTGCAATAACTCTTATTGCATCAACAACAGAAAATCCGTATTTCTATGTTTACAGTGCGATCTTAAGCCGTTCAACCGTATTTGAATTTAAGAGTGTTACCCCATCCGAAGCGGAAAAGGCGGTTAGGCGAGCTTTTGATTTTATGGCGCAGGACAGGGGAGAGGAATATTCTGTTGAGGACGGAGTTTATCATCATATTGCAACCGCAAGCGCGGGAGATGTAAGAAAAGCGATAAACAGTGTTGAGCTTTGTGTGCTTTCGGCAAATTCCGATAACGGTAAAAAGCTCATAACTCTTGATAACGCAAAATCTCTTACGCAGAAAAGCGCAATGAGATATGATAAGGACGGCGATGAGCATTATGATATAATATCGGCTTATCAAAAATCCATGAGAGGCTCTGACCCTGATGCTGCCGTGCATTATCTTGCAAGACTGCTTGAGGCGGGGGATTTGCCTTCGGCTTGCAGAAGACTTATGGTTTGTGCCTGCGAGGATGTGGGACTTGCTTATCCGCAGATAATTCCAATAGTTAAATCTGCAATAGATGCGGCGATGATGCTTGGATTGCCTGAGGCGAGAATACCCCTGGCTGATGCGGTAATACTTGTTGCGACAAGTCCGAAGTCCAACAGTGCATACGGTGCAATTAATTCCGCTATGGCGGATGTTTCTGCAGGCAGAACAGGTCCTGTACCGCGTCAATTGCAGAATATGCACTATGACGGCGATGATAATCCCAATAAAGGTCAGTTTTATAAGTATGCTCACGATTTTCCGGGCCATTGGGTTGATCAGCAGTATTTGCCCGATGCGATAAAGAATAAAAAATATTATGAGTTCGGCGATAATAAAATTGAACAAGCATCAAAAGAATACTGGTCGAGAATCAAGAAAAAATAAATGAAGGGGCTGTTTTTAAAACAGCCCCTTTGTTGTATATAATGTATATATAATTTTGTTTCTTATATCGGAATTTTAATACATACCGAAGGCTTATTTGCCAATATTTTTAATCCCGTTTTTAATGCAAAGACGTATTATCTGCTTTTCATCTGCATTAAGTTTTCTGAAATTATATATCATTGATTTTTCTTCGTTGGTTATCCTGTTCTGATCTTGCTCGTTATCGCTTACTCAGCCGACTATATAATCAATTGTTGTTTCAAAATAATCTGCAATTTTTATAAGGGTATAAATATCGGGCTCAACCGAGTGATTCTCATATTTATTAACAGATTGCTGGGTAACTCCTATAATATCTGCAAGTTGTTGCTGGCTTATTCCTTTCTTATTTCTTAAAACTTTTAAATTTTTAACCAATTGTATTCACCTCCTAATTATTTTAACAACTGACAACTGTTAAACAAAAAACTTGTTGGTTGTTATTGACAACAACTTTAGGTTGTTATATAATGTTACCGAATAAAAGGAGGTTAAACACATGAAGAATCTGTTTCGCAAAAGCTTATCTTTACTAATGGCATTTGTATTGGTTTTCGGCACGGTTGCCGTTGCATCGGATTTTGACTTTTCGGAATTTTTTATCAGTGCTGATGCAGTAACTGAGTATGAAGAGGGAAATTTCACTTACACTGTTGACTACGGATATGCAACAATAACCGAGTTTAGCGGACCTTGGTACGGTGAATCAACCGATATAGTTATTCCTGCTACTCTCGGCGGATATCCGGTTAAAGAAATAGGCGAAAGTGCATTTTACTGGAACAGTGATATAACAAGTATCAGATATGAGAACGGTTCTCAAATTAAAACTATAGGTAAAAGTGCTTTTTATAAGTGCTACAGAATGACGAGCTGTGAAATTCCGTCGGGAATTACCGGAATCTACGATGATGTTTTTTATGGTTGCAGCGCTCTTACAAGCTTATCAGTTCCGAGCAGTGTTAGTTCAATCGGAGCGGGTGCTTTCAGAGATTGCGCCGGTCTTTTGAGTATTTCGATTCCTGCAAATGTGATTTCAATCGGAAACCAAGCATTTTACAGATGCGATGCACTTCAAAGTGTTAATTTTGGTTCATCTTCTAAAATACAGGCAATAGGTGACGAGGCATTTTATCAATGCATTAGTCTTACAAGTGTTACCATTCCGAATAAAGTGACAAGATTGGGAGCTGAAGCTTTTAGCGGCTGTACAAATCTTCGCAATGTTTATTTTGCTGACAATTCATCGTTAAAAACAATAGGACATCATGCGTTTTACCAGTGTGAAAGCCTTGAATATATTGAAATTCCCAATGGTGTAACCGCAATTTATTATGATGCGTTCAGCGGCTGTGATGTTCTTACATATGTTCATATTCCCACAACTGTTACATCATTGGCAACGGGTTCATCTCTCGGTTCGCATCTGTTTTTGGGTTCTGATAATGCTTATATATGTGCTAATTCTGAAGATTGCACGGCAAAAACATATGCGGATTCAATGGGCTATGATTTTGTTAAATGCAGACATCAGCATACCTGTTCATTTACGACCAAAATCACCAGAGAACCGACATGTGCAAAAACGGGTATAAAAACATACACATGTACGACCTGCGGATATGTATATAATGAAACGATAGCCAAATATTCACATTCCAACAGATATTGGATTGTAGAAAAAGAAGCTACTTGTTATGAAGACGGAAAAGAAAATCTGGTATGTTACACGTGTAATGTTACTGTAGAAAGCAGAACCATAGCGGCTGGTCACATAGACGGTTGGTGGATAACAAAAACACCTGCAACCTGTACCGAAGACGGAGTAATAGTTTTAACATGTGATCGATGCGGTATAGAGCTTGATACAAAAGCTTCACCTGCAAAAGGTCATACAGAGGGTGATTGGTCTGTTACGGCAAGTGCAACCTGCACGAAAACCGGTGAAAAAATCAAGAAATGTACCGTGTGCAAAGTAACCCTTGAAACGGAAATTATTCCTATGAAGGATCATGTAGCAGGCGAATATAAAACAGAAACTGAACCAACCTGTACTGAAAACGGTCAGAGTGTTTCAAGATGCACGGGATGCAATAAAGTAATGGAAACCGTTCCTGTTACTCCTACCGGTCACAGCTATGGTGAATGGATAATGATAAAAGACCCCACGTGCACTGAAACGGGTACAGAACGCAGAAACTGTGCAAACTGCTCATCATACGAAACACAGTCTGTTTCTGCTCTCGGTCATGCATGGAACAACAATTATACTGTTGATATTCAGCCAACCTGCACGGAGGAAGGCTCAAAGTCAATTCATTGTTCCCGATGCACAGCAACAAAGGATACACAGACCATTGATGCTAACGGTCACAGCTTTGGCGGATGGTATGTAACCGACAGTCCTTCATGCACGGCGGAGGGTAACAAGCGCAGAAATTGCACAAATTGCAAAGCATATGAGGAACAGGCTGTTTCTGCCAACGGACATTCGTGGGAAAGCAGCTATACGGTTGATGCCGAACCTACCTGTACTGCAGACGGTTCAAAGTCAATTCATTGCTCTGCCTGCTCTGCAAAGAAAGATAACACCGTTATTACCGCAAAGGGTCACAGCTACAGTGAATGGATCGTTACGGTAAAACCGACTTGTATTCTGGAAGGAAAAGAACGCAGAGAATGCTCCGAGTGCGATGCGTATGAGGAGAATGTTGTTCCTGCCCTCGGTCACACATGGGATAAGAGTTACACAGTTGATGTTCCCAATGATTGTACAAAGGAAGGTTCTAAGTCGATTCATTGCTCCGTTTGTGATAAAAGAAAAGATATAATAGTTATTCCTGCAAAGGGTCACAGCTACGGTGAATGGGTTGTAACAATTGAGCCTGATTGCATCACGGACGGAATAGAGCGCAAAGATTGCGTGGATTGTGAGATTTATGTGGTTCGGAATGTTTCTGCTCTCGGTCATGATTGGGAAAGCGAGTATACAATAGATAGAGAAGCAACCTGCACCGAAGACGGTTCAAAGTCAATTCATTGTTCTGTTTGTGAAGAAAAAACAAATGTGACCGTTATTCCTGCAGCAGGTCATGCTTACGGTGAGTGGATTGTTACCTTAAATCCTGCTTGTGCTCTTGAAGGCACTGAACTCAGGGAATGTGAGCATTGTGATGCATATCAGGAGCAAAGTATTTCCGCTCTCGGACATGCATGGGAAAAAGATTACACGGTTGATAAAAATGCAACTTGTACAGATAACGGTTATAAATCAATTCATTGTGAACGATGCGAAGAAAAAAATTATGTAACTGTTATCAGCGCTTCCGGACACAGCTTTGGAGAATGGGCGGTAACATCTCAGCCTGCCTGTACTGCAACAGGAGTAGAGCTTAGGGAATGTTCGGCTTGTGATTATTTTGAGGAGCGACCCGTAGCGGCTCTCGGTCACGCATGGGAAAGCGAATATACAATTGACATCGAAGCAACCTGTACTGAATCGGGCTTGAAGTCAATCCATTGTATGCGCTGCGACGGCAAGCTTGCTGAAACTGAAATTCCTGCTTTGGGTCATGATTATGGTGAATGGATTACGGTTATTGAACCTGACTGCACATTGGAGGGTATGCAGCGCAGAGAATGCGTGAATTGCGAAGACTATGAAACACAGGCAGTTTCGGCATTGGGTCATGCTTGGGAAGAGGAATATACAACGGACAGCGAACCCTCATGTACGCATAACGGTTCAAAGTCAATACATTGTTCTGTTTGTGATGTTGCTTTTGCTCATACCGTGATCCCTGCACTCGGTCACAGCTTCGGAGAGTGGCATATTATAACAGATGCAACCGAAAGTGAAAACGGCGAAAAGATAAGAGAGTGCTTAAACTGTGAACAGATTGAAACTGAAATCATTCCGGCACTTGGAACAGAGGATAACAATTATGTGCCTTCGATTGCAATTATCAATCCTTTTTCAACCCTTGCATACGGCAACAGAGTTCCCCTTAAGGTTTCTGCTTATAACGGTGAAAATGTTGCGTGTTATGTAAGATGGACTTCGTCAAATTCTTCCGTTGCAAAGGTTGATAACGGCGGTGTGGTTGAAGCTGTTGATGAGGGCGTTGCGGTTATAACCGTAACACTTGTTGACCAAAACGGAAATGCTGTAAGAAATCAAGATGGATCAACAGTATCGGACAGCATTGAAATAAAATGTACAATGACCTTCTGGCAGAAGATAATCAGAGCAATTCTCTCGTTTTTCAATGCCATTGCGTCAATATTCGGATAATAGTTAATATAAAAAGCTTGAAGGCAGCACAAAACGTGCTGCCTTCAAGTATATGGAGGATTTGAGCGGTCAAAGATAAAAATCTTTGCCGTGAAGAGTTTTAAGTTATTTGTTTAGTAATTTTGCTCTGATTTTACGGGTGGATTTTGCGAGCTTCTGCGCAGCATTTACTGCTGTAAACCCGAGTTTGTCAATAATAAGGTCAGCCTCGCCCATAAGTTCCATGTAATCGTTACAGAAGCCTCTTTTAAATTTGAAAATACCGTGCAGCGGATTGTCTTCGTCGGGATAACCGCCTCTGAAATCGTAGTATTTACAGCCGCTTTCCATAGCCCATTTAATCATTTCCCATTGAACAAGATAATTCGGCATAACATTGCGGTATTCGTTTGAGCTTGCTCCGTAAACATACCATACCTTGTCGCCGCAGAGAACATCAAGCGCACCTGCGATGGGCTTTCCCTCGTAATATGCCAGATAAATTCTCGCATTATCGCCGAATGCATCCATTATTCTTCTGAAATAGGAAACATCTCTGATAACAAAATTATCTCTTGTTCCCGTAACAAGCATCAGCTTATGGAAATCCTCGCAAGCCTCTGCGCCCTTGACTTCAACTGTAACTCCTTTCCTTGCAGCAAGGCGGATATTGTATCGTGTTTTCGGGTGGAAGGTCTGCATAAGCTCATCCTCTGTTTTTCCGCTTACGTCAAGACGGAAAATGTATCTTGACTGAATTGTGTCAAATCCTGCACTGTGTTCCTTGAATTTAAAGCCCATATCTTCAAGCAGGGCAATGTATTTTGAGTTTGATGCAAGTGTATCTGTATCAATTTTGAATGTATATGCCTTGTTCTTTATTCCGTATTCCTTGGCTGCCGTAAGAAGTTCCTTTACTGTTTCGGTATCGTCAAGGTTACAAACGGGACCTCTCGGGGAATACATCATTTTAAATGGTGTCATGGGTATCTGACGGAGCAAAACGGAACAAACACCTTTTATTTCTCCGTTTTCGTTACGGGCTATGAAGCCTGTCCATTCCCATTCTTTTTTTACATTTCCCCATGCCGATGATTGCTGCATATGTCCTTTGGGGTGGCTGCATAGAAATTTATCAAATTCCTGCGCATTATCAATTTTTACAATTTCCATAATTGCTCCTTTCACAGCCCTGCAAGCTGTTTTGCACGCTCGATTAATGCACCCTCATCGTTGGGCAGCTTTTCATCCATAACTTCGTCAAGAAGTGTTTCCATAATCTTTCCCATAGCAGGGGAAGGGGCTATTCCTATATTTATAAGCGCTTTGCCGCTAACGGCGAGGTCGCTTGTTTTAAAACAAGATTCTTCTTTTAATATTTCATGAAGGATTTTCAGCCCGATTTTGTTTTGCTCTGCGCTTTCATTATAAAATACGGGATTCTGCGCCGATATATCGGCTTCTCTGACGAGAAAAAGATTTTCAATCGTTTCGATGCCGAGCTTTGATATATACTTTTTATATGTCTTTTTGCTTATTTTGTCAGGGAGAAAATCATGATGTTCAACAAGATTACAAACCGTATCTCTGAATTTGTTTGATGTTTTTAGTCTTGACAATATTTCAAAAGCAATTTTTTTGCTTGTTTTGCCGTGAGAATAAAAATGGTCAACACCGTTTTCGTCGGTTATTTTGCAATGAGGCTTTCCTGAATCGTGCAGAAGCATTGCAAAGCGCAGAATCGGATCCGGAGAGATTGCCTCAACGGCTGCAACAGTATGTCCCCATACATCGTAAATGTGTCTTTCGTGGTTTTGCAGGCAGTTGTTCATCGGTTCAAGTTCAGGCAAAACCAAGAAAATAACATCCTTATATTCTCGGAGTATATCCGCTGCGTTCATTCCGCAAAGAAGCTTTGACAGCTCGGCAAAAATGCGTTCAACCGAAATGTTTTTTAAAAGGTGCTTGTTTTTGTGAATGCTTTCCGAGGTTTCGGGGTCGATTTTAAATCCGAGGACAGAAGCGAATCTCAATGCGCGCAGTATTCTTAAAGCATCCTCTCCGAATCGTCTGTCGGGATTCCCGACACATCTGATAATTTTTTTTTCGATGTCTGTGAAGCCTGAGAAAGGGTCTTTAAAACCTGATACCGGCGAATAAGCGATTGCGTTTACCGTGAAATCTCTGCGTGATAAATCATCCTCAACCTTGTCCGTGAAATCTACCTTGTCAGGGTGACGGTTATCGGAATAACCGTGCTCAATTCTGAATGTTGTAATTTCAAGGCTCATGCCGTCAATGATAACGGTTATGGTGCCGTGTTTTATTCCTGTTTCTATTGTTCTGTATTCTTTGAAAAGCCGGATTGTTTCATCGGGAAGTGCGGAGGTCGTGATATCCCAGTCATTAACCGGAATGCCCATTATGACGTTGCGCACCGCACCCCCTACAGCATAGGCGGAATGACCGCCGCCGCAGAGAATTTCAATTGCTCTATTGACTTGTGACGGAATATTTATTACCATAATAGTATTACCACAAGAAGGAGATTTTTTATGAATATACAGATTTTCGGAACGAATAAATGCTTTGATACAAAAAAAGCGCAAAGATATTTCAAAGAGAGAGGAATTAAGTTCCAGTTTATAGACCTTGCTCAAAAAAATCTCAGCAAGGGTGAATATAACAGTGTCAAGCAAGCTGTCGGTTCGATGGAAGCTTTGATTGATGAGAAGTCAAAAGCTTACGAAAAGCATTTCATCAAATATCTCGCAAGCAAGGAGGCTGTTGAAGAAAAGCTTCTCGAACACGGAGAGCTTTTTAAAACTCCCATAGTCCGCAACGGCAAGCAGGCAACCGTCGGTTACTGCCCTGAAGTATGGAAAACCTGGGATTAATATGCCTCAAATTTGGATATTGTTGCAAAGCACCTTGCTTCGTTTATAACAAGCTTGAAATAACGTATTCTTGTTTCGTCAAAACGGCAGATTTTCTTATATCCCACGGTAGTTCCCGATGCGAATTTTTTCCACTTACCCTTTACCATTGCGTAAAGGGTAAATTTTTCTATCTGTTGACCGGTTCTTATGTGTTCACCGAGAACAATTTTATTAATGTCATAATCATCGCCGAGGTCAAGGATAAGCTCTGCGCCTTTGGGATTGTCACCCGAATGCCAGTATTCCTCGGGATTGTTACTGAGTGCCATTTGACCGGTGTGTTTTTCGTCAAGATGACGGTTGTCTGTTATGATTGAACCTTCTGCCAGGTTTTCGTTAAAATCAATTTCCAACTGTGCACCCATCGAAAGAAGGGTTTCCATATCCTTTTCATGAATTTTTCCTTCCGGTGTGGGCGGAATATTCAAAAGAAAGTTGGCATTTGAACCAACAGAGTTGTAATAGATTTCCATAAGTTTTGAAAGAGGCTTTACGGAATAATCCTCCTCGGGATGATAGAACCAGCCTTTTCTTATGGAAACATCAACCTCAGCCGGATACCATATAAGCTTATTGCATTTTTTTATCGCTTTTCTGCTGCCTAAATCAAGAGCAGTGGGATTGATTTTTTTAGGCGGCTTTGTAACATCCTTTTGGCTTGCTGCTGCAACTATTTCGTGATTTGAATGCCAGTAGGGGACAACACTCCACTCACTTTTTCTGCAAACACCCGCCTCATTGCCGCACCAACGAACATCGGGACCGGTAATGTTAATTGTAGCATCGGGCTGAAGCTCACGAATCAGCTTATAATAGCTTTCCCAGTCATATTGCTGAACCTTGCCGTTCGGACCTTCGCCGCAAGCACCGTCGAACCATACGCAGAAAATATCGCCGTAGCCCGTAAGAAGCTCGCGGAGTTGATTCATGAAAAAGCGGTTGTATGTTTCTCCCGAACCGTAAGATGGCTCATGCCTATCCCAAGGCGAAAGATAAATACCGAATTTAAGACCAAATTCTCTGCATGCTTTTGCGCATTCCGCAACAACATCTCCCTTGCCCTCTCTCCATTTACTTGAACGAACACTGTGGTCGGTGTATGCAGAGGGCCAAAGACAGAAACCGTCATGATGCTTCGCTGTAAGGATAACACCTTTCATGCCGGCAAGCTGACAAATTTTAACCCATTGACGGCAATCGAGCTTTTCGGGATTAAACAGCTCGGGGTCCTCATTGCCGTTGCCCCATTCCGAGTTAGTGTATGTATTTATGCCGAAATGAAAGAATGCATAAAACTCAAGCTGCTGCCATTTGAGCTGCCTTTCGCTCGGAACAACAGATGCTGCATATTTAATATAGTCCGGAATCTTATTCATTGTTAACCCATCCTTTATCGGTAGTTGTGTTTTGAAGAATACAGCTCCAGTATTCCTCGGAAACACCGTTGCTGATCGCGTAATTTATCAAGCCGATTAACGCAGGTCTGTCGAAAACATATCTGAACATTTCAGGAGGAAGCATCCCTCTGTCTGCGTAAGCAAGAAGCCTGAACCTATCGGCAGTTTCACCTGCAAGACCAAGCTTTTTAATGAGCAGATGCAGGTCGTTATCATCGGGAGGAGAGTTGTTTTTGCCTTTTTCTATATTGCTTATATATTGCGCCGTTTTGTGAAGCTCTGCTGCAAGCTCGCTTTGCGAGAGCTTAGCATTTTCTCTGGTTTCCTTGAGCATAATTCCAAACGGGGTGGGTATATACATACAGCTCCTCCTTCCTGATAAATTATATAATAAATATATGAATACATTATTAAGTGCTTTGAAACTGAATATTTACCATGGCATCCCGTGCACCGTTATCATGGCGGTGCACGTTTTCATTGTGTAAAGGGATTACCAAAAGTAAATGTTTTTTCTCGCAATATTTATTTTTAAATAAACAAATTTGTTTATTGAGTTTTACTCAATAGGATGATACCATATTTCAGGAGGAATGTCAAGCTATACTATAACAATATATTAAAAGCCGAAAACATAAAAAACGGCGGGAGCTTGCTCCCGCCTTAAAAATGAGTGTTAAGAGTTATTTTATCTTAATAATGGGTCTTGCGAGAATACCTACATCACGGAGAACGTATTCATAGCTCCAGCACTCTTCATCGCTGCGCCATGCTCCGGGACCGTGCCATGAATGCTTGCTGTCGGTCAGATGAACAGCACCGAAGGAGTTGTAGCGGTTGCCGAAAAGAGTTATATCGACTTTATGATTACCTGCCGAAAGTCCTTTAATATCAAGATGATAGGGAGGATAAACAATCTTGCCCTTTTCTTCTCCGTCAACCGAAACGGAAATAAGTGCACCCCTGTATCTTGTGGCTTCAATTGCAAATGCCTCTCCCTCTGCTTCAAGGTGATATGTAATGTTTCCGCCGTAGAAGGGAAGTCCCTGATTTACAATTGAACCGAAGCCGAGTTTTTCGGGAAGAGTGGTGATTATCTTTTCTCTGCCGATAACCTTTACCCCGAAATTGCCGAGAAGATAGCACCATTCGGTATTTGTGCGTTTGCCGAATGGGAGGGTAATCTCAAGAATGTTTTCGCCCTTCTTTATTTCGGTGAGAGGCACGGTTTTGATGTCCTTATCAACATACCATCCGGTGATGTTGTTTGCCATTTTGTTTCCGTTAAATATAATTTTGGCTTTTTCTGCATCTTCAAGAGCAAGCTCTGCGCCTTCATAGCTGATTTCGCTGTTAATATTAAAGCGAAGGGTTATATAATGCTCGATTGTTTCGGGTTCAAGCACCCAGGGCTGAGCAACATTTCCGCCTCTTTCAACAAAACCGAGTGCTTCTCTGCATACGTTATCGAGTCTGAGAATTTCTTCTTCAGGCTTAAATTCTCCGCCGTCAAGTGAAAATTCGGCAATATCAAGAAGGTATGCGTTTCTTTCGGAAAGAGTATAGTCAACAAGTGCGGGCATGGCGCAGGTATTGAGCAAATCAACACCGCCGGGATCAGAACCGATTAAATCCGACTTGCCCTCATCAAGCTTGAGAAGAAGACTGTCATAGTTATAAAGCACCTTTGAAACAATGGTGCAGCCGTTGCGGTATTCGCAAGGAATCTTGCAGATATCGCCGCTGATTGTGTCGTAATTATAAGGTGTGAACTCGCCTTTGATGCTTATTTTCAGGTTACTGTCACTTACTACATCCTTATTATAAGGCTCACAGCATCTGCTTATAAAGAGCCAGCGGCAGTTACCGTCATGGCGGAGCTGATAAATGAAGCCGTCGGAGAGTCTGCCGTTTGCCTGACGTATAGTGATTGTTCTGTTATCTTCAAGAGCGGAGAGAATTTTTTCTTTGTCAAAAGAAACAACCGTTGATTTCTCATAGAGAGCTTTGCCTCTTTCGCTCTTGATGCCGTTTTCATATACGGGAGCATTGCCTGCAAAAATGAGTTTACCGCCTGATTCACAGAATTTTTCGAGTCGTTCAAGAGTAGTTGAGCGAAGAGTTTCGCAGTCGGGAACGATGATTACATCATATTCCATTTCGCCAACCTTAAGAGGTGCCGAAGCATTTTTGCAAAGGGTTGGGAAAAGTGATTCGCTGATATAGTTGAAATCTATGCTGCCCTTGAGAAGCCAATCTGCAAGATTTTCAAATTTTTTGTCCATGTTTTCACGGGCAAGAGCGGTTTTGTCGTTGGGACCCCAGTGAAGCCAGAAGCTTTCAACGGGATGTATTACACCGACCTTTACAACAGGCTTGCCTCTTGTCATGGCGGTGTTAACTCTTGCAAAGTGGTCTTCGAGATATGAAAATTCCTCCCACCAGGGCGACTGATAATGAATTGAGGCGGGATAATCTCTTTTGGCTTCTCCGCCCATAGCATACCATGAAAGGTGAGGAACTCTTATTGTAACACCAAGGCATGCCTGCCAGTCGCCGTGAAGCTTGTAGCCTCTGAAATCGTAATCCCAGCCCGTAACACCGTAAAGCTCGGAAAGCATACCTTCTCTGCCAAACTGATGAACTGCGGACTGAGCCTGCTTTGCGGTTGTAAACTCAAAGCTTGCGCAAAGCATATCAATGCCGGGCAGGTCAAAGCCTCTGTATGAACGCATAGCCTCGCCGAGAGCTGCTGTCTGGCTGTGAAGAGAAGGCTCTTCCATCATGTGACCCGTAAGAGCGATACCGTTTTCGCGGCACCATGAACCGCACACATCTGCAAATGCCTGCGAAAATCTTTCGGAGATGTGATCGTGATAATGATAACGTGTAATCGAAACCTTGCCGTCGGGAAGCTCCCAGAAAATTTCGGGGAGATGCTCGATGATATCCTCGCCGTACTGTGATTTATATGTTTCGGGAATATCATCGGTCCACGGCATGGCAATATCCTCTTTATCGGTTGAGTTGCGGAGAACCGTTTTGCGTGTGAACTGAGGTTCATCGGTGAATATTGCGGGAATAACGTTTCCGAAATGCTCGCCTACGGTTTCTTTGTATCTTTCATGAGTGACTTCAACGAAGCGCTTTACAGCTTTGGGGTTAAGGGTGTCGAGATATGTCTGGTTGTTATACCACGGTGAGGGGGCATGAATTTTAAGGTATGCATACCATTTCGTACCCTCTGCGTAATCATTTTCACCAATTTGCTTGTATGATTTGAGATAACCGTTTTCGTCAAGAACAACATCGTAGCAGGTGATGAGATAGCCTTTGCCTTCTCTGCCGCCCTCTGCTCTTGAATCAATATATGTTGCATCCGTTCCTTCGTTATCGCAGGGAACGGTTGTCATAAGCAGACAGCGCGCACGGTATTCCTCATCCTTTGTAACCAGACCGCCTGCCGCACCTGAGGGCCATCTGTCCTCGTCGTAAAGCCATGCAAGCATATGCTCTTTATCGGCTTTTTCAGCACAACATTTGATGAGTGCCATAAATTCATCTGAAAGATAATTTGTTGACATACCTGTGCGGACATGCATATGGAAACCGCCCAGACCCATTTTTTTGAATATGTCAATTTGACGGCAAAGTTCTTCCGATTTAAGGTCACTGTTCCATGCCCAGAACGGAGTTCCTCTGTATTCACAGGTAGGATTTTTAAAAAGCTCATCTGTAAGTGTCGGTGAATTGTTTTTTTTGTAAAGCATGATGTTTCCTCCTTATTCGGGATGCTTGCAAAGAGGCTTATCCTCGCTTGCGGTATTCCAATTTATATAGTTATTTCTTTTTGCGTGATACCATTCCATTTCAAACATCTTTGCACTGTCATCAACCGGGACGAAAAGCTGCCCCCTTACAAAATAAGGTTCGCCACTCATTTCAACGGTTCCGAGATCGGTTTTTACGAGCTTACTGCCGAGTGTAAAGGTTGCTCTGTGACCGTAAGCTTCGACATATAGAGTTTCCGGCTCTTTGATAACCTTTCCGCCGATGAACTGAATGAGAACTCCGAATGGTGCATACCATATACCGTCCTTTTGCTCCGGATAAAGCTCTCTTGAAATAAGCTCGAGCATCTGCCCCTTGAATGCCATTTTTGTCCAATCATAGGTAGGTGCAAGTGCATGGGGAGTGATTAAATCCTTGTTTTTATCAATTGTAAATATGTCGATTATTCTGCCGTCGTCAAGATATGCCGTAGCGGTAAGTATATTTCCGTCAATCTCAACAAGGGTGTATGACCCCATTCTTATTTCCTGCGGATAGAAGCAGGAGTGCCAAATTTTTTGAGCATTTGAATGATATATGTTTCCACCGCCGTTGCCGACTATGTAGTGCACCGTTCCCTCCGAAGGCTTGTCAAAAAGCTCGTCACCCTTTGTAGGAAAGGTTCTTGCGAAGGAATGCTCGTGACCCTCAAAGAGAATGTCCAGCCTGCCTTCTTCAATAGGCTTGCGCAGCCACGGATAGCCGTCATTATTCTGTCCTTCAGGCATGACCGGATAAATCGGAAAATGATATCCACCAAGATTCCATGTTTTATTACTGCTTTTTAAGTCATTATATGCCCAGTTTTCAACAATGTCAGGTGCATTAATACCCATAACAAGGAAATGCGAGTTGCCGTAGTCAAAGGAGTAATTTTCGCCTTTATATCCTTCGGGACCGTTATCGGGATAAGCGGGTGCAAACTGAAAATCGAAAAAATCTGCATGTTCAAGATAAAACTTGCCCGTCGGTTCGGGGAAATAGGTCAAGAATCCTCTGTTATCGTGATTTCCGGTAGTCATCATGTAAGGTATACTCTCGATTATGCCCTTAAGGCCTTCAAACATACCGTTCCATTGCAGCTCGTTCTGACCGTTATCGCAGTTATCTCCTGCGGTAAAAATAAACTTGCATTCGGGATGTCTTTCAAGCGCTCTTTTGAGCATATCGCCGACCATGGAATAATCGGGCACATGGCAGGGATCGCCCTTCTGATGGTCTGTAATTACGATAAAACTGAATTTATCCGTGTTTTCGGGTTCGGTTTCAAAAGAATATTCATCACTTCTTATATTCTCGGAGCCGACCGTGTAGCGGTATTTTGTTCCTGCTTCAAGACCGCTGAGTCTTACCGAATAATAGTTGCTGATATCAATATCTGTTTCCTTTGTATCAAAAATTGCATCCTTTCGCTGCCACTCATTTTCGCCGTCCTTGCAGTAAAGAATGTAGCCTTTTTTTACCTCGGTGCTTGTTCTCCATATAACCGCCATTTCACTTTTTGCATCGCCGCAAAAGGCGAGCATTATGTGGTCAGGTGCAGGTGTTGAGCCTCTCTCAGGCTTATAGAAATTACCGTTTGAATCATACATAATATTAGAAAACTCCTAAATAAAAATTCAAAATAATTTTAGTGCTTTAATTCGTGTTTGTCAATATTAAACAAATATATTTTTAGGAATTGTAAAAAACTATTGATTTTTGCACTCTGTTTAAGTATAATCTAATATGTAATACTGTTTAACGGGGGTTAACCATGAAAAAAATAGGCAAAATAACAGGGATAATTCTTTCTCTTCTGATTGCGTTATCCTGCATATCCGTTTCGTTTGCATCGGCTGCCGGAGAAAACTTTATGTTTGATACCAACAGCGGTGTTGCGAAACTAACCAAATGTCAGACAACTGCAAGCGGAGTTGTTGAAATTCCCTCAACATATTCAGGTATGGCTGTTACGGAAATCGGAAGCAATGCGTTTGCAAATTGTGGCAACATAACCGAAATTGTTATTCCTTCAACTGTTGAAAAAATCGGAAGTAATGCCTTCGAGAGTTGCTACTCGGTGAAAAAAATTACTTTTGAAGGCTCAACCTGTGAAATCGGAAAATCTGCTTTTGCTTATTGCAGTTTACTTGAGAATGTTCAGCTTCCCTCTTCTCTTAGAACGATTCCCAACGAAGCTTTTTCAGACTGCAAATCGCTTAAATCAATAAATATTCCTTCAACGGTAACTCTTATCGGTACGGAAGCATTTAAGATGTGTACAAGTCTTACACAGATTGATATTCCTGCAAGTGTCGCAACCATCAAAAAGAATGCTTTTATCGGCTGCAACGCAGTTACGGCATTTAATGTTGATAACGGAAATACCGTTTACAGTGATATCGGCGGTGTTCTTTACGGCCCGTTTTTCAATGCAGATCCTCAGGTTAACGCATTGGTTGCGGATAAAACTCTTATTCAGTATCCGGGCGGATTAACCGCAGCATCGTTTACCGTTCCTTCCGATGTAAAGAGAATTGACGACTATGCGTTCGGTGAAAATACAAAGCTCACGAGGGTTTCACTTCCAAACGGACTTAAGACCATTGAAGCATTTGCTTTTTATATGTGCAGTAATCTTTCGGAGGTAAATATTCCTTCAACTGTTACATTTATTGGTTCTCAGGCATTCGCAAAATGCGATGCACTCAAAAAAATAACAATTCCCGCTTCTGTTACGAATTTTGAAAGTGCTTTTTATGATTCCGGACTTACCGAGGCGGTTATCGAGAACGGAGTAAAAACTATCAGCACAAGAGCTTTTGAAAACTGCTCAAATCTTGAATCTGTTATAATTCCCGAAAGTGTCGAAAGAATTGCAACGGGTGCGTTCTATAACTGCACATCGCTCGGAGAAACAGAAATACCCTCAAGTGTGACAGCAATCGGAACGAGAGCCTTTGACGGCTGCTCATCTCTTTCAATTGTTGCTCAGGAGGGTTCTGCAGCTTATGAATATGCTGTTAATAACGGAATAACAGTATCCGATGGCGAAGAAGAGCTTTCGTTCTTCCAAAAGCTTATAAATGCAATCGTCGGATTTTTCCGTTCCATTATAGATTTTTTTACAAATCTTTTTTAAAAGTGCAGTAAAATATACAAAGTTATTGCATTAATTTGCAAAATAGTGTATAATCAATTGGTAACTGATTTTCGCAGACTTAACGGAAAGCGGAAATTAAAAATAGGAGGTAAATTATGAAGAAAAAATTAGCTATCGTTATCTCGCTCGTGCTCGTTTTTGCAACACTCTTTATGACCGCTTGCGGCGGTAATACCGACGGTGAAACAACAAACCCTGATGCACCTGCGAATAACATGATTTCCAAGGTGAAAGTTGGTACAGGCGGACCTACAGGTACATATTACGGCTTTACCACAGCAGCATGCCAGCTCCTCAACACAGATGATTATACTTTTGAAGTTCTTTCAACAGGTGGCTCACAGGCAAACATCGAAGGTATTGAAGACGGCGACTATCAGATGGCAATTGTTCAGAACGATGTTATGAACTATGCATATGCCGGAACAAACGGTTTTGCTTCCCAGATTCAGAATTTCTCGGCTATCGGTTGCGTTTATCCCGAAATCTGCCAGATTATCGCAACAAAGGCTTCAGGCATTACATCTGTTGCAGACCTTAAGGGTAAAAACGTTGCTGTAGGCGATGCAGGTTCCGGTGTATATTACAATGCAACTCAGATTCTTGCCGCTGCAGGCATTGACATTGATGCCGATATCAATAAGACAGCAGCATCCTTCGGCGATGCAGCTACTCAGCTTAAGGACGGCTCGATTGATGCAGCTTTCATTACAGCAGGTACTCCCACTCCCGCTATAACAGAGCTTGCAACAGCAACTGATGTTGTAGTTGTTGACCTTGGCGAAGATGTAATTGCAAAGCTTATGACTGACTATCCCTTCTATGCAAAGTATGAAATGACTGCAGAAGATTACGATTTTATTGCTGAACCTGTCAACACCGTTGCTATCATGGCAACATTTGTTGTTACAAATGATATGAGCGATGATCAGGCTTATCAGATAACAAAGAACCTTTGGGAAAAACAGGCTGATATAGCTGCTGCTCATGCAAAGGGTAAGGAAATGACAACTGATGTTGCAGTTTCCGCTATCGGTGATGTTCCTCTTCATACCGGCGCAGAAAGATATTATAAAGAGGCAGGCATAATTGCATAAGTTTCCGCTTCATTGACTAAAAATGCCGCGATTTTTAATTGCGGCATTTTTTTTACAATTAAAAATCTTTAAGGAAAGGGGTAAAAATGCATGAGTGAAGCTGTAAAAAACGAGATAGAGTTTGAGCAGGTTGATTCTGAAAAAATAATGCAGGAATTTGACCGCGAAAGCAATGTCAGAGTTTTTACCGGATGGAGAAAAACGGTTATTACCGCTCTTATGGCTGCTTTCAGCCTTTATATGATTTCCATGGCTCTTCTTTTTCCCACGGCAACCAAATATACAAAGCTGACTACTTTTATGGCTTTTATAGTCTTCATCGGCTTTTTGATTTTTCCCGCATATAAAGCACAGACCAAGAAAATAAACTATGTTCCTTTTTATGATATAATTTTGGCGGTTGTAAGTTCGGGATGTTTCCTTTACTATACAATCTTTCAAAATGATATTATAATGATGAGCAAGCGTATCGGGACCGTACAGATAATTGTTGCAATGATAGCTATTGTTCTGCTGATTGAGCTTGTCCGCCGTGCAGTCGGATTGCCGATTATTTTTGTAGCGGGTGCTTTCATTGTCTATGCCGTTATAAAAGCATATACTGACAATCCCAATACTGCATTGAGAAATCTTATGTATGGCTTGTTCTATGACGTTGCAAACGGTATGTTCTCAACTCCCGTTTATGTTTGTACAACATTTATTGTTCTTTTCATTATTCTCGGTGCACTTCTTGAAAGAACCGGCATCGGAACATTCTTTGTCAACCTTGCAAACTCTATTGCAGGTGCTTCAATCGGCGGGCCTGCAAAGGTTGCTGTTATTTCCAGCGCACTTGAAGGAATGTATTCAGGTTCCTCCGTTGCAAATACTGTTGGCAGCGGATCAATTACAATTCCTCTTATGAAAAAAACAGGCTATAAGCCTGAATTTGCGGCGGCTGTTGAAGCGGCTGCTTCGACCGGCGGTCAGATAATGCCTCCTATCATGGGTGCTGCGGCATTCCTTATGTCAGAAATGACTGAGGTTCCTTATTCTAAAATTGCAATTGCAGCCATTCTTCCCGCTGTTCTTTATTTCATGGGTATTTTCCTTATGATTCATTTTGAAGCCAAAAAGCTTGGTCTTAAGGGACTTCCCAAGGATGCAATTCCCAACTTCTTCAAGCTTATTCTTAAAAACGGATATCTTCTTCTTCCCATTGTTGTTCTTGTTATTTGCATGAATTATTTCAGCGCAGGTGTTTCAGCTTGCTTTGCAATCCTTACATCTCTTGTTGTAAGTCTTGTGCCCCACGAGCTTAACAAGAAAACTGCATGGCGACTGGTTATTCCTGTTATTCCCGTTGCGGTTACACTCGGCATCTGGCTTCCCTTTGGAACAAAGAATATGCAGATTGCTGTGTTTGCAGGAATGGCTGCTTGCTTCCTTCTTTCGTTTATTGCAAAAGACCATGCACCTCTTACACCCAAAACTGTTATTGAGTCACTCGAAAACGGTGCAAAGAACACAGTCGGTGTTGCGGCGGCTTGCGGTATGGCAGGTCTTATCTCCGGTGTTGTAACAATGACTGCTCTCGGTCAGCTTCTTATTAATACTCTTGTTCCCATTGCAGAAAACAGTACGTTCCTTGCTCTTGTTCTTACTATGCTTTGCTGCATTGTTCTTGGTATGGGTGTTCCAACAACGGCAAACTATGTTATTATGGCAACCATTACAGCACCCATTCTTATCAAGATGGGCATTCCGATGCTTGCTGCTCATATGTTTGTTTTCTATTTCGGAATCGTTGCAGATATTACACCTCCCGTTGCTCTTGCTGCATATGCAGGCTCGGCAATTGCAAAGTCAAATCCGCTTAAAACAGGTGTTACGGCAACCCGTCTTGCAATCACTGCGTTTATCGTTCCCTATATCTTTGCCTACAGCCCTGAAATGCTTATCGGTATAGATATGGGTGTTCCGACACCTTGGTATAACGTCGTTCTTCTCGTTATAACTGCTATCTGTGGTATTTATATCATCTCTGCAGGTATGGAAGGCTATATGTATAAGCATATGCCGATATGGGAGAGAATAATGGCTCTTGCAGGCGGTTTGCTTATGATTATTCCCGGTTGGCAGACTGACATTGCAGGTGTTGCACTTATGATTCTTGTTATCGTTCTTCAGAAAATCGGAGAAAAGAAAGACAAAAACAAAATAGCGGCGAAAGCTGCATAATCAAAAACCACCGAGGTCATCAGACTTCGGTGGTTTTAAGTTTATCAAGATATTCTTTATCTTTTTTTGTTAGTTCTGCTTTTTTCAGCATATCTGGTCGGCGTTCAAGGGTACGTTTAAGACTCTGCTCACGTTGCCATTTTTCAATGTTGGCATGATGTCCTGAGATTAAAACATCAGGTACTTTTTCCCCGTGCCATTCATAGGGTCGGGTATACTGAGGATATTCAAGCAGACCCGAATAGTGGCTTTCAAGTGTGAAGGCATCTTCATTTGCAAGCACTCCCGGGAGCATTCTCGCAATGCTGTCCGCAAGAACAAGAGCAGGTAATTCTCCGCCAGTTAGGACATAATCGCCGATTGAGATTTCTTCGTCAACGATTTCGTCAAGAACTCTTTGGTCGATGCCCTCATAGTGACCGCACAGAAGCGCAATATTATCAAGTCTTGAAAGCTCCTTGACTCTCTCTTGGGTAAGGGTTTTACCCTGCGGAGAAAGATAAATAAGATGAGGCTTTGTGACCATTTCCTCGCAAAGAGCAGCATAGCAGTCATAAATTGGCTGAGTCTGCATTATCATGCCCGTGCCTCCGCCATAGGGTGCATCGTCAACACGGTTGTGTTTGTCGAGGGTGTAATCCCTGATGTTTCGACAGTTGATTTCAATGCAGCCGTTAGTCCTTGCTCTGCCTATAATGCTTTCGCTGAGTACACTCTCACACATCTCGGGGAAGAGAGTTAATATATCAATCCTCATCGTCAAAAATACCTTTCAACGGTCTTATAACAATACGGTCATTGGCAACATCTGTTTCAATGCATACATCGGGTATGGCAGGAATAAGATATTCCCTGCCGTTCTCACTCTTTATATGCCAAACGTCGTTTGCACCCGTAGGGCTTACGTCGCAAAGGGTGCCGTAGATTTTTTGAGGTTCATCTGCATCGTAAACCGTGCACCCGATAAGCTCTGCAATAAAATAGCTGCCCTTCGGAAGCTTTGCATCGCTGCGCTTCATATAAAGAATTCTGCCCCTCATTTTCTGAGCCTTCTCAACAGAATCAATGCCGTCAATCGTAAGCAAAACAATGTTGCCGTGCGGCCTCGCAGTTTTAATCTGCGCCGCACAGCTTCCATTGCTGTCATAATATAATGTTTTGAATTTGGATACAAAATCGGGGGAGTCGCACCACGGATTAAGGCGGATTTCACCTCTGATTCCGTGAGTGCCTACTATTTCACCGATTTCAAGATATTCCTTAATCAATTTCTACAACAACCCTTGCATTCTGGCGAGTTGCGGCTGCACGCATAACTGTGCGGATAGCCTTTGCAATTCTGCCCTGCTTGCCGATTACTCTGCCCATATCCTCTTCGCCGACATGAAGATGATAAACAACGGTGCCGTCCTCGGCAGGTTCGTCAACTGTAACATTGACTGCTGCGGGGTCATCAACAAGACCCTGTGCAATGCTGACAAGTAAATCTTTCATTGATAAAACCTCGTTCTTGTCCGTTAAGGATTAAAGAACGCCTTCCTTCTTAAGGATAGCCTTAACAGTATCTGTGGGCTGTGCACCGTTAGCAATCCACTGCTTTGCCTTTTCAGCATCTACCTTAACCTCTGTGGGCTGTGCAACGGGATTATAAGTGCCGATTTCTTCGATGAATCTGCCGTCACGGGGATATCTTGAATCCGCAACAACGATACGATAGAAAGGTGCCTTCTTTGCGCCCATACGGCGAAGTCTGATTTTTACTGCCATTTTAAATTCCTCCAAAAATAAAAAAATACAAAATTAAATATATAATGCAACAGTCTATGCTGTATTACATTCCGAACTGCGAGGGATCGAAGCCCTGAGGCATTCTGAATTTTTGCTTTCTGCGGCGCTTACCGCCTTTTTTGCCGCCCATCTGCTTGAACATTTTCTGCATCTGTCTGAACTGATTGAGGAGCTTGTTGACATCCTCGATGTTCTGACCGCAGCCTGCGGCGATTCTCTTTTTGCGCGAGGGATTAATTATATCGGGATTGCTGCGTTCTTTTTCGGTCATTGAAAGGATAATCGCTTTTGTACGGTCAAATTGACGTTCGTCAATTTCAATATCCTTTGCTTTGTTGCCGATTCCGGGAAGCATTCCGAGAATATCCTGAAGCGAACCCATTTTGCGAATTTGATCAAACTGGTCAAGCAAATCGTTGAGATCAAATTTGTTCTGCAGAAGCTTCTTTTCAAGCTCTTCAGCTTTTTTCTCGTCAATTGCCATTTCGGCTTTTTCAATAAGTGAAAGAACATCACCCATGCCGAGGATTCGGGAAGCCATTCTGTCGGGATGGAAAACATCGAGGTTTTCGAGCTTTTCGCCCATACCGACAAACTTAATAGGTTTACCCGTAACGGCTCTTGCCGAAAGAGCGGCACCGCCTCTGGTATCACCGTCGAGCTTTGTAAGTATAAGACCGTCAATTCCGAGGGCTTCATCAAAAGCTGTTGCAACATTAACGGCATCCTGACCTGTCATTGCGTCAACAACGAGAAGAATTTCATGGGGCTTAACCTCACCTTTGACAGCTTTAAGCTCATCCATAAGCTCTTCGTCAACATGAAGACGACCTGCAGTATCAAGGATAACATAGTCGTAACCGTGTTCTTTTGAATATGCAATAGCTTCTTTTGCAATCTGAACGGGATTGGTCTGACCCATTTCAAAAACAGGAGCACCGACCTGCTCGCCAACAACCTGGAGCTGCTTTATAGCTGCGGGTCTGTAAATATCGCAGGCAACAAGAAGGGGACGGTGGTTTTCTTTTTTTAACATAAGCGCAAGCTTTGCGCAGTGAGTTGTTTTACCTGAACCCTGAAGTCCGCACATGAGGACTACCGTAGGTGGATGGTTTGCATAAGCGAGGCGGCTCTTTGTTCCGCCCATGAGAGCAACGAGTTCCTCCTTAACGATTTTAATAACCATCTGGGAGGGAGTAAGGCTTTCCATAACCTTTTCACCGATGGCTTTTTCGGTTACGGTGTTTGTGAAATCCTTGGCAACTTTATAGTTAACATCAGCCTCAAGAAGAGCCATACGAACCTCACGCATTGCGGAGCGAACGTCAGCCTCGGTAAGGCTTCCCTTGCTTTTAAGATTTTTAAACGCAGACTCAAGTCTTTCTGAAAGTCCTTCAAATGCCAATGTTTTCACCTCGGTTACTTAATATATTATGTATAGAAATTTCAGCTTTCGAGCATCGTCATAGCCGCAGCTTTGATGCGAACACTGTAGTCGTTGATTTCTTTTGAAAGGCTGTGGCGAAGATTATGCTCTGCAATAAGGTTTGAGCATTCTATAATTTCATTAAGTCCCTGACGCATATCTTCAAATCGCTTTGCCATGCCCAGACGGCTTTCCATATCCTGAAGCTGAGTTTCGGCTCTCTTTATTGCGTCACGCACACCTTGCCTTGTTATTCCTTCGTTTTCGGCTATCTCCGAGAGAGAAAGGTCATCGTTATAGTAGTATTCCAAAAAATCACGTTGCTTTGCAGTAAGCATTTCACCGTAGAAATCAATAAGTACAGCCATTTCATAATTTTTTGCCATTCCAGACCCTCCTTTCCCATTTCTTTAAGCCGTTAAACGCAAAAATAGCGGTCTTTTTCCGGACTTTTACACCGCGAAAAAGAACCGACCTGTAAAGTTTCTTTGCTTTACAGGTCGTTATTATACTAAAAATATTCAGTATTGTCAAGAGCTTTTTTAACAGTGTTTTTCGGACTTTTCCACTTTTTTCTCACCAAATTTCCAAAAAAACCGTGAAAACTCTATAGATTGTGGTTGGATGATTGTAAAATCGCAAAATGCATTAGGTTATTCACATTTTGAAAGTGGATAACTTTTTCACACGTTGCCGGTGTTCAGCATTTGTAAAGCGGTATACCTTTACAAAATTATTTGAGAGTAACTATGGTTACACCGTCTTCACCCTCGCCGTAAACACCCAGACGGCTTGTTTTGACATAGGGGGAAGCTTTAAGATAACGTGTTACTGCTGTGCGAAGTGCGCCGGTTCCCTTTCCGTGGACAACTGTAAATTCATTCAGCCCCGTGCGAAGTCCCTGGTCGATGAATCTGTCAAGCTCAATGAGGCATTCGTCAACCGTCATTCCTCTTAAATCAAGCCTTGTTGAAGCGGTCATGTTAAGGCGGCTTTCACCTTGGAGCGAAACTCCCGAGCGCTTCTCTTTTTTCTTTGGAGTATTTTCGCAAAGGCGGAGATTTGAAAGCTTTACTCTTGTTTTTATTGAACCTGCCTGTACCTCAACATTACCGTTTTTATCAATCGGTGAAAGTACCTTTGCTTGTTTTGCAATATCGCGGATTATTACCGTATCTCCGGCAACAAGAGCGCGTGGAAGAACATAATCCTTATCATCGTCATCAATACCGATAACCGGATCTGCGGCAGAGTCGATGGAGTCAATTCCTTTTCTGACCGCGGCTTTTGCACGTCTTGCCAGTTCTGCGGCATCCTTTGTTTTTTGCTGTTCTTTTTTGAGCTTATCTATTTCCTGCAAAAGCGAATATGCTTCGCGTTTTGCCTGCTCAACAACCTTTAATGCCTGAGAACGGGCTTTTTCCATTTCCTGCTCACGGAGCTTTGATATTTCCTCGCGCAGTTTTTCTGCATTTGCCTTTTCTTTATCCGCTTTTTCGGAAAGAAGCTTTGCTCTGTCGTATTCATCCTCCATGCGTCGGCGGGTTTCCTCAAGCTTATCAACAACGTTTTCAAATTCCTTGTTTTCGCTTGAAACAAGGTCGCTTGCGCGTTTTATAACATCAATATCAAGACCGAGCTTTTCGCTTATTGCGAGAGCATTGGATTTGCCCGGAACACCGATGAGCAGACGGTAAGTGGGTCGCAGCGAAACAATGTCAAATTCGCAGCAGCCGTTTTGAACCCTCGGGGTTTCAAGCGCATATGCTTTAAGCTCTGCATAATGGGTTGTAGCTGCAATTTTTGCACCTTTGAAATGAAGTGCTTCAAGAATTGCCATTGCAAGTGCGGCACCCTCAACGGGGTCAGTACCTGCACCGAGTTCATCTATAAGTATCAGGCTCTTTTCATCTGCTTCGTTGAAAATGCTGATGATATTTGTCATATGTGCCGAGAAGGTTGAGAGTGATTGCTCGATTGACTGCTCATCACCGATATCGGACAGAATCTTGTCGAAAACTGAAATTTCACTTCTGTCACCTGCGGGAATCATCAATCCGCACATTCCCATCATAGAAAGCAGACCGAGTGTTTTGATTGAAACTGTTTTACCGCCCGTATTCGGGCCTGTAATTACAAGTGTATCAAAGTCCTCGCCAAGCATTATATCAACAGGTACAACCTTTTTGGGGTCAATAAGCGGATGTCTTGCCGCACGCAGGTTGATAATTCCGTTATCGTTAAGAATCGGTGGGCAGCCTTTGATTTTATATGCATATTGTGCCTTGGCAAAAATGAGATTCAGCTCAAGTGCGCATTCGTAGCTGTTTTTGATGCTTTGAGCAAAATCTCCCGCACTTGTTGAAAGCTCGGCAAGTATTCTTTCGATTTCTTCGCGTTCTTTTGTTTGCAGCACACGGATTTCGTTGTTTGCTTCAACAACAGCCATGGGTTCAATAAAAACTGTTGCACCGCTTGATGATGTATCGTGAACAAGACCTGCAATTTCGCTTCTGTATTCACTTTTAACGGGTACAACATATCTTCCGTTGCGTTGCGTAATAATATTTTCCTGCAAATATTTTGAATGGCTTTGCGAACGTGAAAACTTTTCAAGCTGTTCTCTGATTTTTGACTCCTGTGCCCTGATTTTGCGCCTTATCGCTGCAAGGGTGGGGGAGGCATTGTCCGAAATTTCTTCCTCGGATATAATGGCATTGAAAATTGCCGTTTCGAGAAATTTATTTGGAACAAGTGCGTTGAAAAGTGTATCAAGAACACTTGGTACACCTGCATTTGATGCTCTCCACTGCGAAAGAGTGCGGATAACACGAAGCACTCCGCCGATATCAAGCAATTCTCGTGTATTAAGAACACTGCCTGCATTTGCTCTGCTCAACGCATTGTTAACGTTTTTCAACCCTCCGAAGGAGGGACCTCCGAAACGGGCAAGCAGCATATGCGCATCAACCGTTTGATTAAGCAAGGCTTTTGCAAGCTCAAGATTTGTTTCGGGCTTAAGATGCAAAGCGTTGTATCTTGCATCGTCGCAGCTTGTAAATTCCGCAAGCCTTTCAAGAACCTTGTCAAATTCAAGCGATTTTGTGTGTTTTTCAAATGAATTCATTGTGTTTCTCCTGTTAATTTTCCTCGGAGTTTTCTTCTGTTGTTTCCTCTGTTGCGGCTTCGCCGTTTTCATCGGTGGAAACATCTTCTGTAATTGTTTCGCCGTTTTCATCTGTTTCAGGTTCAGCGGTTATGATTTCACCGTTTTCGTCCGTTATTAATTCCACTGTAACGGCTTGTGTTGTTTCTGCGACGGTTGAAGGCTCTGTTTGGTATTCGGTTTCGGGCGCACGGGTAGGCTCCGTTGTACCTATAACCTCTTGACCGTCAACAGACTGAATTGAAGAAACATACATCATTCCTCCGCTGCGTTCACGCAGAGTAATTTTCATATATTTGTCGGGCTCGGGAGCAGTATAATCTCCGTCTTCTATCTGTGCCCATGCAAGGTTTCCGATATATCCCACACTGAGAATTTTCGAGCTGCCTTGCTTTTCAATATCGTAAACTTTCGGTGTATATGCCGATTCAACACCCGTGATGGGAAGAATATAGCTTTTGAGTGCCGCATCGTATGATATTTCGTATTCGCTCATGTCAATTGAGGAATGCAGCGATGCGATATCAATTTCCGTTCCGAAAAGACTGATAAAATAACCTTCTATGTCTTCCTGAGGAACGACGATACCAAAGGTCTCACCCTCGGAATAAGGATATTTGTCTGCTCCCTCATCGCTCATAAGAAGTGCCCATACCGCGCTGTTTAGAAGCTGTGAAACATCTGCCTGAGTAAGGTCGTCAAACGGATCAGGGTCAAACATCACAACAGGTTTAAGCATTTCTTCATATTCTGCTTTTTCTGCGGAATTATCCGTGAAATTCGCAATAGTATCAACCGTAAAGTTGATAACCGTTATAAGACCTATAACGGCGAGTATTCCTGCGATTATTCCGATAGGGAATGCAAGCTTGTTTTTTCCTTTTTTATTATTTGCCAATTCAATGACCTCCGTTAAACTCAACTTACTTTATCTGATCTGTCCGTTGCCGCTGATAATATATTTTGAGCTTACCATATGTGCAACTCCGAGAGGACCTCTTGCATGAAGCTTCTGGGTTGAAATGCCTATTTCCGCACCGAAGCCGAATTCACCGCCGTCAGTAAATCTTGTTGATGCATTAACGTAAACCGCTGCCGCATCAACTTCAGACTTGAATTTTTCTGCTGCTGCATAGCTGTCCGTGATTATTGCTTCGCTGTGTCCCGTGCCGTATTTTGCAATATGGGAAACAGCTTCATTGATATCACCGACAACTTTAACACTGATTTTATAATCAAGGTATTCGGTTGCCCAATCCTCATCAGTTGCGGGAATTGCATAGGGAAGAATTTCGCAAACAGCCTCATCGCCTCTGATTTCAACGTTCTTTTCCTTAAGCTTTTCACCGATTGTAATAAGAGCAAGCTCGGCTATATCCTTGTGTATAAGCAAACCCTCGCATGCGTTGCATACGGAAACTCTTGATGCTTTTGCATTTGCAACTATATCAGCTGCCATATCAATATCTGCATCGCTGTCAACATAAATATGGCAGTTGCCGACTCCGGTTTCAATAACGGGTACAGTTGCGTTTTCAACAACCGAGCGGATAAGACCTGCACCGCCTCTGGGAATAAGCAGGTCAACATAGCCGTTGAGCCTCATAAGCTCTGTTGTTGCTTGCCTTGAAATATTATCAATAAGAATTATGCAGTCCTCGGGAAGTCCCGTTTCTGCCGCTGCGTTACGCATAACAGCCGCAATGGCTTTGTTTGAATTGATCGCTTCCTTGCCGCCTTTGAGAATAACCGAATTGCCTGCCTTGAGGCAGATAGCAGCGGCATCTGCCGTAACATTGGGTCTTGCTTCAAAAATAACGGCAATAACACCGATTGGTACGGAAACCTTTTCTATTTTCAGTCCGTTGGGTCTTGTTTCGCCCCAAAGAACCTTACCTACGGGATTTTCACCTGCAGCAACCTGTCTTAAGCCCTGCGCCATACCCGATATTCTGTCCTGTGTAAGAGTCAGACGGTCTATCATAGCCTGCGAAATTCCCGCATCCTCTGCAGTTCTTATATCTTTTGCGTTTTCTTCAAGTATGAACTGTGCGTTCTTTTCAAGTGCGGCAGCTATTGCGTTGAGAGCCTTGTCAATTACTGCACCGCCTGCCTTCGCAAGAACTCTTTGAGCTTCCTTTGAACGTGCACCTATATTAATCATATCACTCATTTGGTTACCTCCGTTTTTGCCTTGAAAAGAGTGCCAATCTGTCTGCCGTCAATAAGTTTGTAAATATCCTCGGGGTCAGAGCCGTTCATAACCACGGTGTTTATTCCTGCTGCGGTAGCGATCTGTGCCGCATGGAGCTTTGTTATCATGCCGCCTGTGCCTCTGTTTGTTCCGCTGCCTCCGGCAAGTGCGAGGATCTCCTCGTTGATTTCATCAACATTGTGAATAAGAACGGCATTTTCATCCTCTCTCGGATTTGCACTGAAAAGACCGTCGATATCTGTGAGAATTATAAGGGTGTCAGCATCAACTATTTCTGCAACGTGTGCCGAAAGACTGTCGTTATCACCGTAGACTATTTCCTCAACGGCAACACTGTCGTTTTCGTTAACTATCGGAAGTGCGCCGTACTCAAACAGCTTCATGAAAGAGTTATGAAGATTACGGTGTCTTTCTGCGTTTTCAAAGTCATCTCTTGTTACGAGAAGCTGACCTGTTATGTTGCCGTATTCTCCGAAAAATTTATCGTAAAGGAACATCAGCTCGCATTGACCTACCGTGGCGGCAGCCTGTCTGCCGGGAGTATCCTTTGGTCTTTCTTTAAGTCCGAGCTTGCCCACACCTACCCCGATTGCGCCGGATGTAACGAGTACAATTTCTATTCCCGCATTTTTAAGGTCGCTTAAAACCTGTGCGAGCTTTGACATTCTGCGAATATTTATTTTTCCTGTATCATATGTCAAGGTTGAAGTGCCGACCTTAACAACAATTCTCTTAATATCTTTTTTGTTTATCATTTTGTGTTACTTCTTTCGATTGCTGAATTTATTATTTCTGTGTAAGCCTTTTGGCTTTTAACCTTACCTGCAACGCAGAGTGAGATTTTTGACATATCAAAGATTTTACGGGCAGTTTCTTTAATTTCTTCAAGAGTAACCTTGCGGATGTTTTTTATAACCTCATCCTCCGTTATTTCTTTGTTGTAAAGCAGCAGATTTCTGCCGTTGCGTGAAGCATGTGAGGCGGGATTTTCAAGGTCCATAACAAAGCCTGTAACTGCTTGTTCTTTAGCTCTTGCAAGCTCTTTTTCTGTAACGGTATCTGCAAATTCGGAAATGATTTTAACCGTTTCACTTATCGCTTTTTCTTCGGATTTTTCGCTAAGTCCCATACTGACTGCGAAAACTCCCGATTTGAGATGAGAAACGCATGAGGTATCTATTGAATAAACAAGACCGAGATTTTCTCTTATATGTTGAAACAGCCTTGAAGACGGTGTGCCGCCGAGAATTGAAGATATCAGCAGGGCGCGTTCACGGCTTTTTGTTCCTGCCGGTACTCCTTCAAATCCGAGAATGAGCTGGTTCTGCATAAAATCTTTTTTTATCGGAACGATTTTCGGCTTGAAGTCTGCGCAGGTCGGATTAAGATAAAATCCTGTGTTTTCGGCATCGGAAAAATATTTTTTGCTTATTTCAATTGCCGCATTTTTATCAAAGTTGCCACTTATGCTTATAACCGTTCTTTCGGGAACATAAAATTTATTCATATGAGCTTCAAGAGCCTTTTTTGAAATCGCCTCAACGGTTTCGGTTGTGCCGAGAATGTTGGAACCGAGCATACTGCCTTCCCATACTTTTTCGTAAAAAGTATCTGTGCAAATGTCCTCGGGGTCATCCTCGTACATTGCAATTTCTTCCTTGATAATTCCTTTTTCAATCTCAATATCTTCGGCATCAAGCCTCGGATTTTTTACCATGTCACAAACAATGTCAAGAGCCTTAGGCATATGCTCGGAAAGAGTTCTTGCATAGAAACAGGTGGATTCTCTTGTTGTGTAGGCATTGAGATAACCGCCTATTTCATCCATTTCAACGGCAATGTCAAGCGCTGAACGTTTTTCTGAGCCTTTGAAAATCATGTGTTCTATAAAATGCGATGTACCCGCCGTTTCCGGAGTTTCATAGCTTGAACCGCTTGCAACCCAAATAACAACTGAGCAGGTTTTTACGGCTTCACTTTTTTCGAGGACTATGCGAAGTCCGTTTTCGAGAGTAATAATTTCCGTCATTAATTCTAACCTACTTGTTTTCAAAAATAAGAGTTATGTTGCCGAGAGTAATTTTATCTCCCGTTTTCAAAAATTCTTTTTTATCAATTTTTTTGCCGTTAACAAAAACCTCGGTGTCACTTTTTATGCTTGTTATATACCAGCCTCCTTTGGAGCAGACTATAACAGCATGGATTCTTGAAACGGTTGAATAATTCAATATGATATCGCAGTTTTTATGGCGACCGATTGAGGTTTCGCGGCATATAAGCGGAAAAGAGTCGCCGTTCACCGTGCTTATCAGCCTTGCACCTCCGAGTGACGGCGGTCTGCGTTTGAGAAGAGCAAATATGCACAGAGCGAGCACCGCCAGCGCAAGCACGGGCAGGGAATAGTGCGATATCTGTAAAACAAATTCGAGCATATTCTTCTCCATTTTAAAATCAAAAATATTTAATTAATCATATCACTACGGACATAAAAAGTCAATCAATATAATCTAAATAATATGTAATAAATATTTGAATAAAATAGTGACTTTTAAAGATTAATATGTTATAATAAACGATAATTGAGGTGAATTTATGTTTGAACAAATTATTAATGTTGACAGAATGGAGCAGGCGGTAAGCCTTTTCGGCTCGTTTGATGAAAATATAAAACAGATTGAAAAAGAGTTTTCTGTTTCCGTTATCAGCAGAGGCTCGGAGCTTAAGGTTACGGGCGAGGCTGAAAATGTTCAGAAGGGTGTTCGCGCCATAAACGGATTGCTTACTCTTATAAACAGAGGAGAGTCCTTAAGCGACCAGAATGTGCGCTATGTTATGTCCCTTGTCAATGAAGGAAACGAGGACAAGCTTGTTCAAATGGCGGCGGATTGCGTTTGCATCACCTCAAAAGGCAAACCCGTAAAGCCGAAAACTCTCGGTCAGAAAAAATACATTGAAACTATAAGAAACAACACAATAACCTTTGGCATAGGTCCTGCCGGTACGGGTAAAACCTACCTTGCGGTTGCAATGGCTGTAACTGCGTTCCGTGCCAAGGAAATTAACAGGATAATTCTTACCCGTCCCGCTGTTGAGGCAGGAGAGAAGCTTGGATTTCTCCCCGGCGATCTTCAGAGCAAGGTTGACCCGTATTTAAGACCGCTTTACGACGCACTTTTTGATATGCTCGGAGCAGAAAACTTTCAGAAGCATCAGGAAAGAGGCGATATAGAGGTTGCTCCTCTTGCTTATATGAGAGGACGTACTCTTGATGACAGCTTCATAATTCTTGACGAAGCACAGAATACCACGGCGGAGCAGATGAAAATGTTCTTAACCCGTTTGGGCTTTAATTCAAAAATGGTTGTTACGGGTGACGTTACGCAGATAGACCTTCCCGACGGAAAGCGCTCGGGACTTAAGGAGGCTGTTAAAATCCTTAAGAATGTTGAGGATATAGGAACGGTCAGATTTAACGAAAAAGACGTTGTGCGCCACAGATTGGTGCAGGATATTATAAAGGCATATGAGAAACAGGAAGAGGAGCGAAGAAGGAATGACAGGAAAGGTTAAGGTAATCATTTCCAACGAACAAAACGAGTTCAAAATACCTTCGGGTGTGCGCCTGCTTGTGCGCCGCTGCTGTACTGCGGTTCTTGCAATGGAGGAATTTGAAGGCAAATCCGAGGTGAGTGTAACCTTTGTTGATGATGAAACCATTCACAGGCTCAATAAGCAGTACAGAAATATTGACAGAGCAACCGATGTTTTATCGTTCCCGCTCGGAGAAAACGGTGTGTATGATATAAACAACGATACCGGAGCAAAGCTTCTCGGTGATATCGTTATATCAATACCCCATGCCCTTGATCAGGCGGACAGATACGGTCATACTCTTCAGAGAGAGATCGGTTTCCTTACGGTGCATTCCATGCTGCACCTGCTTGGTTACGATCATGTGAACGGCGGAATCGAAAGCGTGAGAATGCGCGAGAAGGAAGAAACCGTTCTCACAAAGCTCGGTCTTAAAAGAAATTCAAGCTATTATATGGAAGATGAAAACGTATGAAAAATCTTGCCAAAAGCTTCGTGTATGCATTCAAAGGAATTACATATTGCATAGCCCATGAGCGCAACATGAGGATACATCTGTGTTTTACTCTGTTTATGTTCGGATTTTTAACCGTACATGATTTTTTTGAGGTCACAAGAACTCAGTTTGCCGTGCTTTTCGGAGCTTGCTCATCGGTACTCGCACTTGAATGTGTGAACACGGCGATTGAAAAGACCGTTGACCTTGAAACAAAAGAAAAAAATGCACTTGCTGCAATCGCAAAGGATGCGGCGGCGGGTGCCGTACTTGTTGCGGCAATAGGCTCTGTTGCCGTGGGTCTGGCAATTCTTTATCAGCCTGAAGCATTTATAAAAATGGCTGAATATTATAAAGAAAACATTCCTGTGCTTATCGCTCTTATCGTGAGTGTTGCGGCGGCATTTGTTTTTGTTTTTGCAGGTCCGCACGGAATAAAAAATTTTTTAAAAACATTTAAAATGAGGAAAATAAAATGACCAAAACCGCTTTTATAGCAATAGTCGGCTGCCCGAATGTCGGCAAATCCTCGCTTCTTAACAAAATGCTCGGTCAGAAGGTGGCAATTGTTACTCAGAAGCCCCAGACAACAAGAACAAGAATTATGGGAGTTTTGACCAAGGGCGAAACTCAGCTCGTTTTTACCGATACTCCGGGATATCACCGACCCAAAACAAAGCTTGGCGAAAAAATGATAAAATCCGTCGGTGAAGGCATAGCCGGCATGGATGCCTGCCTGTTTGTTGTTGAGCCGGAGGGTGAAATCAGAGATACCGAAATCGAGCTTCTCAACCGTCTGAAAAAAGAAAAGGCTCCGGTTGTACTCGTTATTAATAAAATTGATACAATTAAGCAAAAAGAAAAGCTTATGGAACGCATTGTTCAGTTCACGGGAATCTATGATTTTGAAGCGGTTGTGCCTGTAAGCGCACTCAAAAACGAAAATGTAGATTTGGTTATTGAGGAGCTTGAAAAGCTTACCTATGAATCCGTGCATTTCTTCCCTGATGATACTCTTACCGACCAGCCTGAAAGAGTTCTTGCAGGCGAAATTATCAGAGAAAAAATGCTGCTTCTTCTTGATAAGGAGGTGCCGCACGGTGTTGCCGTAAGCATTGAAAAAATGCGAGAAAGACCCACGGGCGGAATCATGGATGTTGAAGCAACCATTTATTGCGAAAAGGATACTCACAAGGGAATCATAATCGGCAAAAAAGGCGAAATGCTCAAACGCATTTCAACAAAAGCCAGAGTTGACATGGAGAACTTCTTCCAATGCAAGGTGAACCTTCAATGCTGGGTTAAGGTTAAAGAAGGCTGGCGCAACAGAGAGGGTATAATCCACAATTTTGGTCTGGATTGATATCTGATTGCAATAAATGTTTGCAAATATTTTTTGCAGGGATAATTCATGAATTGCCCTCATCAAAATTTCCAATTATTTTCCGTTGTTAACCTCATTCAAAAAGGTTAAATTATTAACGGGAGATGATATCATGGATAAAGAAAAAGCATGGCGAAAATTTTCAAAATCCGGTACTGTCGGCGATTATCTTGAATTTCGGAATTGTGTCGGCAGTGCTTCGGAGGTAAAGCGAATTGAGAATGAATACCGATGCTCTGGTGCTGAAGGTAACGGACACGGGGGAAAGTGACCGTCTTGTTACTCTTTTAACCTCTGAATACGGGGTTGTTAGGGCTTTTGCAAACAGAGCAAAAAAAATAAACAGCCGTATGCATGGCGCAACGCAGTCCCTTTGCTACGGAGATTTTTCAATCTACAAAAGCAGGGACAGCTACATAATTGACGATGCCGTTGCAAAGGAAGTGTTTTTCGGGCTTCGTGAAGACATCGAAAAGCTTTCGCTTGCGCAGTATTTCTGCACTCTTGCAATGGAGCTTGCTCCCGAAATCGAACCTGCAAGGGATTATCTGCGTGTAACACTCAACTCAATGCATCTGCTTGAAACGGGAAGACGTTCAAATGATTTTTTGAAAGCTGTTACAGAGCTTAAATTTATGATTTTTTCGGGCTTTATGCCCGACTTAACCTCTTGTTCGGGCTGCGGCTGCGAACCGGAGGGTGAGATATATTTCAACATTGCCGATGGCTGTATTTACTGCCGAAAATGCGGCAACGGTGAAAAAATAAATGCAACGGTTTTTGCCGCAATGCGTCATGTATGCGCAAATCCAATTGAGAGAATGTATTCATTTTCTCTGCCTGTTGAGGATGAAAAGCGCTTTGCCCAAGTCTGTGAAAAGTTTCTCCTTTCGCAGACGGGAAAGAGATTCAAGGCGCTTGAATTTTATAAATCATTATTCTAAACATGAAAGGAACCGTGAAAATGAAATTTGAAGGATTTTTTCACAAGCTGTTCGGAACTACTCCGGGCAAGGGTGTTCAGCCCAAAGAGGCAATAGCCTACAGCATAGCCGGCTTCGGTCAGAATTTTATCTGTACCATTATCGGCTCATATCTCACTATTTTCCTTACCGATGCCCTTCTTTTCGGTGCTGAAGGTGTAACAATCGGTACGTTGAGCGGCTCAATGGCAGTTGCTTATCTTATGCTCGGTACCCGTATTTTTGACGCATTCAATGACCCAATCATGGGTTCAATCGTCGATAAAACCCGCACGAAGTGGGGCAAATGCCGCCCTTATCTTAAGTGGATGGCTATACCTATCGGTATAATGACGGTCGCCTGCTTCCTTCCGATTTTTGAATCAAAAGCAGTTTCGTCATTCGTTATCATTTCTCTGATTTATGTTGTATGGAGTGTTGTTTATACCATCGCAGACGTTCCCTATTGGGGTCTTTCAACCTGCATGACCAACGATACCGTTGTAAGGGGTAATATTCTTACTGTTACAAGACTTGTTTGTACCCTTGGCGCAGGTATCGTTACCGTTTTCGTTCCCATTATTACAAACGGTATCACAGCGAAATTCAAGTATACTGCCGATGATATCGGTCTTATTCTTGCAGATAAAGCGGACGCAATTGCAAATATGGTTGCAAATCAGGGCATAACAGCGGAAGAAGCTGCGCAGTCATTTGTAGGAACGGTTATTGCCGGTCAGGAATTGGCAAATGCAGATACTCTTAAGATGACATATTTCATCTGTGCTGTTGTTCTTGTTGTTGCTGCAATTCCCATGTTCTTCTATGGCTTTAAAAATACCAAGGAGCGCTTTACCGCAGAAGGTGAGGCTCCTTCGTTTGGTCACAACATTAAGCTTCTCTTCAAGAATAAGGAACTTCTTCTTATTGTTCTTTCGGGTATTCTCGGCGGTGCAAGAATGGTTTATTCCTACACAGGCGGTCTTTACTTTGCAAAGTATGTTCTTCAGAATGAAGGTATGTACAGCCTTATAACTCTCCTTGTTGTTCCCGGCGGACTTGTAGCTTCTGTTCTTGTTCCCTGGCTTTCAAAGAAGTTTACAAAGAAATGGGCATATATTGCTGTTCACCTTTTTGGCGGTGTAGTTATGGCAATCATGTATTTTGTCGGATACGATGCTCCCTGGAAGCTTGTTGTTGCAGCAATCGGTCTTGTTCTCCTCGGTATTCCTCAGGGTGTTAACAACATCATTACATATGCTATGATTGGCGATACCGTTGACTATCTCGAATGGAAAACAGGCGAAAGAGGCGAAGGCATCTGCTTTGCAATGCAGACACTTATCAACAAGATTGGTATGGCTGTAGGTGCATTCATCGGTGTTATCTCCTTCTCCGCTGCAGGTATCAACTCCGAAACAGGCTATATTTCCGCAGAAGGCGCAGATACCCTCTGGAATATGCTTGTTCTTTCCGGCGTTATCAGTATGTTTGCTTGTGCAATTCCCATGTTCTTCTATACTATTACAGAGAAGAAGCAGGCAGAAATGGTTGCCGAAATCGAGGAAAGAAAGGCGTCAGCTGCAACTAAATAAACAGAATGTTTTAAATCATCCCGCTGAAAGATTTTTCTTTCGGCGGGTATTTTTACGCAAAAATATATTGAGATTTATAAATAATAATGGTATAATATTAAGACATATTATCAAAGGGGTGAGCAAATGAAGAACAGACAGACGGCATTTCAGGTTATAGCCGTTTTTGTTTCTGCATTGCTTATTCTTTTTTCTTATATGTATATAGTCGGTGACGGAACGATTTTTAAGGGCAGCCTTGACGGAGAAATTATAAAAGCCCGTGTTATCCGTGTAACGGATGTTGATGTTCAGAATGTCAGCGGTGAAAATGAATTTGTAACCGTAAAATTCAAGGCTCAGGCACTCAATACCGATTTGAGAGGCAAAACCGTTGAGGCGGTGCAGGAAATAGATAAATCCTATGCATTCAGTCCGCGTCAGGTTGAAGAAAATGATAAGGTGTTGATAGAGGGCTATGTGCAAAACGGTGAAATGTTCTTTTATTTTGGCGATTTCATCCGTATAACTCCGCTTTTGTGGCTTCTTGTCATTTTCTGCGTATTAATAGTTGTTTTTGCTAAAATGCAGGGACTCAAAACGGTTGTATCGCTCGGATTCACCTGCCTTTCGGTATTCATTGTTCTTATTCCCGCTATACTTAACGGACATAACATCTATTTGTGGTCAATACTTGTATGCATATTTATTACAGCCATGACTCTTTGCCTGATAAGCGGATTTAACGTGAAAGCTCTTTGTGCCGGCATAGGCTGTGTTTGCGGTGTTCTTTGCTCGGGATTAATAACCCTCGTTATGGATAAATTTCTGAATATGACGGGGCTTATTGAGGAAGAATCAATATATCTTGTTCAGCTTTATCCCGATAATCCGATAAATTTAAAAGCAATAATATTTGCAATGATTATTGTCGGTGCAGTTGGTGCGGTGATGGATGTTTCGATGTCCATTTCTTCGTCGCTTTATGAGCTTCGCATCAAATCTCCGTCAATAAAGCCTAAAGCTCTTATGAAATCCGGTTTTACAATCGGCAGAGATATGATGGGAACAATGGCTAATACACTTGTTCTTGCATATATCGGAAGTTCACTTACAAGTGTGCTTTTGCTTGTCGCTTATAATGCAAGCATTGAGCAGGTCATCAACCGTGAACTTATTATTGCAGAAATTCTTCAGGCACTTGCAGGCAGTATGGGTATGCTTCTTACTTTGCCGTTGACAAGCGCGATTTGTTCGGTTATATATTATGGTAAGGAGGAAAAATAATGCCTCTTGTAAATATGAGTCCTCTTCTGAAAAAAGCGAGAGATGGCGGGTATGCCGTAGGAAGCTTCAGCATTTCCAACATGGAGATGGTGCTGGGAGTGTTGAGGTCGGTTGAGGAAACAAAGAGTCCTGCAATTCTTCAAATTGCAGAGGTAAGGCTCAATCATTCACCGCTTGAAATCATAGGTCCTCTTATGGTTGCGGCGGCTAAAAAATGCAGTATGCCTGTAGCAGTACATTTTGACCACGGAAAGACTACCGAAAAGATTAAACAGGCTCTTGATATCGGATTTACAAGTGTTATGCTTGACGGTTCGCATCTTTCGTTTGAGGAAAATTCAAGAATAACCGCCGAAACAAAGCTTCTTGCCGCTCAATACGGTGCTGATTGCGAGGGAGAAATCGGCTGTGTAGGCGGGAGTGAAGACGGCAGTGAGAATATTGCAATTAATTGCACTTCCCCCGTGCAGGCTCATGAATTTTATGAAAAAACGAAGGTAGATGCTCTTGCTGTTGCGATAGGAAATGCCCACGGTAACTATAAGCAGGCGCCGAAGCTTCGTTTTGATATTCTTGAAGAAACCGCAAACCTCGTTGAAGTACCGCTTGTTCTTCACGGCGGCACGGGGATTCTTCCCGATGATTTCAAAAGGTGCATAAAGCTCGGTATAAATAAAATAAATATTGCAACAGCAACCTTTGACAGTGTTGAAAATTCAGTAAGAGCGGCATACAAAAACGGCACAATAAAAGGTTATTACGATTTGCAGACTGCAGAGGTTGACGGTGCATATAAAAACGCAATGAAGCATATAGAAATATTCGGATGTGCAGGAAAAGGATAAGAAAGGACAGAGTGAAATGAGCTATATTAATTTTGACAAATCAAAGCCCCTTGATGTAATACCTATCGGAAGAATTGCCATTGATTTTAACCCGACGGATATGAATATGCCTCTTTCCGAGAGCAGCAATTTTAATAAGTATGTAGGCGGTTCTCCTGCAAATATTGCAGTAGGTCTTGCAAGGCTCGGCGCAAAATGCGGCTTTATCGCAAGGGTTTCCGATGATCAGTTCGGCGACTATGTTGAGAACTATTTTAAGAATGACGGTATTGATGTTTCTCATGTTTTCAGATGTGAAAACGGTGAAAATCTCGGACTTACCTTTACCGAAATCCTCAGCCCCACGCAGAGCAGTATTCTTATGTACCGTGAAGGTGTTGCTGATTTGCAGGTGTGCGTTGACGATGTTGATGAAGAATATATAAAGCAGGCAAAGGCTGTTGTTATTTCGGGTACCGCTCTTTGCGCAAGCCCCTCAAGAGAAGCGGCACTCAAAACTCTTTTCCTTGCAAAGAAAAACGGTGTTGTTGTTATTTTTGATATAGACTACAGAAGCTACACATGGAAGAATAAGGACGAAATATCGCTTTATTATTCAATTGCCGCAAAGAACAGTGACATTATTCTCGGTTCGAGAGAGGAATTTGACCTTACCGAGGCTGTTGAAGGCATTTGCACAAGCGATGAAGAATCGGCTGCACGTTGGTTCTCTTACGGCAATAAAATCGTAATTATCAAGCACGGCAAGGAAGGCTCGGTTGCTTATCTTGACGACGGTTCGGCTTATAAGGTTAAGCCCTTCCCCGTAAAGATGCTTAAGGGCTTCGGCGGCGGTGACGGCTACGCATCCGCATTCATTTATTCGCTCCTTAACGGCAAGAGTGTTCACGATGCACTTGAGTTTGCAACTGCATCCGCATCAATGCTCGTTTCGGCACACAGCTGTTCGGCTGCAATGCCCTCCGCAGAAGCCGTTCAGGAATTTATCGACAAAACCAAACCTACATCAGGTGAGGTTATTGAAAAAATCAAATAAAAAAGGGTGCATATGCACCCTTAAATATCCGCCCGTGGCGCAGTTGGATAACGCAGCAGATTCCGATTCTGAAGAACGGGGGTTCAAATCCCTTCGGGCGGGCCAGACAGTGCCTCTTGCGAGGCTTAAAGAAGAAAGAATAGAGAATAAATGATAAATAATAAAACTGTGCTTTGGCGCTGTTTGTATTATTCTTTATTCAATATTCTTTCTTCTCTATTCTTTTGAGGTGTGAAAATGAAAGAAAACATATTGTTAGATAAATCATTGAAATTTGCAGCACGAATCGTAAAACTGTATAAATATCTCATCAAAGAGAAAAAAGAAACAATCATCTCAAAGCAGATAGTTCGTTCTGGAACAAGCATTGGTGCAAATGCAAATGAAGCAGTCTACGGTGTTTCAAAAGCCGATTTTATAGCTAAACTTCAGATTTCACTTAAAGAAACCGCAGAAACAGAATATTGGCTTAGACTTTTGATTTTATCTGAATATATAACAGAGCAAGAGGGTAAATCGTTACTTGAAGATTGCTTGGAAATAAAAAGAATCCTTGTTTCAACTTTGAACACTGCAAAAAACAAAAAGGATAGTTTGCAATGATAGATTTAAGTACAAAAATCGAACAGATTACTATAGAGCAGGGAAAACGAATTCTTGTTACAAGCGATATTCACGGTCATTTGTCTTACTTGAAAAAAGTTTTAGAAAAAGCTTCTTTTTGTGATGACGACATTTTATTTATTGTTGGAGATATGATTGAAAAAGGTCCTGAAAATCTGAAAACTTTACGTTATGTCATGGAACTTTGCAAACAAGTAAACGTTATTCCTCTTATCGGCAATGTGGATGCATACAGACTGAAGCTGATACATGAACTCTCCGAAGAAAACGTGTGTGGTTTTTATAATTATGTTTCAAATTTAAGGCAATGGACAGGCACATCGTTTTATGAAGAGCTTGCCGACGAATGCGGTTATACGATAAACAGCCCCGATGATATTCTTTTATCAAAGCAAGCTGTTATAACCCGTTTCAAAGATGAATTTAATTTTATTGCCAATCTGCCGACTGTTGTAGAAACACAAAATTATGTTTTTGTCCACGGCGGGTTGCGGGAAAAGAAGGCTTCGGATAATGTTGACAAAAGTGTTTTTGAGCTAACAAAATTTGATGCTTTTGCAGAGATAACTTCCGATGTTTTTGATAAATATGTAATTACGGGGCATTGGCCTGTTGTTTTGTATGGCTCCGACATACCGCAAATGAATCCCATTATTGACCGCAACAAAAGAATTATTTCAATAGACGGAGGTTGCGGAGTGAAAAAAGACGGACAGTTAAACCTTCTTATCATTCCCGATATAAACTGCTCTGTTGATGATATAACTCATATAAGTTACGATGAAATTCCAACGGTATATGCCCTTGACGATCAAAATCCAAGCACCGAATCCGTATACATATCATGGATTAATAAAGAAATCAGAATATTAAACAAAGGCGAAGAATTCTCATATATTGAGCACACAAAAAGCGGACGGAAAATAAATATTCCAAACACCTACATTAGAAACGAAACCGAATGCTTTGACTATACCGATTACCTTTTGCCTGTAAAAAAAGGAGACAAACTTTCAATTCTTTCCAAGAACTCAAAGGGCTGCATTGTGAAGAAAGATGGTGTAGTCGGGTGGTACTGTGGGAAATATACAATTTAATAAATCCGTTATTAACACTCACTTTTTTGCTGAAAATTGAGTTTTTTATTGGTCGCAGACTTTTTACGGTCTGCGACCTTTTTTGTTTTATGCTGTCAGATGTTCAACTGCAACACCTTGCCGTATGTCAGCCTTGTAGTTTTCGCTGACGGTTGGCGGTTCAAAATACCCTGCAAATTGGTAACGGATAACGATTCTTTGTGTTCTGTTTTTGTCCGTACCTTCAATCTCGTGAACTTCAATTGAGTCAATCAGTTCGTGCAACAAAGGTACTGTCGGCATTTGTACGCCCCGATTTCAAATACACTTTCCGACAAAAAACACTCTCCCATATGGGAAGGTAAAAAATTTTTTAAGCTTTTTCAAATTTACTTTATTATATGTACTGATGAAAGATAAAAAATTGCGTTAAATTACGGTGTGGGAAATGTTTGATTTTATAAAACTAATTTGTAAAAAATAAAGCCGTCACACATAAAGTGTAACAGCTTTACTGTAAAAATTCTTTTGCTTTTTCAAAAAGCTCTGCTCTGTTTGCAGTTTCGAGCTTGCGGTATATTGCTGCAGTGTGTTTTTTGATGGTGCTTTCGGTTACGAACAGTGTGTCGGCAATAACCTTGCGTTTTTTGTTTTCGAGAAGGAAGCGCAATACTTCTTTTTCTCTTTGAGAAAGAGTTTCAATGGATTTCCAGTTATTCAGAATACTCTCAATTTGTTCGCCACTGAATGATTTGATTATTTCAACCGTTTCTGTGTGCTGTTCGATTACCGTAACAGTTTCCTTCTGCGTGTCAGTTATTCCGTAGTCCTGCAGTATCGAATAGAGTAAAAGTATCATTCCCTCGGTTACGATATATGAAATTGAAAGGAACTCAAAGCTTGAATGAATCATATTTTCAACAAGCCATATTGCAATGTTCCCGATTACAACAAAGGCAAGGAATACTGTATGTTTGCTTGAAACAACGGTTTTCTTGATTGCTGTATGAGCAATTACAGCCACCATTGCGGCAAAATATGCAAAAAGGAAAATTTTATAAACCGGGTGAAGCGGACCGTATTCTTTAATTAACACGGGATATCCGTTGTCAAATCCGAGTGAAACCTCTCTGTAGTAAATCGGCAAAAAACCGCCGCTTGCGGCAATTAAAAACATAACCGTATTTACTGCGACAAGAACTTTCGGTAACCATTTAGGATAAGTAAACCGTGACAGAGTCATTATCATCATCAGAAGAGAAAACGGAAGAAAAACACTTCCGAGATATGCAATTCTGTTTGCCCATAGAGCCGCATTAAGTGTATCGGAAAGAGATAGCAGGAAATAACCCATGTCGCAAACGGCAACCGATGCAAAAAGATGTCCGAGCCATTTGTCATGCTTACGGTCAACAAAGTAGTAAACACCAATCATAAGCAAAGAAACACAAAACGCAATGCCGTATATGGTTGACACATTATCCCTCCCTACAATTTACTATTAAAAATCTTACCACAATTAATTACGACTGTCAAACAGTAAATTGTTTGTGCAACAGCTACAAATCAAAATGCTGTTTTTTGACACGGTAGCCCTAAAGGTAGCCCTTTTTTTAAGGAAGTAGCCTTTGGGGCTACTTATTTTTAAACATAAAAGAAAATACAATAAAATTGCACAGTATAAATTTAAATCCGAAAGGAGAAATATGATATGGGACTTATTAAAGCAGGATTAGGAGCACTCGGCGGCACTTTGGCAGACCAGTGGAAGGAATTTTTCTACTGCGATTCACTCGAAAACGATGTGCTTATGGTCAAGGGCTCAAAGAGAGTCAGCGGACGTTCATCTAATACAAAGGGAAATGACAACATAATTTCAAACGGTTCGGGAATTGCTGTTGCAGACGGACAGTGTATGATTATCGTAGAGCAGGGCAAGATTGTTGAGGTCTGTGCAGAGCCGGGTGAGTTTACTTATGACTCTTCAACAGAGCCTTCAATCTTTTCTGGTAAGCTTGGTGACAGCATCAAAGAAACATTCAAATTGGTCGGGAAAAGATTTACATACGGCGGCGATACCGGCAAGGACCAGAGAGTTTACTATTTCAACACAAAGGAAATTTTAGACAACAAATTCGGCACAGCGAATCCGTTTATGTTTGAGGTTGTCAACAAGAGAATTGGTATGGCAAGAACCGTTCAGGTAAGATGCAACGGTGTCTATTCCTACAAAATCACAGACCCGCTTCTTTTCTACACAAAGATAGCAGGCAATGTTGACGACGAATACAGAAGAGAAGAAATTGATATGCAGCTCAAGACAGAGTTTATTTCTGCGCTTCAGCCTGCATTTGCAAGGCTGACAGAGCTTGAGCTTCGCCCTGCACAGATTCCTGCACACACAAACGAGCTTAAGGATGCAATGAATGCGGCACTCAAGAGTGAGTGGACAGACCGCAGAGGTATTTCCGTTGAGTCCATTGCACTTAATCCCATTACCCTCACAGACGAGGATATGAAGAAGATTACACAGATGGAAGATGCCGCAACAATGGGCAGTAACCCGTTTATGATGGCAGGCAGAATGACTGACGCACAGGCAAATGCAATGGAAGCAGCGGCAAGCAACGAAAGCGGTGCAATGAACGGCTTTATGGGCTTCAATATGGCTATGGGTGCTAACGGCGGCTTCAATGCTGCACAGATGTATCAGGCAGGCATACAGCAGCAACAGCAGCAACAGCAGCAGGCAGCAGCGGCACCTGCACAGTCAGCTCCCGCAGCACCCGCAAACGGCTGGAAATGTGCTTGCGGAGCAACCGTAAGCGGTAAATTCTGCACGGAATGCGGAGCAAAGAAGCCCGAGACAGAGGGCTGGACCTGTGCTTGCGGCGCAGTAAACAAAGGCAAATTCTGCTCCAACTGCGGACAGAAGAAGCCTGAGGGTGCACCGCTTTACCAGTGCGACAAGTGCGGCTGGAAGCCCGAAGACCCCCACAATCCCCCGAAGTTTTGCCCCGAATGCGGCGACATCTTCGATTCAAACGACATTAAATAAAATTTTATAAAGGAGATTTAACTATGGGACTTTTTGATAAGAAATATTGTGACATTTGCGGTGACAAAATCGGACTTTTGGGCAACAGAAAGCTTGAAGACGGCAATATGTGTAAGGACTGTGCTAAGAAGCTGTCACCGTTTTTCAGCGAAAGAAGAAGCTCAACCGTTAACGAAATCAAACAGCAGCTTGCTTACAGAGAGCAGAACAAGCAAATGCTTTCAGGATTTTCACCGATGTTCACCTTTGGTGAGGACGACAAAATTTATATCGACCCGATGAAGCAGAGCTTTGTTGTTTCACGTCGCAATCCCGGCAGCTGGAGCGATGAAAACCCCGATGTTATTCCGCTTTCAAGTGTTACGGGCTGTAACCTCAGGGTAGATGAAGACCGTGAAGAAATTTATACTCAGGGCAAGGATGGCGAGGAGGTAAGCTACAATCCGCCGAGATACAAGTTTACATACGATTTCTATATTGACATCAAGGTAAACAATCCCTATTTTGATGAAATTACCGTAAGACTTAACGACAGCGATGTCGAGGGTATGGGCACGATGGAATATAACCGCTACCAGCAGACCGCACAGCAGGTTATAAACAACCTTACACAAAACGGTAATGCAGGTATGGTTATGAACAACGGCTTTAACCAGCCTATGAATAACGGTATGCCTATGAATCAGGGCTATGCTCCTGCAGGTGTTTACGGTCAGCCCAATCCTTACGCACAGCCGCAGGCTAACCCTTATGCACAACCCAATCCCTACACACAGCAGAATGTTTATGCACAGCAACAGCCTAATCCCTATGCTCAGCAGAATCAGTATAATCAGCCTCCCGTACAGCAGCCCGTATTACAGGCTTGGGTATGTCCCTCCTGTCAGGCAAACAATGACGGCGGCAGATTCTGTGCATTCTGCGGCACACCTAAACAGTAATGAACAAAATGAAGGCTGTGATAATCATTATTTCAGTTGTTGTTTTGATTTCCGCTGTTGCGGCAGGCGTTTGGTATTACAAAACCAAGTTTTATGTGCCGGATAAAGACGGTATGGTTTATTCTCAGACAGATACAAATAAACAAGGAGATGATTAACCTTGTCAACAATACTTGAACAGAAATGTCCGTGCTGTGGCGGTGCGGTTGAATTCAACACCGGTGCACAAAGGCTCAAATGCCCCTATTGTGATACCGAGTTTGATATAACAGCTATGCCCGAAGATACATCAAATCAGGTTGAGCAAATCAACTGGAATTCGCAGGGCACACAGTGGGGAGCAGGTGAAACAGACGGTATGAGTGTTTATGCCTGCAATTCCTGCGGCGGTGAAATCGTTGCCGATACAACAACTGGTGCAACAAGTTGTCCTTACTGCGGTAATCAGGTCGTTATGAAGGGGCAGTTTTCGGGTGCGTTGAAGCCCGACCTTGTAATTCCTTTCAAGCTTGACAAAAAAGCAGCAAAAGAAGCACTCAAAAAGCATATCTCAACCAAAAAATTCGTGCCTAAATCTTTCCTTACCGATAACCGCCTTGAAGAAATTAAGGGTGTTTACGTTCCGCATTGGCTTTTCACCTGCGATGCAATCGGCAACGCAAACTACAAAGCCAAAAAGGTAAAGACATGGTCGGACGAAAATTACGAATACACCGAAACATCATATTTTGACGTTTACAGAAGCGGTAACATAGGCTTTGACAACATTCCCGTTGACGGCTCAACCAAAATGCCTGATGACCTTATGGAATCCGTTGAACCCTTTGATTTGTCGCAGGCTGTTGATTTCAACACGGCATATCTCGCAGGCTATCTTGCAGACAAATACGATGTCACAGCTGAAGAAAGTATGCCCAGAGCCAACGAAAGAATCAGGCAGAGCATCATTGATTCATTCAAAGAAACCGTAAAGGGATATGACGAGGTTGAAAATCAGGGTGCAAATATGAATGTCGTAAACGGCATTTATAAATACGCACTCTATCCCGTATGGATTCTCAATACAAAGTGGAACGGCGAGAATTTTACCTTTGCAATGAACGGACAGACGGGTAAATTCGTAGGCAATATTCCGACCGATAAAAAAGCTGTTACAAAGTCTTCACTGTTGCTCGGGGCAGGAATAGGTGCTGTTATCTACGGCCTTATGTGGCTGATAGAGCTGCTTTAAGGAGGTGCAGAAGATATGACTAAAAAGATTTTTGCAACAATTATTGCAGCTATGATTTGTGTTTCGTTTGTATTCTCTGCATCTGCTTATACTCAGGAGTATGTTATTGACTATGCCGATAAGCTCTCTTTAAGTGAAATTGAAGAGCTTGATTTGTTTGCCGAAAAGCTTGAAGCTGCTTACGGTGTTACCGTGCTTTTCTGCATAACCGAAGGTACGGGCGATGTAACAGCCGATGAATTTTCTTCGGGAACATATGACGATTACACCGATAACGAAAACGGAATTATAATCGTTCATGACGATTGGAACAAAGCATATTCCGTATTCACTTCTGGCAACGCAGATGAAGTTTTCAGCGATGCTGCTATTGACAGCATGATTGATGCTTATGATTTGAACGAAAGCTATTACGGCGGAATTTATGCCTGCTATGAGCTTGCGGAAGAATATCTTGAAAACGGCTACTCGGGCGGATATGTTAATGACGGAGAGCCTTTGAATAACGACACTGATACAATAGGAGCAAGCGAAGAAAAAGACGGCGTTTCTATTATATGGTTGCCCGTTTCGCTTTTGATAGGTTTGCTTGTCGGGTTCCTTATCATTAACGGCATAGCCTCGAAAAACAAGTCGGTAAAAATGCAGGAAAATGCAACCGTTTATACCAGACCCGGCAGTATGGTTATAACAGGAAGTGCGGACAATTTCCTTTATAACAACGTCGAACGCAGAGAAAAACCCAAGCAGACTGAGAACAAAAATAATTAGGTTTGGAGGAAAGTATATGGATTTTATCGGCAAGTGGAAATTTCACTCAATAGGAGTATTCAACGATAATGACGAACTTGTTTATCTGACGGCAGAAGGGTATCTTGCTTCACCTATGCTTTACATAGACGAGACAGACAAGGATGACGTTGCCGAAGAAATTAAGGAACGCAAAAAGATTATCGGTATGCAGATTAAAATATGCGATGACGGCAAAATGTATATGCTTATGCCTCTGCCCGAGGGTGTATCGCAGGCTGAGGTTGACAAAGCGGTTGCGGCGGGATATTTCACTCTTGTTGACGGCATGATTGCCGATTCACCAATGAAGTGGGAATTGCATGACGGTGAGCTTTGGTACGACACAGGGATTAAGGGTGAGGTTTTTGACGAAGAAGCGCAAACATGGGTAAAGGCGCTTGACGAAAGCGGATATTTTACCTTTATGAATTACAGATTTATCAAAGAATAGGAGGAATTACCAATGGGATTTTTTGATTCACTCAAAAGGCAGGCAGAATCCGCACTTAAAAGAGAGGTTTCGCAGGGTATTAACAAAGCGGTGAACAATGCCGTGCAGTCAGTAGGCAAGGGCAGAAACCACACCGAAACCTTTACCTTTGCCTCACTTCCGACAAACGTTGCTGAGCTTAAGGCTATGCCCGAAGCAAGTCTTGATTCTGCCTTCAAAACAACGGCACTCACTCTTGCGGCATTGTGCAATTATGAGCACAATCCCGACGCAACGATTGAAATGCTTAACTTCTTAAAAGGTCCGGGCGAAGTCAGCGGCTTTGAAAAGCAGTTTATCAAAGAGCATCTCGGCTCCGATGGCTATAAGGCTCGCTCATATTTCGAGGGTGCAACTCCGCAGAACAGCTATAAGCCTGATGTGCCCTATAAAATTACCGTTATAGAAAATCCTTATTCCTTCGATAATGCAGATTGGGCAACACTTTATGTTCAAAGCGGCGGCGCAGATAACCCCAGACCTATGAAGCTTCGCAGAAAGCCCTCAACAGGTCAGTGGTTCCTTGTTGAAATCCAATGCCTTTCGGATATCCGTGTGCCCGTAGAGGAAGACCCCTGGGCATAAAAAATGAAAGGAGATGTAAATATGAAAAAATTATTCGCATTACTTCTTGCACTTTTAATGGTATTTTCGCTTGCCGCTTGCGGTGAAGATACACCCGAAAATCCCGACACCACAAAACAGCCGTCTGTCAATTCTGATGCAGCCATTGAAGCATCGCTCTTTACCGTTAATTTCGGCGGTGACTGGATAAACATTGAAGATGACTTTAAGAATGAGGAAGGATACTCCAAAGCTGTTCTTCAGATTCTCGATCCCGATGACAACGAATATTACTTGGTTGAGGCAACAATCAGTGTTGAGATTGACGAGCCTTACGATTTCCGTGAAGACCTTGTATATTACGGCTTCAACCAGTATGAGTACAAGGAAAATAATGCTTATGAAACCGTAAAGGTCGGCGGTGTTGACCTTCTTAAGTATGACGATGGCGACGACACACTCATTTATTTCAACCGTGTTGAAAACGCAAATGCATCGGTTTACGTTGAATTTGATACAACTGATATTAACGATAGCCGTATTCAGGCTCTACTTGACGGCATAACCTTCAAGCTTGAGGATATCGGAAATGAAGATGGCCCTTGGGAGTGGGAAGGCGAAAGATTCTCGGCAGATGACGCAAGCATAAATGCCGGCTCATTTACCGTTACATCAACATTTGTTCCCTTTGAAGCACCCGTTACCACCTTTGAAACCTTCGACCATTCTGTTGCCGCAATAGGTGACAGAGTATATGTTCTTGTTGACGGTGAACTCAGCGAATGTCACTATGACGGTACAAATCTTGCCTTTGTAAAAAAAATCGAGCTTCCCGAAGACGATTACGACAGAATTGAAGCAACTGCAGACGGTACACTCTGGGTAAGCGGCTCAATGAATGATGTTCTCTGCATCAAAGACGGTAAAACAGTTGCAACATACGAAGACATTGATAACCTTGCAATTCATCCGTCAGGTGCTTGGGGCATGAATTTCTTCACATCAAATGAATGTGAAATCGTTACTTTCAGCGGAAATACATACACCTCAACTCCCGTAACCTTCAAAGAAGCTGATACAATAATGCAGCTCTGTGTTGATGAAAACAATATCTTCGTCTGCGCAAATGCCGCAGACGACAGCGGTCACAAGGTTTTCGTTTACAGCAAAGACGGTGTTCTTCAGAAAACTCTCTGCGATGCAGAAGATGAGGGTCTCGGAAGTGTAACGTATGTTACACAGACTGCAAACGGCTACATTGCTTTTGACGGCAATATGAGAGATGTTCTTCTCTGGGATAACAGCGGCAATTTCATTGCAGAGATTTATGGCGGAGATATTTTCTCCACAAATTACCCGTGGTTCTGCGATTCCGCAGTTCTTGATGACGGAAGTATAATTACAATTATGACAGATGAACGTGAAGACCGTTCAGCAACAGAGGTTGTTACGTTCATCGTCAAAGGATTTTGATTTCTATGAATAGATTAAATAAATTTGTCAGCATATTACTGATCTTGTGTTTCGTGGTTGGTTTTAACTCTTGCGGAGAAGATTCTCCGCAGGAGGTTACATCTAACGAAACAACACAGACTGCCGGAAACGAAGTAAGCGAAGAAATTAACGTTCTTTCACTAAATAAAGAATATATTTCTCATTATGAATGGTATAAGGATTATCCCGAAATGCTTGTGAGAAGCGAATATACGGATGTTACCCTTGATAAATCAATGGAGGAAAAATATCCGTTTCTTGCCAAGGCTCTCGCGGAAACTTCCGTGATGAGAAAAAGAACAATGGAAGAAGAAAAAGATAACTTCATTGCTGACGCAACAGAAGAGTTTTTGAATGATAGAGATTCTTCTTTTTCAACCCGTGTTTCAACTCTTGATGTTCAGGTCAGGCGTGCCGACAGCATAGCGGTAAGCATTCTTGAAGATTACGCAAATGAAAACTCCCGTGCTTTTGCAGGATATAATTATGATACTGAAAACGGAAAACTACTTGCTCTTTCCGATGTTGTAACGGATATTGCAAAAATTCCCGAAATTGTTGAAACGGTTATTATGAGCCGTATAGGTGAAGAAGAGCCCTTCGGCAAAACTTCCATTACGGATTATTTCAAAAACACTCCGGAGGAAGATATCACATGGGTGCTTGATTATAACGGTATAACATTTTATTTTAATCCGGGTGCGGTTGCTCCCACAAATTTCGGTATTCAGATTGCAACGGTAACATTTGCTCAATATCCCGAGCTGTTCAAAGAAAAATATACTGCCGTACCGAATGCCTATACGGTAGGTTTGCCTTTGTCAGTGCCGTTTTTTACCGACATCACGGGTGACAAGTGTGCAGATGAGCTTAACGTTTCAGGTAACTATGACTATGACGGCAGGTATTATTACACACTCGGAATAAATTCGGAAGGCTCAAATTATGAGGTGGATTGGTTTGCTTATGACCTGAATCCGTATTATATTAAAACCGCAGACGGTGGCAGCTTCCTCTATGTATTCAGCGATGGCAGCGAATCAATGACTTTAAGTGTATTCGGTCTTAAAGACGGCAAAATTAAACAAATCTGCGAAACAGATATAGGTTTACTTTACAAAGGTGACAATATCTTTGCAGTGCCCACTTCACCGGATAAGCTTTTGCTTTCTGATAAAAACGGCAATTCATCCGATTCGTTTTACTCTGTTGAAAAAAGCGGAATACCAATGAAAACTGTTTCTGTCAGTACATCAGAAGAGTTAATTAACGCAATTGCACCAAATACAAATATAGTTATTAAAAGCGGATTCTACAATCTAAGCAACAACATAGCCAATATTTGGGAAATGCAAGGCGAAACCTGGAATGAGTTAAACGAACATGTAAAAGTGCGTGAATGTTATGACGGTTCAGAGCTTGTTATAACCGACTTGTCTTACCTAATCATAAGAGGTGAAACAGGAAAACCCAATGATACTGAAATTGTAGTTACTCCAAGATATGCTGCAGTAATTAATTTTGAATACTGCTCTAACATTGATTTGTCCGGAATTACTATGGGACATACTGAAACAGGTGATTGTTCCGGTAATGTTCTGAATTTTTCGGCTTGTCAAAATATAAACCTCAACTCTATGGACCTTTTCGGCTGCGGTGTATACGGTATCGGAGCAAAAAACGGAACAAGAGATGTTTATGTGAATAACACCATAATCCGTGATTGTTCATACGGTCCGATGAATATTGTTGATGTCTCTGGCGAGTTTGAATTTACAAACTGCACTCTCACAGGATCAGACGGTTTCGGTTGGTTTGATAAAACCGATGATTGTTTACTTACTTTTCGCAACTGCACTTTCGGCTATTGGGAAACATCATATTTTATGTTTCTTGAAGATATAACAACCGAAAACTGCACATGGAGTGAGGAGTATATTTACCCTGAATACGGGTACTGATTTTTATGGCATTTGTCTTGATAAGAAATGGATTTGTCCCCTCAAATTCGCAATTAAGGGCTTTTTAGCCCTGATACCCAGAAGAAAAAACAGAAGCATGAAAAGAAACTCAGGTGGAGCGGGAATTGAATCCCGTTGCACCTGAGTTTTTATGTGTTTATGGTGTAAAAAACAACTCATAATCAACAATATCCTTTACCTGTGCTTCAATGATGTTCATACGGGCAACCCGTTCCGTTTGGTTTTGCTTTTTTAAGCTGTTCTGTTATTCCCTCAATGACCTTCATATGTTCTGCCGGTCGATAGAACGTATCATAAGCAAAATATTAAATTGGAATCGTTTGTGTTGCATAAGATAATCTTTGCGTTTTAGTTGCCACACTCTTGCTCTTTTCATTCTGTTGTGATAATATAATAATACTTTTATATATATTTTGAAAGGATAATGCCATGAAAGATAAATCAACCCTTGTTTTTACCGGTGATATCGGTTTTGACAGATATATGTACGGCAAATGGAATGACGAGGAACTTATATCAAATGAGATTCTGGAATTTCTTCATAGTGCTGACCATGTTGTTGCGAATGTTGAGGGCCCTGTTGCGCCTGTTGAGCAGAACACAACAAAAGACGGAGCTGCGCAGCTTCTGCATACCATTGATCCCGAAGCTGTTAAGGTTCTCAAAAAAATGAATGCCGATATCTGGAATATCTGCAATAATCATATCATGGATGCAGGAGAATACGGCATTAAAACCACTCTTGAAATTGCAAGGGAAAATGATGTTCAGACCATCGGTGCCGGTATGGATATTCATGAAGCGAGAAAACCCGTTATTCTGGATGAAGCAGGCGGAATAGGTTTGTTCGGAGTCGGATATCAACGTGCTTGCCGAAAGGCGGATGAAAACAAGGCGGGCTGCTACAGCTGGAGCGACCTTGACGAAATTCAGAACACAATAAATGAAATCAAGAAAACCTGCCGTTGGTGTGTTGTTGTTGCTCATGCGGGCGAGGAATTTACCCCGCTTCCGTCCCCTTATACCAGAGAACGCTATCATAAATATCTCGAAATGGGTGCTGATATTGTGGTATCTCATCATCCTCATGTGCCTATGAATTACGAAACGGTAGGGGATAAGATTATATTTTATTCGCTCGGAAATTTCATTTTTGATACGGACTATCAGCGCTCGCAGTATAACACCGAATTTGGTCTGCTTGTGAAAATTAATTTTACCGAAACCGAATTTTCGTGGGAGCCTATGGGGCTTGAAATATTAAGAGGCACCGAACACATCGTAAAAGCTGAATTACCGAGAATTTTTGTTGATGTTCAGGAGAAAGATTTTAATCTTCTTTCGCCGCTTTCCGCAAAAATGCACATTGCCGCCACAAAAAGGCAGATGACATATCTCAATCCTCAAAGGTTTAAAAATGCAACTGAAGAGGAGTGGGCAGAGCATTTTGCAGAGCCTTTGAGAACAGGCAGAGTTCCTGGCGAAACCCTCGATTTCTTTATCCTTTGCCCGCTTGCCGAAAAAGCAGATGAAAATGAATGGCAGAAAAGCAAGCTCGAAGATGTCAAGCAGTATATTCTTGAACAGATGTAAAAAACGGGGCAGTTAACTGCCCCGTAAATTTATTTCAATCCATACCTTCCGCAATAGTCAAGAACAATTTTTCTGAAATGCTCATGTTTAAAGCTGATTTTTACATCCGTAACGTCAACATAAGCCCCCATGATTATATTTTGAATAACCGCTTCTGCAACAAAAGCCTCAAAGGCATAATCGCTTGTAAAAGCCTCTTCAATATCCGTGTTCATTTCTTTATTGATACCTTTTATTGCCGAGCGATAAATAATATTTTCTTTTCCGATAAACTCACCCATGCTTTTCAGACATTTTATTCCGCTTATCATATCCGAAACGCATATTCTGCCTTTATATTCAACCGATTTTTCGCCGCCGCTCAAAATAAAATCAACGGTTGTTTCCAAAACCTTTGCCAAATCGGGTAAGACGGCAGTATCGGGCAGAGTTTCGTTTCTTTCCCATTTGCTGACAGCTTGAAATGATACACCGAGTCTTTCGCCGAGTTCATTCTGTGTGATACCTTTCGCTTTTCGCAGCATTGCAATTTGCTCGCCTGCTTTTTCTATGCTCATGGTTATTCCTCCGTAAGAATATTTTTGAAATATTTCTTGCTTTATTATATCATCGCTGTGTGAACTTTGAAATAACCGAGTGATTGAATATTTTTTTGCGGCTTTCAACCGCATAACACCTGATTTCGGGAAAATATATAATAAATATATTATAAAAATTCCTGCATTTAGTTAAATTTGGTTGTTGACTTTGAAGAAATTTTTGTTATAATATCATGTGAAGACCCGGCTTTTTCGGAAAGTTTAAAAGAGATAGCGCATCACGGGCTGAAAGTGCGCTTTAAATGAGTAGTAAGCACGGTAACACTTCCTTGTTCAAAAATAAAATATAAAGAGCGGATACTTTGTGTATCAATACGGGTGGCACCGCGGGTAAAATAATAAACTCGTCCCGAGAATTGTAATGATTCTCGGGGCTTTTTTGTTTTTATAAATGATTTCTTATCATATATTACATTGTATTTTCAGCATCGGAGGTATGGAAAATGTATAGAACTCATCGTTGCAACGAAATAAGAGAAGCGCATATCGGTCAGTCTGTTCAGCTTGCAGGCTGGGTAGAAGTTATCCGTGACCACGGCGGTGTTCTTTTTGTTGACTTGCGTGACGAAACAGGTGTAACACAGGTTGTTGTTCATGACGAAAATCTTCTTAAGGGAATAAGCAAGGAAACCGTTATTTCGGTTTCCGGTGAGGTTACAAAGCGCGATGAAAGCACCGTTAACCCCAAAATCGAAACGGGTCTTGTTGAACTTGTTGCTGATTCTCTTGAGGTTCTCGGCATATGCAGCAGAGATTTGCCCTTTGAAATCGGCTCAAAGGATACAAATGAAAATCTTCGTCTTAAGCACAGATTTCTTGATTTGAGAAATTCCGACCTTCATAATAATATTATTCTTCGTTCAAAGGTTATCGGTCATATGCGCCGCCTTATGGAGGAAAGAGGCTTCCTTGATATTCAGACCCCTATTCTCACGGCTTCATCACCTGAAGGCGCAAGAGATTTCCTTGTTCCCAGCCGTAAGCATCCGGGCAAGTTCTATGCTCTTCCTCAGGCACCTCAGCAGTTCAAACAGCTTCTTATGGTGTCGGGATTTGATAAATATTATCAGATAGCACCCTGCTTCAGAGATGAGGATGCCCGTGCCGACCGTTCACCCGGTGAATTTTATCAGCTTGACTTTGAAATGGCTTTCTCCACTCAGGAGGAGGTTCTTAAGGTGTGTGAAGATGTTGTAAGCGATGTTTTCCGCACATTCTCCGATAAAAAGATTACGGAAACTCCGTTCAGATGCATTCCTTACAGAGAGGCTATGGCAAAATACGGCTCGGATAAGCCCGACCTTCGCAACCCTCTTATTATATGCGACCTTACCGACCTCTTTACAAGAGTTAAGTTTAAGCCCTTTATGAATAAACCCGTAAGAGGTATTGTAGCACCCTGCAAGAACGAAAGATGGTTCTTTGATAAGTCCCTCAACTTCGCAACCAAGCAGGCTAAAATGGCAGGTCTTGCCCATATCACTCTTCTTAACGCAGAGAATTATGAGTTCAAGGATGATCCCATAGTAAAGGTTCTTACAGACGACCAGAAGAAGGAAATTGTTGAACTTACGGGTGTTAAGGAAGGAGAAACAATCTTCTTTATCTGCGATACTCTTTCCGATGTTGCGGATAAGAATGCAGGTGTTATCCGCACATGGCTCGGCAATGAGCTTGAGCTTATTAATAAGGATTCATTTGAATTTTGCTTTGTTGTTGATTTCCCCATGTATGAGCGCGATGAAACAACGGATAAAATCATATTCACCCATAACCCGTTTTCAATGCCTCAGGGCGGTCTTAATGCACTTGAAACCATGGACCCCACCGAGATTCTTGCTTATCAGTATGACCTTGTATGTAACGGCATTGAGCTTGCATCGGGTGCGGTAAGAAACCACAGCCCCGAAATTATGAGAAAAGCCTTTGAAATTGCAGGCTACAGTGAGGACGAGGTTGAAAAGAGATTCAGTGCACTTTATAACGCATTCCAGTTCGGCGCACCTCCCCATGCAGGTATGGCACCTGGTGTTGACAGAATTGTAATGCTTCTTGCGGATACCGAAACCATCAGAGATGTTATTGCATTCCCGCTTGACGGTACTGCTCAGGATCAGATGCTCGGCGCTCCCGGTGAAGTAACAGAGCTTCAGCTTTATGAAGCAAACGTCAGCATCAGAGGCAAGGGAAGTGTTGAAGCTCTCGGTTCCGAGGGCGGCGATGCATCCGCATTCGCATCAACGGTTAAGTCCTCGAAATCGGGTGTTGTTTCCGATAAGAGCAAGCTTGACGGTCTTGAGGCCGTGAACGAAATTGCATTTGCGGCAGATGAAAAGAAGGCTATGGAAAAGATTTTCGGTTCAATGAAGAAGCATGAAGAGGCTCTTGAAAAGGTTGATACCGAAAATGTTGAAGCGATGATTTACGTTATGCCCATGACCAATGTTCTTCGCGACGATAAACGTGAACAGCCTTTTGAACGCAAGGACCTTCTTGAAGGCGCTCCGCAGAGTACGGAGGACAGCTGGCAGGTTCCCAGACTTGTAAAGTGAGGTGCTATCAGTGAGTTATTATATTAATGAAATAAACAAGGCAGGTAAAATTGCCGTTGATGATACGATTCTTGTTAAAGATGTTCCCGCAACCGCAGGTTCAAGAATGCTTGAAAACTTCAAGCCTCTTTTCAGCGCGGAAGCGGTTGAAAGACTTGAAAAAGCAGGATATGCTGTTTCGGGCAAAACAAATGTAGGCGAATTTGGTCTTGACCTTCTCGGTGAATTTTCATATTTTGAGCCGGTTACGGAAAACGGTACTCTTACCGGTGCTGCTGCAGCTCTTGTTGCAAAGGGAGAAATTAAGGCGGCTCTTAATGTTGACCTTAACGGTACACCCCGCCGTGCAGCAGCCGTTTCGGGTGTTGACTTTATTAAGCCGACCTACGGAACCGTATCCCGTTACGGTATTATTGCCTGTGCCTGCTCGGGTGAGCAGATAGGTGTTACCGCTGCAAATGCTGCGGATATGAAGGAAATTCTTTCGGTTATCGCAGGTCACGACAGCAAGGACGGCACAAGTCTTCCTGCCGAAAAATACGAATATTCGCTTGACGAAGATGTTTCTTCAATGAAAATCTGCATTTTGAAAGAGCTTTATGAAGCTGCAAGTGCAGAGGTTAAGGCAAATATTGATGCATATTCAAAGAAGCTTGCATCTCTCGGTGCAAAGGTTGAAACCGTATCTCTGGATATTGTTTCATATGCACAGACCGCATGGCAGATTCTTATGTCAGCGGAAACTACAAACAATCTCTCAAGATTTGACGGTGTCAAATACGGTTACAGAACCCCCGAGTATAAAAACATTGATGAGCTTTATGTAAAGAGCCGCAGCGAAAGCATGAACTTCCTTACCAAGGCAACTGTTATCTACGGTTCGGATGTTCTTTCAAAGGGCAGATATGAAAACTGCTATGATAAGGCTCTGCGCATGAGAAGAATCGTTTGCGATAAGGTAAGAGAAATTCTTTCATCATATGATGCAATTCTTGCTCCTGCCTGCGGAAAAACAAGCTATCAGTCCTATGACATTCTTGAGGCATTTGATAAGGTGTTTGAAGAAAGTTTTTACACCGCAATTCCGAGCATTACAGGTATGCCCGCAGTTGTAACAAAGGGTGTTCAGCTTGTTGCCGATTCATATAAAGAAAGCATACTTCTCAGTATTGCTCATACCGTTGAAGGAATGGAGGCATAAAGATGAAATACGAACTTGTTATCGGCCTTGAAACTCACGTTGAGCTTTCAACAGACTCAAAGCTTTTCTGCTCCTGCGGCGGTCATTCAAGTCCCAAGGAGCCTAATGATTGCGTATGCCCTGCCTGCAGCGGTATGCCAGGTATGCTTCCCGTAACAAATAAACACGCAATCGAGCTTGCCGTTAAAGCCGGCTTTATGCTCAATTGCAAAATAAATCAGTATACAACATTTGATAAAAAGAGTTATTACTATCCCGATCTTCCTTGCGCATATCAGATAACACAGTGGTTCCATCCCGTATGCGTTGAGGGCAGTGTTGATATCGGCGGCAGACAGATCGGCATAAAGCAGATCCATGTTGAAGAGGACGCAGGTAAGCTTGTTCACGATGATGCAACAAACACATCATTTGTTGATTTTAACCGCACAAGCGTGCCTCTTATCGAAATTGTCAGCAAGCCTGATTTCCGTTCATCTGATGAGGTTATCGCTTATCTTAAGAAGCTTAAATCAAGCCTTCAGTTTGCGGGTATTTCCGAATGCGAAGAGGGCGCGATGAGATGCGATGTTAATATCTCCGTTCGTCCCGAAGGCTCAAACGAGCTTGGCGTACGTTCGGAAATTAAAAATATGAGTTCGCTTTCCGAAATCAAGGATGCGATTGAATTTGAAAAGGTTCGCCATGTTGATGCAATTGAACGTCATACAGAGGTTCTTGTTCAGGAAACCCGACGTTGGGACGATGTTAAAAGACGTACATTCCCCATGCGTAACAAGGAAACTGCAGCGGATTACCGTTATTTCCCCGATCCCAACCTTATGCCAATTATTATTGATGATGAATGGCTTGAGCAGATAAAGGCAAGCATGCCCGCTACCTCGGAGGAAAAGACAAAGTATTATGAGGATATGGGTATTGCAACAAAGGAAGCCTCCGTTCTTTCATCAGAAAGAAAGCTTTCCGATACCTTTGATGCAGTTGTTGCAAAGGGCAGAAGTCCCAAGGTTGTTGCAGGCTGGATTCTTACCGAATGCATGGGTCAGATGAAGCGTCTTGAGCTTGATTCTCTTGATATCAGTCCCGAAAAGCTTGCAAGAATCATTGAGCTTGTTGAAAACGGTGAAATTACCCGTGCAGCAGGTAAGAAGATTCTTTCGGCGGTTTTTGAAAACGATGTTGATGTTGACAAATTCTGCGAAGAAAATGCACTTAATGCCAAGGTGGATGAGTCCTTTATTTCCGATACTGTAAGCCGTGTAATTGCCGAAAATGAAAAGGCGGTTGCGGACTACAAGAGCGGTAAAACGAAGGCAGCTCAGGCACTTTTCGGAAGCATTATGAAGGAGCTTAAGGGTACGGGCGATCCCGCAGTTATCAGAGCTCTCCTTGAAGAAAAACTTAACAGTCTTTAATTATTAAGGAAGTCGGCTTTTGGTCGGCTTCCTTCCAATGTAAAATATTACGGAGTTTTATTATGAACATATTTCAGCCCAAATTATTTTCATCACTTAAAAGCTACAGCCAAAAAAAGCTTGTCAATGACCTTGTAGCCGGCGTAATTGTTGCGATTATCGCTCTTCCGCTTTCAATAGCTCTTGCAATTGCCTCGGGAGTTTCTCCCGAAAAGGGTATTTATACCGCTATTGTTGCAGGCTTTGTAATTGCATTCCTCGGCGGCAGCAACGTAAATATCTCAGGTCCTACCGCAGCCTTTGCAACAATCGTTGCGGGAATTGTTGCCCAATTCGGAACAAGCGGTCTTGTTGTTGCAACCATCATGGCGGGTCTTATTCTCATTCTTATGGGCATTTTCCGCTTCGGCTCGCTTATAAAATACATTCCGCATACGATAACAACAGGCTTTACCTCGGGTATCGCCCTGACGATAGTTATCGGTCAGATAAAAGATTTTCTCGGTCTTACCTTCCCTGAGGGAATGCCTACCGTTGAAACTGCTGAAAAGGCTGAGGCGATTGCTTTGTCGATTTCAACAATAAATTGGCAGGCTCTTTTAATGGGCGGTATTTCCCTTGCAATTCTTATCATATGGCCCAAAATCAGCAAGAAAATTCCCGGCTCACTTATTGCTGTTATAGTCGGAGTTGTTGTCGTAAAAGCATTTGATATGGAGGTAAATACTGTCGGCGATCTTTATACAATTTCCCGTGACTTGCCGAAGCTTTCTTTTCCCGAGTTCAGTTTTGACACGGTGAAGCAGCTTATTCCGAGCGCTTTCACGATTGCAATTCTTGCAGGAATCGAATCCCTCCTTTCCTGCGTTGTTTCAGACGGAATGATTAATGATAAGCATAACTCGAATACCGAGCTTATTGCACAGGGCGTCGGTAATATCTGTTCGGGTCTTTTCGGTGGTATTCCCGCAACGGGTGCAATTGCAAGGACCGCCGCCAACGTTAAAAACGGAGGCAGAACTCCTATCGCAGGTATTGTTCATGCTGCTGTTTTGCTTCTTGTTCTTGTTGTTCTCATGCCCTATGCCGCTTGGATTCCGATGCCCGTTATTGCCGCAATCCTCTTTATGGTGGCATATAACATGTGTGAATGGAAACAGTTTGTTAAAATCTGCAAAACCGCACCGAAAAGTGATATTCTTGCACTTGTTGTAACATTTGTTTTAACTGTTGTATTTGACCTTGTTGTTGCAATAGCGGTGGGCATGATTATCGCAGTTGTTCTCTTTATGAAGAGAATGGCGGATGTTGCGCACATAAGAACTTGGACAAAGGGCGGAGAAAATGCACCCGACAGCGAAAGACTCAAGGAAATTCCCGAGCACACAATGGTTATCGAGTTTGAGGGACCCATGTTCTTTGCATCTTCGGAAAAATTCAACTCGATTACTTTTGAAGAAGGGGTGAAAACGGTTATTCTCCGAATGAGAAATGTTCCTGCTCTTGATTCAACTGCCATGCGTGCGCTGAATGAAATTTATTCAACCTGCCAAAAATCCGATTTGAAGCTGATTCTTTCACATACAAATGAACAACCTCTTTCGGTAATGAAAAAAGCAGGCTTTTATGATAAACTCGGTTCGGAAAACTTCCTGCCGAATATAGACGAAGCCCTTGCTTATGCGGAAAAAATAAACCGATAAACAAACAATGACCTGTGCAAATTCACCGCACAGGTCATTGTTTAATTATTCGGTATAATGTAAATTCGTTCCTATATATCCGACCTCTTTAAAATCATCAAAATTATGACGGATAATGTAGTCGATATAAGCAGCAACCATGTGAGCGGTAAGAACATATCCCATAGGATTCAGGTGACCGCCCAAATAGAATTTTTTGCGGAAATCTTCATCGTAATCGGGGCCGTAAGTGAAAAAATCAAGCACATAGGTATTGTCAAAAAGCTCGGCTATTTCATACAGCGCTTTTCTGTGAAGCTCCGTTTTTTCACGGATACGGTGATTGCCGCTTTCCCTCATCATGGTCATAAGAAAGAATTTTGCTCTGGGCTGAATTTTCTTTAATCTTTGGATAATCTGTGCATAATAACCCATGAAGGTCTTGCCGTTTCGATTATAATCCTCCATATTTATATCGTCAATCGAACCGATATCCTGATTCATGTTTTGTATGTCGTTTACACCGAGAGCAATAATATAGCATTGGCAGGCATACTGCGGGTCCCAGAAACGCATAAAATCCGCAAAGCTTTCACAGTATTCTTTTGCCGTCATGCCGCCTCTTGAAAAATTATAGCATGTGCTGCCGCATATGCGTGCAAGATTCTGCCCCCATGAATATTCAAAATAATCGTGATACCCCTTGTTGCCGTTTTTGTCCTTGCTTTCAAATTCGCCGGAGGAAAGGCTGTCGCCCACTACCCCGATTTTTCTGAAAATTGCGGTGTATCCGCCGCTTTCGGGAAGCTTTTCAAGCGGCTTTTCATCTGCGGTGAAAATCATATCTTCCAAGTTCATTTTAACACCCCTTTTTCGGAATTTTATCACGGTTTTATGTCACTATCAATAGTTTTTTGCATATTGTTAGTCTTTTTTATAAAAAATTTATATAAACACTTGTAAATTTTTTGTAAATATGAGATAATATTTCATCTATCATCTATATTTTATCTTTTGATAAAGTTAATCAGGAGGTTTTTTATGAGCGAAAAAAGAAGCAGCTTTACGGGAAAAATCGGTTTTGTTCTTGCTGCTGCAGGTTCTGCGGTAGGTCTGGGCAATATCTGGCGTTTCCCTTATCTCGCAGCTAAGTACGGCGGAGGTATCTTCCTTCTTGTTTACCTTATTCTTGCGGTAACATTCGGCTTTGCTCTTATGTGCGCTGAAATTTCAATCGGAAGAAAAACCGGCAAAAGTGCTATCGGTGCCTTCGGTGAGCTTAACAAGAAATACTCATTCATCGGTGTACTTGCCTCAATTATTCCTGCAATGATTCTGCCTTACTATTCCGTAATCGGCGGTTGGGTTACAAAGTATCTTGCCGTGTTTTTGGGCGGAGGAATCCACGAGGCTGCGGCTGACGGTTATTTTGAATCCTTTATTGCGAAGCCCGTTGAACCTATAGGCTGGTTCCTTCTTTTCATAGGACTTACGGCTCTTGTTGTTCTTTTAGGTGTTGAAAAGGGTGTTGAAAAGGTAAGCAAAATAATGATGCCGGTTCTTGTTGTACTGACACTTTTTGTTGCGGTTTATGCGATGTTTATGCCGGGTGCCATGGAGGGTGTTAAGTATTATCTTATGCCTGATTTCAGCAAGTTTTCGGCAACAACGGTTCTTTCCGCAATGGGTCAGCTTTTCTATTCGATGTCACTTGCCATGGGTATTATGATTACCTACGGCTCATATATGAAGAAGGATGTAAACCTTGAGAAATCCGTAAGACAGATTGAGATTTTTGATACAGGCATCGCATTTCTTGCCGGTCTTATGATTATTCCTGCTGTTTTTGTTTTCTCGGGCGGAGATGAAAGTGCTCTCGGCAAAGGTCCCGGACTTATGTTTATAACACTTCCCAAGGTTTTTGAAAGCATGACGGGCGGTGCCGTTATCGGCGCAATTTTCTTCCTTCTCGTTCTTTTTGCTGCACTCACTTCTTCAATTTCTCTTATGGAAACAGTTGTTTCTATTGTAAGAGATAAGCTTGGCTGGAGCAGAAAGGTAACCTGTGTTGCAGTACTTGTTTTCTGCATAGTTCTCGGTCTTCCCTCATCTCTCGGCTTCGGAGTATGGAGCGGAATTTCTGTTAACGGAATGTCAATTCTTGATATGTTTGACTTTGCAAGCAACAGCATTCTTATGCCTATCGTAGCATTGCTTACCTGCATTTTTGTAGGTTATGTAATAAAGCCCAAGTGTCTTATTGAAGAAATTGAGCTTACGGGTGAGTTCAAGAGCAAAACTCTTTTCACAATAGTAATTAAGTATGTTGCTCCCGTTTGTATCATTCTTATTCTCATTTCTTCGATTCTTGATACCCTTGGCATTATGAAAATTTAACAGAGAGGTGTAAAAATGAAAAAGATTTTATGTTTTGTTCTTTCAATGCTCATTCTTGTTTCTTCTGTTTTGGTTGCGGCTGTTGCTGCCGAAAAAGATGATGTTATGAGCTTTGCAGTGGCTTCCGACCTTCACTATAATGTTCCCGAAGAGGAGCTTACCGCAAGCGGCGAAATTGACGATGAAATTTATTGGTATGCAAATCGCCGTGCTGCAATGGAAAACGAAAGTGGTTGGATTATTGATGAATTTCTTAATCAGTGTGCGGAAAATGATGACATCGAATTTGTTCTCATTTCCGGTGATATTGCAGATAACGGTAAAAGCATAGCTCAGGAGCATTTGGATGTTGCCGCAAAGTTTGCTGCATTTGAAGAAAAAACGGGCAAACAGATTTATGTTACCGTGGGTAACCACGATGCAGGTCTTAACTGCGCAACAACCATTGATGATTTCAAGAGAATTTATCATGATTTCGGTTATGATAAGGCTCTTACCGTTGTTGAAGACAACTGCTCATATACTGCAGATCTCGGAGATAAATACAGACTTATTTCTCTTGACAGCTGTGATCCCGACAAATCAACGGGTGACGGTATGTCAGTCGAGAAAATTATGTGGGTTAAAGAGCAGGCTCAGCAAGCCAAGAAAGACGGCAGACAGCCTATTCTTATGATGCATCATAACCTCCTTGATCATATGCCCGTTCAGAGCATTTTCAGCAAGGACTTTATTGTAAAGTTCCATTTCACAACCGCAGAGCTTTTTGCAAATTGGGGCATCAAGCTTGTGTTTACAGGTCATGAGCACTGCAGCGATGCAGCTACATATACAAGCACTCTCGGTAATGTCATTTATGACTTTGCAACAACATCACTTACCATGTATCCTCTTCAGTACAGATATTTTGAACTTACCGATGAAGAAATAAAGTATGAAGCAAAGACTGTAGATAAGATTGATACAGCTTCTCTCAGCGCTGAAATCGACGGTTATTCACAGGAACAGCTTGACCTTATGAACGCAGGTCTTAATGCATATTCAAAGGGCTTCCTTAAGGCCGGTGTTCAGTGGCGTCTTACCCGTTCTCTCAAAATGGAACAGATGGGTCTTGAAGAAGGCGATGTTTTCTATAATCTTGTTAATACCGCAGTCGGCGGTCTGAGAAAGATTCTTGAAGAACCCCTTTACGGTGAAGGCGGAATCCAGCAGCTTGCAGCGGAATATAATATTGAAATTCCCGACAGCAGCTATGAAACAGGCTGGGATGTAGCTCTTGAGCTTGTAGCAGCTCATTACGGCGGAAGCGAATCCTTTGATTTCAACACAACAGAGGTAACTATTTTCCTCCGTCTTGTTGCTCTTGTTCTTCGTGATGACCTTGCAAATCTTGCAGATGAAGTATTCTTTAAGGCTGCAAACGAAATTTTCAAGAATTTCGGAACAGATTCATTCATTACCGATATCACAAAGCTTGCAACAAAGGTTCTCGGCGGTGTAACTCCCGTTGAATATCTGCTTCTTGCAATTGTTTCTCCTCTTGTTTATTCATTTGCCGTTGACCATGACGGAGTAGACGATAACAACGGAACACTTCCCGGCTACGGTACTGCAGATGCAGAAAACAATATTTCAAATATTTTTGATAATATTTACGGCATTTTCAATGATGTCATAAAATATATATCGCTCTTCCTTATGGTAATTCATAATATGATATTCTGATAATTAAATGCAGTCTGCTTTGTGCAGGCTGCATTTTGTTTACATTTTGTTTTTAATTTAATAAACTTTTATCTCTTTATTGGTGTTGACGATTTGATTATAATATTATATAATATTATGCTAAGATAGTATTATTATAACTAAAAGTAAGCGAAAACCCTAAAAGGAGATAAATATGACCAGAGATGAAAAAATAAGAATAATGCCTGCGGTTGCACTGCGAGGACTTGTTGTTTTTCCCGATATGTTTATTCATTTTGATGTGGGCAGGGAAAAGTCCATAAACGCATTGCGAAAGGCTATGGATACGGATCAGGAAATCTTTCTTGTTACGCAGAGAGATATTTCCGTTGACGACCCCGATTACAGCGAGCTTTATGAAATAGGTGTTGTTGCAAATGTAAAGCAGGTTCTGAAGCTTCCCGGAAAAAGCGGTAACGTAAGGGTTGCGGTTGAGGGGCTTTACAGAGCAAGGCTTGTTGAGGGTGTCGGTGCAGGCAAGAATTACCTTAAGGCTATGATTTTCCCCATCGAGGAGCAAGCTGTTAAAACAGAGGATATTGAATATGCCAAAGCTCTTGTTCGACACACGAAGGATGTTTTTGCCGATTATTCTGATTGCGCTCCGCAGATGCCTGCTGACCTTATGACCGGTGTAATGCAGAAAACAGAAGCAGGTGAGCTTGCTGACTATATCGCAGGTAACATAATGCTCGAATACGAGGACAGGCAGACTATCCTTTCAACAATAAATCCCATAAGACGTCTTGAAGAAATGTGTGTGCTTCTTGCAAGCGAGAGTAACCTGCTTTCTCTTGAAGCTGATATTAATGACAAGGTTCAGGAGCAGATTGATAAGAATCAGCGCGAATATTATTTGCGTGAGCAGATGAAGGTGATTTCCGAGGAGCTTGGCGGCGGTGCTTCGCATGAAGAGGAATTAAGCTCCTTCAGGGAAGCGATTTTTAACCTGAAAGCCTGCGATGAAGTTAAGGAAAAGCTCTTCAAGGAATGCGACAGACTTGAAAAATATTCTTCTCATTCACCCGAAGCGGCGGTAAGCAGAAACTATATTGAAACCTGTCTTTCGCTTCCGTGGGATAATATGAAGGAAGAAAATACTGATATATCGAAATCCCGCAAGATACTCGAAAATGACCATTACGGTCTTGAAAAAGTTAAAAAGAGAATCCTTGAATATCTTTCGGTAAGAGTTCTTGCTCCCGATATCAAGGGTCAGATTATCTGCCTTGTCGGTCCTCCGGGTGTAGGTAAAACCTCGATTGCACGTTCCATAGCAAGTGCAACGGGCAGAGATTATGTTAGAATTTCTCTCGGCGGGGTAAAAGACGAGGCTGAAATAAGAGGTCACAGAAAAACATATATCGGCTCAATGCCCGGCAGAATTATTTCCGCTATGCAGCAGGCGGGTTCAAGCAATCCGTTAGTGCTTCTTGATGAGGTTGACAAGCTTTCGTCAGACTACAAGGGCGATCCGACTTCGGCGCTCCTTGAAGTTCTTGATCCTGAGCAGAATTCAACTTTCAGAGATCATTATATAGAGCTTCCGTTTGATTTGAGCAGAGTTATGTTTATAACAACCGCTAATGTTGAATCAAATATCCCCGAGCCTCTGCGTGACAGAATGGAAATTATTGAACTCGGAAGCTACACAAGCGAAGAAAAATTCCGAATTGCTAAAAAGCATCTTCTTCCCAAGCAGATTAAGCGCCACGGTCTTACCGCAAGCAATCTGAAAATAACCGATAAGGCTTTAAGGCTTGTGATAGAAGGATATACCCGTGAAGCGGGTGTCAGAGCGCTTGAACAGAAAATTGCCGTAATATGCAGAAAGGCGGCAATGGAAGTCGTTGAAAATGGTGCAGAGAAAATTTCGGTTAAGCCTGAGGATGTTGAAGAATTTCTCGGCACACGCAGATACAAAGCCGATACAATGATAAAAGAAAACGAGGTTGGTGTTGTAAACGGTCTTGCGTGGACAAGTGTAGGCGGAGATATGCTTGAAATAGAAACAGCGGTGCTTAAAGGCAGCGGTAAGCTTGAGCTTACCGGCTCACTCGGCGATGTTATGCAGGAGAGTGCAAAGGCAGCGGTAAGCTATATCCGCTCAAAAGCAGATTCACTTCCTGTTAACGGTAATTTTTATAAAGAAAACGATGTTCATATTCATGTTCCCGAAGGCGCAACTCCCAAAGACGGACCTTCTGCAGGAGTTACAATCGCAACCTCGCTTGTTTCCGCTCTTACGGGAATTAAGGTGCGCAAGGATGTTGCAATGACAGGTGAAATTACCCTCCGAGGAAGAGTTCTTCCCATTGGAGGACTTAAGGAAAAATCAATGGCGGCATACAGAGCGGGAATTAAAACTGTTGTTATTCCTTATGACAACATTTCCGATTTGGATGAGGTTGACGAAAAGGTTAAAGAAGCGATAAGCTTCAAAGCGGTAAAAACAGTTGATGAGGTATGGGAGGTTGCTCTTGAAAAAGAAGAAAAGGCAAAGGGCAAAACGGTTAAGCCGGTTGAGGTTGCCAAGGCATCCCGTGCATCAATTACACAGTAAAGAAAGAGTATGATATGAGATTTGATAAAACAGAATTTGCGGCTGCTTACGGTACCTCAAAGCAGCTTCCGCCTTCAAGAGAAGCGGAAATAGTTTTTTCGGGACGTTCCAATGTAGGCAAATCATCGCTTATTAATAAGCTTTTTAACAGAAAAAATCTTGCGAGAGTCAGTTCCGTACCGGGCAAAACGATAACGGTAAACTTCTTCAAGGGTGACGGTGTTTATTTTGTTGACCTTCCCGGCTACGGCTATGCAAAGCGTGAGCAGGCTGAAAAAAAGAGATGGGCAGAGCTTATGGAAGGATATTTTCAGTCCGAACGCAACATAGCACTTGTAATTCAGCTTATAGATATGCGACATGCACCATCGGCTGACGATATGATAATGCTTAACTTTTTGAAGGAAACGGGTATTCCGTTTGTAATTGCTCTTACAAAATGCGATAAGCTCAACAAAACGGAAACCGAAAAAAGAAGGGAAGCACTCAAAACCGAGCTTGCCGATTATTCCGATATAAAGCAGATAGAGTTTTCTGCGATTAAAGGCACGGGTGTTGAGGAAATGAAGGCAGTTATTGAAACTGCAGTTTAACGGAGGAATTTACAATGTTTGTTTCGGATTGTATCTCGGTTAACGATAGGGGTAATCTTACTATCGGCGGCTGTGATACCGTTGATATATCAAAAAGATTTGGTACTCCTGCTTATGTTTTTGATGAAAATGAAATAAGAAAGAGTATCAGGGAATTTAGAAATTCGATAGATGAAAATTACGGCGGCAACGGTCTTGTGCTTTATGCAAGCAAGGCTTTTTGCTGCAAGGAAATGCATCGTATATGTGCTTCCGAGGGTATCGGAATTGATGTTGTTTCGGGCGGAGAGCTTTATACTGCGCTGTCTGTAAACTTTCCTGCCGAAAAAATTGCTTTTCACGGCAACAATAAAACATATGCCGAGCTTGAAACGGCGGTTGAAAATAATGTAGGCAGAATTATCGTTGATAACATTACCGAGCTTGAAACTCTCAATGCAATTGCTGCAAAGCATGGCAAGACAGCGGGAATCATGTTCAGAATAAAGCCGGGCATAGATGCTCATACCCATGATTTTGTCAAAACGGGTCAGATTGACTCGAAATTCGGTTTCGCACTTGAAACGGGTGAGGCTATGGAGGCTGTAAAAGCTGCTCTTGAAATGCCGAACATAAAGCTGCGCGGACTTCATTGTCATATAGGCTCGCAAATTTTTGATATCGACCCGTTTGAGCTTGCCGCAAAGGTTATGCTTGAGCTTTTTGCGGATATCAAAGCACAGACCGGCATTGAGCTTGAAGAACTCAATCTCGGCGGCGGATTCGGAATCAAATATCTTGAAACAGATTGTCCCAAGCCCTTCGGAGAATATATGAAGGCGGTGTCAAAGACTGTTCATGAATATTCGGAAAAGCTCGGCCTGAAAACTCCTTTTGTTCTTATTGAACCCGGCAGAGCAATAGTCGGTGCAGCGGGCATTACTCTTTATACTATCGGTGCTGTAAAGAAAATTCCGGATATCCGTACCTATGTTTCCGTTGACGGCGGCATGGCTGATAACCCGAGATATGCGCTTTACAAATCAGATTATGAAGCGGTTTGCGCAAATAAAGCAAACGAGGAAAGGACGCAGGTTGTGACGATTGCCGGCAAATGCTGCGAAAGTGGCGACCTTATTCAGGAGAATACCAAGCTCCAGAATGTTGAAGCGGGCGATATTCTTGCCGTTCTTTCAACGGGTGCATATAACTATTCTATGGCATCGAATTATAACAGAATACCCAAGCCTCCCGTGATTATGGTTAAAGACGGTGAAGCAAGAATTGTTGTTAAAAGAGAAACTTATGAGCAGGTTGCGGAATGCGACATTTAATTTGAGAAATAATATATAAAAAGCTTTAAGGAAGTGACATAATGCCTCAGGTCAGAAATTTAGCAGAGCAGGTGAGGTTGGTTGCCGTTGAAACAGACAGCTTTAAAACAGGGCGAATCTCGGTTTCCATGGCATTACCCATGGATGAAAAAATGGCAGCAAATTCTCTGCTTATATATCTTCTTAAGCGTTCGTGCAAGGACTATCCCGATTTTTCTCTTCTCAACGGCAAGCTTGATGAGCTTTACGGTGCAAGTCTTTCGGCAGGTGTAACAAAAATCGGCGAATCGCAGGTACTTTCTCTGTCCCTTACCTGCCTTGATGATCGCTTTGCGCTGACTGATGAAAGCATTGTCGAGCAGTGCGCAGAGCTTCTTGCAGGCATGATTTTCAGTCCCAACTGTAAAAACGGAAGCTTCGGTGCAGAAAATCTCAATGCGGAAAAAAGGCTGCTCGTTCAGCGCATTGAAGAGGAGCTTAACGATAAACGCACTTATGCGTTTAATAAGTGCATCGAGTATATGTGTGCAAACGAAGCATACGGCAAGGAAAAATACGGCACAGTTGAAGAAATTCAGAGTGTGAAAATGACTGATGTATATTCCGCATGGAAAAATATGCTTTCAACCGCAATTTTTCAGGTTACGGTTGTAGGCGGAAATGCTGACAAGGTGTCGGAAATATTTGCAAAGAAGTTTGAGAAAATTGAGCGCAATCCCGTGAAGCCTGAAACCGTGTTTATTCAGAAGGGCAGGCATTTTAACAGATATGAGGAGAGCTATCCCGTAAATCAGGGCAAGCTTGTTATCGGCTTCAGAGCAGGTATGCAGAGCAGCAGGGATAATATTCACGCAATTACCGTTATGAACGATATTTTCGGCATGGGCACTTATTCAAAGCTCTTTATGAATGTACGTGAAAAGTTGAGCCTTGCTTATTACTGTTGGTCAAGGCTTATCGCAAGCAAGGGAATTGTTCTTGTTGAAGGCGGTATTGATACCGATAAGGAAAAGAAAGTATCTGCTGAAATTTTAAGTCAGCTTTCTGATTTGAGAAACGGCAAAACCGACCCTGAGGTGCTTGATTCTTCAAAACGTTCGCTTAAAGAACGTTATACTTTTACAACTCCCGAAGGCATCTGTGCATGGTATGCCGCTCAGGTGCTTGAAGAAGAAATTACAATGCCCGAAGATGTTGTTGAGGGCATTGAAGGTGTAACAATGGAGCAGGTTTGCGAAGCTGCAAAGAAGCTCTCTATAGATACTATATTTATGCTCAAGGCGCAGGAGGAGGCAGAAAATGAAGATTAAGCAGCTCACAAACGAGAAGCTTGGCGAAACCGTATTCTGCGCAGAGCATCCGTCGGGTCTTGAAATAAGAGTTATGCCTAAAAAGGGTTATAACTCGGCATATGCCGTTTTTGGAGTTAAATATGGCTCAATTGATACCGCTGTTCAGAATTATGACGGGGAATTTGAAACCATTCCCGAGGGTACTGCTCATTTTCTTGAGCATAAGCTGTTTGAAAGCGAGGATTTGAATGCTTTTGAACGTTTTGCAAAAACTGGCGCAAGTGCCAATGCTTACACAAGCTTTGAAAAAACCGCGTATCTTTTCAAAGGCTCCGAGAATATAGGCGAATCGCTTGAAATCCTTCTTGATTTTGTTCAGAATCCCTATTTTACTCAGCAGACTGTTGAAAAGGAGCAGGGGATTATCGGTCAGGAAATCAGAATGTATCAGGATTTGCCTGACTGGCAGGTTATGTTTAATCTCCTCAAAGCACTCTATGCTTTTCATCCCGTAAGAATTGATATCGCAGGTACGCAGGATTCAATTGCAAAAATTGATGCTGACCTGCTTTACAGACTTTATAAAAATTTTTATAACCCTGCCAATATGGTTCTCTGTGTAGTAGGTGCAATTGAACCGCAGGAGGTTTTTGATATTGTTGCAGGATGCATCAAAACCGGTGACGGTAAAAAAATCGAAAGAAAATTTGAAAAGGAAAGCGCAAAGCCCGTAAGGGATTATATTGAAGAGAAGCTTTCCGTTGCCTGCAAACAGTTTCTTCTCGGTTACAAAGAGGATATATCCGAGCCTCTTCTTTCTCTTGAAGATGAGCTTGCCTCTCAAATTATGCTTGAAGCAATTGCGGGTAAATCTTCGCCTCTGTTTAAAAAGCTTCTTGATGAGGAGCTTATTGACCTCGGCTTTGGTACAGAGCTTTTCAACGGCTTCGGTTTTTCCTGCGTTATGATGGGAGGAACAAGTGCCGATCCGGATAAAACAGCTTCAATTCTCCGTGAAGAAATCAAGAGAATGCAGAAGGAAGGCATAGACCCTGCTGCATTTGAAAGAGCAAAGCGCAAGATTTACGGAAGAATGGTTATGGGTTATAATGATATTGATGACACTGCAAATCTTATGATGAATCTTCATTTCAACGGCTATGAGCCTTTTGCTGAGCTTGAAGCATGCAAAAGCATTACACTTGAAAAGGCGCAGGAAAGACTCGCTGTTCTCAAAGAGGATGCATCCGCACTTTCCGTTATCAGTCCCATAGAGTAATAGAAAGGAATAATAAAATGTCCGATTACACAGTTGTTTATTTTAAAGGCATAGAAAGAGGTTTCAGTATACCGAGTACACTTGCTGATTTTTCGTTTTTCGGCATAGATGTTGAAATCAAATTCTACGGTGCAATAATTGCCTTTGGCTTCCTTCTTGCTGTTCTTTTTGGCGGCAGAATGGCTTATAAATGGAAAATGAGCCTTGACAAAATGGTTGATGTTCTTATTTACGGAACTCTTGCGGGTATTGTCGGTGCAAGACTTTATTATGTTTTCTCAAAATGGGATTACTACGGTGAGCATCTTTCGGAAATACCGCAAATATGGAACGGCGGTCTTGCGATTTACGGCGGTATAATAGGCGGTGTTCTTGCTGCATTTATTGTTTGTAAGGTCAGAAAAATGAATTTCTGGAATCTGTTTGATATAGCCTCTATGAGCCTTCTTATAGGTCAGGGTATCGGCAGATGGGGAAATTTCACAAATCAGGAAGCCTTTGGTATTAATACCGAAATGCCCTGGGGTATGTGGAGCGAAAAAATTGCCGATGATATAATCAGAAATCAGGCACTTCATGCCGAAAAAGGTTTCTATGTTGACCCCGAAAAATTTGTTCATCCTACATTCCTTTATGAGTCGATTTGGTGCCTTCTCGGTGTGCTTGTGCTTTATATAATCTGTCGCAAGGCGAGAAAATTCAGCGGACAGATTGCTCTCTGCTACGGTATATGGTACGGTGTTGAGAGAATGGTTGTTGAAGGCTTAAGAACGGACAGTCTTTATATCGCAGGCACAACAATCCGTGTATCGCAGGCACTTTCAGCTGCAATAGCAATTGTTTGCGCAGTGCTTCTTGTTGCTCTTCTCATAAAGTATACAAAGAATCCAAAGCCGATTGACGGTGTAGACTTCTTCCTTGAAGAGGAGCTGAAAAAAGAGGCCGAGTCTGCCAAAATCGGTGAAGAAAAATGTGAGGAACAGCCTGAAGAAATTGCAGAACAGACCATGGAAAAAGAGTGTAATTAATATTTTCAGAAAGGAATGATTCCGATGGCAAAGATATTTGACGGTAAAGCCGTAAGAGAATATAACCTTGATAAAATAGCAGAGCAGGTTGCCGTACTTAAGGAAAAGGGGATTTTACCTACTCTTGCTGTTATCATAGTCGGCAGCGACCCTGCAAGCCGTATTTATGTTAACAACAAAAAAGCCGCTTGCGAAAGAACGGGTATGCGTTCGCTTGAATATGCACTTCCCGAGGAAACAACAACCGATGAATTGCTTGAGCTTATTGATAAACTCAATGCGGATAAAGAGGTTAACGGCATACTCTGCCAGCTTCCCGTACCCAAGCATATTGATAAGAATGCCGTACTTGAAAGAATACTTCCTCAAAAGGATGTTGACTGCTTCCACCCCGAAAACGTAGGCAGACTTTCAATCGGTAACGGCGAGCTTGTACCCTGTACCCCCATGGGCATGGTTAAGCTCCTTGAATATGAAAACATAGATCCGACGGGCAAGCATTGCGTTATTATAGGAAGAAGCGATATTGTCGGCAAGCCCATGGCAATGCTTATGCTTGCAAGAAATGCAACCGTTTCAGTATGCCATTCAAAAACAGTTAATCTTGCTGAGATAACGAAGCAGGCAGATATTCTTGTTGCTGCAGTAGGTATTGCAAAGTTTGTTAAAGCCGATATGGTCAAGGAGGGAGCAATCGTTCTTGATGTCGGTATGGACAGAGATGAAAACGGCAAGCTTTGCGGCGATGTTGATTTTGATGAGGTTAAGGAAAAAGCTTCATTTATTACCCCTGTACCCGGAGGAGTAGGACCCATGACCATTGCAATGCTTATGAGAAATACTCTTACCGCAGCAGATATTCAGAACAGATAAGGAGAAAGAAATATGGAAAGAAAGCTCTACAGAAGCAGAACTGATAAAAAGGTTTTGGGTGTTATCGGCGGTATCGCGCAATATTTTAATATTGATGCAACAATCCTCAGAGTGATATATGTATTGCTTGCTCTTTTTGCCATAGGCAGCCCCGTATTGATATATCTTATTGTTGCCCTTATTATTCCCGAAGAGCCTGAAAACACGAATTATCAGACGGTTGATTACGAATCTGCCGATAAAAACTAAAAAATTATAAAAAAGGTTTGACAACACTTGAATGTTGTGTTATAATCTTTCATGCCGCATATTCGGGGCGGGTGAGTTATGCCCAAAAACGGATTTATTCGTGCCTCAGGTAGCCCACTTATAAGTGTTACGAGAATAGCGAGTCTATAAGAAAAGGAATGAATTCCGATGTACGCAATTATTGAAACAGGCGGCAAGCAGTACAAGGTTGAAGCCGGCGATGTTATCTTCATCGAAAAGCTTGGCGCAGAAGAAGCAAGCGAGTACACCTTTGATAAGGTTATCGCTGTCGGAACCGATGACGGTATCACCGTTGGTGCTCCCTATGTTGCAGGAGCAAGCGTTTCCGCAAAGATTGTCAAGAACGGTAAGGCAAAGAAAATCACCGTTATGACCTACAAGCCCAAGAAAAACTCAAAGAGAAAGATGGGCCACAGACAGCCTTACACTAAGGTTGAAATCTCTGCTATCAACGCATAAGTGCTTTCCCTATGATAAGGGTCAAGTTCTTAGTCGGTAACAGACAGCTTGCAGGGTTTGAAATCAGAGGACATGCGGATTTTGCCGATATCGGTGAAGATATCGTATGCGCTTCGGTTTCTTCGGCGGCATATATGGCGGCGAATACAGTAACCGAAATCATCGGTGCAAAAGCCGAGGCAAACGCAGATAACGGTGCAATGTCATTAACGGTCAAAGAACCTTGCGAAAGAACCGAAACGGTTCTTAAGGGACTGGAGCTTCATTTAACAGAGCTTTCAAAACAGTATCCCGACAACATCAAAATAATCTACGGAGGTGTAAAGAATGCTTAAGATAAACATTCAGCTTTTCGCTCATAAGAAAGGTATGGGTTCAACCCGTAACGGTCGTGACTCAGAATCAAAGAGACTCGGCGCAAAGAGAGCTGACGGTCAGTTCGTTCTTGCAGGTAACATTCTTGTAAGACAGAGAGGTACTCACATCCATCCCGGCAACAATGTTGGTAAGGGTTCAGATGATACTCTCTTCGCACTTATTGACGGTACAGTTAAGTTCGAGCGTATGGGCAAGGACCGCAAGAAGGTCAGCGTTTACGCAGTTGAGCAGTAATTTACAGTAAAATTAATCCGCTATGCAATTGCATAGCGGATTTTTTTCATGTTCTCTCTGCCCAAATATCAAGCTTTTCGATGCGGAGGTTCTTGCAGGCTTCAAATGCTTTTGAAAGCAGAACAGTTTGTATGAAATCTCCGTAATTATCATGCCATGAACAAGTTAACAATCTATTGATGCTTTCGTTCGTGTTGTAAATAATATCGGTATGAATCTGTATGGGTTCGTTATCACCGTCGGAAAACTGTCTGACTAATGAAAACAGCAGCATGGGTTTGTCTTGGTGTGTAATAGGAACGGTTTCAAATAAAAACATTTCATCTTCTCCGTTGATTTCCATTCGGCACATCCGACTGAATGTATTAACAATTGTAAGCAGAGCAGTATCATTTTTGATGTTTGATATTAGAAAATTCAATATTTCCATTATTTCAATACTTCTTTCAGATACATACCCGTATATGATTTCTTGCATTTTGCAACCTCTTCGGGTGTGCCTTGTGCAACTATTTTGCCGCCTCCGTTGCCGCCCTCGGGGCCGAGATCGATAATATGGTCGGCAACCTTAATTACATCAAGGTTATGCTCAATAACAATAACCGTGTTGCCCTTATCAACAAATTTCTGGAGAACATCAATCAGTCTGTGAACATCTGCCGTGTGAAGACCTGTTGTAGGCTCATCGAGAATATAAACCGTTTTGCCCGTTGACTGCCTTGCAAGCTCTGTTGCAAGCTTGACTCTTTGAGCCTCACCGCCTGAAAGGGTTGTTGCAGGCTGACCGATTTTGATATATCCCAGACCAACATCATAAAGGGTCTTGATTTTGCGGTGAATTTTCGGTATGTTTTCAAAGAAATTCATGCCTTCTTCAACCGTCATATCAAGAATATCAGCGATGTTTTTGCCCTTGTAATGCACCTCAAGAGTTTCTCTGTTATATCTCTTGCCCTTGCAAACCTCGCAGGGGACATAAATATCGCTCATAAAGTGCATTTCTATTTTAACAATGCCGTCACCCTGACATGCTTCACATCTTCCGCCTTTTACATTGAACGAAAAACGGTTTGCCTTGTAGCCTTTTTTCTTTGAGTCGACGGTTGAAGCAAACAAATCTCTAATGTCATTAAATACACCTGTGTAGGTTGCGGGATTGGAGCGGGGAGTTCTACCGATAGGTGACTGGTCGATGTCTATAACCTTGTCGAGATATTCTGTTCCGGTGATTTTGTCATGGTCACCGGGAACTTTTTTTGCGCCGTTAAGCTCTGTGACGAGATATTTGTTGAGAATTTCATTTACAAGCGATGATTTTCCTGACCCTGAAACACCGGTTACGCAGATAAATTTGCCAAGCGGAAATTCAACATCAATATTTTTTAAATTGTTTTCCCTTGCACCATGGACAACAAGCGATTTGCCGTTGCCTTCTCTACGTTTTTGGGGTACGGGAATGAATTTTTTACCGCTCAAATATTGACCTGTAACCGATTTTTCGCAGTTTTTTATATCTTCAACACTTCCGCAGCATACAATTTCACCGCCGTGAATACCTGCACCGGGGCCAACATCAACGATATAATCTGCTGCCTGCATGGTTTCTTCATCATGTTCAACAACAATAAGTGTGTTGCCGATATCTCGCAGATGGCGCAGAGTGTTGAGAAGCTTCGCATTGTCACGTTGGTGAAGACCTATGCTAGGCTCATCAAGAATGTAAAGCACTCCCATGAGAGATGAACCGATCTGGGTTGCAAGACGTATTCTCTGTGCCTCACCTCCCGAAAGAGTTGCCGAGGGTCTTGAGAGTGAAAGATAATCAAGACCGACACTTGAAAGAAATTCAAGCCTGCCTTTGATTTCTTTGATAATCTGACTGCCTATCATTTCATCTCGCTCGCGAAGCTTAAGATTGTTGAGAAATTCTATTTCTTCGCCTATTGATTTGTTTGAAAATTCATCAATGTTAATGCCGCCTACGGTAACACCGAGAGATTCTTTCTTAAGTCTTGCACCGCCGCATTCGGGACATTTAACTGAGGACATATAGCCCTCAATTTCATTTCTTGACCACTCGCTTGTAGTTTCTCTGTATCTTCTTTCGAGGTTGTTTATGATGCCCTCGAAATCTGTCATATAAGTTCCGCTGCCGTATTCACTTTTGCGTTCAAGCTTGATTTTTTTGCCGTCTGTACCGTAAAAAATAACATCCTTTGCTTTCTTTGAAAGCTCTTTGAACGGTGTATCAAGCGAAAAATCATATGCCTTTGCAAGTCCTTCGTAGTACATCTGTGCAATTGTACCGCCGTCAGCTATGCTCCAACCGCTTGCCTGAATGGCACCGTCTTTTATTGAAAGGCTTGGATTCGGAACGACAAGCTTCGGGTCAACCTTCATAAATACACTCAGGCCCGTGCATTTCGGGCAAGCACCGAAGGGGTTGTTGAACGAAAATGAACGCGGTTCAAGCTCCTCAATGTTAACACCGTGCTCGGGGCAGGCATAATTAAGCGAATAAAGCTGTTCCTCGCCGTCGATAACATCAATCAGCAGAAGTCCGTCGGTGAGATTTGTTGCTGTTTCAATGGAATCGGCAAGTCTTGAGCGTATTCCGTCTTTAATAACGAGTCTGTCAACGACAACCTCAATATTATGCTTTATATTCTTTTCAAGCTTGATTTCTTCGGATAAATCATAGGTTATGCCGTCAATTCTGACCCTTGCATAGCCGCCTTTGCGGATTGAGTCAAGCTCTTTTACATATTCACCTTTTTTACCTCTGGCAATAGGTGCCATAACCTGAATCTTAGTTCCTTCAGGCATTGAAAGCACACGTTTAGTTATATCATCAACAGTCTGTTTACTTATTTCTCTGCCGCATTCGGGGCAGTGGGGTATGCCTATTCTTGCATAAAGCAGACGCAGATAGTCATAAACCTCCGTAACCGTGCCGACGGTTGAACGTGGATTCTTTGAGGTCGTTTTCTGGTCAATGGAAATAGCGGGGGAAAGACCTTCTATGCTGTCAATTGCGGGCTTTTCCATTTGTCCGAGAAACTGACGGGCATATGATGAGAGAGATTCAACATATCTCCTCTGCCCCTCTGCATATATAGTGTCAAACGCAAGCGAGGATTTTCCTGAGCCTGAAAGACCCGTAAAAACAACAAGCTTGTCGCGCGGTATTTGTATATCAACATTTTTAAGGTTATGCTCTTTTGCACCTTTAACCGTTAAATATTTTGCTGCCATTTATTTACCTCTTCTTAATTTCTCAATTCTGTCACGGAGATATGCCGCATGCTCAAATTCAAGTATCTTTGCTGCTGCCTTCATTTCGGCGGTGAGCTTGACTATCATTTCTTCGCGTTCCTTCTTGCTCATCTTTGAAATTGTTTTTTCTTCATCACTCTTTGCGGAAATTTCGATGATATCGTAAACATCCTTAACGATAGTCTGAGGAGTAATGCCGTGTTCTTCGTTGTATTTTATCTGTTTTTGTCTGCGGCGCTCTGTTTCCGTTATTGCTCTTTCCATTGACGGAGTTACGCAGTCGGCATACATTATAACCGTACCCTTTGCATTTCTTGCTGCTCTGCCTATTGTCTGTATCAGCGAGGTTTCCGAGCGAAGGAAACCTTCTTTATCGGTGTCAAGGATTGCAACAAGTGATACTTCTGGGATATCCAGCCCTTCGCGTAAAAGGTTGATACCGATTAATACGTCAAAATCTCCGAGTCGCAGACCTCTTATGATTTCCATGCGTTCAATGGTATCTATATCGTGATGCATATAGCGAACTTTAATATCAAGATTCTCAAGGTAATCCGTCAAATCCTCTGCCATGCGCTTTGTAAGAGTTGTAACAAGAACTCTTTCGCCTTTTGCAGTTCTTTCGTTTATTTCGGAAACAAGGTCATCAATCTGCCCTTCAACGGGTCTTACTGAGATTTCAGGATCGAGAAGCCCGGTAGGTCTTATAACCTGTTCTGCAATTTGGGCACTTTTCTCTTTTTCAAGCTCACCCGGAGTTGCGCTTACGAATATTTTCTGACCTGTTCTTTCATAGAATTCATCGAATGTCAGTGGTCTGTTATCATAAGCTGACGGAAGTCGGAAGCCGAAGTTAATAAGACTGTCTTTTCTTGCTCTGTCACCGCCGTACATCGCCCTTACCTGGGGAAGAGTAACATGAGATTCATCAACAAGCAAGAGAAAATCATCGGGAAAATAGTTGAGTAATGTGAACGGCGCGGAGCCTGCGGGTCTGCCTGACATAATTCTCGAATAGTTTTCAATTCCCTTGCAAAATCCTGTTTCACGCAGCATTTCGATATCATACTCCGTGCGCTGACGGATTCTCTGCGCTTCAAGCAGTTTGCCGTTTTCCTGAAAATACTTCTCTCTTTCAAGCATTTCTTCAAATATATTTGAAATAGATTTTTCCATTTTATCCGGTGCAATGACATAGTGCGATGCAGGGTAAATTGCTGCATGAGAAAGTACACTTTTTACCTGACCGGTTAAAGCATTTATTTCGCTTATTCTATCTATTTCATCGCCGAAAAATTCAACTCTTATGCCGTTTTCATTTGAATAGACGGGGAAAATTTCAACAACGTCGCCTCTTACCCTGAACTTATTACGGCTGAAATCAATATCATTTCTTTCGTACTGAATGGAAACCAGTTTTTCAATCAGCTCATCTCGACTTTTCTCCATGCCCGTGCGCAGGGATATAACCATGCTTCGGTAGTCAATAGGGTCGCCGAGAGTGTAAATGCATGAAACACTGGCAACGATAATTACATCGCGTCTTTCGGAAAGTGCAGAGGTTGCAGAGTGGCGAAGTTTGTCAATTTCATCGTTGACGGATGAATCTTTTTCAATATAAGTATCAGTTGTCGGAATATATGCTTCGGGCTGATAATAATCATAGTAACTGACGAAGTATTCAACTGCATTCTCAGGGAAATACTCACGAAACTCCGTGCAAAGCTGAGCGGCAAGAGTTTTATTATGAGCCAAAACAAGAGTCGGTCTGTTAACCTTTTCAATGATGTTTGCCATGGTGAAGGTTTTGCCCGAACCGGTTACACCAAGCAGGGTTTGCTCGCTGTATCCCTTGTTAAGACCGTCAACAAGCTGAGCGATAGCCTGAGGCTGGTCACCCGTCGGTTTATATTTTGAGTGCAAAACAAACTTATCCATAATTTTTCTCCTAATCTTATGAACAAATGTTCTAGTAAATTATATCATATATATTTTTAAATGTAAACTGTTTATTTTAAATAATTTGTGAATATCAACAAATTTCATAAACGTCTGTCGTTAATCGTCTTTGTTTGTTGACATTTTATACAAAAGGTGGTATTATAATACAAAAATATTGAACAGTGAAACCTCTGTATTTGTTTTCACTGCTTTGTTGCGGCATTGCATCTCATTTCTGAAATGGAGTGTTTTATTTGAAAGGCATTATTCTTGCGGGTGGTTCGGGTACAAGACTTTATCCTCTTACAATGGTAACAAGTAAGCAGCTCCTGCCCGTTTATGATAAACCCATGATTTATTATCCCCTTTCAACACTTATGCTTGCGGGAATCAGGGATATTTTAATTATTTCAACACCTTGCGATACACCTCGTTTTGAGGAGCTTCTCGGAACAGGCAGGCAGTTCGGTATTAATCTTTCTTATGCGGTTCAGGAAAGTCCAGATGGTCTTGCGCAGGCATTCATTATCGGCGAAAAATTTATAGGCGACGATGATGTTGCGATGATTCTCGGTGATAATATTTTTTACGGAAACGGTCTTGGACATATGCTTCGTCAGGCGGCAAAGAATAAGAACAGAGCAACTATTTTCGGTTATTATGTTGATAATCCGCAGGCTTTCGGTGTTGTTGAGTTCAATGAAAACGGTATTCCGGTTTCTATTGAAGAAAAGCCTGAGGTTCCCAAATCAAATTATGCCGTAACAGGTTTGTATTTTTATGATAACAGAGTTGTTGAATTTGCAAAATCGCTCAAGCCTTCAAAAAGAGGCGAGCTTGAGATAACCGATATCAACCAGATGTATCTCGACCGAGGCGATCTCGATATAAAGCTCATGGGCAGAGGCTTTGCTTGGCTTGATACCGGAACTGTTGAAAATCTTATGGATGCTGCAAACTTTATCAGAACAGTTGAAAAGCTTCAAGGTATCAAGATTTCCGCACCTGAGGAAATTGCTTATAATATGCGTTGGATAAGCCGAGAGGCACTTTTAAGTTCTGCCGAGAAATACGGTAAATCCTCATATGGACAGCATCTTCGCTCCGTTGCGGAGGGCAGGATTCTATATACCGGCGGCAAACCCGGTGAAAGACCTTGCTGGGGTGCAGAAGGAGATTTAAACTATGACGTTGAATAAAACGGATGTTGAAGGTGTTTTTGAAATAGAACCGCAGATTTTCGGTGATAACCGAGGCTGGTTTTACGAAAGTTACTCAAAAGAAAAATTTGAAAAGCTTGGAATAACAGCTGAATTTATTCAGGATAATCGTTCTTTTTCTGCGCAGAAGGGTACTTTGAGAGGTTTGCATTGCCAGACTAATCCCAAGGCACAGGCAAAGCTCATAACCTGCCTTAAGGGTGCGATTCTCGATGTTGCGGTTGATATCAGAAAAGGTTCACCGACTTATATGAAATGGATTGCGGTTGAGCTTACCGAAGAGAATAAAAAAATGCTTTTTATTCCCAAAGGCTGTCTTCACGGATTTGTGACTTTGACCGATAATGTTGAAGTTACTTATAAGGTTGACGAAGTTTATTCACCCGAAAACGACAGAAGTGTCCGTTTTGATGACCCTGTTTTCGGTGTTGAATGGGGATGTGAAAAACCTGTGCTTTCCGAAAAAGATAAAAATGCACCGCTGTATTGCAACAGCGATGTTGATTTCAATTTTTAAATTTTACCAAAGTGCATATATGCATTGTTTCTGCTCATAATAACTGCGAAAAGCAATTAAGGAGTTGAAACGAATGCTTGACAAAATTTCACTGGCTCTTGTGATAATCGGCGCCCTCAACTGGGGCAGCATAGGTCTGTTTCAGTTTGACCTCGTCGCCTGGATTTTCGGCGGTCAGGGAGCAATTCTCAGCAGAATTGTTTACACAGTTATTGCCCTTGCGGGTATCTGGTGCATTTCCCTGCTTTTCAGAGAATCCGATGCTATCGTCAAGGCAGAATCGGACGATATACAGTAAAACAAAAACCGCTGACTTATGAAAGTCGGCGGTTTTTTGTATAACCAATTTTAAGAATTACCTGTTATTTTTTGCAACATATGTCACAACATCTGTTGTTAAATCCGAAATACAGCTTTCTCTCGGAATATCGTATCTTTGACTGCGAATAGTATTTTTTAATGTTTCCCACCCGTCAAAAGCTTTGTTGAGTAAATCAAGAAGTTCGGTGGTTTTTAAATTAATCTCAAACTGAGGAATAAGCGGATTGCCGTTTTCTTTATCATATTCTGTAATCTGGAAATTGATAATCAGACAAACTATTCCGTTTTCTTTTATTCCTTTGCTG
>JAZPYI010000017.1:0-34869 GCA_045544115.1 Acutalibacteraceae bacterium | reverse complement strand
GAAGTTTTCTGAATTTTTCGGACGAAGCAGGGTAGTCTTTTTCTACATGAAACATTACACCGTATGCCATTGTTGATTTACCTCACTGTAAATTGCAATATAATAATGTTACCATAAAAAAATTTAATTTCAATAATTTTCAAAAAATTGATGAAATTTACAAAATATATGTTATACTGTAAAATGAGGTGATTTGAAATGAAGCTTTTGGCACTTGACGGCAACAGCATACTTAACCGTGCATTTTACGGAATAAAACTTCTTACCACCAAGGACGGAACAAAATTTACAAACGGAATTTACGGTTTTTTGAATATATTTTTAAGACTGCAGGAGGAGGTTTCTCCTGATGCGGTTGCTATTGCATTTGATGTTAAAGCGCCTACATTCAGACATGAAATGTATTCGGGCTACAAAGCAAACAGAAAGGGGATGCCGCCCGAATTGGCGCAGCAAATGCCTGTTTTAAAAGAATTGCTTGCTGCTCTCGGTTATAAAATTCTTGAAGCACCGGGATGGGAGGCAGATGATATTCTCGGGACTCTCGCGGCGAACTGTAATGATAATGATTTCTGTTATATTGCAACCGGCGACCGCGATTCTCTTCAGCTTGTAAGGGACAATGTCAATGTTCTTCTTGCATCAACCAAAATGGGCAGACCGCAGAGCATAAAATATGACTGCGAAAAAATTAAGGAAGAATATTCGGTTGCTCCCGAACAGATGATTGATATCAAAGCCCTTATGGGTGACACCTCGGATTGTATTCCCGGAGTTGCGGGAATAGGTCAGAAAACAGCGCAGGATTTAATCAGCCGGTTTGGTTCAATTGATGAAATATATTCACACATTGACACAATTGATATTAAAAAAGGTGTTCATGATAAACTTATCAATGACAAAGATATGGCTTATCTGAGCCGTGATTTGGGAACAATACGAACAAATGCACCGATTGACGGGGAGTATAACAGCTATATTCCTTCCCAACCCGATGTTTTCAGAGCTACAAATATCCTTGCAGACCTTGAAATGTATAAAATGATTGAAAGGTTTAACTTCAAAGCTCCCGATACGAAAAATGAAAACAGTGAAACGGAAAAGGTATGTACCGATTGCTTTGAGCAGGAAGATTTAAAGCTTCTGTTTAATATGCTGAAAAAAGCGGGAAAAGCATTTTTTACATTTGATAACGGCGAGTTTCTTTTGGCAGCAGAAACCGGAGTTGTTAAAGTTAATCCGGAAAACAACGGATATGTTGAATTTTGCTCTGACTTCCTTTTCTCAAAAGAGATTAGTAAATTTACCTATAACTCCAAACAGCTGTATTCTTTTTTTTATGATTACAGGAACGATATTGAAATAAACAATATTCAAGGAGATGCAATGCTTTCGGCATATGTTATTAATCCTTCGTCGGGTGCGTATGATCTTAAGCGAATTATTGCCGAATATGCAAACTCGGAGATGCCCGATGAAGAAAATGCGTCTGTTTTTTATACAGCTTATCTTCCGAAGGCATTTGAAAATCTCGACAAGCTTATTGATGAGCATAATCAAAGAAGGCTGCTTGAAGAAATTGAACTTCCGCTTTCAAGAGTTCTTGCTTCTATGGAAAGAGAAGGCTTTCTTGTTGATGCGGCAGGCATCAAGCTTTTCGGTAATGAATTGCAAATTAAAATAGAGTCGCTTGTTGCCGATATATATAATGAAGCAGGTTATGAATTTAATCTTAATTCACCCAAGCAGCTCGGTGAAGCTCTTTTTGAGAAGATGGGATTGCCTGCAAAGAAAAAAACAAAAAGCGGCTATTCTACAAATGCAGAGGTTCTTGAAGGTCTTGCTGCGGATTATCCCGTTGTTGCAAAAATCCTTGAATACCGTACACTTGCCAAGCTGAAGTCAACTTACTGCGACGGACTTCTTAAAGTTATCGGTGCTGACGGCAGAATCCATTCAACTCTTAATCAAACCGAAACAAGGACCGGAAGAATATCTTCAACTGAGCCTAATTTACAGAATATTCCCGTCCGTTCCGAGCTTGGCAGAGAAATGAGAAAATTTTTTAAAGCCAAGGATGGCTGTGTTCTTGTTGATGCCGACTATTCACAGATTGAACTGCGTGTTCTTGCTCACATGGCAAACGATAAAAACATGATTGAGGCATTCAATAACGGCGATGATATTCATGCGATTACGGCATCGCAGGTATTTAATATGCCTCTTATGATGGTTACTCCTCTTATGAGGAGCAGGGCAAAGGCAGTTAATTTCGGCATAGTTTACGGAATAGGAGCTTTTTCCCTTTCTAAAGATATCGGTGTTTCAAGAGCGGAAGCTGACAGCTATATTAAAGGCTATCTTGCGCATTTCGGCGGAGTTCAGAAATATATGAAGGATGTTGTTGAAAGAGCCAAGGAAAACGGCTATGTAGAAACTGTGTTTGCAAGACGAAGATATCTTCCCGAGCTTACATCTTCAAATGCAATGATGCGTGCTTTCGGTGAAAGAGTAGCACTTAATATGCCCATTCAGGGAACAGCGGCAGATATAATAAAAATAGCAATGATAAAGGTCTATAACTGCCTGAAAGAACAGTGTCTTAACGCAAGGCTGATAATGCAGGTTCATGATGAACTTATTGTTGAAGCTCCCGAAAATGAGGCGCAGATTGTTGCGGGGATTGTTAAACGCGAAATGGAAAATGCGGTAAAAATGCGTGTCAGTATGCAGGCGGATGTAGGAATCGGCAAGACCTGGTACGAATCAAAATGATTGGAATAATAAAATGAAAATACTGTTTGTATGCACGGGAAACACCTGCCGCAGTCCGATGGCGGAGGGGTTATTCAAAAAAATTGTTTCTGATAAAAATATTGATAATATTGAATCGTCAAGTGCAGGTTTATTTGCAATGACGGGGGATGAGGTTTCGGTTAATTCTGTTAAAGCCTGCGAAAGGTTCGGAGTTGATATTTCGTCACACAGAGCGAGGAGAATAACCGCATATATACTTGATGAAACAGATAAATTTGTATGCATGACCCGCGATCATGCTGCGAGTCTTTCTTTGTATGTTCCGAGTGAAAAGGTTGTTGTTCTCGGTGACGGTATTCCCGACCCTTATGGCGGTGATATTGAAACCTATATGATTTGTGCAAATTCAATTAAAACAGCACTCTCTGAGCAGTTTGAGGATATAATTTCGGAGGTGTAAAATGGACTTTAATATAATCGAGATGTCTGCAGATCATATTTCTCAAATTGCAATTCTTGAAAAGGAGTGTTTTTCTTCTCCGTGGAGTGAAAACTCTTTGTCTGAGGAATTGCGCAACGAAAATTCTCACTTTCTTGTTGCCATTTCTGATAAGGTTCTGGGGTATATCGGAGTTCAGGAAATACGCGGCGAAGCATATATTACCAATGTTGCTGTTTTCGGAAAACACAGAAAAAAAGGAATCGGAAGAAGTTTGTTGAAATCAGCTGTTAACGGTGCGAGAAGTAGGGGATGTGAGTTTATAACTCTCGAAGTAAGGGAAAGCAACCTATCGGCGATTTCTCTTTATGTTTCCGAAGAATTTGAAGTTGCGGGTATAAGAAAAAATTTTTATTCTGATCCGATTGAAAACGGGATTATTTACACAAAATATTTAAAATAACAGAGGTTTAAAATGAAAATATTAGCTATTGAATCTTCCTGCGACGAAACGGCAGCTGCAGTTGTTGAGGATGGAAGAAAAGTTCTCTCAAACATAATAGCTTCACAGGTAAGTGAGCATATTATTTATGGCGGAGTTGTTCCCGAAATTGCATCGAGAATGCATGCTCAGGCGATCAGCGGTGTTGTGCTGAAGGCTCTTGAGGATGCCGAATTGAATTATTCCGATTTGGACGCAATTGCTGTCACTTATGCACCGGGGCTTATCGGAGCATTGCTTGTCGGAGTGAATTTTGCAAAAGGACTTTCATATTCAACAGGTCTTCCTTTGATTCCTGTTCACCATCTTCGTTCGCATATTGCCGCAAATTATATTACTTCACCCGAACTTGAGCCTCCATTCCTTTGTCTTGTTGTTTCGGGTGGTCACAGTCATATTGTTGCTGTTAATGATTATACCGATTTTAAGATTATCGGCAGAACCCGTGACGATGCAGCAGGGGAGTGCATGGACAAAGCTGCAAGAGCAATGGGTCTGCCATATCCCGGAGGGGTTAATCTTGATAAAATCAGCGCTGACGGTGATTCATCTGTATATAAGCTTCCGAGACCGAAGGTTGAGGGAAGTGAATATGATTTCAGCTTTTCCGGACTTAAAACAGCAGTGGTTAACGTTATTCACAACTCAAAGCAAAAGGGAATTGAAATAAATGTTCCTGACTTAGGAGCTTCATGCATCGAAACGGTTGCGGATTGTCTTGTTAACAACACTGTGAAAGCGGCAGAGGAGTTTAAATTCAAAAAAATTGCTCTGGCAGGCGGTGTTTCGGCAAATTCCCGTTTGAGAAAACGGATGGATGAAGTTTGCGTTGAAAAAAGTTGGCAGCTCTTTATGCCTTCGCTTTCGCTTTGCGGTGATAATGCTGCGATGGTTGGGGCACAGGCTTATTATGAATTTCAGAAAGGCAATATTGCAAGTCTTGATTTGAATGCCTTCGCAACTATGGCAATTGACGAATAAAAATGATATAATATATTGAAAAAATGAATTTTCTGTAACTTAATCATGCAAAATTCTGCATCTGTATTGACTTTACAATAAATTATGATATAATTAGAGTGGAATAAGTTGGAAAACCTTTAATGTGTGTTTGTTAAAAGGTATAAAAACATGCTTTTTCCGCAGCTTAAATTGTTAAATTTTGTTGGTTTTTCCGTAAGAAAGGAGAAAAAATTATGGAAAATATGACTTCTAATAAGAGTGTTCTTTCATGGATTAACGAAAAAATTGATCTCGTTAAGCCTGAAAAAGTTGTCTGGATTGACGGTTCTGAAGAGCAGATTGAAGCTCTCCGTGCTGAAGCTTGCTCAACAGGCGAAATGATTAAGCTTAATCAGGAGCTCCTTCCCGACTGCTATCTTCACAGAACCGCTGTTAATGACGTTGCTCGTGTTGAGGGCAGAACATTTATATGCGCTCCTACAAAGGAAGAAGCAGGTCCCACAAATAACTGGATGGATCCCGCTGAAGCTTATGAAATGCTCTATGCAATTGCTAAGGACAGCTACAAGGGCAGAACAATGTATGTTATTCCTTATTCAATGGGTCCTGTCGGTTCAAAGTTCTCGAAAATCGGTATTGAGCTTACTGACTCCATCTATGTTGTTCTTAACATGGTTATTATGACAAGAGTCGGCACAGATGTTCTCAAAGCTCTCGGTGACAGTGAGGATTGGGTTCGCGGTCTTCATTGTAAGTGTGATATTGATGAAGAAAAGAGATATATCTGCCAGTTCCCTCAGGACAATACTATTATTTCTGTTAACTCTGGTTACGGCGGAAACGTTCTTCTCGGTAAAAAGTGCTTTGCACTCCGTATTGCTTCGTATCAGGGTAAAAATGAGGGCTGGCAGGCAGAGCATATGCTTATCCTTGGTCTTCAGAAGCCCAATGGTGAAATCAAATATATTTGTGCTGCATTCCCCTCAGCTTGCGGCAAAACAAACCTTGCTATGCTTATTCCCCCCGAGGGATATTATAAAAACGGTTACCGTGTATGGTGCGTAGGTGACGATATTTCGTGGATTCGTAAGGGTGAAGATGGCAGACTTTATGCTATTAACCCTGAAAACGGTTTCTTTGGTGTTGCACCCGGTACAAATGAAAAGTCAAATCCCAATGCACTTGCTTCAACAAGAAAGGGCACTATCTTTACCAACGTTGCTCATAACCTTGACAATAATACGGTTTGGTGGGAAGGTCTTGACAAGAATCCTCCTGCAAATGCGGTTGAATGGAAGGGTAATCCTTGGAACGGTCAGGAAAGTGAAGAAAAAGGCGCTCATCCCAACAGCCGTTTCACAGCTCCTGCAAAGAATTGTCCCTGCATAAGCTCTGAATTTGAAAATCCCAACGGTGTTCCTGTTTCTGCTATTGTTTTTGGCGGCAGACGTGCAAAGCTTGCTCCTCTTGTTTATCAGTCAAGAAGCTGGAATCACGGTGTGTTTGTCGGTTCGATTATGGCTTCTGAAACAACTGCTGCTGCTGCAGGTGCAGTAGGTGTTGTTCGCCGTGACCCCATGGCAATGCTTCCTTTCTGCGGCTATAACATGGCTGATTATTGGCAGCATTGGATCAACATCGGCGAAGGTCTTGACCCTGAAAAAGCACCCAAGATTTTCAATGTTAACTGGTTCCGCAAGGATGATGATGGTAACTTCATGTGGCCCGGATTCGGCGATAACCTTCGTGTTCTCGATTGGATTATCGATCGCTGCGAAGGTAAGGTGGATGCTGATGAAACCGCTATCGGTTATGTTCCTAAGGCAGAGGATATTAATCTTGAAGGCATTGAAGATGAAGTAAGCGATGCTCAGCTTAAGGAGCTTCTCAGTGTTGATACTGCTCTCTGGAAGGATGAGGTTGCAGGCATTGAAGAATTCTATGCAAAGTTTGACAGACTTCCCTCAACTCTTAAGGATGAGCTTGAAACCCTTAAGGAAAATATCAGCAAATAATTAATGAAATATTTTAAGGAGCTGTTTAACACAGCTCCTTATTTTATACGATAATTCTATCAAGGATTTCACCGACTTTATCGTGGATTATAAGCCCAAATTCAGAATCCATATCCGTTTTATCCATATTAATCAGCACGAAATTTTTACCGCGGAAATATCTTATAAATCCTGCGGCAGGATAAACTTTTAATGAAGTACCGGCAACTATCAACATATCTGCATTTGCAATTGCATTTACTGCGCCTTGTATTACCTTATCATCGAGCTGTTCTTCATATAAAACAACATCGGGTTTTACAGTTCCTCCGCATTCGCATTTCGGTATGCTTTCATTTTTGTATACAAATTCAAAATCATGAAATTTTCCGCAATCGGTACAATAATTTCTTAATGCAGATCCGTGAAGTTCATAAACATTTTTGCTGCCTGCAAGCTGATGAAGTCCATCAACATTTTGTGTAATGACAGCTTTGAGTTTTCCGGCTTTTTCGAGTTCGGCAAGTTTGAAATGTGCTTTATTTGGCTTTGCATTCGGAAAACATAAATATTTTCTGTAAAAATCATAGAAATCTTCAGTGTGGTTTTCGTAAAAGGTATGGCTTAAAACTTCTTCGGGAGAGAATTTATATTCCATAGAGTAAATACCGTCTGCTGAACGGAAATCTTTAATTCCGCTTTCCGTTGAAACACCCGCTCCGCCGAAAAAAACAATGTTGTTGCTTTCCCTAACCATTTGATTTAATGCGGATAAACAGTCCATTTCGATTCCTCCTGTATAATTATAAATCAATGATAACTACAAAATATTCTTTAGTCAAGATTTATTATCTCAAAATATTGAGTTTTTTGTTGCAATAAAATAATAATAATGATATAATAAAAATCAATAATTTTGTTTTATTTGCGCCTTTTTGTGAAATACTATTTGTGTTTATCATCGGAAAGGATGCGAATTTTATGGGTAATAAAAACAGAAAAAATAATTTCTTTCTTCCTTCTCTTCCGTGGCAGGCTCCCGATTTGAGCAGCGGAAGAAATGAAGATTCTGACGATGGTTCGGCAATGAACGGAATAATCGAAACAGGTTCCGTTACCGTAAAAAAAGGAGACCATCTTATTCACTGTCTGACTGTTATCGGTCAGATTGAAGGTCACTATATTCTTCCTGCTCAAAATAAAACAACAAAATATGAGCATGTGATTCCTCAGCTTGTTGCAATTGAAGAAAGTGACGAAGTTGACGGCTTGATTCTTATTTTAAATACTGTAGGCGGAGATATTGAGGCAGGTCTTGCCATAGCCGAATTGATTTCAGGAATGAAAACCCCCACCGTTTCACTTGTCCTCGGCGGCGGTCATTCTATTGGTGTACCTCTTGCTGTTTCTGCAGATCGTTCTTTTATTACTCCGTCTGCAACAATGACCATTCATCCCGTAAGAATGAACGGACTTGTTCTTGGCGTACCGCAGACACTTTCATATTTTGAGCAGATGCAGGAAAGAATTGTTCGATTTGTTTCGGATAATTCCGATATCGATGGTGACAGGTTCCGTGAAATGATGCTTGCCACCGGTGAACTTGTTTTGGATGTCGGAACTGTACTCAGCGGTGAAGCTGCAGTAAACGAGGGGTTGATTGATTCGCTTGGAAGCTTATCCGATGCCCTTAATTGTCTTTATGAACTGATAAAAAACAACGAAGAATGTAATAAATCTCCGAAAGGATGACATAAATGGCAAATTTCCAAAAGAAAAAAACAACTCAATCAAAAGCTTCTTCTGCATCGAAAAAGTCGAAGTCTTCGCCTAAAGAAACTCCCCAAAAAGAGGTTTCGCAAACGGTTAAAAGGCAGAAATATGCCATAATTCTTATGGCGGCCGCTGTGTTTCTTTTTTGTGTATCGTTTATAAAAGGTGAAAGTGCATGGCTCTATCTTCATAATGCCATGTTCGGAATATTCGGTTTTTGTGCATATGTGCTTCCCGCAACTCTTGTTTATATGGCGATTGTTTATGCAAAGGACAAGCCTCTCGGAAGTATCGCTGCAAACCTCACGGGAGTTGGTGCATTTGTTGCTCTGCTGAGCGGAGCGGTACATATTTTTACCAATGAGGCACAGTATTTGAGCGAAGTGGGAACCAATATTCAGATTGCCGATGCATGGAATAAGGCGGAAGCACTCGGAAACGGCGGTGTTATCGGTGCGATTATCGGTGGGCTTATTTCAAAGCTTTTCGGCAAAACAGGCGCAGCAATCACCGTTATTATTTTGCTTATTGTTCTTGCGATGCTTCTTACAGGTACAACACTTCTCAATCTTGTCTCTTTAATTAGAAAGCCTGTAAAACGCGTAGGTGAATTAACTAACGAAAAGCTTGAACAGAATGCTGCAAGACGCGAGCAGCTTGAGATTGAACGCGAAAAAGAAAAAGAAGAGAAAAAAGTATTTAATCCTCCTAAAAAGCCTACTGTTTCTGTTGAAAAATTTGAGGATAATTTTATAACCGATGAATCTACTTTTGCTCCTGTTGACAAAATGCCTCTTCCTGAAATTCCTGTTGTAAAGCTTCCAAACGCAGAAGGAACTGATGTTGTCGAGGAAATAATTGATGAGGCTGTCAGAGATAAAAAACCAAAGCGCAAGAAGAAGGCGCCTCCCGTTCCTGACGGTGACCCTGTTGAGGAAATTGTTGATATTCCCGTTGAAATTCTTCCGGAGGTTCAGGAGGAAAAGCAGGGATATATTTATCCTCCTATCGACTGCCTTAATGTTGTTGAGAAAGAAAGTGGTCTTGACAATATGACGGAAATGCAGCTCGGTGCTCAGAAGCTTCTGACAACACTTGAAAGCTTTAAAATTAATGCGGAAGTTACAAATATTTGCAGAGGTCCTTCGGTAACAAGATATGAGCTTGTACCTGAGGCAGGTGTAAGAATTAATAGAATAACAAATCTTTCCGATGATATTGCACTGCGTCTTGCAGCAACAAGTGTACGTATAGAAGCACCGATTCCCGGAAAATCAGCTATCGGTATAGAAGTTCCCAACAGTGCCAAATCAATGGTTTCGATGCGTGAAATAATTGATACACCTCAATTCAGAGATTCAAAGAGCAAGCTTACCGTTGCTCTCGGTAAGGATATTACCGGTAATATTATCTGTGCTGATCTTGCGAAAATGCCGCATCTTCTTGTTGCAGGTACAACGGGTTCGGGTAAATCGGTATGTCTTAATTCAATGATTGTCAGTATTCTTTATAATGCTTCTCCAGATGAGGTCAAACTGCTTATGATTGACCCGAAAATGGTCGAATTTACCGTGTATAACGGTATTGCTCATCTTGAAGTTCCCGTTGTTTCCAACCCGAGAAAGGCTGCCGGTGCGCTCGGATGGGCAGTTGGTGAAATGGAGAAGAGATATAAGCAGTTCTCGGAAAACAGTGTACGAGATATAAAGGGATTTAACAAGCTCTGTGAAACAAGGGATGACCTTGTAAAAATGCATCAGATTGTTATTTTTATTGATGAGCTTTCAGACCTTATGATGGTTTCTCCCAAAGAGGTTGAAGACTGTATTCAGCGACTTGCACAGATGGCAAGAGCTGCAGGTATACATCTTGTTATTGCAACACAAAGACCTTCCGTAGATGTTATTACCGGTATTATTAAAGCAAATATTCCGAGCCGTATTGCTCTTTCCGTTTCATCTCAGGTTGACTCAAGAACAATTCTTGATGCAGTAGGTGCGGAAAAGCTTCTCGGTAACGGTGATATGCTTTTCAATCCCGTCGGTTCTTCAAAGCCTACCCGTGTGCAGGGCTGCTTTATATCTGATGCAGAGGTTGAAAATGTTGTAAATCATATCAAATCTCAGCTTCAGACAACATACAACGAAGAAACAATGCATGAAATTGAAGCAAAGGCTGCTGCATCTGAAAGTGCAAAGAAAAAGGTTTCTGATGAAACGGATGATGAGGATTATGATCCCATGCTTAATGATGCAATTGAGGTTGTTGTTAATGCAGGCGGTGCCTCGACAACAATGCTTCAAAAAAAATTAAAGCTTGGTTATGCAAGAGCATCGAGAGTTATGGATCAGCTTGAAGAAAAAGGTATTGTAGGACCTTCTGAAGGAGCAAAACCCAGAGCGGTTCTCATTACTAAACAGCAATGGTATGAAATGCAGGCTCTTGCTGACGGTGCGGGATCTGCTCCGAATATTGATGATGTTTTTGCGGATGATGACGATTTCGCAGGCTCGGAGGATGATTTTGAATAATTTAAACGGTTTTTTACCCGTTACAAAAAAAGAAATGCTCGAAAGAGGATGGCAGCAACCTGACTTTGTGTATGTAAGCGGAGATGCGTATGTTGACCATCCTGCTTTTGGTGCAGCTATAATTACAAGAGTGCTTGAAAATGCTGGCTTTAAGGTTGCGTTCCTTGCGCAGCCGAATTGGCGCAGCATCGAAGATTTTGAGCGCTTTGGTAAGCCGCGACTCGGCTTTCTTGTCAGCAGCGGAAATATTGATTCAATGGTTGCTCATTATACAGCTGCAAAGAAAAAACGCAGCTCCGATTATTACAGCCCCGGAGGTAAATTCGGTTTAAGGCCCGATAGAGCTGTCATTGTTTACTGTAACAGAATAAGGGAAATTTACGGCGATATACCTATAATCATTGGCGGTCTTGAAGCTTCTCTTCGCAGATTTGCTCATTATGATTACTGGGACGATAAAATCCGTCGTTCGATTCTTTTCGATTCACAAGCCGATTTGCTTTCTTTCGGCATGGGCGAGCGCTCAATGCTTGAAATAGCACAGAGACTTGATTCCGGTGAAAACATTTCTGATATTCGAAATATCAGAGGAACATGTTATAGTGTTGACGTCCGTGAAACTCCTTATTACGGTACGGAATGTCCATCTTTTGATAATGTTTGCAATTCAAAGAAGGAGTATGCTGTTTCCTGCCGTATTCAGCAGGATGAGCAGGACTTTTTCAGGGGAAAGGCAATAAAGCAACGTCACGGCAGCAGAATGCTTGTTCAAAATCAGCCTGCAATTCCTCTGTCACAAGATGAGCTTGATAAGGTTTATTCTTTACCTTATATGCGCACATATCACCCGATGTATGAGGAGATGGGCGGAGTTCCCGGCATTGAAGAAGTACGTTTTTCGATTGCTCATAACAGAGGTTGTTTTGGCGCATGTAATTTCTGTTCTCTTGCTTTTCATCAGGGAAGATATATTACAACAAGAAGTAAAAAGTCGATTATTGATGAAGCAAAGCTTTTGACTCAATTACCCGATTTTAAGGGGTATATTCATGATGTCGGAGGACCTACGGCGAATTTTCGCAGACCTTCATGTGACGGTCAGGAAAGCAGGGGACTTTGCAAGGGGAAGAAATGTCTTGCGCCTGAAATATGTCCCAATTTGAAATCTGATCACACGGAATATCTTGATATTCTCCGTGAAGTCAGATCTTTACCGAAAGTAAAAAAAGTTTTTATCCGTTCAGGCATCAGATATGATTATATGCTTGCAGATAAGGATGATACTTTCTTTAGGGAGCTTGTTGCCCATCATGTCAGCGGACAGCTTAAGGTTGCACCTGAACATTGCTCAGCGGTTGTTCTTGATAAAATGGGCAAGCCTCATATTGAAGCTTATCTTGAATTTTCAAAAAAATATTTTAAATATTCAAAGAATGAGGGTAAAGAACAATATCTTGTTCCTTATCTCATGTCCTCACATCCCGGAAGCACATTGAAAGAAGCGGTGGAGCTTGCACTGTTTTTAAAGAAAATCGGAACCAGACCCGAGCAGGTTCTGGATTTTTATCCGACACCGGGCACTGTTTCTACTTGTATGTTCTATACGGGTCTTGATCCTTATACACTGAAAGAAGTATATGTTGCAAAAGACCCTCATGAAAAAGCCATGCAGAGAGCGCTTTTGCAGTATTTCAATCCGAGGAACAAAGAACTTGTTATTGAAGCTTTAAGAAAAGCGGGCAGGCATGATTTGATAGGCTATGGTGACAAGTGTCTGGTTACACCTAACAAGCCTGTAACCAATCTGAACAGAGAAAGGGAAAAATATGGCAAAAAGAAGCGCAAAAAATAAGAAATTGATTTATTTGATTATAATTGTATCTATCGCTGTTATAACCTCTGTTGGTTCTTCAATGGGTTGGTGGGGAGATTACTCGAAAGATCCCGGTAATACCTTGGGTGAACATACTCTGCAGGGTACTTATATAAATGATAATGGCGAGTTTTCTGTTCACTTTATTGATGTAGGTCAGGGTGACTGCACTCTTGTTATATGCGGCGAGATGGCCTTGCTTATTGATGCCGGAGAAAACGGTCACGAAACCGAAGTGCTGAACTATCTTCGTTCGATGAAAATTGATAAGCTCGATTATATTATCGCTACACATCAGCATTCCGACCATATCGGCGGCATTCCGGAAGTTCTTGAAGAATATGAAGCGGATAATATTATTATGCCGAGGCTTACTAAGGAGCAGACTCCGACCAACAGCACTTATAAAGCTTTTTTAACAGCTTTACAAAATTCCGATGCAAAAATTATTTCTGCAAAGCCCGGTTCAGTTTATCAGCTCGGTAATGCTGAATTTGAAATTCTCGGACCTGTTACCGATGATTGCGAGGATATTAACAGTATGTCTGCGGTTACAAGAATTACATATGGTGAAACCTCATTTCTTGTTACGGGTGATGCCGAAAAAGATGAAGAACTTGAAATTATTGAAAACGGTGCGAATCTTGATTGTGATGTTTTGAGAGTCGGTCATCACGGTTCATCAACATCATCTTGTAAGGATTTTCTTGATTCGGTAAGCCCTGAAATATGCGTTATTTCATGCGGTGAGAACAATGACTACGGACATCCGCACGATAAGGTTGTTAACAGACTGGCTAAGTATACCGATGAGATTTACAGAACTGACATCTGCGGAAGTATTGTTATGACAAGCGACGGAGAAAATATTGAAATAAGCTATGAGAATCAATGAGTGGAGGATGCGAAAATGAAAAAGCTTCCAAAACGCGAAGATAACACTAAAAAAACATATTATTCTTATTTGAATTGTTGGAGTAAAAATCACAAAATATGCTATGTTGTAATTTTGGTGACTGTTTTATTGTTTTTTGGTGCCTTGATGTATTGGCTTAAGAGTTCGGGCATTTTATATTAATGAACGAAACCAATGAGGTGAATTTATGTTTTACAGCATTGACAGAATAATTGAAGAAGTTGCCGTATGTATCGGAGATAACGAAGAATATCTTCTTCTTTCAACAGATAATATTATCGGCAGTTACAAGGTCGGAAGTATTATTACTGAGGGAGCAGACGGGTATTATATCTCAGTTCCGGATGAGGAAGAAAAGCGCAGAAATAATAATTTTGAGTTTGCGGAAAGTTTGTTTGATGGATAAATCTTAAATAACAAATTAAATAATTAAAAAATGCGACAGATTATTCATTTTTCTCTTGAATAATCTGTTCTTTTATTATATAATAACAAATATATGTTCAATATGGAGGAATATAGCTTGTCAGCTGTTTCAGATAAAAGCAAAGTTTCGGTTTCTGCCGAAGAGCTTAATAAACAATGTGAATATTCTGCTCTTGTTCGTGAGCTGATTGAGCAGAAGTATTCGGAGCCTCCGAAAGCATTTGTTCACACCTATGGTTGTCAGGGAAATGTTTCCGATGGCGAAAGGCTCGAAGGCATGCTTGAGGAAATGGGTTATATTTTTACGGATAATCTTGAAGATGCGGATTTGGTGCTATATAATACCTGCGCAATTCGTGAACATGCGGAGGATAGGGTGTTCGGTAATGTCGGTGCCCTTAAACCACATAAAAATGCAAAACGTGATATGAAAATAGTTCTTTGCGGCTGTATGATGCAGCAGCAATGGGTTGTTGATAAAATTAAAAAGAGCTATCCTTTTGTTGATATAGTTTTCGGAATTCATGTTATGCACAGACTCCCTGAATTTCTTTACTTGAATTTAGCGAGAGGAAAGAAAATACGAGAGTTTCCGGAACATGACGGAGTAATTGTTGAAGAATTGCCCGTTCACCGTGACAGCGAGTTCAAAGCATGGATTCCGATAATGTACGGCTGCAATAATTTCTGCAGCTACTGTATTGTTCCTTATGTAAGAGGCAGGGAAAGAAGCCGTGACCCCGAAGCGATTGTTGAAGAAACCAAACAGCTTGTTGCTCAGGGCTATAAGGAAATAACTCTTCTCGGTCAGAATGTCAATTCTTACGGTAAGTATCCCGATTACGGATGCAATTTTTCCGAGCTCCTCCACAGACTTAATGCTATTGACGGAGATTTTATAATCAGGTTTATGACTTCCCATCCGAAAGACTGCACATATGAGCTTCTTGATACAATGGCATCATGCGAAAAGGTTGCAAGACATCTTCACTTGCCCTTCCAGAGCGGCAACAACAGAGTTCTGTCCGAAATGAACAGAAGATATACACGTGAAAAGTATCTTGACCTGCTCCGCTATGCATACTCTGTAATGCCCGATTTATCTGTAACAAGTGATGTTATTGTAGGTTTTCCCGGGGAAACTTATGACGAATTTCTCGATACTGTGTCTTTGGTTGAAGAAGCAAAATTCACTTCAATGTATACTTTTATTTTTTCGCCGAGAAACGGAACAAAGGCGGCTTTAATGCCCGATCCTGTATCAAGAGAGGAAAAGGGCAAGTGGTTTAAAGAGCTTCTTGAGGCTCAGGAAAAAATTGCAGCCGTCAGAACAGCATCTATGGTCGGCAAAACCTACCGTGTTTTGTGTGAAAGTATCAGCAAGGGCGGTTTGATTGAGGGTAGAACAGGCGGAAATATTATTATTGAATTTCCTGCAGATGAATCGATTATCGGTTCATTCCGTGATGTTAAGGTTACGGAATCGCTCACCTGGATTTTGAGAGGCGAGCTTCAATAAGTTAATACGTGCGTATATCGTATTATAAATATTTTCAGTTAGGAGAAACAAAAATGGACGTAATTGCAAAAGCAAGAGAGCTTGGCGCACTCCTTCAGCAGGATGAGCGTTACACAAAGCTCATGGAAGCACAGAAGGCTAATGAAGAGGATACAGCACTTAATGAGCTTATCGCAAGAATTCAGCTTGTTCAGATGTCCTTCCAGCATGAAGCACAGAAGGAAGATAAGAACGAGCAGAAGCTTGAAGCATATGATAAGGAATTTGGCGAAATCTATACACAGATTATGGCTAATCCCAATATGCAGGCTTATGAAGCTGCAAGAGCTGAAATTGATAAGCTCATGCAGTATATTAATTCTATTTTTGCTCTTTGCCTTCAGGGTGAAGATCCCGCAACTTGCGAGCCTCCCCAGGAACACAACTGCGGCGGCGAATGCTCATCCTGCAGCGGCTGCCACTAATTTTTAAATTTATGGGGCTGCTTTTTGCAGCCCCGCAGAAGTTTTTGAAAGGTATGGTAATTTCATGGCAGAGCTTACCCCTATGATGAAACAATATTTTCAGATTAAAGAGAATTATCCCGACACAATTCTCATGTTCCGCCTCGGAGATTTTTATGAAATGTTTTTTGAAGATGCAAAAAAGGTTTCAGCGGAGCTTGATCTTGTGTTGACAGGCAGAGATTGCGGTCAGGAGGAAAGAGCCCCCATGTGCGGAGTTCCGTTCCACAGCGCCGACTCATATATTGCCCGTCTTGTTGCAAAAGGATATAAGGTTGCTATCTGTGAACAGCTTGAAGACCCCGCTCTTGCTAAAGGTATTGTTAAAAGGGATGTAACTCGAGTATTAACTCCCGGTACTGTTATCGAAAGCACAATGCTTGATGAAGGAAAGAATAATTTTCTTGCTTGTATTTATGCCTGCGATAAATTCATCGGACTTTGCTTTGCCGATATTTCCACAGGCGGTGTACATCTTACACAGTTTGAAAGAAAAAATTCCGAAAAAAAGATTATTAACGAGCTTGGAAGATTTTCACCGAGCGAAATTATAATTAATTCGGATGTACTCAATCTTACTCAGGTCACGGATTTTGTTAAAACCAAGCTTCGTTCCTCGTGTGATTTGCTTGATGATGAAAGCTTTGACCTTTCAAAAGCCTCTGCAACAATTCTTTCTCATTTTAAAATTACCTCTCTGTCTGAAATATCTTTGAACGATGCCGACGGTGCGGTTTGCGCTCTCGGAGCATCAATGGTTTATCTTAAAGAAGTTCAGAAATCCGAGCTTGAAAACATCAGAAATATTGATTATTACGGCGAAAGCAGCTTTATGCGTTTGGATGTTTCAACACTTCGCAATCTTGAAATTACTGAAACAATGCGAAACAGAGAAAAAAGAGGTTCTCTGCTTTGGGTTCTTGATAAAACCAAAACCTCAATGGGTAAAAGAATGCTTAGAAGCTGGCTTGAACAGCCTCTTCTTAACATTGCAAAAATAACCAAAAGGCATAATGCCGTTTCAGAACTTGTCGAAAATCCTTCAGTCAGGGATGATTTGATTGAATCTCTTACAGGCTGTCAGGATATGGAAAGATTAATTACAAGAATTGCATATTCAACAGCAAATGCGAGGGAGTTAAAGGGTCTTTCAATGACTCTTGACAGACTTCCTGCGATAAAAGAAATTCTTTCATCATGCAAAAGCAGCTTACTCAATGAACTTTGCAATGATATTTTGACTCTTGATGAGCTTGCTGAAATTATTGACAGTGCAATTGTTGACGAGCCTCCGTTTTCTGTTCGTGAGGGCGGAATGATTAAGGAAGGCTTCAATGAAGAACTTGATTCTCTTCGTGATATTGTAGCAAACGGCAAGGGATATATTGCGGATATTCAGCTCCGTGAACAGGAAAGAACGGGAATTAAAAAGCTTAAAATCGGATATAACCGTGTTTTCGGCTATTACATAGAAGTTTCAAATTCTTTTAAAGAGCTTGTTCCGGAAGATTATATCCGTAAGCAGACTCTCACAAATTGCGAGAGATTTATTACTCAGGAATTGAAAGAGCTTGAATCCAAGGTTCTCGGTGCGCAGGAAAGGATTGTTCGCCTTGAATATGAGATTTTTGATTCTGTAAGAAAAAAAGCTGCAGAGCATCTTTTTGAGATTCAAAAAACCGCTTCTGCCGTTGCATCAACCGACGTGCTTTGTTCATATGCAAAAGTTGCTTCGGAAAATAATTATTGCTGTCCAACCATGAATGCAGGTGACAGAATAGCGGTTACCGACGGCAGACATCCCGTTGTTGAAAAAATGATTGATTTTCCGTTTGTTCCCAACGATACGGTTCTCGATTGTTCTGATAATCGCTGTGCAATTATCACCGGACCCAATATGGCTGGTAAATCTACATATATGCGTCAGGTGGCACTGATTTCTCTTATGGCGCAGTCAGGAAGCTTTGTTCCGGCTCTCTCCGCAGAGCTTTGTGTTGTTGACGGAATATTTACAAGGATCGGTGCTTCTGATGACCTTGCTTCAGGTTCTTCAACATTTATGGTTGAAATGAATGAGGTTGCTGATATTCTTAAAAATTCTACATCAAGAAGTCTTATTATTTTTGATGAAATCGGCAGAGGCACTTCAACATTTGACGGTATGAGTATTGCGAGAGCGGTTCTTGAATATTCAGCCGATAAACGTAAGCTTGGTGCAAAAACACTTTTTGCTACACATTATCATGAACTTACCGAGCTTGAAGCTTCTGTTCAAGGGGTAAAAAATTATAATATTGCAGTTAAAAAAAGGGGAGATGACATAACATTTCTCCGCAGAATTATTCCGGGATGTGCGGATGGAAGCTACGGCATTGAAGTTGCAAAGCTTGCCGGTGTTCCGTCGAGTGTTGTTGAAAGAGCAAAGGTTGTTCTTCGTGAGCTTGAAGGTGAAGGCTTGAAGGCTCCCGTACATCATTATGTAAACGATGAAACTGAAATGCAGATTTCGTTTGGAAATACAAATGCAAATGATATAGTTGAAAAGTTAAAAAATATTGATGTAAATACATTAACTCCCATTGAAGCCATGAGTGTTCTTTTTGAACTTACCAAACAGGCTAAAAATTAATTAAAGGAGGGTCCTTATGCCGAAAATTAATGTTCTTCCAAAGCAGCTTGCAGAATTGATTGCTGCAGGAGAGGTTGTTGAGCGTCCTGCTTCGGTCGTTAAGGAGCTTCTTGAAAATTCAATTGATGCCGGAGCAGATAAAATTACCGTTGAAATTAAAAACGGCGGAATATCTTATATCAGAATAACAGATAACGGTTGTGGTATTTCCCGAGATGATATAAGAAATGCTTTTGTGAGTCATGCAACAAGTAAAATTTCAACCGCTGAGGATCTTAATTCAATTTTTACTCTCGGATTCAGAGGTGAGGCTCTTGCAAGTGTAAGTGCCGTAGCAAGAGTTGAGGTTATGACAAAAACATCCGAAGAGGATATAGGAACAAGATACATAATTGAATGCGGAGAGGAAGTTCTTCTTGATGATGCGGGATGTCCTGACGGAACGACCATTATGGTCAGAGATTTGTTTTGTAAAACTCCTGCAAGAATGAAATTTCTTAAAAAAGATGTTACAGAAGCTAATGCCGTTGCGGGTGTTATTGACAGAATTGCGCTATCGCATCCCGATGTTTCCGTTCGTTTTATAAGAGAAGGCAAGCAAGTACTTGTTACGAGCGGTAAGGGAGATTTGCTGTCTTGTATAAGAGAGATTTTCGGAAAAGATTTTTCTTCTGATTTAATTCCTGCTGAGTTTTCCGATAAGGGAATAAAAGTGAGTGGTTTTGTTTCAAAACCTTCCGCTGCAAGACCTAACCGTAATATGCAGTTTTTCTTTTTGAATAACAGACTTATAAAAACAGGAACGGGAAGCGCCGCTTTAAGCGAAGGATATAAAAACTCAATTATGGTCGGAAAGTTTCCTTCTTGTGTATTGAATATCGAAATCAGCCCTTCGCTTGTTGATGTAAATGTTCACCCTGCAAAAACTGAAGTCAGGTTTTCAGATGAAAGACCTGTATTTAATGCCGTTTACTGTGCTTGCAAGAATGCACTTTCTGTTGGTGATACACCCAAAAAAGCGATAATTAATAAAAATAATTTCTTTATTGAACCCGTAAAACCTGCAGAGCAAATTAAAATAGTTGTTCCTCCTGCTCCTAAAAAAGATTTTTGGCAGAATATTTCTGTTAAGACTGATGATAAACCGATATCTGTACCCGTTAAAATTGATATTATTGAGCCTGAATCAGTTAAGGCGGTTTCAGTTGAATCTACTGTTACGGTTGAGAAAGTAATAAAGACTTCTTCACCTGTTGAAGAATTTAAAAAAGAAGAAACCTTTTCGGAAATACTTTTAAGTAATCATTCAAAAACTAATTTTAAAGAACCTGAACCGGTTATTGATGAAGAGATAACAGATACTGCTGATTACTTTTCTGAAGATGAATTCAGCCTTATCGGTGAAGCATTCAAGACTTATATTTTATGCGAATACCGAGGCAAAATGATAATTATAGATAAGCATGCCGCACATGAAAGAATAATATATGAAAAGTTGAAAAAAGATAACACTGAACGTTCGCCTCAGCTTTTACTTTTACCTGTCACGGTTACACTTTCAAAGGACGAGTATTCTGCGATTCTTGAAAATGTTGACCTTGTGAATAATGCGGGCTTTGATGTTGAGGATTTCGGCAACGGCTGCATTATTGTCAGAGAATGTCCCATGGAATTATCCGCGGATGATATTGAAGATGTCATTAGTGAAATTGCCGGCAGATTTGTTGAAAAAAAGCAGGATGTTTCCTTTGAAAAAATGGATTGGATTTTCCACTCTGTTGCTTGCAGAAGTGCGATTAAAGCGGGCAATTTCACGTCAAAGCTTGAAATGGAGCGATTTGCAAAGCAGCTTCTTTCAATGCCGGATATAAAATATTGTCCGCACGGCAGACCTGTGCTTATTGAAATGACTCAAAGAGAACTGGAGAAGAATTTTGGCAGAATCTAAAATACCGCTTATATGTGTTGTGGGTCCTACGGCATCGGGAAAAACATCGCTTGCGGTTCAAATTTGTAAATATTATGGTGCTGAAGCTGTTTCTTGTGATTCTATGCAGATATATAGAGGCATGGATATTGCAACCGCTAAACCAACATATGAAGAAATGCAGGGAGTTCCTCATCATATGATTGGCTTTTTATCTCCTGATGAGCCTTTCAGTGTGGCGAAATACTGCGATATGGCACGAAATATAATTTATGACATTGATTCAAGAGGTAAAAAAGCTGTTCTTGTCGGAGGGACCGGTCTTTATTACAGTTCTTTGGTTGATAATATTAAATTTTTGCCCGAGGAAACAGATTTTGAATACAGAGAAAGATTAAAACGTCAAGCCGAGAAATTCGGTTCTCAGTTTTTGCTTGATAGACTTTTTGAGGTTGACCCGGATTCGGCAAGGGAACTGCATGTCAATAACCTTGGAAGAATCATACGAGCACTTGAAATTTATCACACAACAGGTAAAACCAAAACCATGCAAAATGAGGAGTCTTCAAAAAATCCGTCGCCTTTTGAGATTTCAGCCATATGTCTTGACGCAAGGGACAGACAGTTTCTTTATAATAGAATAAATAAACGTGTCGATATTATGCTTGACAACGGACTGCTTGAAGAAGCAAGAAGTTTTTTTGAAATGAATATCGGAAGTACTGCTGCTCAGGCAATCGGATATAAAGAGCTTGAGCCATATTTTAAAAGTGTAAAATCGCTTGATGAATGCATTGAGAATCTTAAAATGCAGACAAGAAGATATGCAAAACGTCAGCTTACTTGGTTCAGACGCGATCCGAGAATGAATTTTTTGTATATTGATGATTATTCGTGCGGCGAAGAGCTTTTTGATGCTGCATATAAAATAACAGAAAGGGGAGTGGAGCTTGAAAAGTAAAGACAGATTGTTGAAAGTCCTATCAGTTCTTGCTGCAATAGTTATTGTTGTATTTTTTGCTTCTGAAATTTACAGTTTATCGGCACGAACCTATTCAACACAGATAGTTTATGAACAAACAGTACTTGAAACAATAGATGCAAGAATGTTTGTTATCCGTGAAGAAACAGTTCTTACGGTTCCTGAATCAGGTGTTACGGTTCCGATGGCTGATAATGCAGAAAGAATCAGTAAGGGCAGTTCAATTGCAGCTGTTTTTTCAAGTGAAGAAGCTGCCGAAAATTATGTTGAATTACAAGCGCTTGAAAGTAAGCTTGTTACTTATCAGAAAATCGACGGTCAATTGAGGTTATCAAATATTGATTTTGATAAGCTCACCGATGAAATTAATTCTGAATTTAAAACAATATTGAATTGTTCTTACAATAACGATTTCAGCGGATTGAGTGATACTAAGCTATCATTCAGCGAAAAGCTTTCGAGAAAACAGATTTCACTTGACAAAGAGGTAGACTGCGCCGCAAAAATTGCTCAGCTTCAAAATGAAATATCTGCTTTATCATCAAACAGTGTTCCGTCACAAATCGTAACAGCTGATGCTTCCGGCTATTATGTAAATAAAGAAGACGGGTTTGAAAATATTTTGTCTGTTGATAATATTGATAATCTTACGGCTGAACAACTTAATGAAGCCTTTGAAATGCCCAAAAAGGACCCTACTCCCGGCTCAATCGGCAAAATAATAGACGGATACAACTGGTATGTTGCCACTGTAATAGACTCATCAAATGCGTCAATGCTTGAAAAAGGGAAAGCTGTCAGTCTGATTTTCGGAGATTCAGAGGAAGATGCTGTTTCAACATATCTTTATTCAGTTAAAAAAATAGATGATAACGATTCACTTGTGATTTTTCGATGCACTCTAATGAATGAAGAACTTGCATCGTTAAGAAAAATTAACGGAAAAATAGTAATCAGCAACTTTACCGGGATTAAGGTGAACAGAGATGCCGTTAGAATTGATGAAAACGGTAATACGGGTGTTTATGTTCGCAGAGGAAATATTGTTAATTTCCGAAGCCTTAATATTATTTATTCCGAGGATGCGTTTGTTATTGCTGCAAAACCGGTTGAAAACAGCGATATTAAACTTCCGTATACACATCTGAAGCAATATGACGAGGTTATTATCTCGGGAAAGGAGCTTAAGGATGGAATGGTTATCGGATAATGAACGTTATACCGCTATTGAAGAAAATCTTAAATTTATCCGCTCTGATATTTATGAGGCGGCGATAAAGTCCGGCAGAAATCCTGATGATATAATGCTTATGGCTGTTACAAAGACGGTAGAGAGCAAATTTATTAACCATGCAATTGATAACGGAATTAATCTTATCGGAGAGAACAAGGTTCAGGAGTTTTTATTAAAAGAGTCCGAATTGAAGTTTGAAAAATGCAAGGCACACTTAATAGGGCATCTTCAGTCAAATAAGGTTAAAAAAATTGCAGGTAAAGTTGAAACAATTCAATCTGTTGATTCTGTATCGATTGCTAAGGAAATCGGCAAACGATCGTCAGAAATAGGATTTAATACCAAGATTCTGCTTGAGGTTAATGTTGGAAATGAAGACAGCAAGTTCGGATTTACTTGTGATGAGGTTTATGAAAGAGCTTGTGAAATTTCCGAAATTGACGGGATTTCTGTTGACGGATTGATGTGTGTTGCACCGATTTGTGAAAAAGAAGCCGAAATTCGAGCTGTTTTTTCAAATATGCACAGACTGTTTATTGACATTCGTGATAAAAAAAGAGATAATATAAATATGAATGTCCTTTCAATGGGAATGTCAGGAGATTATAAAGAAGCAATACTCGAAGGTGCCAATCTTGTAAGAGTCGGTTCTGCAATTTTTGGTGCAAGAATTTACAGATAATTTAAGGAGGAATTACCATGAGTTTAAAAGACAAGCTCAAACAATTCATTAATGTTACGGATGACGATTATATTGACAGCGCAGATTCGGACTATACCGATGATTTTGATTTTGAGCCATCAAGGAATGATGTTCCGGAAACAAAGACTCAAACCCCAAGATCAAGAAATGAGAAGTCAACATCAAGCTCTAACAATGTTGTTAATATCAATTCCACAAAAGCATCCTCGTCGCAACCCAAGCCTCATGTTGTTTTCAGAAAGATAGACAGATTTGAAGAGGTCGGGGAAGTTGCGGATGTTCTTAATGATAAAAGAATTGTTATTCTTAATCTTGAAACCTGCCCCAACGATGTTTCACAGAGAATTATTGACTTCCTTTATGGTGTTGCATATGCAAATCACGGTGATTTTAAAAAGGTTGCAGGCAGAGCCTACATAATTACTCCTTATAATGTTCCTGTTTCAGGTGAGCTTCTTGATGAACTCGGAGCAGGCGCTGAAAGCTATCAGTAATAATTGAGAGGAAAGGTGTTTAAAAATGCTTAAACCCGAACAGATTGTTAACGCAAAGTTTACTCCTGTAAACAGAGGAACTTATAATGCTGATGAGGTTGATGTTTTTCTTAAAACTGTTGCTGATTCCTACGAGGAGTCACTTAATCAGAATAAAGAGCTTATAAAAAAAATCAGCATTCTTGCTGATAAAATTGAAAACTACAGAAATGACGAAGAAGCGATAAAGCTTGCTCTCCTCGATGCTCATCGCATGGCTGAAACCATCAATAAGAATGCAAAAACAAAGGCTGACGATATTTTATCCGATGCTGAAACAAGATCTAAAATTATTCTCGACGGTGCAAACAGACAGGCAAATCAGTCAATTGAAGAGGCACGTGAAAAGGCAAAAGAAATTGTTGATAATGCAAGAACTGCCGTTGCTTCTTTAACTGAAAGAGCTCAGGTTGAAACTGAAAATACGATTAAAGCCGCCCAGAAAAAGGCTGAGGAAATTATTTCTCAGGCTGAGGCTGAAGGAAAAACTATTATCGGTAACAGCAAGGAATCGTTTGAGTTTTATTCATCCGAGCTTGCAAAGGTTAAAGCTGAAACAATTAAATTCAAAGAAACTATTCAGGAACTTTGCCAGGGTCAGCTCAGTTTGCTTGACGGTATGCCCGAGTTTATAGCAGCTGTCAATGCTGTATCCGCCGTTGCTGAACAGGTTCCTTCTGAAGAAGTTATGGTTACTGATGAAATTAATGAGGTTACAGAAGCTGATGAAGCGGAAATAGTTGAAGAAATTATTTCTGAAGTTGAAGCCGTTGTTGAAGAAATTGAAAATATCGGTTTTGATGATGAAGATGAGTCTGAGCCTGAAATTGTTCTTCCTGAGGTTTCGGACGATGAAATTGAACCCGTTGCATATGTTCCCGAGAGCATTACTGATGAAGATGTTGATGATCCTGATGATGACGATCTTTTCAGTTTTATTGAAGATATAGAATTTAATGATATTCCCGTGTCTATTTCATCCGACATTGATGATTTACTTCCTGAATTGGGTGATGATGACAGTGATGAATTTGAAGGCTTCAAGATTGATCTTGATTCCATCGAAGATATCAATACTTCTCAAGATGAAGAAGACGATGATGATATTGCATCACTTTTCGATTCAATGTTTGACGAATGATTTTTTGAGAGGTTTTTATGTTTCAGGCAATTTCTATAGCGGTTATTGCGATTCTTGCTGTTATTGACCGATTGACAAAATATATTGCTGTTTCAACGGTTAAAACGGACGGACCAAAAGAGTTTCTGTTTGGACTGTTTCAGTTTAGATATGTCGAAAATACCGGCGCTGCGTTTAGCTCTTTTTCGGATAATACAGAGATTCTTACGGTTGTTACCGTTGTTATTTTAATATTTTGTCTGTTTTTACTTTTGACCAGAAAATTTAAACCTTTGTTTATTAATGTTTGTCTTTTGCTTGTTACGGCAGGCGGTATAGGTAATGTGATTGACAGAATTGCTTACGGATATGTTGTTGATTTTATAGAACCGCTTTTTATTGATTTTGCTGTTTTTAATTTTGCGGATTGCTGCATAACCGTCGGAGCTTTTATGCTTATAGGTTATGAAATTTATGAGCTGATTATTGAGCGAAAGAAATTAAATAAAAATGATTGATAAGATTGATACAATTGAATATAACGAGTCGATTTCTGTTAAAATTGATTCGGAAAGCAGCGGTGAAAGAGTCGACAAAATTTTGTCTTATGCATTAAGTGATTATTCTCGTTCTTTTGTTCAGAATCTGTTTTCCAATGGTTTCGTGAGCTGTAACGGAAAGAATGTATCAAAGAGCTTTAAACCTAAATGCGGAGATATAATTTGTTTTTCTGTTCCCGAACCAAAAGAACTTTCCTTGGAGCCACAAAATATTCCTCTTGATATCATTTATGAGGATAATGATGTTCTTGTGGTTAATAAGCCAAGAGGTATGGTTGTTCATCCTGCTCCCGGTAATTATGATTCAACACTTGTGAATGCTTTGTTATTTCATTGTAAAGGGAACTTATCCGGAATTAACGGTATTGTAAGACCCGGAATAGTTCACCGAATTGACAAGGATACAAGTGGCTTGCTTCTTGTGGCTAAAAATGATAATTCTCATGTTTCTCTTTCTTCTCAAATAAGTGCACATTCTCTTGACCGAGAATACCGTGCGGTTATTCACGGACATCTCAAAGAGAAGGAGGGAATCGTTAATGCACCAATCGGAAGAAGTCCCAATGACCGAAAAAAAATGTGTGTTATCAGTCAAAATTCTAAAAATGCAGTGACTCATTATAAGGTCATTGAAGAATATAAAGATTTTTCCTTTGTTGCATTAAAGCTTGAAACGGGCAGAACACATCAAATAAGAGTTCATATGTCTTATTTAGGACATCCTGTTGCAGGAGATTTTGTGTACGGACCGAAAAACGGAGTTTCATATCTTAACGGTCAGTGTCTTCATGCGGGAATTATAGGATTTATTCATCCCACCACGGGTGAACATATAAGACTTGAAGCTCCGCTTCCCGATTATTTTACAGATTTTCTTGGGAGAATAAAAAAATAATGAATAATGAAGTATCACTTTCAAATTGGCTTATCGCATCTGATATTGACGGTACGCTTAATAATAAGCTGAGAAAGCTTCCCCCGAAAAATGAGGAAGCAATAAAAAGATTTGTATCACTTGGCGGCAGATTTACTCTTGCTTCGGGCAGAAACCCGCAGTCAATGGAAAAACATTTTAAGCGTTTGCCTATTGACGGTACTCCTGCGGTTGTTATAAATGGTGCAGGTCTTTATGACTTTCGCAAAAAAGAAATGGTTTATTTCAGTTCAATGAGCGATGAGGGAATGAATTTGGCGATCGAAGCTGCAAAAAAATTCCCCGCTCTTGATGTAATAGTTGTTGCCAAGGATATGATATATATAACGGGTATAGGTTGGTTTGGTAAGTTTTTTGTTGCTGCAGATAATCTTAACCATCAACATATCAGAAATATTGAGGATGTACCCAAAGAAAACTGGGGTAAGGTTATTTTTTCGGGTTTGCCATATCATATTTCAAAGGTTAAAAAGCATTTTGAATCAATGTCTGATCCTGATTTAACTCTTATGTCTTCATCAATCGCAAGTTTTGAAATTCTTGCAAAAAACACTCATAAAGGTACTGCATTATTAAAACTTGCTGAAATACTTGGTATAGATAAATCTCATACAGGTGCCATAGGTGACTATTTCAATGATTTTGATATGCTGAAAACCGTAGGTGTACCTGCTTGCTGCGGTCAGGCACCCAAGGAATTAAAAGATATTTCGGAATATGTTGCATGCCATTGCAATAAAGGCGCTGTAGCGGATTTCCTTAATTATATTGAAAAGAAAACTTATAACCAAGATAAATAACCATGAACAGGAGGCGACTGCAATGGATGCAGTTATAAGAAAGCAGTTAAAAATTAAAGCTTGTAAAGCAAGAATGGGTATTATTGAAGGAGTTTATAATGCCAAGTCAGGTCATCCCGGCGGATCACTTTCATGTGTTGATATTGTAACCTATTTATATTTTAATCATATGAATATTGACCCGCAGAATCCCAAGATGGAAGACAGAGACAGATTTGTTCTTTCAAAAGGTCATGCTGCACCGGCTCTTTATTCTGTTCTTTCTCTCAGAGGTTTTTTCCCTGTTGAGCAGATGAAAACACTCAGAAAGAGTGATTCAATGCTTCAGGGTCATCCCAGTATAAAATATACTCCCGGTGTTGATATGTGTACCGGTTCTCTCGGTCAGGGTATTTCAACAGCATGCGGCATGGCACTTGGTGCAAAGCTTGACGGCAAAAATTTCAGGGTGTTTACCGTTCTTGGTGACGGTGAAATTCAGGAAGGTCAGGTATGGGAAGCTGCAATGTTCGCTTCTGCAAAGGGTCTTGATAATCTTGTTGCCGTTGTTGATAATAACGGTCTTCAGATTGACGGTAAAATTTCAGAGGTTAATTCTCCTTATCCTATTGCGGAAAAGTTTAAGTCTTTTGGCTGGAATGTAATTGAAATCTGTGCACATAGCTTTGATGAAATTGATGCTGCATTCAAGGCAGCCGCAGAATTTAAAGGAAAACCTTCTGCTATCATCGCAAACAGTATAAAAGGCAAGGGTGTTTCATTTATGGAAGATCAGGTTTCATGGCACGGAACTGCACCCAATGCTGAGCAGTATGAGCGGGCTATGAGTGAACTTACACAGGCTCTTGCAGAGCTTGAAGCATAAGAAAGGAGCGGTGATTTATAATGGCAGATGTAATTAAAACTGCAACCCGCGATGCTTACGGTAAAGCACTTGTTGAGCTTGGCGGAATTAATGATAAGGTTGTTGTTCTTGATGCTGACCTTGCAGCAGCAACAAAGACAGGCATGTTTAAGAAGGCTTATCCCGAGAAATTTTTTGATTGCGGTATTGCAGAAGGAAATATGATGGGTGTTGCTGCAGGTCTTGCTTCAACCGGTTATACCGTATTTGCAAGTACCTTTGCAATGTTCGCTGCAGGCAGAGCATACGAGCAGGTAAGAAATTCAATTGCTTATCCTAATCTTAATGTTAAAATCGGTGCTACCCATGCCGGTATTTCCGTCGGCGAAGACGGTGCAAGCCACCAATGCTGTGAGGATATCGCTCTTATGAGAGCTATTCCGGGCATGACAATCATTAACCCTGCTGACGATGTTGAAGCACGTGCAGCTGTTCTTGCTGCAGCTGAATATGAGGGACCTGTTTATATGAGATTCGGTCGACTTGCCGTTCCTAGAATTTTTGATGAAGATTATAAATTTGAATGGGGTAAAGCCGTTATTCTTAATGAAGGATCGGATGTTACCATTTGCGCAACAGGTCTTATGGTTAATGAGGCAATCGAAGCCTGTAAGCTTCTTGCTGAAGAAGGCATAAGCGCTGAAGTTATTAATGTTCACACAATTAAACCTCTTGATAGTGAAACAATTCTTAAATCGGCAGCAAAAACGGGTGTGATTGTTACCGCTGAAGAGCATAGTATAATCGGTGGACTTGGAAGCGCTGTTGCGGAAGCTGTGTGTGAAAGTGCAAATCCTGTTCCTGTTATTAAGCTCGGTGTTAATGATGTTTTCGGAAAATCCGGTCCTGCAGTTGAACTTCTTCATATTTACGGTCTTGATGCACAAAATATTGTTGAAAAGGCTAAAAAAGCTGTTTCAATGAAATAATTCACTTTCAGGCGGCTGTTCCTGCTGGAGCAACCGCCTGTTTAAGAGGTGTATGATTTGGATTTATTGAACGGGAAAGGGAATAAATCAAGAAAAAAAATTTTTGTAGCTGTCGGAGCAGCAGTAGTGGCGGTTATAGCTCTTGTAATAATATGTATTAATTTATTCTCAGGTATGAGTACCGCGGGAAACAGTATAATTGTTTATTCGAGCGAAAACGGAAATGTTATCAGAATTGGTAATCTTGAAGTCGTAGTTTCCGATTTGACCGCATCTTATTTTAAATGTGATAAAAAGAATAACAGGGTGTTTTATACTGTATCATCGTCGTATTCCGATGGATTATACGATTTATATTATGTTGAAAAAAACAGAAGTGAAATTTCAAAGCCGAAAATTATTGATTACGGTATCGAGCAGGATTATTTATTTGCTTCCGGTAAAATATTTTATTTAAAAAATAATCCGCAAGCCGGTGCAAAGGATGCATATTGCTGTGATTTTAACAGTTCAACAATTGAAGCCTTTTCTTCAAATGTTGAAAGCATTTATCCGCTTGAAAATTCTGATACGGTATATTTTACCAAGCTTCACTCGAGCGAACTTGTACTTTATAAATACTCCGGCGAGTCGCCCATTGAGGTATGCAGAAACATTTCTGAAGTTCATTTATTTAATAAAAGTGAAAATCCTCATGTTTTTTATGAAATTAAATCCAAAATATATAACGGTATGACAGAGCTTTACCGTGCCGAAGCTGAGGGTGCACCCGAGCTTGTATGTGATAACACATACAAAGTTATGTATGATGAATATTCTCCTGACGGAAATCTGTATTATTTCACATCTTCAACTGAAAATATTTCGTGGAGCTATGTTATTGCAGATGAATATGCAGAAACAGATAAAACTATTACCAGACCTAAACGTGACAGTTTTTTGTCAATTCTCGGTATTTCAATGGAATATAATGAAAAGCTTCGTGAATATCAGGACAAGCTTGTTCGTGATGAAATAAGAGCAGCACTTAACGAATCGGTTGAAAAGGGCGAATTTTCTGCACCTGTATATACTGCATATGCATATAACACTGAAGGAAACCATAAAATTGCAGAAAATATAAATCCTGATTTAATATGCTCTGTTTCTCCGTTCGGTTCTCCTAAAATTATTTATGAAAACTCCGAAATAGTAAAAAGTTCAACCGATATGGGAACTCTTGTTGATATTGCTCAAAGAAGCTCGATGAGTGAAGTTATAGAATATGCACGTTCAATTGTTGATTCAAGCATAAAAACAACAGGAATTACAATTGCAGGATGCGGTGAAAAGGGAGCTTTTGACCATTCCCTTAACGGATATGACAAAGATAATACTTTGTTTGGATTTTCTGAAGACGGCGGCAGAATTTTTGCTCTTGTTCGGGATACGGCCGGAGAAAGATTGAGACTTTACAGCAGTCTTATTGGCTCTGATTTTACCCCATCAGAAAAAATAAATATAAACAACGGTATATCAAGTTATTACTTCTTGGATAATTCAGTGATATATTTGAAATCTGATGTAGGAAGAGACACCGGTGATGTTTATATGTTTTCAGGCGAGGAAAATGTAAAACTTTCGAATGCTGCAAATGCATTAAAGATTGAGAATGGCGAAAAAATAATTGTATTGAAGAATTATGACAGCGGTTCGAGTATTGCAACGGCGGATTATTATACAGTTGAGGATTCAAAGGAAGAATTGCTTGCAAAAAATGTTTTTGTTGACAGTTTTATTTATAACGAGTCAGGAAATGCTGCATATATCGCTTCTTCTGAAAATGGGAATAAGCTTTATGTTTATAAGGACAGAAAGAATATTTCTGTAACTGATAATGTATCGGAAATTAAACTTTTTAATTAATTCTTGAAAGGAAGAAATTTATGGGTTCAGAACAGATTTTTAAAAAATCGGTATTGGGCGGATTTAAAAAAGAAGGTGTTCTCAATTATATTGAACAGCTTCAGTCAGAAATAATAGATTTAAAAAAACAAATTTCCAATAACTTAGCTGACAGCAGAGCGGTTGAGTCTTTAAAGGCTGAAAATGAAGATATTTTAGCGAAAAAAACTGCCATTACCGCAAAGTATGATGCTATTAAAGCTGAAAATGAAACTCTTGCTGAAAGAAATTCATGTCTTATGCAGGAGCTTGATGATGCTAAGAAGCTTGTTTGTGAGTATGAAGAAAAACAAAAGATTTTTGAAGAGAAGTTTTCTGTAATTGAAAATAAATTTGCACAGCTTGAAAGTGGATATGTCAAAGATGGCAGTACAGTTGTTAATGCTTCTGTATCTAAGGCAAATGATGCTGTTCTTACTGCTAAATCAGAAGTTTCTGAAGCAAATGAAAAAATAAAGACTGCGTGCAATAATTTTGAAAGTTCAACATCTGCACTTAAATCAAGTGTAGATAATCTCTTGAATGTTCTTTCAAGCTTACCTGAACAGTTTGGCTTTGATAATAAGGAAGAATAAAATGGCAGAGTATAACATAAATATTAATGAGCTTGATAATTATTCATCTGTGTTAAAAGCAGGTGACAGGGTATTGTTAAGCGGAACCGTATATACATCAAGAGATGCAGCTCATAAGCGGATTTTCCAGCTTCTTGATAAAGGGGAAAAGCTACCGTATTCATTGAAGGGTTCGTGTATTTATTTTGCAGGACCAACACCAACTCCCGAGGGGATGGTTATCGGAAGCTGCGGACCTACAACCTCGAGCAGAATGGATGTTTATTCTCCAAGGCTTCTTGATCTAGGTCTTACTGCAATGATTGGTAAAGGCGAAAGAAATAAAGCTGTGTGTGATGCGATAGTAAGGAATAATGCTGTTTATTTTTGTGCCATCGGTGGTGCGGGAGCCTTGTATGCAAAGCAAATAAAAGGTTGCGAAGAAATAGCATTTAAAGACTTAGGATGCGAAAGTATTAAAAAATTGGAGCTTGAAGATTTTCCGGTTATTGTCGGAATTGATTCAAGCGGCGGAAATTTATTCAAATAAAGCTGATTTAAAAACACTTTCTCGGGAAGGTGTTTTTTATTTTTTGAGGTGATTTGGATTATTTTATATTTTACGATATTTATTACACTTGCCGTTGCTTATGTTAACGGATGGACCGATGCGCCAAATTCCATTGCAGCATGTGTATCAACAAAAGCATTACCGCTTAAATCTGCAATTAAGCTTGCAGCTGTTTCAGATTTTATTGGTTCTGTAACAGTTGGTTTGCTAAGTGGAAAGGTTTCTGAAAAGATATCTTATCTTTCCGATTGTTGCGGAAAATCGGAAATCTCTTCAGTAGCGATTTTTTCTGCGATGCTTTCTGTAGTTATTTTTGCTGTAATTGCTTGGTATTTTGGCATTCCAACCAGCGAGAGTCATGCTCTGCTTGCCGGAATATTCGGTTCATCTTTAGCGCTGAACGGAGGAATCGGAAATGTATCTCTTGATGTTTGGCTGAATACCATTATAGGACTAGTACTATCACTTGTTTTAGGTTTTATATCGGGTTATATTTTATCTGTACTATCAATACAACTGAATTTTTCAAATGCTTTTTTTATTAATTCTCAAATCTTATCAGCGATTTTATCGGCTTTTATGCATGGTGCTCAGGATTCGCAAAAATTTGTCGGAATACTTATGTCGTTTTTGGGGGATAAACCTAATCATAATAATCTGAATATAATATTTACGTTATTTTGCGGTGGATTAATGGCTTTAGGAACGGCAACAGGCGGTGATAGAATAATTAAAACAGTCGGAAGTGATATGGTTTACTTAAATAATATTCAGGGCTTTTCAGCAGATTTTTCCGGTCTCGGATGTTTAATTATTTCTACCTTGATTGGTTTACCTGTAAGTACAACTCATATAAAAACCGCATCAATTCTTGGTGCGGGACTTTCAGGCGGAAATAAAAATATAAACAAAAATATTGTTAGTAAAATGATTTCTGCTTGGATTATAACATTTCCTGTTTGCGCATTATTAAGTTATATTATATCTTCGGTTATCATAAAGTAAAAGACCTGCGAATCAACGCAGGTCAGAAATTGCTTTATTATTTTTGTTCGATAATAGACAGCAAAAAATTGAAACAAATAAAGAAATAATTATTCCCGATGCAATATTTGTTAACAGACAGGCTGTAATTGATAATGTAAAGCATAAAATAGGAAGAATACCGCAGAAGGTGTTTTTAATATCCTTCCACTTAACACTTTCCCATGCTCCGACAATTATTACAACTGCACATGAATGAACAGGAATACGTAAAACAGTGTCATTAAATAAAAAGAATAAAAACAGAAGCAAAGTAACAGCAATTAACCTTGCAGGTAAGGTGTTGTTTTTTCGATTAATTCCGTAGGGGAGAGGAAGACCCAACAAACCGGAAATTAATGAGTTTGCTGCACCGCTTAAAATATAGTCATTACGAGTGGAGTTTTCATTTGTTGAAAGTGCATAAAAACACATAATGAATAAAGAAAATCCGCATATAACCGTATCAATGTTAAAGTTAATGTTCGTTCTGTTGACAATATATTCCTTGAGCCATTCGGTATCGCTGTAAGGTATTTCATTAATCGCTGTCATCATATCGGAAGGATTAAGAAACAAGTTAAGAATTAAGGTGAATATAAGAGCAATAAACGGTGCTGATACAAACATACTGATTGTTTTAAATTTCCTCGGAAAAGTAATCATAAGAACAAGAACTATCGTTCCGTAAAGAACACCGCGCCAATTCGGATGAAATCCGAGCGAAATATAAGATCTGATCATTTCGGTAACATTTTTACCTGTTGCTCCGATTCCGAAATAATCAGTAGTAAACAGAACGGTAACGGTTAATGCTGTTGCAAGCATTATACCTGAAATAACGGGAGAACAGAACAGTTTATTTAATTTATCGCGGAAAAATGCTGAAATAATGAGCAGAACTCCGCAAATAAGCGATGCACCGAATGCATTTGGCAGATTGCACCCAAGAATTAAAAATGAAATATAGATCGGCATTATCTTTTTATTGTTTAAATCGGGAGCAAATATAATGGCTATGCATGATAACAAGATTCCCACTGTTGCTCTTAATCCGAAGCATATTGCAAAACTGAAAGCAAGAGGAAAATAATTTGTAAGATAATATAATGTATCCTTAGATAATGAAATAATATTTGTTTTGTTCAAATCTTTTTCTCCATTCACAGACATATGTGCATATTTTACATTAAAAATTAAAAGTATACAAGTGATTTTGAAAAAATTTTATTTTACTATAGTAAAATAAAATTATATATGTTAAAATGTTACGGAAATTTAAACATGGAGTGTAATATGAATAGGAATAAGATCAAAAAAATTGCT
>JAZPYI010000016.1:0-5296 GCA_045544115.1 Acutalibacteraceae bacterium | reverse complement strand
ATCATCGGTAAGAATAGTGTTTTCATCAATAATACATATTGAACATTTGGAATATCCTTGATTTACATTTATTATCATGAAATTATTTGTATATGCATATTCAAGTATTTCTTTTGAAACGGTTTTTTCATTACATATTATTTTATTACCTATAATCGCACAATTAAGTCTCACATCATGAGGATATTTATTTCCGATAGACTCTTTTATTTTGTGAAATAAAAATTTTTGTTTTAACTCCCCTGAAAACAAATGTTCGTCTTGACAAAAAATTATATTGTTACCAATATGTAAAAGCTGCAAATCGGCATGAGAATTTACAGGAGTCGGTAAGTTTGCGTTGGGTTTTATTTTAACAGTATTAACACCAAGCTCATTCAATTTTATAATAGACTCCCCTGCTGATGAGCTGACTGCAACCATCGTTACATCTTTTTCGGGTAAGTTCGGATTCTTTATATATTTCATACTTTTAAACAGAAGCATTGAAAGCTTCGTTAACATTTCTTGCTCCGACTATTTCAATATTACCTTTAAATCCGTCGGAAAATGTTTTAAGATTATGTTTAGGTATAATACATCTTGCAAATCCAAGTCTTTCCGCTTCCTTGACTCTTTGTTCACAGAATGAAACTGCGCGTAATTCACCGCCGAGACCTATTTCGCCGATTGCAAGAGTATCATCTCTTATAGGAACATCCTTCAGGCTGGAAATCAAAGCAAGTGCCACAGAAAGGTCTGTTGCAGGTTCATCAAGTCTGAGACCGCCTACAACATTTATATACGCATCGCAGTTACTAAAAAAATAACCCGAGCGCTTCTCAAGAACCGCAAGAAGCATTGACATTCTGTTATAGTCAAAACCAGTTGACATTCGTCTTGCATTACCGTAGTTTGATGCCGCAACAAGCCCCTGAACTTCAGCAAGAATAGGTCGACTGCCTTCCATTACACAAGCAATACAAGTTCCTGCTGTATTTTTAGGTTTACCTGAAATAAGCATCAGGGATGGATTGATAACCTCAACCAGTCCTTTATCAAGCATTTCAAAAACACCGATTTCATTCGTTGAGCCATAACGGTTCTTAACAGCTCTTAATATTCTGTACGAAAGATGACGTTCACCTTCAAAATAAAGAACACAGTCAACGATATGCTCAAGAACCTTCGGTCCGGCAATATTTCCGTCTTTATTAACATGACCGACTAATATTGTCGGAATACCGAGTCCTTTTGCACAGTGCATATATAAGTTGGTTGATTCTCTAACCTGCGTAATACTTCCGGGCGATGAACTTATTTCCGAAACACACATTGTCTGTATGGAGTCAACAATTACAAGATCAGGTTTTTCTGATTTTATATATTCAACAATGCTTTCAACATCGGTTTGACACATTATAAGAAGATTTTCGGTTGAAACCCCCAGTCTGTTTGCACGAAGTTTGATTTGTCTGGCTGATTCTTCGCCCGAAACATAAAGAATACGTAAATTCTTGCCTAAATGCTCACAGATCTGAAGCAAAATTGTTGATTTACCGATTCCGGGATCACCGCTCAGTAAAACAAGCGAACCCTTAACAATTCCGCCTCCAAGCACTCTGTCAAGCTCCGCCATACCTGTTTTAAATCGAATTTCATCATCTGCATCAATTTCATTGATAGTTTGCGCGGTAATGGTTTTACCAACGGATTTAACAGCCTTCTGCTGTGTCGGAGTACGAATTTCTTCTTCCATTGTGTTCCATTCGCTACAACCGGGACAACATCCAAACCATTTTGCGGTTTCGTATCCGCAATTATTACATATGAATATGGATTTTGATTTTCCTGCCATTAATTATTCCTCCGTTTTATTTAAAAAATCAACAATTCCAAGTGCAATCATTAACGAGAGCTTACATTGATATTCTTCGTTTTTAAGATTTTTGGCTTCTTCATAATTTGATAAAAAACCGCATTCAACCATTACAGCAGGAATCTGAGCATGATATAAAAGATATATATCCGAACCGCTGGGCTTAATCTCTCGTGAGTTTTCGGGCTGTAGGCTTGAAATAACAGAAAGTCTTATTGAATCTGCAAGGATTTGTGAGTGAGGGTGGTTTTTGGAATAAAAAACTTGGGTCCCTCGATATTTTTCTTCTGAAAAATGATTTTGATGGATACTGACAAAAACTGAATCAGTCGTACTGTTCATTAAAGATAGTCTGTTTCGAATATCGGATATTTTTTTTTCTCTTATTGAGGTTGCTGAACTATCATGTATAGATATATCCTCTGTTCGTGTCATAACTGTATTAACACCCATTGCATTCAAAAATTCATTTACTTTTTGGGCAATTTGAAGATTTATTTCCTTTTCTAATGTCCCGTCCTGAGAGCTTGTTCCTCCGTCCGGACCACCGTGCCCGGCATCAATAATAACTGTTTTATATTTCGGTCTTTCAGCTGTAACCTCAACAACATTAAATAAATTGAAGATTGCAGTTCCACCTAAAACACTGCTAAGAATTGCAAAAAGTGCAACAAACAGAAAAAAACGTATTTTTAATTTTTCAGGAGCAATTATTATCATAAGGTTTCCTCCGCATTACATTTTAATAAATGATATGCGGATAGGCTTATTCATTTTCATGTTATCTTTGATTTTTACGATAATCTATGTAATCCTGAAGAATCATAACGGCCGCAACCTGATCAACAACCGCTTTTCTTTTCTTTCCTCTTGTATTTGTTGTATTCAAAACATTATGAGCAACAACTGTTGAAAGTCTTTCATCGCGCATCAAAACTTCTATGCCTGATTTTTGAGATAATGCTTCTGCAAAAGCCTTGCATTTTTCAGCCCTCTCCCCTTCTGAGGAATCCATGTTTCTTGGAAGACCTACAACAATTAGTTCAACCTTGTGTTCTTTGGATAGTAAACAGATTTTTTCAATTAACAAGTCTGCATTTCTCTGTTCAATAACACATACGGGAGAAGCAAGCATTTCCATTTTATCGCAAACAGCAACACCTGTTCTTACATCACCGTAATCAATTGCCATAATAATCAAAAAATCAATCCTTATATTTAAAATTGCGGAGTTTGACTGAACAAACCCCGCCTAAAAATTATCCGTTGTTGTTAATTATATCGTTCAATGCGTTACTCAAACCGTTTGCAACATTATCCACAACATCGCCTACAATTTCACCTACAGAACCATCGTTTGTACTTTCTTCGGGTGTGTAAGTGCATGATGTGCAAACAGAAGGCAATGAAGTAATTTTATACCAACCTTTTTTTGTTGACCCGCAGTTTGAACCTGCAAGCTTTCCTGTATTAGTGCAATAACTTTTTTGAACTGTTCCGCTGCTCTTCGGAAATTCTTTTGCGGGTAATCCCTTGTGAATTTCATCAAAAACAGTCATAAATATCTTTCCGCCGGGGTTACCTGATGTTTCAAGAGTTTCCTGTTTATCAAAACCAAACCAGACAGCTGCTACATAATAAGGAGTACCTGCGCAGAACCAACGGTCGTTCTGCTTACTTGTAGTACCTGTTTTAGCCATTATTTGAAATTTTCTGACGTTAGGTGCATCGCCGAATTTACTTGTACTTACAGTTTGGAGAAGTTCGCATATAATATCAGATGTTTCCTCGGAAATAGCCTGTTGTCCGATTGGTTCTTCGTTACTTAAAAGAATCTGCGTTCCTTGGCTGTTAGTAACTTTATAATATGAATAAGGCTCATAATACAGTCCGCCATTGCCAAATGCAGCATATGCGGAAGCCATTTCAACTGTTGTTGTACCGTTTGTAAGAGCACCTGTTGCAAGAGGCGAAAGTGCACGGTCATTTGTTTCGTCAAGTTTAGAAAGATGGAATCTGTCCCTGAGAAATTCAAATGATGTATCAATTCCCAAATCATAATTGATTATTCTTGTCGGGATTGTATTAAGCGACTGCTGAATTGCATATTCAACTGTTACATTGTTACCAGAACCGAGGGTACCGTTAACATTATGAGGCCAAAGCTTACCGTTAACAGGAATTGCATAGTCCTTTATCTTTGATGAATAATTTATAAGATTTAATTCAATTGCAGGAGCAAATGTTGCAAGAGGTTTAATTGTAGAACCCGGCTGTCTGTATGAATTGGCAGCTCTGTTAAGGCAGAGAGGTCCCTTCTTTTCATCAGCCGCACCAACAATTGCGACAACTCTGCCGTTGTAATCCATTATTGTCATTGCAGACTGGACCTTATCTCCGTCTTTGCTTTTGATATTGGGGAAATTCTTTCTGTTAACATAAACATCCTCAAGAACCTCCTGAACTTTCAAATCAACGGCTGCATAAATTTTAAGTCCACCGTAAAGAATTTGATCTGCTGCTTGTTGTTTTGAATATCCGTATTCTTCCATAAGGTCTTGCTGAACGCATTGTCTTACATAGTCAACATAAAAGCTGTGATTTGTTTCTTCTTCAACAATATTAAGCTGTTCATCATCTACATCAGGAACATAATTTTCACTGTTTGTGAATATAAGCTCATAATTCATGGCTTCATTATATTCTTCTTCAGTAAGAGCCCCTGTTTCCTTCCACATCATCTCAAGACAATATGATTGACGAACTCTGTTGTCTTCCGGATTCAGAAGAGGATTATATGCTGTTGGCTTTTGCGTTATTGATGCAATAACAGCACACTCTGCTGCATTAAGCTCACTTATATCTTTTCCGAAATACTTTTCACTTGCGGTTTTAACACCGTAACATCCGCTTCCAAAATATGCTGTATTAAGATATGCTTCAATTATAACATCTTTTTTGTAATTCTTTTCTAAATTAAGTGCTGTCAGAATTTCGTTGAATTTTCTGACAACGGTTGCATCCTTTTCATTAGTCAGGTTCTTTATTAACTGTTGCGTTAATGTTGAACCACCCTGACCGAGGTTTTTAGGAACAACAATAACACCGATAGTTCTTACCCAGTCAACACCGTGATGACTCTCGAATCGTGTGTCTTCAAGAGCAATGATAGCCTGTGCCATATAAGGTGACATATCATCAAGGTCGACCCAAACTCTGTCTTCTTCACCATGAAGTCTTGCAAGTTCAACAGTATTACCGTCTTTATCATATGCATAAATAAAAGATGTTTGGTTTTGATTTTCTTTATATTCATCCAGATTAACAATAAGTTCACCGTTAATAACAGATATTGCATGGAATAAAACATATGATACAACAATTATTGCTGTTAATGCAACAGTACTTAAGATACCGTAAAGAACAAGTAAAGGTTTA
>JAZPYI010000015.1:0-15134 GCA_045544115.1 Acutalibacteraceae bacterium | reverse complement strand
CTTTGGCCACTCGGGAACTCCCCCAGATATTGAGTTGTTCTATAGTCTGATGGAGCCGGTAGACGGACTCGAACCCCCGTCCTGCTGATTACAAATCAGCTGCTCTACCAACTGAGCTACACCAGCAAAATGCTGTGTTCCGTAGAACGCTCGATTAATATATCATATTTTTTCAATTAAGTCAAGCTTTTTTTTGAATTTTTATGATATTTTCCGATATTTTTATTTTTCGTTTATACCAAGCTGTAAATCAAACATATTCCACGGCTCGGCAGTTGAATCAGGCTTATCCGAAAACACAAGCTTCTCGCCGCTGACGGGATGATTAAGCTCAAGTGTATGGGCAAAAAGTGCAAGGCTTCCGCCGCCTCCGCCATATCTTCCGTCACCGTAAAGGGGCATTTTTCTGCTCGAAAACTGAACTCTTATCTGATGGGTTCTGCCGGTGTGGAGCAGGATATCAAGCAGTGACAAGCCCCCGTTTTCGCCGATAACCTCATATTCAAGCGATGCTTCACGCACACCCTTACGCATACGTTTTACGGTATATGACTTGTTTTTCTGCTTATCTCGGAAAAGCAAATCCTTCAAAACTCCGTTTTTTTCTGAGGGGCAGCCCTTTACAACGGCATAATAATGCTTTTTAACCGTATTTTGCTCTATCTGTTTTGATAAAGCCGCAGCAGACTTTGAGCTTTTGGCATAAACCATAATGCCCGCAGTTTCTCTGTCCAGACGGTGAACGGGAAAAGCCTCGGTTTTTTCGCCGCTTTGCTCAAAATGAGCATTCAGCAGAGAAATCATATCTCCCCCGTCACCGTTCTGACTTAAAATTCCTGCAGGCTTAAGGCATACCGCTATGTATTTATCCTCAAACAAAATCTTCATTTTCAATCCTGTTTTTCATTCTTCTCTGACTTCTTTTAAGTGCATATCTCATGTTATCAACAACAAGCCAGATTTTTGATGCAAGCTCAAGCGGATCCTCTCTCATACCTGTTTTGAACCACTCGGAAATGACGCCGACAAAGCCGTATTCATAGAAGGAAGCGATAAACTCAATGTCCTCATCAGGCACATTCATATCAGCAGCAAGCCCTTTAACTATGTCAACAATAATCTGATTACAGGCTCTGTACATATAATTTTCAAGATATTCATAGCTGCGTGAGGAGCAGATATTGTAAATCATTTTTTTATGCTCGTATGCCTCATGCATAACCTTCATAAAAGCGGTAAGCCACGGAGTACCGTTCTTGTGTGCATCAATCATTTCAAAAATCTTCTTTTTAAATATTTCTTCAAGCAAATCATAAATATCGCTGTAGTGATAATAAAAAGTGTTTCTGTTGATTTCACATGCCTCTACAACATCACGAACCGTTATTTTATCAAACGGTTTGGTGTGAAGCAGGTCAATAAAGGTGTAATAAATCATTTTTTTGGTATCACTTGCCATTTTTGTCCTCCTCTTAGAATTAATTTTTGTCCCGTTTTATACATTCTGTGAACAGAATTTATTATATTGTAACATAAATATGAAATTTTTTCAACCAAACAAAAACCCGCGAATGTGTAAAAAAGCTGAATATGATGTAATTCCGAGCAATAACCGCATAGAATAATAACAGCGGTAAAACAGAAGGAGCGATGGAATGTTTACTTATCACAGCCGTTCAAGAAGAATCATAGAGTATCTTTCAAGGAGCAGACCGAGTGCAGCGGCACAGATTTGCGGCTGCACGGATTATCCGTCCGTATGCGGCACTCTTATGCTTTATCAGTCGCATGCGGGAGTTTTTGTGGTGGTTTCGGTGGGCGGAATACCTGAAAGACTTGCAAAAAACGCAGTTCTCGGAATGCATATTCACGACCCTGAAACAGGCTTGCACTATAACCCTGACGGAAAACCTCACCCTGACCATGCAGGAGATATGCCGCCTCTTTTTGTTAACGGCTCGGACGCATGGTGCGCTTTTTTGTCGGAAAGATTTGAGGTAAATGAGGTAATGGGAAAAACCGTTGTGATTCACAGCCAAAGAGATGATTTTTCATCACAGCCCTCGGGCGATGCGGGAGAAAAAATCGCGCAGGGAACAATAAAAAGATACGGCGGGTGCTGAAAACCAAAGGGGACTGCCTTTGCTTATGCAAGACAGCCCCTTCGATAAAGAAAGAGAGTAAATCCGAAACAACCATTGCTGTTGCTTCGGATTTATTTTATAACATATTCTGTCCGATAAAACGGACTTTTATTCATCAAATCTGAATGAACCTGAAAGAAGAGTTACGGAATCGGTGCCGACGGTAAGCAGACCTCCGTCGGTGGTGGCTGTTTTCTTGCTGTTTTCATCAAGCCATACCGTGCAGGGTGACTTCACAACAGATGTTGTGAACGGAATATGCCCCGCCATTATGGCAAGCTCGCCCTCTGTTCCTCTTACGTCAAGCTTCACTATATCGCCGCAGAATTTGTTCCCGTCCGGAGATGCAACGGTAAGTCTGAAAGTGTTCATGGTTACACCCTCTTCGCCTTTTCAACTGCCTCGTCAATTGTTCCCACAAAGAGGAATGCCGATTCGGGCAAATCATCATGCTTACCCTCAATGATTTCTTTAAAGCCTCTGATTGTTTCGGATATGGGAACATATTTGCCCTTGAAGCCCGTGAATTTTTCGGAAACATCAAAGGGCTGCGAGAGGAATCTCTGGATTTTTCTTGCGCGCTGAACAAGAAGCTTGTCATCATCGGAAAGCTCATCCATTCCCATGATTGCAATAATATCCATAAGCTCGTTATATCTCTGGAGGATTCGCTGAACTTCCTTTGCAACCGCATAATGCTCCTCACCAACCGTTTCGGGAGAAAGGATACGGCTTGTTGATTCAAGGGGATCAACTGCGGGATAGATACCCTGAGAGGCGATGCCTCTTGAAAGAACGGTTGTTGCATCAAGATGCGCAAAGGTTGTTGCAGGTGCAGGGTCCGTAAGGTCGTCGGCGGGAACATAAACCGCCTGAATGGAGGTAATTGAACCCTTCTTCGTTGATGTGATTCGCTCCTGAAGAGCGCCCATTTCAGTTGCAAGAGTAGGCTGATAGCCAACCGCAGAGGGCATTCTGCCCAAAAGTGCGGAAACCTCACTGCCCGCCTGAGTGAAACGGAAAATATTGTCTATAAAGAGGAGAACATCCTGACCCTCGGTATCACGGAAATATTCCGCCATGGTAAGACCCGAAAGACCTACTCTCATTCTTGCTCCGGGCGGCTCGTTCATCTGACCGTAAACAAGTGCGGTATTGCCGAGAACCCCCGACTGCTTCATCTCGTTATAAAGGTCGTTTCCCTCTCTTGTGCGTTCACCAACACCCGTAAAAACGGAAATGCCGCCGTGCTGCTTTGCAATATTGTTGATAAGCTCCATAATCAGAACCGTTTTACCAACACCTGCGCCGCCGAAAAGACCGATTTTACCGCCCTTTGAATAGGGGCAGATAAGGTCAATAACCTTAATTCCCGTTTCAAATATTTCGGCACTTGTTGCAAGCTCGTCATATTCGGGTGCGCTGCGGTGGATATTCCACCTCTCCTTTGTTTCGGGAGTGGGCTGATTATCAACTGCCTCACCGAGAACATTGAAAATTCTGCCGAGTGTTTCTCTGCCGACAGGTACACTTATCGGTGCGCCCGTATCGGTTGCGTCAACACCTCTCTGCAAACCGTCGGTTGATGCCATTGCGATGCATCTTGCGGTGTTATCGCCTATATGCTGTGAAACCTCAACCGTAAGTGTTTTTTCGCCCACGGGGATTTTCAGCGCATTATGAATCATGGGCAATTCACCCTCATTGAACTTTACGTCAACAACGGGACCCATTACCTGAGTTACTTTTCCTATCCGTAAATCCAAAACCTTCACCTCTTATCAGTTACCGCTGCCCGCTACGATTTCCGTGATTTCCTGAGTAATCGCACCCTGTCTTGCACGGTTGTATTCAAGCTGCAAATCGCTTATCATCTGCTGTGCGTTCTTGCTTGCTGAGTCCATTGCCATTCTTCTTGCGGCAGCCTCGCTCGCAAAGCTTTCCCTCACGCATACGGTTATTATTCCCGCAACATACTCACGGGCAACATTATTAAGCACCGTAAGGCAGTCGGGTTCAAAAATCATGCCCGAGCTGCTTTTTTCTTCGCTTTTATTCAGTGGCAGAATCCATTTTATATATGCTTCCTGACTCATAACGGAGTGATATTTCGTTGAGATTATTCCGAGTCTGTCAAATTTTTCCGCGGCAAAATCTCCGCAAAGCTCATCTGCAAGCTTCGCCGCCTCTTCAAAAGAAAAATGCTCGGATGAATTATATGGCTTATCGTATTTTTCGCAGGCTCGCTTACCTATGGGAATTATCTCGGCATCAGGATACTCTGACGCAAGGCGGAATACGTTTGCGTTATAACCGCCGGCAAGCCCTCTGTCACCCGCAATAACAATTATTTTTGTTTTTACGGGTTCTCTTTCCTGCATATAGGGGCTTTTGAGGCATTCCCTGTCCGATGCAAGCACCGAAACCGTATTTTCAAGCGCAGCGGCATAATCTCTGCCCGCAAGCATCGCCTGATTGGCTCGCCTGATTTTTGATGACGCAACAAGACCCATGGCATTTGTAAGCTGCATGGTTGATGTTACGCTTTTTATCCGCACTCGCAGTGCCTTTGTGTTTTCTGACATAACAAATTACACCTGCATTTCTGCAAGAATTGATTTAAGCTCATTTTCATCGGCTTCATCAAAGCTTCCGGCTTCGATTCTCTCAAGCCACTTACCGTATTCGTTTTCAAGCTTTGCAAAAAGATTCTTTTCGTAATCATGTACCTTTGAAACGGCAACATCATTAAGATATCCCTTTGTGACTGCATAAACTATCGCAACCTGACAGCCTACACGCACGGGAGCATTTCTGCCCTGCTTGAGAACTTCAACAATTCTTTCACCGAGAGCAAGACGGGCTTTTGTGTCCGCATCAAGGTCGCTTCCGAACTGTGCGAATGCCTGAAGCTCACGGTACTGCGAATAAAGAAGCTTCAGCTCACCCGAAACCTTTTTCATTCCCTTAAGCTGTGCCGAGCCACCTACACGGCTGACGGAAATACCGGGATTGATTGCAGGCATGATTCCCGAATGGAAAAGCTCCGTTTCAAGGAAAATCTGTCCGTCGGTGATTGAAATAACATTTGTGGGGATATATGCCGAAACGTCGCCCGACTGAGTTTCGATAATCGGCAATGCAGTGATTGAGCCTCCGCCGTATTCCTTTGCAACACAGGCTGCACGTTCAAGAAGTCTTGAATGCAGATAGAATACATCGCCGGGATAAGCCTCACGTCCGGGCGGACGGCGGATAAGCAGCGAAAGCGCTCTGTAAGCAACGGCATGCTTGCTCAAATCATCATATATAATGAGTACATCCTTACCCTGTTCACGGAAATATTCCGCCATTGCACATCCGCTGTAGGGTGCAATATACTGAAGGGGCGCGCTTTCCGCCGCACTTGCGGAAACAATTATTGTATATTCCATAGCTCCGTTGCGGGTAAGCTCATTTGCAAGCTGCGCAACAGAAGTGCTTTTCTGACCGATGGCAACATAGATGCAGATTACTCCCGTATTTTTCTGGTTGATAATCGTATCAATCGCAATTTCGGTTTTACCCGTCTGTCTGTCACCGATAATAAGCTCACGTTGACCTCTGCCTATGGGAATCATGCTGTCAATCGCCTTGATGCCCGTCTGGAGGGGTACACTTACACTTTCTCTTTCGATAATACCGGGAGCCTCGGACTCAATGGGTCTTGTGCCGCTGTATTCAACGGGACCCTTGCCGTCAATAGGCTCACCGAGTGCATTTACGACTCTTCCGAGGAGCTTTTCACCTACGGGAACGGAAACAACCCTGCCCGTTCTGTGAACAGTTGAGCCTTCACGGATATTATCTTTATCCGAAAGAACCGCAACCGAAACAGTTTCCTCTTCAAGATTCTGCGCAACGCCGAAGCTGCCGTCCTCAAACTCAAGCAGCTCGTTTGCCATACAGCTGCGAAGTCCGTAAACTCTCGCAATTCCGTCGCCTACAAGGATAACCTTGCCTGTTTCGGTCATCTCTATTTTCGATTTATAGTTTTTAATCTGATTTTTAATTATATTGCTGATTTCTTCGGGTCTGTTCATGAGTTCATCACATCCTTCATCTCGCCCAGGCGGCGCTTAATGCTGCCGTCAACGGTTCTGCCGTCAACTTCAATTTTTAAGCCGCCTATCAGTGATTCGTCAATAATATATTCGGGGTCAATGCTCTTTCCCGTAAGCTTTTCGAGCTTTGCGCAAACGCCCTTTTTCTGCTCTTCGCTTAAGGGTACGGCTGAATAAATCACCGCATCCGTTCTGTTTGAAAATACCGCCGCAAGGCTTGAGTATTCATCAACACAGCCGAAAATATACCGAAATTTTCCGTTTTCACAAAGAAGCTTTAAAAAGGAAACAACATATTCGGGCATACTTTTTCCGAATGCCTCTTCAATCGCACCGAGCCTTTCGCTCAGGGGTATTGCGGGAGAAGAAAGAAGCTCAATGTAATCGGGATTTTCCCTCAGAAGCTGTTTAACGGTCATAAGAGCCTGCAAATATTCTTCTGCGGAATTTTCTTCAGCGGCAACCGCAAACAGCGCCTCGGCATATTCACGTTCAGTCTGTACCATCTTCGTCACCTATGCTTTCAATAAAAGAGTCGATGAAGCGCTGATGGTCGGCAGCGGTAACTTCTCTTTCAAGCACCTTTTCGGTAAGAAGCGAGGAAACCTCAACGATTTCCTTTTTAACCGCATCCTCTGCCTTTTTGCGCTCAAGAATTGCCTCGTTTTCAGCCTGACGCACAATGCTGTCCGCCTTTGCTTTGGCTTCTGCAATGATTTCCTTCTCACGCTCGGAAGCTATGCCGACAGCATTTTTTATAACGGTATCAGCCTCGTTCTTTGCTTCACGAAGCTTTTCCTCGTATTTAATTTTGTCGTTTAATGCCTGTTCCTTTGCTTCATTAGCATCGTCATAGTCCTTTTTTATGGTATTCTGACGGGCTTCGAGCATTTTTGTAACAGGCTTATACAAAAACTTTTTCACCATCAAAAACAGCAGAACAAGATTGGCAAGAGAAACCAGCATCTGCCATATATTGACGGATATAACATCTAAACTTTGCATTTAATTCACTCCGAATTACCGTGTATTAAAGTGCCTGCATTGCTTCAACGAGAATATTTACAAGAATGTTGGGAGCAACAAAAATAAGGAGAATTGCAATAACAAGGGCATAAAGACCCGTTGTTTCTGCAATTGCGCAGCCCATGAGCATTGTTGTTGTAACCGAGCCTTTGCTTTCGGGCTGACGTGCGATAGCTTCACAAGCGCTTGCAACAGCATTGCCTTCACCGATACCGGGGCCGATACCTGCAATCATTGCCATACCTGCACCGAGAGCGCAGCAGCCTAAAATAATACCAATAGCGAGTTCCATTTTATTTACCTCCGTAAAATTAATTTTTATTTTCATGCACGTTTCCGTGCTTTTTTATTTTTTATCTTTTCAAATGTTTCCGCATCAAATGCGCCTGCGACATACATCATTGTAAGCATTGCGAAAATAAATGCCTGCAAGCATCCGCTGAACAAATCAAAATAGAGCGACAACACAGCGGGAATGCCAACCTGAAACAGCGGAATATCCGCAAGAAAGCCGGGCAGCCATCCCAAAAGCTTTGACGAAAGACCTGCAAGTGCGGAGCCTAAAAGTACCGAAATAACAGTACCCGAAAGCACATTGCCGTAATGACGGAAAGCCATTGAAACGGGAGTTGCCACCTCGCTGATTAAGTTAATCGGGGTAAGAAGTGCAACTGGCTGCGTAAAGCTCTTAAGATAATTTATCGGTCCGCATTTCATTTTATAATAGGTAATTAATATGAAAACCAGAACCGCCCAACCGCCGACAATGTTAATATCCGAGGTCGGCGGGAATAATCCGCAGAGGGTTATCAGGCTTGAAACTGCCGATAATGCAAGAATGGCAATAATGAACGGAGTGAAGCCCTTGAAATATTCGCCCATGTTTTCCAGAACAAGCGCTTCAACCTTTTCAACTGCCATTTCCGCCAGATGCTGACGTTTAAGGTCGATTTTCTCGGTCATACCGTGAGTAAGGAACAAACAAAGGAAGAAAATCACAGTTAATGCAATCACCGAATTTACCTGCGATTCCGTAACGGGAAAATCCTGAACAGGCATGGGTATCGTAAAATAAATCCTTGCACCCGTTATGGATATTCCCTCGGAAGCGGGGGCAGTCAGAACCTTGAGAATAATTCCGAAAGCAATCGGAACAATCATCATCGTGATATAAAAAATATCAGTAATTTTAAATTTGAGGCTTGTTTTTTTCATGGTTATCACCTCATTTGCTTTGTTTTTTAATAAATAATGCCCGAAGAGTAACGGCAATTCTCGGAAATACAAACGGAATAACTACCGCAACAAGGCTGAAAACGGGAACAAGATGTCCGATAATCGCAACCGCAAACAGCATAAGCATACGAAGCGACTGGGAAAGCTTCATAAGATTTTTGGCATCCTTTTCATCCTTGCCAAGTGCCTTTTGAACAGTGATTCCCATAATAAAAAAGTTAGCTGTTGCGGCAAAAGCACCGAGAAGGTTGCCTGAAAGCACGGTATAATTCCACTTGCCGATTATAAGAAAAACCGACTGCATGAGTGCGCTTAAAACTAATGTGAAAAGGAAAATATACAGTGTTTCTTTTTTGACCGTGGCATCAATTTTTTTCATAAAATAAACCTTGCCTTAAAATAATTGATTTTATTTTAAATTATATTATACCACAGTTTTTTCTATAATCAAGATTTTAAATGTAAATTTGTTTTAAGGCTGTTCGGCATAAAACTCCTTCAAATCATCCAGCCTTAAAAGCATCGGACTGCCGCCGCATGCCGCACCCGTATCTATATCAATCCATGTGTCGGTAAAAATCGCCCTATTCTTATATTCAGATCCGTAATAAATGGTTGGAGTGTGACCAAAAACCGTTATTATATCATCAAAATATCTTGCGTTGAAATTTGGTCTGTTCCATATCAAATCAAATGAAGAATATTCAGAAAATTTCTTGTCCTTATTGAATGAACCAAGCCCGCTGTGAGTGAGGAGAAAATCCTTTCCGCCCGCATTCACCGTTTCGTAAAGCGGTGATTCACGCAAATATTCAAAAATATATTTTCTTGCTCCGCTCGGAACAGCATAAAGCTCGTTCAAGGTCTGCTGACCTCCGTTTGCAATCCAGTTTGTATAAGTATTCAGCTTTGTACCCGTCAGATTTGCAATTGAGTTATCTGTTATCTCGTCGCAGATGAACTCGCATGCAAGCATCATCGCCTCATGGTTTCCGAGAATAAGCTCAAAATTCGGCTGGCTCATCATCCATCTGAGTGTTTTTATTCCTTCAGGACCTCTGTCAATAACATCTCCGAGCACGAAACAGAAATCCTCATCGCCAAACCCCGCTTTGTCAATAAGAGTTTTGAATTTATCAAGCGGATAACCGTGTAAATCAGATGTTGCATATATCATTTTATTTCCCCCTTTGTGTTTATTTTAAATCATACTTTACAAGAATGCAATCCAACCGTCTGCTTTCATTGCAAAGAGTGTTACCCTGTTTGTTTTGTGTTGTTAATATACAACAGAAAGAAAAATAAAATGTGTATAGCAATGATTACCATACACATTTTATTGCGTGATAAATTAATGCTCTTACTAAACCAGATATTCGGACTTAAACTTTACTTAATAAGTCTTCACAAATTCTTATCGCTTTTAAAACGGCACGTTCAGCGAGGGAAACACATAGATTTTCGGAGCTGTTTATCAATTGACTTTCAATTTTCTTTGGCTTATTGGAAAAAATATTTTCTGCATTCTCTGTTTCGGTTTTCATTGCAATTAAATATTCTTTCCAGCTTCCATGCAGTGTAATTATAAGAACGGAAACCATTAAAGACTCTTTAATCAAATTATCTGCCGTATATTCATCATAAACCTGCCTCAAAATATCCGGAATATTTTTTTTGCTTATTTTTGAGATATATTTTGAAATATACGGATAAAATCTTTGCAGCCTTCCGTTTTCGATGTTTTCTCCTTTTATGAATGACAACAGTTCTTCTCCGTTTTGTTTTGAATGTGAAAAGTATTTTAATACAATTTCATTAACATAAGAAGGATTGTTATTCAAATTCTTTATCATACCCACAAAAAAGGCTCTTGCTTTGGGCCTGTAAAGAATCTCCCTTACATTCATCATTTTTTTGAAGTTGTTATTCTGAAGTTTTAACCGTCCGTTAGATATGGTTTTATTAAGAACAGCAGATTCCATTGCCATGTTTCCTTCGGGGTCGATGCGTGAAATCATATTTTTCAATGACTCATATCCGGAGCCACACAAAATTTTAAGTGTTTCATCATCAAAAGAGAAGAAAACATAGCTCTCCCCCTTGTCGCCCTGCCGTCCGCAACGTCCGCGCAGCTGTTGTTCAAAACGCAAATCGGAAAAACATGAAACACCTATAACACATAATCCGCCTAACTCATTGAGTTTATTGCGAGCCTCTTCCGAATATTTCATATAAAATGACAGAACATTTCTGTATTCTTCAAAAAGCTCCGGATTTTCCGCAGGATATTGGCTGTTTGTCTTATTTAGTTCAAGCAAATCTGCGGGTACAGTATGATAGTTTGCAAGGTGGTTTTTTGCCAAAACCTCGGGCTTTCCTCCAAGACGGATATCAACACCTCTGTTAGCCAGTGATGTTGCAACTGTTACAGCTCCGAATTCTCCTGCTTTTTGGAGAATCTCCGCCTCATCATCGGCATTATTAGCATTAAGAAGAGTGTGCGGAATATCACATTTTTCAAATAAATAACTTATCTGTTTAGATGAGTATATAGAATCGGTAACTATCAACACCGGCTGACCTTTTAAATGTTTATCCTTTACCATTTCAACAACATGAAGGTATTCTGCACGTTTACTGACAAAAACAGCATAAGGATGGTTTATACGACAAGGCTTAATATTTGGCGGAACGGGAACAACCTCCAGATTATAGAATTCCTTCAGCTCCTTCCTTACACTTACAGCTGTGGCAGTAGCACCTGAAAGAACACCATACTCCTTTAAAAATTCTATGGTCGTTTGCTCATCCGGTATCTTTTTTTGAGAAAAACAAGACATATCAACATTTAACCCTTCGCGCTTGCAAAGGAAAAAGTTGTACAGCGGGAAAAAATCCGCAAATCTTCCATGAGAACCTTCTCCTCTGATTTTTCCGTCTATGACAAAATAGTCTTTGTCTTTCTTGTAATAGAGCATTGTTTTGATACCTAATGATAACACCCGCTCCAGTGATGAAGATTCGTCCAGGCTTAAATCAAGGCTCTGCGCTTTCATATGTGCTTTAACCATTTTAAACAGTTCAGGCTTAGCCTTTACGGTTCCAAAGGTTTTATTGTAAGAATAAAGCTTACCTTCATCATTTAAAGTAAGTTGCGATATAACTTTTTCTGCCGCAAGCAGCAAGGGTATGTCAATGTGTTCTGTGCCATTTCCGTTTGGATGAGTAAACGTAGCCCAATCAACCAATATTTGATCAGCTTCATCGATAATTGCAACATCTTTTTTCAAAGATGATTTTTTATCACTAAAATCCGAAAAAATAATGTTTGAAATATTTCTTGTTAAGGTTGTATAAAGAATATCAAAAGCTTTTGGACAAGGATTTTCTTCTTCGGCTAAAATGCTTACACGGCAACCGAGCAGTTCCAAAACGCCTTTCATCCAATGGAAATTCCGCTTTGTTAAATATAAGGATAAATCAATAATATGAACCTGTCTTCCGTAAAGATAATGTACAAAAGCGGCAAGTAAAATGGTGTATGTTTTGCCTTCGCCATTTTGTATTTCAGCAATTTTTCCGTCAGTAATTGCAGCACCGCCTATATATTGGACCAAATGGTGACGATATCCCAGAGTTCTGTATCCCGCTTCACTTACAAGGGCAAAAGCATCCGGCGCCAGGTTTTGCCACTTTTCACCATAGGCAGCTCTTTGGCGCAGTTTGTTCACCTGTTCGCGAAGCATTTGAGTTGAATACGATGAAAAATCTCGGTCAGCAGCGGCCTGAGCAATTTCCGAATATTTTTTAAGAAGCTTTTTGTCTGCTCTGTTATCGGCATATGCAGAATAATAATCTATATAGTCTTCTGATTTGTCTGCAAAGGGCTTTGCCGTTTCCGAACTGTCAAGGGCATTTTTGATTATTCTTAAATCCTCCAGAAAAATTTTGGCATCACCTAACATAGATTCGTCAGAACAATTATCCGGCATGTCCGTATTTTGCGGAACAAAAGTATCAAAGAACATCCGTGCCACATCTGTCATGCCTTGTGCAATCATTTTTTCAGCAATAAGCTTTGCAGATTTTATACGATTAAGCAGAACCTGCAATGTAGCAGGCTTTAATTTGCACATATCAGCATAAGAATTGACAGCCATTTCCAAATCGCCTCTATGTACCAATCCGGAAATATAATCTTCTAAAATTCTTGCTTTTTTCTCTGTTTTTTCTTCGGCATTTTTATAAAAATCCTTGTCTGCCAAATCTATCAACTCATTTAACTCAGCGAACACCTCATCAAATTCATCAGTGTAAATATCAAAATCTATTAATGAAGAGAAGTATTTATCAGTTACGACAACTCCCGCTGATGCGGAGTAAAAACCGAAAGTTTCATTCATCTTAAGCCATATTCTGCACAGCTTTAAGCAAATGTATGAGGAATTTTTTGATATAATTATTAGTTGATGCCCCAAAACAGAAAGCATCCAAATCAAATCATAGGGAATTTCATCTTCTTTTTTTCGGGTAACAGCTTCACACAACATAATGTACTCTGCAATAAATTTTCCTGACGAATTGGAATATGCGCTTTGCATTAAATACTCAAATCCGGCTTTTAAATTTTCATCAAGTGTATCTTCAGTATTTTCCAAAAAAACTGATATGAAATTACCGTTGTCCAAAACAGAATTTATTATATGGCTTCTCCAGTCAATGTCATGAAAATCAGATGAAGGATTCAGACATGCGGAATATAAATTCACTGCGGAATAAACAAAATCAAGAGCATATACCAACGGTTCCTCAATTTCGGGAGAGTTAAGAGCCTTTATTTTCTTTTCTGATTCTTCTTTCAATTTAGTTGTATATTCTGTTGTAATGTAATAATAGGTATCCTCGTAATTTTGAAATGCATAGTCAAACAGTTCAGATAATTCAGTAAAATCCAAAATTGCAAAAAAACTCTTTAATCTGCTTATAAGACTATATGATAAATTCAAATTTGCCAATGCACTTTCAAAAGACAGATTTATCAATAATACTTCCAAACATTTGCCGAGAACTTGATAATTTGGGGAAATTTTTGCAATAAATGCTTCAGCAAGAAACGGTTCTATTGAGATTGTACGAAGTTCTCTGTTGTTATCCAACCATCGTCTGTCTACGAGAGAACGCAGCTTTTGAGAGTCATAAATTTCTGCCTCCTTAAGCATTTCAATAAACTCTTTTTCTTCGATGGGTTGTCTAGCAAAATATGATGCAACAAGCAAAATATTCTGCTCGGTTTCAGAAAAGCCCGTTATATCAAAAAGCTCGGAAATCAAAGCAAATATTCGTTCGGAGAGCTCATTTTTTCCGTTTGATTTTATGTTGGATAATATATCGGGAATATCTTCGGGATAAACTCCGATTTCATCAGACAAAACATTTGCTGTAATTTCAACAGATTTTGTATGTCCGTCTATGCTGTCAAAGAAATTTGTCAAAATATCGGATAATTCCTGTTGTTCTTCAGTTGAGGCACTGTAACAATTGAAGAACAGAGTTTTTAAATGCTCGTCTTTCATTCTGCCTACAGGTACAATAGGAAATGCTCCTGCTATTTCACGAGAAATGCTTTGAGAAACAAAAACAACCCTGCAACCAATTTGAGAAAGGGCATCAAGAACAAATCGGTCATCTCTTTTGTCAATTGTTATATCCGGAACTATTATCAGGGTATCTTTCCCTAATTTTTTCATGAGGTTTGCCTTGCGCATAATAACCTCATTTTCATTTAATTTTGAGAAAATATCTTCATTAAGGTTTGAAAAATGTAACCCGTTGGTAAAAAAAGCCCTTATTGATCCGCTGAAAAAATGCAGTACTATAATATTTTTATATTCATCCGCATGCATTAAAGCATATTCACGAATAGCGCTTTTTCTTCCGTAACCGTTTATTTGTAATAAAAACACAATGTTTGAATGAACGAATGCATTATCAATATCCAAAAACTCATCATCTCTGGAATTGGGGACAAAATAACCTGAACTTAAAGAAGTACCCATAATTTCAGGAACAAATGCTTCATAAGGGTTTTCCGGTTCGCCATTGCGTCGTTTATACAGAAGCTCCTTGACACGGTTTGCAAGTTTTTCAAAGCTGTTTTCTTCGTTATTCAGCCTGGCAACATAATTTACATCAGTAAGATGATTAAGTTGAGCAGCAAACTCTGCCGTATATGGCGCATCCGTTATTTTATAAACCAACATATTCAATGTTCCGTTCATTTCGCAAGTGCGGGCTTCTATTACCTCATTAATAACATATGAGGGCATCATAGAGTCCTTGCTTACTATTACAATAAACACTTCACTTTTACGAATTTGATTTATAAACTCATCAAAGGATTTGCTTTTGCAGCCTTCGTCAGATTCCCATACTTCTTCATCGGGACCTAAGGCATTTCTTAAATAAGAAACCATTTCATCCTTAATTTTTCGGTCGCTTCCTCTCCAGCTTACAAAAACACTCATTTTAAGACTCCTTTTCACACGATTTTACATATATCCCAATTAGAATTATATATTAGTTTTGTAAATCTTGTCAATAAATTGTTATTATTAATAAAATCAAG
>JAZPYI010000014.1:0-16380 GCA_045544115.1 Acutalibacteraceae bacterium | reverse complement strand
GATGGTGCGAGTCAACGGAAGGTCTTATTTGCGAGCTCTCCTCTGAGCAGCCTACCCGAACCAATCTTTTGATACATAGGGAGGACGGAGCCTGACCGTTACAGCAGGGCGCGATGTTGGTCGCAGTGAGTGGTCGCCTTTTGCGGCGGCAAGAAGAGTGGTACCGCAAGATTTTTAATTTTTTGTATTAAAAGTCCTGTCTCTTTAATTTTATTTAAAGAGATGGGACTTTTTGTTTTTATTTTATCACGATTGGAGTGTAGTGAAATGTTGACGCTTGACAAGATTTTTGAAGCACAGGTGGTGCTCAAGGACATTATTAGAGCAACAAAGGTTGTTCCTTCAAATGGAATTGCGGCTGATTGCCGACTATATCTGAAACCCGAAAACCTACAGAAAACAGGCTCTTTCAAGCTGCGAGGCTCCGGCTATAAAATCTCTACACTTTCAGCCGAAGAAAAAGCAAGGGGCGTTATAGCCTGCTCGGCAGGAAATCACGCTCAGGGTGTTGCACTTGCGGCGTCAAAGCACTCAATTAAATCGCTGATTTGCCTGCCCGACAGTGCACCGATTTCAAAAGTTGAAGCAACAAAGAGCTACGGCGCCGATGTCTGTCTTGTCAACGGATGCTATGACGATGCTTATGCAAAAGCACTACAGCTTAAAGATGAAATGGGTTACACCTTTGTTCATCCGTTTGACGACGAAGCAGTGATTGCAGGCCAGGGAACTATCGGTCTTGAAATTGCAAATGACCTTGATGATGTTGATGCGGTTATCGTTCCAATCGGCGGAGGCGGTCTTATTTCGGGTGTTGCTTATGCGCTAAAATCAATCCGACCTTCAATCAAGGTTTACGGTGTTCAGGCGGCAGGTGCTCCGAGTATGTTCAATTCACTCAAAAGCGGGAACATAGAATGTCTTGAATCTGTTTCCACCATAGCAGACGGTATCGCCGTAAAACAGCCGGGTGAACACACATTTGACCTTATCAACAGGTATGTTGATGATATAGCTCTTGTAACAGAGGATGAAATTGCAGGCGCAATTCTTGAACTGATTGAAAAGCAGAAAATGATTGCCGAAGGTGCAGGAGCGGTTTCCGTTGCGGCGGCAATGTTCAACAAATTCCCGATTCAGGGAAAAAAGGTAGTCAGCCTTGTTTCTGGCGGAAACATAGATGTTACAAGCCTTTCAAGAGTAATTGAGCGAGGTCTAATTAAATCGGGCAGAACCTCAAGTATGCTTATTGAACTGATTGATAAACCGGGTCAGTTGAAAGACGTTTCAAGAATAATCGCAGACTGCGGCGGAAACGTTACGGGTGTTCACCACGAGCGTGCAGGCAGCACGGAAAGCGTAAACGGCTGCTATCTTCGAATCACAATGGAAACCCGAAATTATGAGCATGTGCTTGAAATTAAAGAAGCACTTAAGGGCGAGGGCTTCAAAATTGTAGAATGATTAAGAGGTGTTATTTTATGATGGATTCAACCAAATACCGAACAGGATATTATCCGGTCGATAAAAAATATAACAAGTGGGTTAATAAAGACCATATTGAAAAAGCACCGCAGTGGTGCAGCGTTGATATGCGTGACGGAAATCAGAGCCTTGTTATTCCGATGAGTCTTGAAGAAAAGCTTGAATTTTATAAGTTTTTGCTTGAGGTCGGATTTAAGGAAATTGAGGTCGGCTTCCCCGCAGCATCGGAAACGGAATATGAATTTTTGCGTACACTCATCGACAATAATATGATTCCTGATGATGTTACCGTGCAGGTGCTCACCCAATGCAGAGAACATATTATCCGCAAGACCTTTGATGCCTGCAAGGGTGCGCCGAGTGCAATAATTCACTTTTATAATTCCGTAAGCGTTGCTCAGAGAGAACAGGTTTTCGGAAAATCCAAAGAAGAAATTAAGAAAATTGCCGTTGACGGCGCAAAACTTGTCAAGAAACTCGCTTCGGAATATGAAGGCAATTTCAGATTTGAGTATTCTCCGGAAAGTTTTACGGGAACGGAGCCCGAATATGCTCTTGAGGTATGCAACGCTGTTCTCGACGTGCTTGAACCGAGTGAAGCAAACAACGTAATCATCAATCTCCCCGTAACAGTTGAAATGAGCAGCCCTCACGTTTACGCAAGTCAGGTTGAGTATATGCACGAAAATCTCAAATACCGTGAGAATGTTACAATTTCGCTTCATCCCCATAATGACAGAGGAACAGGTGTTGCCGATGCAGAGCTTGCTATTCTCGCAGGTGCAGACAGAATTGAAGGCACTCTTTTCGGCAACGGCGAAAGAACAGGCAATGTCGATATTGTTACTCTTGCAATGAATATGTATTCTCACGGTGTTGACCCGAAGCTGGATTTTTCGGATATGCCGAGACTTGTCGAAACATACGAAAGATGCACGAGAATGCACGTTTACGAGCGTTCCCCCTATGCAGGCGCACTTGTTTTTGCCGCTTTTTCCGGCAGTCATCAGGACGCAATCGCAAAGGGAATGAAATACAGAAACAAAAAAAGACTTCACGAATGGAGCGTGCCGTATATTCCGATTGACCCCCACGATATAAGCCGAACTTATGATGCAGATGTAATCAGAGTCAATTCACAAAGCGGTAAAGGCGGTATAGGTTATCTTATCGAGCAGAATTACGGTTACATTCTCCCGAAGAAAATGAGTGAGGAGCTCAGTTACCTGTGTAAGCATATTTCCGACAGCGAACACAGAGAGCTTAAGGCCGACGAGGTTTTTGAAATCTTCAAGGCAAATTATCTTTACAATGAAACTCCGATTTCGATAGCATATTTTGATTTTATGCGTGAAAACGATACGGTGAAAATTGAAATAACATTCTCAAAAGACGGCAAAGAAACCGATATGCAGACTGAGGGCAACGGCTCACTCAACGCTGTCAACAATGCGCTCAAAGCATATACCGGTGAAAATTACACCCTGCAGGTGTTTACTCAGCACAGTATGCAGGGTCAGGGCTCGCAGAGCGTTGCGGCATCTTATGTCGGTCTTGAAAGAGAAAATGGTGAAATGTTCTGGGGTGCAGGCACCCACACCGATATCATCAAAGCAAGCACCAATGCACTTCTCAACGCATTCCACAATATGACAAAAGGAGGAAAATGAAATGGGAATGACAATGACACAAAAAATTCTCGCTGCCCACGCAGGACTTGAAAGGGTGACGGCAGGTCAGCTTATAAACGCAAAGCTCGATATAGTTCTCGGCAATGATATAACAACTCCCGTTGCCGTCAATGAATTCAAAAAAGCAGGCTTCGACAAAGTTTTTGATAAAGACAGAGTGGCGATTGTTCTTGACCACTTTGTTCCCAACAAAGATATAAAGGCTGCCGAGCAGTCAAAGCAATGCCGCGAATTTGCCTGCTCCCATTGCGTGAGCCATTTTTATGACGTAGGCAAAATGGGTATTGAACACGCTTTACTCCCCGAGCAGGGAGTTGTAACCGCAGGCGACTGCATTATCGGTGCAGACAGCCACACCTGCACCTACGGAGCATTGGGCGCATTCTCAACGGGTGTTGGCTCAACAGATATGGCAGCGGGAATGGCAACGGGCACGGCTTGGTTCAAAGTTCCATCCGCAATCAAATTCAATCTTAAAAATAAACTTCCGTCAAACTGCAGCGGTAAGGATGTAATACTCACTATCATAGGAATGATTGGTGTTGACGGTGCACTTTATAAGAGCATGGAATTTACGGGTGAGGGAGTTACATCTCTTTCGATGGATGACCGTCTTTGCATTTGTAATATGGCGATTGAAGCAGGCGCAAAGAACGGTATTTTCCCCGTTGACGAAGTGACAAAAGCATATATGAACGGCAGATGTGAAAGAAATCCTGTTATTTATGCAGCGGATGAAGATGCGGAATATGAAAAAGTATTTGATATTGACCTTTCAGAAATCGTGCCGACCGTCGCTTGTCCTCATCTTCCCGAAAACACTCACCCCGCAAGCGAGCTTTCAGATATAAAAATCGATCAGGTTGTTATCGGCTCCTGTACAAACGGTCGTATGGAAGATATGGAAACCGCATACAAAATTCTGGGCGGCAAAAAGGTTGCCGACGGTGTGAGGTGTATCATCATTCCCGGCACAATGCAGATTCTTCGTGAATGCGTTGAAAAAGGCTATTATACCGCCTTCATAGATGCAGGCGCAGTTGTTTCGACACCAACCTGCGGACCATGCCTTGGCGGATATATGGGCATTCTTGCAGCAGGAGAAAGATGTATTGCTACCACAAACCGCAATTTTGTCGGCAGAATGGGTCATACAGAGAGCGAAGTATATCTTGCAAGTCCCGCAACTGCGGCGGCAAGTGCTTTGACAGGCTATATAACTAATCCGAAGGAGGTCTGATTTATGAATACCAAAGGTAAGGTTTTCAAATATCCGGATAATGTAGATACCGATGTCATCATTCCGGCACGTTATCTTAACACCGCAAACGCAGACGAGCTTGCACTTCATTGTATGGAAGATATAGATAAAGAATTTGTAAATAAGGTTGAAAACGGCGATGTCATGGTTGCAGGCTGGAACTTCGGCTGCGGCTCATCAAGAGAACACGCACCGCTTGTTATTAAAACCTGCGGTACCGGCTGTGTAATTGCCAAAAGCTTTGCAAGAATATTTTACCGCAACGCAATAAATATCGGACTTCCGATTCTTGAATGCGAGGAAGCAGCGGAAGAAATCAATGCAAACGATGAAGTCAGCGTTGATTTTGATACGGGTTTAATTACCGACCACACAAGCGGCAAAACCTACAAGGCACAGCCTTTCCCGCCATTTATCCAGAATATTATAAAATGCGGCGGACTTCTCAAATCCTTGAAAGAAGGCGAAAACAATGAATAAGAATATAGCCGTTATCAGAGGCGACGGTATAGGACCAGAAATTGTTGAGCAGACCCTTAAAGTCCTTGACAAAGTTGCCGGAATTTACGGACATACATTTAACTATACCGACGTTGATATGGGCGGCTGTGCAATTGATAAATGGGGCAATCCCCTGCCCTATGAAATGCTCAAAAAATGCGTTGAATCAGAGAGCGTTCTGCTTGGTGCGGTAGGCGGCGAAAAATGGAACAACGTTCCGGGCGATATGCGACCGGAAAAAGGACTTCTGCGGCTTCGTGCCGGAATGGGCGTTTATTCCAACAACCGTCCCGCAAAAATCTGGAAACAGCTTGCAACTGCTTCTCCGCTAAGAAAAGAAATTGTTGATAAAGGAATTGATTTCATTATTGTCCGTGAGCTTATCGGCGGCATATATTTCGGTGAACACACCACAACCGAAGAAAACGGCGAAAAGAAAGCTGTTGATGTTCTTGCTTATACGGAAAGCGAGATTGAAAGAATCGGCAGAATCGGTTTTGAAACCGCAAGAAAGAGAAGCAAAAAGCTCTGCTCTGTTGAAAAGAGCAATGTTCTCGATTCAAGCCGCCTTTGGAAATCGGTTATGCACCGCCTTTCAGATGAATATCCCGATGTTGAGCTTTCGGATATGCTCGTTGATAACTGTGCAATGCAGATTGTCAAGAACCCTGCGCAGTTTGATGTTATCGTAACGGAGAATATGTTCGGTGACATCCTTTCAGATGAGGCTTCTATGATAACAGGCTCAATCGGTATGATTCCCTCGTCAAGTCTCGGTGCAACCTCTTGCGGACTTTATGAGCCGATTCACGGCTCTGCTCCCGACATTGCGGGTATGGATATTGCAAACCCGATCGGAACAATTCTTTCGGCAGCAATGATGCTGCGCTACAGCTTTGAAATGCCCGAAGAAGCTGATGCAATCGAAAATGCCGTTTCAGAAGTTCTTGATGACGGCTACAGAACAGCCGATATTATGAGCAACGGCTGCATAAAGGTCGGCTGTTGTGAAATGGGCAATCTTATCATCTCGAAGCTTGAGAGGAAGTGATAACGTGAAATTATCCGGTGCGGATATAATCGTCAGATCGCTGATTGAGCAAGGGTGCGAAACTGTTTTCGGTTATCCCGGCGGTCAGATTCTGAACGTTTACGATTCGCTTTACAAATATCAGAATGAAATAACGCATATCCTTACTGCCCACGAGCAGGGTGCGGCACACGCCGCAGACGGATATGCACGTACGACAGGCAAGGTCGGCGTTGTTATTTCAACATCGGGTCCGGGTGCAACAAATCTTGTAACAGGTATCGCAACCGCTTATCTCGATTCAATTCCTATGGTTGCAATCTGCGGTAACGTTCCGACAACGCAGATAGGCTCGGACAGCTTTCAGGAAATAGACATAACAGGTGTAACTCTGCCGATTACCAAACACAATTACTTTGTGGGCGAGGTTGAAAATCTTGCGGACACAATCCGTGAAGCGTTTGTACTTGCAAAATCAGGCAGACCGGGTCCCGTGCTCATTGACGTTCCCAAAGATGTACAGATTGCAATGTGTGAATACGAGCAAAAACCACCTGCAGAAAAAGAAAAAAGCCGTGCTGCAAAGGATATCCGAATTGAAGAAGCAGCAAAACTGATAAACTCTTCAAAACGTCCGTTTATCTATTTCGGAGGCGGGCTGATAACAGCAAACGCACAGGAGGAAATGCTTGCTCTTGCAGAAAAGATTGATTCTCCTATCGGTTGTTCACTTATGGGACTTTCCGCAATACCGACAGATAATCCAAGATTTTTAGGTATGCAGGGAATGCACGGTCACTATGCATCATCAATGGCAATGCACAACTCGGACTGCATTATTTCTCTTGGTGTTCGGTTCAACGACCGTGTTACGGGTAACCGTCAGAAATTTGCAACGGGCGCAAAAATCATTCACATTGATGTTGACGGTTCAGAGCTTTGCAAAACAGTCAACGCCGCCTGCGGACTTCGTGGTGATGTGAAGCTTACGCTTCAAAAACTTCTGCCACTGTTGGTTGAAAACAAAAAAGCCGAATGGTCAGCAAAAGTGACTGATTTTCGTAAAAGTGAAGAACGCTTTGCAGATAACCGTGAAGGGCTTACACCGAGAAATGCAATTTTGACACTTAACAAATATCTTGGCGAAAACACCGCCGTTTGTACTGATGTCGGTCAGCATCAGATGTGGTCAGCGCAAAGCCTAAACTTCAAAACACCACGCCGTTTTGTTTCAAGCGGAGGACTCGGCACGATGGGCTTCGGAACAGGTGCTGCAATTGGAGCGGCATTCGGCACAAAAGAGAGAAGCGTTCTTGTTACGGGTGACGGCAGCTTCGGAATGACGCTTCAGGAGCTTGCAACTGCAGTTACATACAACGTTCCTATGGTTATCCTGATTATAAACAACGGCGTTCTCGGTATGGTCAGACAATGGCAGACTCTTTTCTATGATAAGCATTATTCAAATACCGTTCTTAACCGCAAAACTGATTTTGTTTCGCTGGCGAAGGCTTTCGGTGCAGACGGTATGACAGCAACAAATCTGGATGAGCTTGAACTCGCTCTTGAAAAAGCGTTTTCATACAACGGAACTTTTGTTGTTAACTGCCTTATTGACAAAGACGAATTTGTTCTTCCCATGCTTCCGCCCGGCGGCAGTATGGACGATATTATGACAGAATTGGAGGCGGAAAAATGAACAGATACACGTTGGCTGTGCTTGTGAAAAATCAGTTCGGCGTTCTCAACCGCCTTACGAGTATGTTCAGAAGAAGACAGTTCAACATCAGCTCCATTACCGCAAGCGAAACAGAATCAGCAGAATTATCCCGAATCACATTCAGCTTTGACGGCGAGGAAGAAGGCAAGGTTCAGCTTATAAATCAGCTTTATAAGCTGCCCGATGTCTGCTCAATAAAAGAGCTGACAAACGAAAACTCTTTAAGCTGTGAGCTGATGCTCATTAAACTGAAAAACGACCCCGCCGCAAGGGAAGAAATCCATTCGGCGGCTGAGGCGTTCAAGGCGGAAACAATTGATTATTCCCGTGATTCCATTGTTCTAAGGCTTATCGGCAACGGAGCAAAAATGGATGATTTCATTTCTCTTATGCGGGATTTTACTATTCTTGAAATTTGCCGAACAGGCACGGCATCAATAGAAAAAGGCAGTTCAATACTGCGTCAAAATCTAAATCTTTAATAACGAAAGAGGTAATTATTATGGCAAGAATATTTTATCAGCAGGATTGCGACCTTCAGAAGTTAAACGGCAAAACCGTTGCAATTATCGGCTACGGCTCACAGGGTCACGCACACGCACTCAATCTCAAAGACAGCGGTGTTGACGTTATTGTCGGTCTATACGAAGGCTCAAAGAGCTGGGCAAAGGCTGAAGCACAAGGTCTTAAAGTTATGACCGCCGCCAATGCGGCAAAGAATGCCGACATTATTATGATTCTTATCAATGACGAAAAGCAGGCAAAGCTCTATAAAGAAAGCATTGAACCCAACCTCACGCAGGGCAAAACCCTTGCATTTGCTCACGGCTTCAATATTCATTTCGGCTGCATCAAGCCTCCGAAGAACGTCAACGTTATTATGATTGCACCAAAGGGTCCCGGTCACACCGTCAGAAGTGAATATCAGGCTGGCAAAGGTGTTCCCTGTCTTATCGCAGTTGAGCAGGATGCAACAGGCGATGCGTGGGATATCGGTCTTGCTTATGCGCTCGGAATCGGCGGAGCAAGAGCAGGTGTGCTTGAAACCAATTTCAGAACAGAAACTGAAACCGACCTTTTCGGAGAACAGGCTGTTCTGTGCGGCGGTGTCTGTGCTCTTATGCAGGCAGGCTTTGAAACCCTTGTTGAGGCAGGCTATGACCCCCGAAACGCTTACTTTGAATGTATCCACGAAATGAAGCTAATCGTTGACCTTATCTATCAGAGCGGTTTTGCAGGAATGAGATATTCAATTTCAAACACAGCAGAATACGGCGATTATGTAACAGGTCCAAAAATCATAACCGAAGAAACAAAGAAAACAATGAAAAAAATTCTCAAGGATATTCAGGACGGCTCTTTTGCAAAGGAATTTTTGCTTGATATGTCTGATGCCGGCAGTCAGGTGCATTTCAACGCAATGCGTAAAATAGCAAGTGAGCATCCGTCGGAAATCGTCGGTGAAGAAATAAGAAAGCTTTACAGCTGGAACGGCGAAGATAAACTCATCAATAACTGATAAGGATTGATTTTTATGAAAAGTGATTCATTAAAATTCGGAACACAGAACGCTCCCCACAGAGCGTTATATCACGCACTCGGTCTTACGGATGAGGAAACGGAAAGACCCCTTGTCGGAATAGTCAGCTCGTATAACGAAATTGTTCCCGGTCATATGAACATAGATAAAATCGTTGATGCCGTAAAGCTCGGCGTTGCAATGGCAGGCGGAACACCGATTGTTTTTCCTGCAATAGCTGTCTGCGACGGCATTGCAATGGGTCACACGGGTATGAAATATTCGCTTGTGACACGTGACCTTATTGCTGATTCAACCGAAGCAATGGCTCTTGCACACGGCTTTGACGCACTTGTTATGGTGCCCAACTGCGATAAGAATGTTCCCGGCTTACTCATGGCGGCGGCAAGGCTGAATATTCCAACCGTTTTTGTCAGCGGCGGTCCGATGCTTGCAGGCAGAGTAAACGGTGCAAAAACAAGCCTTTCATCAATCTTTGAAGCTGTCGGTGAATACGGCGCAGGTAAAATTACCGAAGAAAAGCTCCATGAATACGAGTGTAAAACCTGTCCGACCTGTGGCTCGTGCTCGGGTATGTATACCGCAAACTCAATGAACTGCCTGACCGAAGCTCTCGGCATGGGACTTAAGGGAAACGGAACAATTCCTGCGGTATATTCTGCGAGGATTGAACTTGCAAAGCACGCAGGTATGGCAGTTATGGATGTCTTGAGGAAAAATATCCGTCCCCGTGACATAATGACGCAAGAAGCCTTTATGAACGCTCTGACGGTTGATATGGCACTCGGCTGCTCAACAAACACTATGCTTCATCTTCCTGCCATAGCCCACGAATGCGGTATAGAAATAAATCTTGATATTGCCAACAAGATAAGCGAAAAAACGCCTAACCTTTGTCACCTTGCACCGGCAGGCAGAACATATATCGAAGAGCTTGATGAAGCAGGCGGCGTTTATGCTGTTATGAACGAGCTTTCAAAGAAAAATCTGCTCAATCTTGACTGCATAACCATAACGGGCAAAACTGTCGGCGAAAACATTGAAAAATGTATAAATCTTGACCACAATGTAATACGACCTGTTGAAACACCCTACAGTAAAACAGGCGGAATCGCCGTTTTGAGAGGTAATCTTGCGCCTGACGGCAGCGTTGTCAAACGCTCTGCAGTTCTTCCCGAAATGCTTATTCACGAAGGTCCTGCGAGAGTTTTTGACTGTGAAGAAGATGCACAGGCAGCAATCATTGACGGTAAAATAAAATCCGGTGATGTTGTTGTTATTCGTTACGAAGGTCCCAAAGGAGGACCGGGTATGCGTGAAATGCTCAATCCCACATCCGCCATTATGGGAATGGGGCTTGGCAGCAGCGTTGCACTTATTACTGACGGAAGATTCAGCGGTGCAACACGAGGTGCTTGTATCGGTCATGTTTCACCTGAAGCAGCAAGCGGCGGCATGATTGGTGTTGTTGAAGAAGGCGACATCATCAGCATCAATATACCCGAAAACAAACTTGAATTAAAGGTCGATGAAAATACGCTTGCTGAAAGAATGAAGAATTTTATTCCGAAGAAAAAAGAGGTTTCGGGATATCTGAAAAGATACGCTGCACTTGTTTCAAGCGGAGCGGAGGGCGCAATTCTGAAATGATGAATGAAAATTTAAATGAATTATATTTAAAGCTGAACTCTCTCTGCATTTTCAGAGCCCTTCTTTCCGATTCGGTAATCAGCAGACTTGTTAAATATCTGAAATCTGTTGAAAATACCGACACGGCAGAAAAAATCAGCCTTTATTCCGACTTTGTTTCTGCTTTATATTCCAATAATAAGGTCAGCCTTGCAAGGCACATACACACCGTTGTCGGAAACAATGAAAATGTATATGTTAAGATTATCGGCAGTGGTAAATCGGGCTCACCCACGATGAAAAAGTGCGTTGATGCGGAGCTTGAAATTCTGCAAACGGTTGCAGATTTAACCCCTGCAGAGCTTCAGAGTGCGATTGATTGGAACGGGTTTCTGCCCGTGTTCAAGGCTGAAAAGGTTGATTTGACAAACGATTACGCAAAGAGGACAAGGAATATCGGCAAATACGGCTACGGCATTTATGCGAAAAATCATATGTTTCGAATTGACAACGGAAAAGTCGTCCCCGTTTTGCATCCCGATGAAACGATGCTTTCCGACCTTATCGGATACGGGCGAGAAAAGAAAACTGTTCTTGATAACACAAAAGCACTTCTTGAAAGTAAACCGGCGGCAAATATTCTGCTGACGGGTGATGCCGGTACAGGTAAATCCTCAACGGTAAAAGCTGTTGCCAACGAGCTTTACAAAGAAGGCTTGCGGATAATTGAGGTGCGTAAAGAACAGCTTCGTAAAATCCCTGTCATTCTCGATGAGCTTTCCGATAATCCGCTGAAATTCATTCTGTTTATAGATGACTTATCTTTTCAGAAGGATGATGATAATTTCAGCGCACTAAAAGCAATTCTTGAAGGCTCTGTTTCGACAAAATCAAAGAACGTTGTGATTTATGCAACGAGCAACCGCCGTCACCTTGTCAAAGAAAAATTCAGCGACCGTGAGGGCGATGACATTCATTTCAACGATACCGTTCAGGAAATAATTTCTCTTTCCGACAGATTCGGTATTCATATCACCTTCAACAAGCCGAACAAAGAAACGTATCTTGATATTGTCCGCAGCCTTGCAAATAAAAAAGGTATAAAATGCAATTCAGATGAGCTTGAAAGAAAAGCGGAACAGTTCGCACTCGAAAAGGGTTCACGCTCCGCAAGAACAGCAAAGCAATTTGTTGAAAGTATAATATAAAATACAAAGCAGGCAACAACCACTTTCAGGATGTTGCCTGCTGAATTTGTTTTACCAATCCTGCCAGACAGATATTCTTATCAATAATTTTTAAATTACTGTTTTATTATACTCACCAAAATAGATTATCTGACCAACACTAAGATATATACCTATGACAGCAAAAGCTCGCTGGTGTCTTATTGAATTAAAGCAGCTTTCCAAGGAAAGCAAATATGTTATTTCAGACAGCAACGGCAATCAAGTCAATCCAACTATCTTATATCAATGTTTCAACAGACTGCTCAAAAATTCAGGCATAATCGGTTGTGGCGAACATCGTACTGTTCACAGTTTAAGACATACCTTCGCCTCAATACTTTTCGAAAATGGTTGTAACAGCAAAATTATTTCAGAACTTTTAGGTCATAGCAGCGTAAGGTTCACAGAAAACACTTACATACACATCATTCATAAACTAAAGGCAAAAGCTATATCCGATATAGATTCATATTGTAAATAAAGAATGTGATTAATTGAAATTTGAATACTCTTCAGAAACAAAAAATTCTAAAATACGCGAATATATTTACTATTGTAAAAAAAGCAATATCTGGAAAGCAGACTTATATTACTTTGTTGATGAACAAAAACGCAGAAAATCAAGGCTATTGAGGATTTAGATAAGTATTGTGTATAAAAAACAGTAAAAGCTAATCATTATTCAACTCGACAAATTGGAATTTGTCATTATAAATCTATAGTGATTTCACATTTTTTAAGAACTTATTGCAACAAGGCATCTGTAACGAACGGTTTCCATTCTTTTTTTGCATAATCATAAGCACCGAATCCTGCGTTGTATTCCCAATAGCCCCAAGAAAGGTTATGCTTTTTCATAAGAACAACCGCTCCGCTGAGGAATTGTGAAACATCTTCTTCTGAAACCTGTTTCTCGTATACGCCGAATTCCCCGATGATAACCTTGATTCCTGTTTTCTTCTGATATTCTTCTGCAACTATCAACGCCTGTTCAAAGTCGTTCATCATATCTTGTGAAAACGGGATTTCTTTTTGATATGTTTCATCCATCCATTCAGCACCCTGATGTGTAAACCTCATAGGTGCATAATTATGTACGTCTGCAACAATATGCTTATCTGAACGCTTGACGAGCATTGAAGAAAGCTTATGTGCACTGTTGAAGTTCATCGGTGAAAGACAAATCACTCTGTCCTCATCAATTTTTCTTATGGCGGCAACTGCGGAAAGCTGAATGTAATTCCACTTTGCATCGCTAATTTTACCGCTGTCATTGTTTGGCTCATTGTATATCTCAAACCAAAGCTTTTCGCTGTAATCGGCATATCTCTCTGCTACTTGTTCCCAGATGGAAATCAGTCTTTGGGTGTTCTGTGCATCAGGATTTTTAGTGAAATCTGACCAGCCATGCAAATCGAGCAATACAGTCAAATCCGAATCAAGTGCGAGCTTGAGAACGGTATCAAGATTTCTCATTGCACTTTCATTCAATCTGCCGTCATAATCAAGCATCCAGCCGAAGTTTACGGGAAGTCGTATGAAATCAAAGCCTTTGTTCCGCACATTTTCAAAGGTTTCTTTTTCCATTATGTAATCACGGGCAAAACCCGATTCCATACAGGGCATATTGATTCCGCGATTGACGTTAAAATCTATGTCTGTATTCTCGTCGCAGGCAGGTGTAAGGAAATACTCTATAATACTGAATACGTTTTTGAAAAAATTCTTGATTAAGGAAGGAACTGAAAGCCCAACCAATTCAGGCACCTCAGGAAGGGCAGATGTGTTTTGAGTAAATGTTACACTGTCTGCATTCAGATTCTTTATTTTAATTGCAGGTCGTATACCCGTGCCCGTGAAATATGTAAAGAAAGGATAGCGGTTACAGTAAAAGTCGTGACCGTATAAGCTTCCGTCTGCCGAAACGCAAACCGCTGTATATGAGTTATCACCCGGTGTGCGGAGATACCAATAAGAATTGCCGCCATCAACAAACAAGCCCTGACATTTTGCATAATCCGTGCCGGTTGCGACTCTTTCTTGGTTTTGACTGTTTTTCACCTCGTTCACTGACGGAAGAAAAACCCTGTCTTCAAAAGGAGCCCATAAATCGTCAATATAGTTATATTCAAGATTTGCTTTTTCCTCTGCCGTAAACGCACAGTTAAGGAATTCATTATTCAGCATATTCCTTATACTGCTGACAACATAATAATTTGAACAATCATAATACTGATAATCGGAAAAATACTGCCATCCGTTGTAATAAATCATATTCTGAAACGGCTGTGAATCAATAATGGAGTCGCATATTGCATATCCTGACTTTTCGTCAACAACACGCCATTTAAGCGGTTCGTAGATGAACCAGTATATTTTGCCGCATTCGTAGCCGTTGTTGTCCTGATATGTGTCACCGACGGTTGTTGATTCAAAGCCTGTAAAATACGGTCTGTATGAGTCAAACTTTACTGCTCTGTACTTGTTGCCGTCAAAGTTTACATCAGCATACTGCATATAGTCAGCAGTGTGCATTTTTCCGTCATTCCATTTGCCCGTACCACAGTAATAATCATAGCTTTTCCACTGAAGCTCGATACCGTTAAGTACAGATAGCAATTCAGAATCTATAACCTCGCTTTGCGGATAAGAACCGAAAAGAAAAACGTTATCAGACACGGTTGTTTCCGCTGCCGAAGAAGCCAAAGGCAGAGAAGTTATTATAATAGCGATAACAATAAAAAAGGATAATAATTTGTATTTGTTTTTCATAAAGACCTCCTGTATGGTATAAATTGACCGTCAAATTCTTATTTTCCTAACTTTTCGACCTATTGGAATTTGTCATAAAAATCGCTCTAACATCAATAAACAATATATATCGGTGTATTGCTGACAGTCAGCTTCCTGCCGATTTGTATTTTATTGCCGTACATATCATAAGCGGTGTAATCACCTTCGGGTGCAGCGATTTTAGTTTTATTACCAAGGCTGTAATATACTTCAATTTTATTCCCGCTTGCCTTGTATTCGTCAATCACGAGATTCTTTTCGCTTGAAATATTCTTAACGAAATCCGCATTGCCGAGAAAACGGATAACAGTTGCGTAAGAAATTACAGCTTCGTCTGGCTGCAAATATTCATTGAAAAAAGCAAAATCGTTGATATCGTTTTCGGGTGTAACAGTTTTTCTGAATGCGAACGAAACAAATCCGCTTGCTCCTGTTGAACGGGTGTAAAGTGCCTTACATGCGATTGTTGCCGCATCTGTACCGCCTACACCGCTTTCGCTGTTGAAACCGCCGTTTGAAAGTCCCGCAGATTTTGTAAGCGATAACATCTTGCCCATATAATTATAGTAATTATCGAGTCCGTCGTGGTTGTGATAACCGTAATTATCGAGCAGATTTTTATTTATCAACTCTGCAGATTTCTGATAAAAAACAAGGTTGCTCTCTTTTTCTGCAACTGCAAGTCCGCCCGAATAAATATATGCTGATGGATTTTCGGCTTTGATAATTGATGCCGTGTTTTCAAGAAGCGAAAAATATTCTTCGGGAGTGCCTGCGAAGAAATACCAGTTCGGCTCGTTCCAGATTTCCCACAGAATGTCGGTATTGTCTGCGTAATGTTCTGCAATCTTGCCTGCAAAACCCGACCAAATATTTTCATCGGGAGGGTAAGTCCAACCGATTGATTCATCGTAATTTCCTTTATATTTTTCTGCGGCAGACCATTTGCCTGCGTTGAAGCCTAGAAGCCAGTTATATTTCATATTGCGCTCGTTGACCTTGCCGACAAGGTAATCCTGCACGGAGAAATTCACTTCGCCGTAAGCCTCACTCTGCATTGCACCCCAACCAACACTGTCCTCACGAACAAGATTTACACCGAGATATTCAGCTGCATCAAGGATTTTATCTACTGATTCATCTGCAGTATAGTTCGGAAGCTGAAAACCCTGACCCCAAGTATAAGCACGGGTTATATACGGCTGAATTCCGTAATAAAAGCCGTCACTTGCCTGTGTATTTTTCGGAAGAACACCGATGTTGAAACTGTATTTGGTTCTATCGGTCAGTTCAATCGTAACAGTAAAAATTCCGTTTTTATCTGACGAAAAAGTGAAGGTGTTATACGGCACATCAAAAATTAAATTAACATATCCTCGCTTATCAAAGCCTGTCTGCTCACTCTTAACGGAGATTTTTGCTCTTGTACCGTTAAGAGATTCATCAAGGCATTCAATAACAACCTTAATTTCATCGTCAGGCTCAAACAGATTATCTTCAC
>JAZPYI010000013.1:0-206345 GCA_045544115.1 Acutalibacteraceae bacterium | reverse complement strand
GTAATTGAAAAAATCGTTGTTCACGAAGCAATAAAAAACGATATGTGCCTTAATCAGCGAGAAATAGATATATATTTTCGCTTCATTGGCAAAATTGATTAACCTATATCCTTAACTATGGGAAAGGAATTTATCCTGCCCTGACATTTCTCTTCTCCCGGATTTAGCAAAATTATTCAGAATAAGTGTTGACGAGCTTCTCGGAGTATTGCCGACAACAGAAAATTCAGAAACGGTAAAAAAAGAAAAAACAAGTATTCCCGAATCCGAAGCAACATATAAAGAACCCGTTTTTGGGGTCAAAAAAGCAACAAAGCTTTTAATTACAAGAGAACTAAACGGAAAAGTAACAACGGTAAAGATCCCCCTCGGCATAGTGCGCTTCGGTCTTAATCTCGGCGGTATTTTCGGAGGTCTTACGAACAACCAAGCGAACTCAATCGAAAACGCAATCAGAACAGGACTTATCGGTGAAATTCTTTCCGTTGACGGCGAAAACGGAGAAAAAATAACAGTAAGCCTTGTATAATAAGATATTTTCAGGCGGGATGACTGCATCCCGCCTGAAAACAAACTATAGTTTTATTAAAAATTTTTGTTTTTCATATTGACATTTTTAACATCATATGTTAAAATAGCTGACGTTCCGAATATGCGGGTGTAGTTCAATGGTAGAATCCCAGCCTTCCAAGCTGGTCGTGTGGGTTCGATTCCCATCACCCGCTTTTAGCATAAAGCTAAAAGATATGCGGTTGTAGCTCAGCTGGATAGAGCAACTGCCTTCTAAGCAGTGGGTCAGGGGTTCGAGTCCCTTCAAGCGCGCCAAAAAACTGCGGCTTTTAGCCGCAGTTTCCAAATGGTGGCTGTAGCTCAGTTGGTTAGAGTGCCAGGTTGTGGCCCTGGAGGTCGTGGGTTCGAATCCCATCAGCCACCCCATTTAGATTTGAGTTACGCAAAGCATACCGCTTTGCGTATTTTAATATAGTTTATAAAAGTTCATATTGGGGCGTCGCCAAGCGGTAAGGCACGGGACTTTGACTCCCGCACTCGCTGGTTCAAATCCAGCCGTCCCAGCCAGAAAAAAGCAAGTCTTTCGACTTGCTTTTTTTAATGGTGTTTGCCTGCGAAAGCATTGCATCATTTTCCTCAACGGGAGCAACATCATTTTGGGCACGGCGATAATTCACTCTTCGGTAAATCGCACTAAATGTTCTTATACAATTTGGAATATTTTAATAATTCTTTTGAAATCCTCACTTGATTTAAACTCTTCGGAAAGCTCATAATCATTTTCAAAACGGCTCTTCATTCTTTCGCACATAGTTTTTCCGTACTTTGTTTTTTTATAAATATGCCCCCTCATCAGCAAAGAATCATGTATGGTTTCTTTGGGCATTTCATCGTGCTTTTTTGCTTCAACAGCGCACTTTTCAAGATACTTCAAAGCTGTGACTTTGTCACCTTTTTCAAAATAATGTCTGCCCAAATCGCCCCATGCATAAATCATTGAACGGTAGCATTTGCCGTAGTTTCCGTCATCATAAAACATCTCAATCATCTTAAGGATTCTTTCCTTCGCTTCGATTTCGTATTCCGCAGAAAACCTCTTTTTATAATAAATTTTATTGTTCACGGTACCCATAAGAAGCAGTATTTCATTTTCAAGTGCTTCATTGCAAGCAGCATAATGCTCATCATCGGGAAGATTTATGATTGTCAGTATATAATCTCCGCTGTCCGTCATCTTCGGCATTTCCTTTGCCATTTCACGCGTTTTTTGTGTATATTTTTCCTTTTGGGTTTTATAACTAAGGGTATTGTAATACATACAAACAAGTCTTTTTGCCCACATTCTTATGGTATCGTTTGTGCAGTAACGGATAATATTCCCGTAAATCTTTTCAACCTCCTCAAGAATGAGCTCACTGTCGCTGCTGATATTTGATTTCGTAGCAATAAGCATCTCCAGATAACGCACAATCAAACGGAAATCACCCGGAAATTCTTTAACCGCCTTACTCATCAATTCGTATACATAAGGAGAATTTTTCATTCGCATATCATTATATTCATCAATATATTCCTGAATTTTCTTCTCCTTAAAGGTTTCGTCAAACCCCAAAAGCTCGTCATAACTCACATTGAAAAATGAGGCAATTGCAGGCAGAAGTGTTATATCCGGATAGCTTTCACTTCTCTCCCACTTGCTCACACTCTGGAAGGTTACACCCAGAAATTCGGCAAGAGTTTCCTGAGTAAGCTCTCTTTCTTTTCTTAATCTTTTAATATTTTCACCAATATAAATCATTATGTTTTCACCTCAGTTTATTTTTGCCGATCAGCTTAACTTAATGATATCGCAAACAAAAAGTAATATCAATAACGGACTTCTTGAATATACTTCAACCGTAATGCGAAATATTCAACCGATATTTTTTTTGTTTTATTTTGATTTTTTCATTGTATTTTTATAGTATAGAAGGTATAATTGTCGATATCGGCACACCGAAAGGAATGATATTATGCTTGCACAAAAACAAACAGAACGTATGCTTTCAAAGCTTAAGAGATTTGAAACAATTCTAAATCCTATGCTGTTCAAAAAGATTTTAAAAATAGACAAGGTTCTTGCTTTTGAAACACAGGAACGATATTACGAAATTCCTGATGAGTCGCTTTTCTCCCCAGTTGAAAAAGGTTGGATTTGGGGAAACGAGGAGTCATTTTGCTGGTTCAAGGCAGAATATATTGTTCCGGAGGAGCTTGAAGGTGAAAATATTTTCATTATGCCCCACACGGAGGGCTATGAATCCCTTTTATGGGTAAACGGCAAGCCCTTTGGCACCTTCGCAACAAAAATTGTTTTTACGGGTCACGGCAATCACTACTGCGATTTACTTAAGATGAACGTTAAGGCAGGAGAAAAAATCGAAATTGCACTTGAAGTTTATGCAGGTCATACTCATTACGGCACTCAACCTCTGCAGACCGACCGACTTCTCAAGGAATACAGATATCATTTTGACGGACTTGACATCTGCATAAAAGACCCTCTCATCAATGATTTTTACTTTGACCTTAAGGTTATCAACGAGCTTGTTGACACTTTGCCCGATACCTCTTTCAGAAAGGGCGACCTTATAAATGCTCTTTACGAGGTACACAAAAGGGTTTATTATTCAGTTGAGGATATTGACGAAGAAACCTTCAGGGAGGCAATAAAATCTGCATCTCCGTTCCTTAAGGAGGTCCTTAACGTAAAAAACGGACCCGAGGCTGCAAAAGTCGGAATCATAGGCCATTCTCATCTTGATACTGCATGGCTCTGGAAGGCTACGGAAACCATAAAGAAATGCGCAAGAACATACTCAAATCAGCTTTCACTTATGGAGCAGTACCCCGAGCATTTGTTTGTTCAAAGCTCCGCCTGCCACACAAATATGCTCCTTGAATATTATCCCGAGCTTTTTGAAAGAGTTAAGGAAAAGGTGCTTGAAGGCAGATATGAGCCTAACGGAGGTGTTTGGGTTGAATGCGACTGCAACATAACATCCGGTGAATCAATGATAAGGCAGTTCCTCTGGGGACAGAGATTCACGAGAAAGCATTTTAATTACACATCGAACTGCTTCTGGCTGCCCGATACTTTCGGCTACAGCGCCGCAATTCCCCAGATTATGAAGGGATGCTGCGTTGATTACTTCCTCACGACCAAAATTGACTGGAATGATGTTAACCATTTTCCTTATGATACATTCTATTGGCAGGGCATTGACGGTACAAAGGTTCTTACCCATTTCAACACAATCGCAGCATGGCCTTCACCCAAGGATTTCCACCATGCGGTAACAGGCGATGTTAAGAAACATCCTTCTCTCAACGAGCGAAATGTTACAAGAATGCGCCTTGAAGCCTTCGGACACGGCGACGGAGGCGGCGGACCGCAGTTTGAAATGATTGAAACGGCACGCAGAATCAAAGACCTTAACGGCTGCGCAAAGGCTGAATATATGAAGGTCGGCGATTTCATGCAGGAGCTTGAGTCTGAAATGAAGCATCCGAACACCTACACGGGCGAGCTTTATCTTGAGCTTCACAGAGGCACTCTCACGAATCAGCATAACATAAAGCATAACAACAGAAAAGCCGAGATTTCTCTTCGCAACCTTGAATATCTTACCGTCAGCAAAGCTGTTAAAAACGGCGAAATCGCAACCGACGAAAAGACTCAGCCTCTCTATAAGGATTTGCTTCTCAATCAATTCCACGATATACTTCCCGGCACCTGCATTAATTCCGCACACAAGCTCTCGCTTGAGCAGACAAACAAGCTTCTTGAAACCGCAGGCAAGCTTATTTCCGAGGCAGTTACGGGCAAAGGCGATTATGTGACGGTCACAAACACACTTTCATTTGACAGACGCGATCCTATTTTCCTTGAATGTGAGGAAGGATATATTGCAGATTGCAAATGTAAGCAGCAGGTATATAAAAACCTTGACGGAAAGAACATTCTTATCATCAGCGGTTTAAACATTCCGGCATTCTCAACCGTAAAAATCAAGCTTATTAAGGGAACTGCCGATACCGAAAGTGAACTTTTTGTTTCGGAAAACAGAATTTCAACTCCCTTTGCGGATATCAAATTCGACGAAAAGGGTTATATTGACTCGCTTGTTGACAAACACGCAAACAGAGAAATAAGAGGCGACGGTTATCCGCTCAACGCACTTATCACCGCTGAGGATCTGCCCTCGGCATGGGATAACTGGGACATTGATGCCGACCTCGACTGCAAATTCGCGGATAATTCCGTGCTTTTAAGCAGAGAAATCATCTCTCACGGTGCGGCGGCGGTTGTTGTAAGAAGCAAGTATCAAATCACAAATAAATCAACCGTTATTCAGGATGCGTTCTATTTTGCTGATACTGCAGAAATCAGATTTGATACGGTTATGGATTGGCAGGATAATCACCGTTTCCTCAAAGCAGCATTCGACACCAATGTAAGAAACAACTTTGCACGTTTTGAAATTCAGTACGGCAATGTTATGCGACCCACAACAAGAAACAATTCCGTCGAAAAAGCAAAATTTGAGGTTGTTAATCACAAATATACCGACCTTTCCGAAACCCGTTTCGGCATAAGCATTCTTAACGACAGTAAATACGGCATAAGTGTTGAAGGCGGTAATATGCGCCTTTCACTTCACAAGGGAGGCACCAGACCCGACATTGAAGGCGACAAAGGAATACACAAAACCGTTTACTCTATCCTGCCCCACAATTGCGGCTTTTCCTCCGAAGCTGTTGTAAAGCCCGCATATGAACTGAATATACCCGTTGTTGCGGGTAAGGGCAATTTCGAGGCAATTCCGCTTGTTGTTCCCGAAGCAGAAAATATTATTGTTGAAGCAATAAAGCCCTGCGAGGATAACGAAAAGGCTTTCATCGCAAGACTTTACGAATCGGAGGGTACATACACCAATTGCTCCGTCAAATTCTTCGAGGGTGCAAAGAAGGTTGAAATAACAAATATGCTCGAAGAGGTTCAGTCCGAAATGTCAGTCAAAGAGCTTTCCTTCGGACCCTTTGAAATTAAAACACTTAAAATCAGCTATTAATACTGCATGGAGGATTTATGTACAGCACAGTACTTTTTGACCTTGACGGCACACTTACGGACCCCGGTCAGGGAATAACAAATTCCGTTGCTTATTCATTAAAAAAATTCGGCATAGAGGTTGAGGATAAAAAGGAGCTTTATAAATTTATCGGACCTCCCCTGCATGACTCATTCAAAAAATACTACGGTTTTTCCGATGAGGAAGCAGAAACGGCTATTGCTTATTACCGCGAATATTTTCGTGATACCGGAATTTTTGAAAATGAGGTTTATGACGGAATAGAAAATCTTCTTAAAAAAATAAAAGCTTCAGGCAGAAAAATAATTCTTGCCACTTCAAAGCCTGAGGAATTTGCCAAAAGAATCCTCGTTCATTTTTCTCTTGACCAATATTTTGATTTTGCCGCAGGCGCAACAATGGATGTTTCCAGAAGCAAAAAAGGCGACGTTATAGCCTATGCACTTAAGGAAAGCGGATGCGGTTCGGAAAATGCGGTTATGGTCGGTGACAGAATGCACGACATTCTCGGCGCAAAAGAAAACGGTCTTGATTCAATCGGTGTGCTTTTCGGTTACGGCGATAGAGAAGAACTTGAAAACGCAGGTGCAAATTATATAGCAGAAACGGTTGAAGACATACTCAAATATATTTAACATAAAGGCAGGGTGTTTCGCAAAACACCCTGCCTGATTTTTATATTGTTTTTTTCATCCATATATGAGGACAGCCTTCATCGTAACCGATATCTCCGAAGGCGGTAAATCCAAGCTTCTCATAAAAGCCTGCCGCTCTGCATTGCGAATGAAGCATAAGCTCTTTGCCGCCCATTCTCTGCACCTGACCAAGTGCCTCTTTAACGGTTTCGGCACCGAATCCCCTGCCTCGGCATTCCTTCAGAACCGCAAGTCTGCCGAGTACATAAGAACTCATTTCATCGCTCCAGAAAATCCTGCAGGTTGCAACCGGAATACCATCCTCTAACAAAAGTATATGCACCGCAGTGCTGTCTGTGGAATCAAATTCGTTTTCAAAGCCCTGTTCCTCAATGAAAACGGTATGTCTTATAATATGCGCTTCCTCAGGGAGAGTATTGTATATTTCTGCTTTAATTGCCATAGTTCACTCCCCTGAACACTTAAATTTTATGCCCGAAAGATTGCGAATTTCCTTCATTACCCGACTAACCTGTAAAGCTCTTTCACTTGTCGCAGCATAATATTTATCCTCAGGATTTGCGATAAATGCTTCAAACGCCATTGCCTCATAGCCCATAAGCTTTTCTTTAGGCACATCGCCGATTATCTCTGTCTTGTTTCCGCTATTGTCGATAATATTTATATTTATCAGCTTTGATATTGATTCTATTGTTACCGTACCCTTATCGCCAAAAATCTGTGACCCGAGCCTGTCCTGACCGAGCTTTGAATAAGTTAAATTCACAAGCTTATCGGGATAAAGAAGAGCTGCATTTCCGCTGCCGTCCGCACCGCTTTCCATGAAGCTGGCGCAGGCGGTTATTTTTTGGGGAAGACCGAAAAGGTCAAGCGCAGGATATACGCAATAAATCCCTAAATCCATAAGGCATCCTGTCGCAAGAGCGGGATTAAAGATGTTGGGCAGCTTGCCTTCAAGATATGTGGGATATTTTGAAGACAGCTGTGAAAAATCAAAATGTACACTTGTTATTCTGCCGATTTTTGAAACTGCCTCTTTAAGCAATTCTCTCGCAGGGTTGAACATATACATTATTGCTTCAATATAAATCAAACCGTTTTTATTTGCAAAAGCCTGCAATTCTTCAAGCTCCTCAGGCTCAACCGTTATCGGCTTTTCACAGATAACATGCTTGCCGTTTTCAAGCATTAGCTTTGTCTGCTCATAATGCAAACGGTTGGGACTTGCAATATAAACAGCATCAAAATCGCCATTTGCAAATCTGTTTATATCGGTATAAACCGTCGGAATATTATTTTCCTTTGCGAATCTGCCGCCGCTTTCTTCGGTTCTGGAATAAACCGCTGCAAAATCCGCATTGCACAGCATTCTTGCACCGTCAATAAATGATTTTGCAATCCAGCCTGTTCCGATTACTCCGTAGCGCATAAATCAAAGCTCCTTTGCCATTACCGTTCCGCCTTTGAGGACACTGAGAACCTTAAAGCCGTTCTTTTTATAGAAATTAATGCCTCTGGTGTTGCTTGTTCCGACTATAAGCATAATTGACTTAACACCCTTGTTATTCTTCATATGCTCAGTAAGGGTTGATATCATTCGGCTTCCGTTGCCGTTGCCTCGGAAGGGTGCGTTGATATCAATATGAAGGTGAGCAGGGTACTTAAGAGAATAAATTGCATGACCGAGAATTTCACCTATTGCATCACGGTAATTCGCCTTGCCCGTTTTCTTTACCTTTGCAAGATAAGGCTTTATGTTTTTTAAATATGTTTTAAAATCTCTCGCGCCGAAAACATATCCCTGTGCAGTATCCGTTTCCTCATCAACAAGAATAAAAACATTTTCGGGTTCCTGCTCAAGATAATAGTCGCAGAAGGTGAAAAGTATGAAATCACGCATATTGGGATCTGTTTTTGCCTCCGGAGGTCCCGTATTTATACATACCTGACGGACATCCTCAAAATATTTAGGCTCGTATTTTTTTATTGTTACCATACTGCACTCACCTTAAATATCAATTTCAAAAGCCGCTTCGCCTCTGAACTCGGTTGATTTGCTTCCGTATTCAAAAACGGCATTTATATTCGGGTCCGCATAAACCTTGACGGTTGCTTTATCTCCGTTTTTAACATATTCAACAGAAACAACACCGTTTACGGTAGTAAGATGACCCTTTGCTCTGTTCATTCCCTCTACAAAGCACGGAGTAATAACAACATCCTTATATCCCGCACCGTTCTCAGGCTGACGAATACCGAGCAGATATGTAAACAGATATTTTGTAACTGCTCCGAACATAGGATGATTGCGTGAATCTGCTCCGCTCCAGTTTTCCCAGAGTGTCGTTGCTCCGTTTCTTGCCATATAGGCAAATGAAACCTCTTTGTCACTTGAAAGAAGGTCGAAGGCAAGCTGTGCCTGACCGTTCTCGAAAAGATATCTCGGCAAAGCCTCGGTTGCAATGATACCCGTATCAAACATACCGAGCTTTTTATATTTATTGTACATTTCTTCTTTTACTCTTTCATCGCCCAAACCTATCTGCAGCGCAAGGCAAGTTGCCCCCTGAACATCACCGCAGTAAGCATTCTGATGGGGACTGTAATATGCAACAAAGAGCGCTCTCTTCACCTTTTCAATTCTCTCGGCAAGATGAGCTGCTTCTCCCTGCCTGCCAAGGATTTCAGCCGCCTCAAGAGTCTGCTGCATAAATCTTACATAAAGACAGGTATTTACATATACCTCAGGAATTTTAATTTTGTCAGGTGTGCACCAATCGCCGAGGCACCATCCGTTATCTTCTTCGCGGTAAACAAGTCCGTTTTCGCTCCTGCTTTCAAGATAATCAAGGAAGTGGAGCATTTTAGGGAAAAATTCATCAAGAAGCTCCTTGTCGCCGTAAATCTTATAGAATTTATAAGGCACTTCAACAATTGCACCTCCCCAACCTGAGGGACCTCCGCCTCCGCCCATCCACGGAGCGGTATGGGTTACATGACCTGATATGCTGCACTGGCAGTCAGCAATATCATATAACCATTTGCGGTAAAACTCACGGCTGTCAAGAAGCATCATTCCCGCCTCACAGCAAAGCTGTCCGTCACCCGTATAGCCGAGTCTTTCTCGGTGAGGGCAGTCAGAGGGAACACCGCTGTGCATATTGCAAAGCTGTGTTTTTATATATGCTTCGTAAAGCCAATTAAGATTTGCATTGTCACTTTCAAAGGACGAGGTTATCGGACAGTCCGAATGAACAACATCTACTCTTATCGGCTCAACATCGCCCTCTACCCTGAAATAACGGAAACCGTGCCATGTAAATTCCGGAATATATTCACGGTCTGTTCCGTCTGTTATAAATGTTTCCGTCTGATAGTTTTCGGCAAACTTCACACCGTAATAGGGTCTTTCATCGTAGATTTCCTCGGCATAGCTTACAATGATTTTCTTACCCTTTTCTGAACATTTGAAAACAGCATAGCCTACAGTGTTTTCGCTTACCTCATAAAGCTTCGTTTTCCCCTCATCCTTAATAAGCTTCGGTTCAAGAGTTCGGATAACCTTATCGGAAGGTGAAAACTGAATATAAAATTCGCTTTCAGGAGCAGGAATAACCGTGCTTTCGGCAAAATCACCGCCGTTATATCCGTTGCATTTAAAGCCTGCGGGATACTGCATATAATCATGATATTCGCCGTTATAAAGATTATTTTCAAGAATATAACCCTTACGTGAAAGAGTTGTTTCATCGGAAATAACATTTCCGCTCTCTTTTTCAATAACATAGCAAAGCTTCGGGGTGCCGAAAACAACATTACCCTCTGCCATACGTTTGTTTTGGTTATAATACCCGTTGCCGAGCATAACCGCAAGAGTATTTTCTCCGTCAAGAAGATACTCGGTAATATCATATTTTACGGCATAAATTCTGAATGAAAGCTCATCCGGAAGAGGAAATTGAAGAAGGTTAAGATCTCTGTAGCTGTAGTTTGTTGCATTGGGGGTAAGCAAATCTCCGCTCACCTTTTTGCCGTTAATATAAAGATGAAAAAAACCAAGACCGCAGATTATTATTTCAGCCTTTTCACCCTTTACGGCATTGAACTCCTTTCTGAAAAGAGGCGCATCATTGCCGGTGCATTCAATCCATTTTGCGCCCTTGAAAAGCTCATTACTTGTCATATTAAACCTCCATTTCGGCAAGCTCGTTATATCTGGAATTGCAGGTTTCCCATTCATCCATCAAAACAAGCTGATTTTCGGTCGCTTCATCAAGCTTATTTGTATATTCAATAATTTTTTCATAATTTGCCGCTGTTTCGGGAGAAGAAAGAATTTCATTAAACTCAGAAATTTCTTCGTCAAGACGGTCTATCTCAGCTTCGAGGCGCTTGATTTTTCCTTTGAGCTTATTCATCTCGCTGTCACGCTCTTTGCGAAGCTTATATAGATTGACCTTAGCCTCCGCTTTTTTCGGCTTCTCTTTCGTTTTAGCTAAAACCGCCTCGGCATAGTCGTTGTAATCGCCGTCAAACCTATCAAATCCGTTCTCGGTCATTCGGTAAATTTTGGTTGACAGCTTATTTATAAAATATCTGTCATGCGAAATACAGATTATTGTTCCCTCAAAATCTGAAAGAGCAGCTTCAAGCACCTCTCTTGAAGGTATATCAAGATGGTTTGTAGGCTCATCAAGCAAAAGAACGTTTGAACCAGAAAGCATGAGCTTTAAAAGGCAGAGCTTTGCTTTTTCTCCGCCGCTCAATGTGCCGACATTTTTAAAAACATCGTCACCTCTGAAAAGAAACAAAGCAAGATAGCTGCGCACCGTTGTTTCGTTAAAGGAACGGTGTTCATCCCATATTTCATCAATTACTGTTTTATCGTTGTGCAGGGTTTCAAGGCTTTGGTCAAAATAACCTGTTTTTACATTCGCGCCAAAAAGAAAGCTGCCTGCATCCGCCGACTGCTGGCGGGTAAGTATTCTCAAAAGTGTTGTTTTGCCGCATCCGTTTGTTCCAAGCATAAAAACACGTTCATTTTTGAACACCTGCATATCCGCATCCGTAAAAAGCCGTTTTGACCCAAAAGATTTTGAAAGTCCGCTGACGGTCAAAACATCATTTCCCGTTTCACATACGGGGGTGAACTTCATTCGCATTTTTGAAAGAGGCGGTTCCGGCACAACAAGCTCAGCTTTCTTCTTTTCAAGCATTTTTCTTTTGCTTTCCGCTGTAATAAAGTTTCTTTCTCTTGCAAAAGAGCGCTGCTGTTCGATAATGCCTTCAATTCTCTTTATTTCTTCGATTTGATTTTCATATTGCCGTCTTTCACTTTCAAGACGTTCTTCTTTCAGTTTTAAATAGGTTGTATAATTTCCCTTTGAAAAATGGCATCTTCCGTTAGAAATCTCAACGGTTTTATTCGTTACTCTGTCAAGGAAGTAACGGTCATGGGATATAACAATAACCGTGCCTCTGAATGAAGCAAGAAACTCCTCAAGCCATTCCGTGCCTGCAATATCCAGATGGTTTGTAGGTTCATCAAGCAAAAGGACATCCGCTCCGCTTAAAAGCAGCTTGCACATACTGAGCTTTGAGCGCTGACCTCCGCTGAGCTTATCGCAGGTAAGTGTAAAATCGTTTTCAGAAAATCCAAGGCCGAGAAGTGCAGCACGGGTTCTGCTTTTATACGTCAAGCCCTCCTGCTCCTGAAACCTCTCATGGAGCTTATTCTGCCTTTCAATCAGCTCGTCTGTATTTCCCAGATGGGCATCAATTGATACCGCAATATCTTCAAGCTCGCGTTCTATTTCCATAAGCGGCTCAAAAATGCTTAATGCCTCATCATAAACGGTTCTGACCGATCCTTGGCACGCATGCTGTTCAAGATAGCCGATTTTGGTCGTTTTGGAAACAAACGCACCACCATCGGTTGGCTCAATTTCACCTCGGATAACCTTGAAAAGGGTTGTTTTGCCAGTTCCGTTTGCACCTATAAGACCAACAAAATCTCCTTGGTTCACATCAAACGAAACATTTTCAAACAGCACCTTGCCGCCGAAATCAACTTTTAAATTTTGTATACTAACAATCGCCATTTTATATCCTTAAATTCTTGTTTCTATTATTTCAATCTTTCCGCTGATTTTGTATTTGCCTGCATTGGCAGGAATAAAGATGCTTTCGCCCTTTGTGAGCGAAACAGTTTCGCCGCAAACCTCAAGAGTGCCGTTTCCGTCCATGATAAGGAGTGAAACAAAGGATTTTTCATCTGAAATTCCGCTGATTTCATCGTTTACATCAAGCTTCCAAACCTTAAAAAGAGGGCAGTCGGCAAGAAGTCTGCGTTCGGGTGTGTCAAGGTTGTTACCTTTACAAAAGTCAGGTTGTGAATATTTTTCGAGCTTTGTAACTGCCGCACCGTCTTCAACGTGGAGTTCCCTTGGTTTTCCGTCGTTTCCGACTCTGTTATAGTCATAAATACGGTAGGTAGTATTGGAGCTTTCCTGCACTTCGGCAAGTAATATGCCTTTACAGATAGCATGGAGTGTTCCTGATTCAATAAAGAAGAAATCACCCTTCTTCACCGGCACCTTGCTTACATAATCTGTGAGTGTATTGTTCTCAATTGCCGCTTTAAATTCTTCGGGTGTAATTTTATCCTTGAAGCCCAGAATAAGGTATGCATCCTCCTCAGCATCAATGATATACCAACACTCTGTTTTACTCTGTCCACTGCCCGTTTTCTCACAATATTCCTTCGTAGGATGAACCTGTACCGAAAGATTGTCCATAGCATCAATAAACTTTATAAGAATAGGAAAATCAGCAAAATTCTCTGCGTTCTTACCGCAAAGAGCAGGATTATTTTTAACTACTTCTGCAAAGGACATTCCTGCAAACTCACCGTTTGCAACAATGCTTGAACCTGCCTCATGACAAGAAAGCATCCAGCCTTCGGCAGCATTATTTTTTTCGGTTTTAACATTGTATTCTTCAATAAGCTTTTTTCCGCCCCAAATGGTTTCCGAAACATAAGGGTTCAATTTTATGGGATATAAGTTCATATTCAAGCCTCCGAATTAAATTAATTATATTATCTGTATTATTCTATCATATTTGTCCAACAATTTCCATAGGATATTTACAGGAGGACTGAAAATATGGAAAAATTTTTTCAAAATGCAAAAGTCTTTTATTATGATGTTATAAGAAAGCCAATTCCACCTGCAACAGACAGTCTTGTAATGCAAATAAGAGAAACGGTTCAGAAACTCGAAAGTGCTTACAGCCGCTTTGAAAATGAGTTGAACGAGGATTTACTTGACTCTATAATTTATGAAATACAATCTCTCAAGGCACTTTACAGATACCTTTTGAAAAAAGCAAAAGAGTCAGGTCTTGAATGTGCTGAAATCTCTGTTTTCAGCAGGGAGGTTATCTGATGAATTTCGCTTTTATTGCTGCGGCAATTATATGCACCATTTGTGTGCTGTGGTGGATGATAAAAAGCGAAAAAGGCGGAGTAAGCTTCATTAAATCCGCTTTTCAGGGACTTGCAGGAATGTTTGCGGTAAATCTTGTGGGAATGATAACGGGAGTTACAATAGCAGTCAATTGGTACACGATGGCATCATTTGTTATTCTTGGTCTGCCCGGGGTAATTGGGGCATTGATGCTGAATTTAATTTTAAATGTATAAAATAAAACCGGATGCAAAACATCCGGTTTTGATTTTTACTTGTTAACAAACAAGTGCTTACGCTTTTTAAAATATATAATATTAAGATAGACAAACAAGGATTCTCCCACAACGGTTCCGATGACTTCACCTATTACCGATGCTATTCCTGCCTTTTCAAGAATAATCATAATCAGCAGGGTATATAGAAAATAAATACCAGAGGAGATTATATCATATATAATATAAATTCTGGGGGCATCATATTTAAAATTAGCAAGCTTGCTTCTCACATATATTGCAGTAAATGACATTATTATGCAAATTATGCCATAAACAATATCAATCGCTCTGTATTTTCCAGTAAACAAACCGTCTTCTGATAATAATTCAGACAAAACACCACTGTTATTTCCGATTAAACAAAATATTCCATTTGCCAGACGAGTAAGAGCATTTAAAAACAGCCAAAAACAAATTAGAAATTTATACCATTTCATGGATAAACCAGCATCCTGAATTGAATTATTAGGAGCTGAGTTTGATTCAACCGTATCATTTAAAGTTGCTCCGCAATGGTTGCACACTGTAACACAACCCTGAATTTCACCTGAACAATAAGGACAAATCATAAAAACTACCTCCCTTTTAATTTTATTATATATCAGAGAGGATTTTTAATCAAGTTTTTAAACAGAAAAAAGGAGCAACCCGAAGGCTGCTCCCAAAAATTTGCTTTTTAATTATTCGTTGATTTCGATAACAACACCTGAACCAACAGTTCTACCGCCTTCACGGATAGCGAAGCGGAGACCCTTTTCGATAGCGATAGGAGTGATAAGCTCAACATCCATGTCAACGTTATCGCCGGGCATGCACATTTCTGTGCCTTCGGGAAGGCTGATTACACCTGTAACGTCAGTTGTTCTGAAATAGAACTGAGGACGATAGTTGTTGAAGAAGGGTGTATGACGGCCGCCTTCTTCCTTAGTAAGAACGTAAACCTGACCCTTGAACTTTGTGTGGGGGTTGATTGAACCGGGCTTGCAAAGAACCTGACCGCGTTCGATTTCGCTTCTCTGAACACCACGGAGAAGAGCACCGATGTTGTCGCCTGCCTCAGCATAGTCGAGGATCTTGCGGAACATTTCGATACCTGTAACAACAGTCTTTCTCTTTTCGTCAGTAAGACCAACGATTTCAACTTCTTCTGAAGTTCTGAGCTGACCTCTTTCAACTCTACCTGTAGCAACAGTACCACGGCCTGTGATGGTGAATACGTCTTCTACGGGCATAAGGAAGGGAAGGTCTGCCTTTCTGTCGGGTGTGGGAATGTAGCTGTCAACAGCATCCATGAGTTCCCAAATGGGAGCAAGTGAAGCATCAGCTGTATCGCCACCTGCATATTCAAGAGCCTTAAGAGCTGAACCCTTGATGATGGGAGCTTCTTCATCGAAGCCGTACTCAGCAAGTGTTTCACGGATTTCCATTTCAACGAGCTCGAGGAGTTCGGGATCGTCAACCTGGTCAACCTTGTTCATGAAAACGATGATCTTGGGAACGCCAACCTGACGAGCAAGAAGAAGGTGTTCCTTAGTCTGAGCCATGGGACCGTCTGTTGAAGCGATAACAAGGATAGCACCGTCCATCTGTGCAGCACCTGTGATCATGTTCTTAATATAGTCAGCATGGCCCGGGCAGTCAACGTGAGCATAGTGACGAGTTTCTGTTTCGTACTCAACGTGAGCTGTGTTAATTGTGATACCACGTTCTCTTTCTTCGGGAGCCTTATCGATGTTAGCATAGTCAACGAAGTCAGCGCCGCCCTTCATAGCGAGGGTCTTTGTGATAGCAGCTGTAAGAGTTGTCTTACCATGGTCAACGTGACCGATGGTACCGATATTTACGTGGGGCTTATTACGTTCAAATTTTGCCTTTGCCATTGGTATTTTCCTCCCTTTTTAAATAAGCAAATATTTTTCCATGCGCGTGCATGGTTACATTGTAACAAGTAAATGCTTAAATTTCAAGCCTTTTTTGAAATTTAACAAAATAAATTATTTCTCGCTGATAACCTTCTCGGCAATTGACTTGGGAACTTCAGCATAATGGCTGGGTTCCATAGCATACTGACCTCTACCCTGTGTTCTGGAACGGAGAGCAGTTGCATAACCGAACATATTTGAAAGCGGAATGTTTGCATTGATCTGAACAGCACCTGTTCTTGTTTCAGTGCCCTGAATCATACCGCGGCGAGAGTTAATATCACCGATAACATCACCCATATATTCATCGGGGATGATAACGGCAACCTTCATGATGGGCTCCATGAGAATGGGAGCAGCCTTCTTCATTGCATCCTTGAATGCCATTGAAGCAGCAATCTTGAATGCCATTTCAGAAGAGTCAACCTCATGATATGAACCGTCGTAAAGAGTTACCTTAACGTCAACAACGTTGTAGCCTGCAAGAGTACCTGAGAGCATTGCGCCCTTAACACCTGCTTCGATTGCATTGAAGTATTCCTTAGGAATAGCACCACCAACGATGTTGTTGACAAACTCATATCCCTTTTCGGGGTTGGGTTCGATCTTCATCTTAACATGACCGTACTGACCCTTACCGCCTGACTGACGTGAATACTTGGTATCAGTATCAGCAGGAATGGTGATTGTTTCACGGTAAGCAACCTGAGGCTTACCAACGTTAGCTTCAACCTTAAATTCACGAAGAAGTCTGTCAACGATGATTTCAAGGTGGAGCTCACCCATACCGGCAATGATGGTCTGGCCTGTTTCTTCATCTGTAAAGCACTTGAATGTGGGGTCTTCCTCTGCAAGCTTTGCAAGAGCGATGCCCATCTTTTCCTGACCTGCTTTGGTCTTGGGTTCGATAGCAACTCTGATAACGGGCTCGGGGAATTCCATGGATTCAAGAATTACGGGATGCTTGGGATCACAGAGAGTATCGCCTGTTGTGGTCTGCTTAACGCCTACGCAAGCTGCGATATCACCTGCATAGCAGGTATCAATATCCTGTCTGTGGTTTGAATGCATCTGAAGGATACGACCCATACGTTCATTTGTATCCTTGGTTGAGTTGTATACGGAAGCACCAGTATCAACCTTACCTGAATAAACTCTGAAGAAGCAAAGCTTACCAACGAAGGGGTCTGTTGCAATCTTAAATGCAAGAGCTGCAAAAGGCTCCTCATCGGAAGAATGTCTTACTTCTTCTTCATCTGTCTTGGGATTGATACCCTTGATAGCTTCAATATCTGTAGGAGCGGGCATATAGTCAACTACTGCATCAAGGAGAAGCTGAACGCCCTTATTACGATATGAAGTACCGCATACAACGGGAACCATTGTATTTGCAATTGTTGCTTTTCTGATGCAAGTCTTGATTTCTTCAAGAGTAAGCTCTTCACCTTCAAAGAACTTTTCAAGAAGAGCATCGTCCTGCTCAGCAACATGCTCGATGAGTTCATCATGATACTTCTGAGCGATTTCCTTCATATCTTCGGGAATATCTTCAACAGAAACATTGATGCCCTTATCGTCATTATAATAGTAAGCTTTCATGATAACAAGGTCGATGATGCCCTTGAAATCTGATTCTGCGCCGATGGGAAGCTGGATGGGAACTGCATTACACTTAAGACGTTCCTTCATCATATCAATAACGCGATAGAAGTTCGCGCCGGTGATATCCATCTTATTAACGTAGACCATTCTGGGAACACGGTACTTGTCCGCCTGACGCCAAACGGTTTCAGACTGGGGCTCAACACCACCCTTTGCACAAAGAACCGTAACCGAGCCATCAAGAACTCTGAGTGAACGTTCAACTTCAACCGTAAAGTCAACGTGACCCGGAGTGTCGATAATGTTTACACGGTGGTCCTTCCAAAAACAAGTTGTAGCAGCTGAAGTGATGGTAATACCACGCTCCTGCTCCTGCTCCATCCAGTCCATTGTTGCGGCGCCATCGTGAGTTTCGCCTATCTTGTGAGTTTTACCTGTATAAAACAGAATACGCTCGGTTGTGGTTGTTTTGCCGGCGTCAATATGAGCCATGATACCAATGTTTCTGGTCATCTCAAGAGATACCTGTCTTGGCATAAAAACCTCCGAATAAAATCAAAAATTATCTTTATTATGCGCAGATTACCATCTGAAATGTGCAAATGCCTTGTTGGCTTCTGCCATCTTGTGAGTATCTTCGCGCTTCTTGAATGCTGAACCTGTTGAATTGGTAGCATCAATGATTTCGTTAGCAAGTCTTTCCTTCATTGTTCTTTCTGAACGCTGACGGCTGTAAAGAGTAATCCAACGAAGACCGAGAGTCTGTCTTCTCTCGGGGCGAACCTCCATGGGTACCTGATAGGTAGCACCGCCTACACGGCGAGCCTTAACCTCAAGCAAAGGCATAACGTTTTCCATTGCTGCCTCAAAAACCTCAAGGGGTTCCTTGCCTGTTTTTTCCTTAATGATGTCAAAAGCATCGTAAACGATCTTCTGAGCAACACCCTTCTTACCGTCATACATAACGTTGTTGATAAGACGGGTTACGAGTTTTGAATTGTAAAGCGGATCAGGCAAAACTTCACGTTTTGCTATATTGCCTCTTCTTGGCACTTCGCTTCCCTCCTTCATAGTAATGATATCATAGGTACTCGAGTGACAAATTCCCGTGGCGCCAACGCTGAGGCATACTATTTATATATAATATACCCTTGCATTGGTCAAAAAGCTTTTTTGCTTTTTCAGCCTGCAAGAAGATTTGTCTCAAAAAATGGTTGCGGATTATTTCTTGGCTGCCTTGGGACGCTTTGCACCGTACTTTGAACGGGCCTGCATTCTGCCGTTAACGCCCTGGGTATCAAGTGTACCGCGGATGATGTGGTAACGCACACCGGGAAGGTCCTTAACACGGCCGCCTCTGATGAGAACAACGGAGTGTTCCTGAAGGTTATGGCCAACACCGGGAATATAAGCTGAAACCTCGATGCCGTTTGTAAGACGAACTCTTGCGATTTTACGAAGAGCTGAGTTGGGCTTTTTAGGGGTTGCAGTCTTAACAGCGGTGCAAACACCGCGCTTCTGGGGAGAATCCTGATCGGTAAGAACATTCTTCTTTGAGTTGAGACCCTTCAAAAGAGCGGGAGCCTTAGGCTTCTTTTCAAGTGTTTCCCTGCCGTTACGAACGAGCTGATTAAAGGTAGGCAAAAACAATCTCTCCTTTCTTTGAAATTATATATCGTGCAGAAGCCCCGCTCTGCAAAGAGCAGAGCTTCACAACACCACAATTTAGTATTTTATCACATGTCAACACGGTTTGTCAACAGTTTCTACAAAAATCACTCAACATTTTCAGCAGTATTGCCGAATTTTTCTGTCGAGAAAACATTTACGTTGCCATAGCACTTCATACCTGTACCCGAGGGAAGGAGCTTACCGATTATTACGTTCTCCTTAAGACCGATGAGCGGGTCTGTCTTGCCCTTGATAGCGGCATCGGTAAGAACTCTTGTTGTTTCCTGGAAGGATGCAGCAGAAAGGAACGAGTCAGTTGCAAGTGAGGACTTGGTAATACCCATAAGAGTGGGTATTGCCTGTGCAAGCTTGGGTTCTTCGCCCTTTTCCGCTGCCTCTCTTGTAAGTCTTTCGTTTTCTTCTCTGAATTCAGCCTTTTCAACAACAATACCGGGAAGGAACTTGGAATCGCCGGGTTCGGAGATTCTTACCTTTCTCATCATCTGGCGAACAATAACCTCGATATGCTTATCGTTGATATCAACACCCTGACCGCGGTAAGTTCTCTGAACTTCTCTGATAAGGTAATCATGAACAGCCTCAACACCGAGAATTGCAAGAATATCGTGAGGACTCTGAGCGCCTTCGGTAAGCTGAGCACCCTTTGCAACTCGCTGACCTTCGGTAACCTTAAGACGGAAGCCGTAAGGAATAAGATAGGTTCTCTCTTCACCGTCATCGGCTGTGACTACGACATGCTGGCTCTTCTTGATTTCTCTGAAGGAAACAACACCGTCAATTTCACTCATGATGGCAAGCATCTTGGGTTTGCGTGCTTCAAAGAGTTCTTCGATTCTGGGAAGACCGGTGGTAATATCGGACTGGTCGGCAGCACCGCCGGTGTGGAAGGTTCTCATTGTAAGCTGAGTACCGGGTTCACCGATGGACTGAGCAGCGATAATACCTACTGCTTCACCGACTGTTACGGGGTCACCTGTTGCAAGGTTTGCACCGTAACACTTAATACATACGCCTCTGTCGGAGCAGCAAGAAAGGAGTGAGCGGATCTTAATCTGTGCTCTTGCACCTTCCGGAAGCTCGCCTGCGGCAATCTTCTTATCGGTTTCTCTCTGAACACTTGCTGCAACCTTTTCGGCAACTGCATCGTTGACCATTACATCCTTTGAAGCAAGAAGCTCACCGGTTGCGGGGTCAACATAATCTTCAAGAAGGAATCTGCCTGTAAGTCTTTCTGCAAGACCTACAATCTTTCTGCCGCCGAACTTGGGATCTCCGTCATAAATATCATATACATTGATACCGTCTGTGCAATGGCAGTCTTCCTGATGGATGATAACTTCCTGTGAAACGTCAACAAGACGGCGGGTAAGGTAACCCGAGTCAGCTGTACGAAGAGCAGTATCGGCAAGACCTTTACGTGCACCACGGGAAGAAATGAAGTATTCTGAAATATTAAGGCCTTCACGGTAGTTAGCCTTGATGGGAACTTCGATTGTTTTACCTGCGGTGTTGGCGATAAGACCACGCATACCTGCAAGCTGACGAAGCTGCGAGTCATTACCACGGGCACCCGAGTCAAGCATCATGTTGATGGGGTTAAACTTCTTGAAGTTCTTCTTAAGCTCAGCTGCAACATCCTTTGTACAATCTTCCCAAGCCTTGATAACTTCTTCGGAGCGCTCATCATTGGTGATAAGACCTCTTTCGTAGTTCTTGGTAATTCTTGCAACCTTCTTCTCTGCAACTTCGAGAAGAGCCTTCTTCTGGGGAGGAATTGTTGCGTCAACAACGGCAACGGTGATACCGCTTCGTGTTGAATAGTTATAGCCCTGCGCCTTGATTTTATCAAGAACATCGGCTGAAACTGCTGTGCCGTGAACCTTGATGCAGCGGTCAATAATCTTACCGAGCATCTTTTTATTAACAAGCACGTCAACCTCGGGAGTGAAGAGGTTGTCGGGATTGCTTCTGTCTATAAATCCGAGATCCTGAGGAACGGGACCGTTGAAGATAACCTTACCGAGTGTTGTCTTTACAAGGCGGGTAATCTTTTCACCGTTAACCTCCTTGGTCATACGGATTCTGATGTTGACATGAAGACCGATATCGCCTTCATCATAAGCCATCATGGCTTCGTCAACACTGCCGAAAGTCTTATAAATAAGGATTCTTTCGCCGTTTTCGTCAAGAATAAGATTGCCGTTTTCATCCTTCGCCTCAACTGCAGCGCCGGGTTCATACGGGTTATCGGGATTGTAATCGGAATTCTCGGGATTGTTATCGTTAACCATTGTAAGATAATATGAACCGAGAATCATATCCTGAGTGGGAACAGCAACGGGACGTCCGTCGGAGGGCTTAAGAAGGTTGTTTGCAGCAAGCATGAGGAAGCGTGCTTCTGCCTGTGCCTCTGCGGAAAGAGGAACGTGAACAGCCATCTGGTCACCGTCGAAGTCAGCATTGAAAGCTGTACATACGAGAGGATGAAGCTTGATTGCTCTGCCTTCAACAAGAACCGGTTCAAAAGCCTGAATACCGAGTCTGTGAAGAGTGGGAGCACGGTTAAGCATAACAGGATGGTCCTTGATAACAACTTCAAGTGCGTCCCATACTGCGGGATTTGAACGTTCAACCATCTTACGGGCTGACTTAACGTTACCTGCAACCTCGGTTTCAACAAGGCGCTTCATTACAAAGGGCTTGAAAAGCTCAAGTGCCATTTCCTTGGGAAGACCGCACTGATAAAGTTTAAGCTCGGGACCTACAACGATAACCGAACGACCTGAGTAGTCAACACGTTTACCGAGAAGATTCTGTCTGAAACGTCCCTGCTTACCCTTAAGCATATCGGAAAGAGATTTGAGCGCTCTGTTGTTGGGACCTGTAACGGGTCTGCCGCGTCTGCCGTTGTCGATAAGAGCATCGACAGCTTCCTGAAGCATTCTCTTTTCGTTTCTGATAATGATTTCGGGAGAACCGAGTTCTATAAGCTTTGCAAGACGGTTATTTCTGTTGATAACACGTCTGTAAAGGTCATTGAGGTCAGATGTGGCAAATCTGCCGCCCTCGAGCTGAACCATAGGTCTGATTTCGGGAGGGATTACGGGAATAACATCGAGAATCATCCATTCGGGTCTGTTGCCCGACTGTCTGAAAGCCTCAACAACTTCGAGGCGCTTGAGAGCCTTTGCTCTCTTCTGACCCGATGTTGATTCCATTTCATCCTTAAGCTTTGCAGAAAGTTCTTCAAGGTTAATTTCCGCAAGAAGCTCCTTTATTGCCTCAGCACCCATACCGGCCCTGAAGTCATCCTCATAGCGAAGTCTGTACTCTTCGTAATCCTTCTCATCAAGAGTCTGATACTTTTCAAGGGGGGTGTCACCAGGATCAATAACAATGTGCTTTGCAAAATAGAGAACCTTTTCGAGATCTCTGGGTGATATATCAAGAATAAGACCCATTCTTGAGGGAATACCCTTGAAATACCAGATATGTGAAACGGGTGTTGCCAACTCAATGTGACCCATTCTTTCACGGCGAACCTTTGCTCTTGTTATTTCAACACCGCAGCGTTCGCATATTTTGCCCTTATAGCGGATTCTTTTATACTTTCCGCAATGGCACTCCCAGTCCTTCTGGGGTCCGAAAATCTTTTCACAGAAAAGACCGTCCTTTTCGGGCTTGAGAGTTCTGTAATTTATTGTTTCGGGCTTCTTTACCTCACCGTATGACCATTCTCTTATCTGGTCGGGCGAAGCAAGGCCGATTTTTATGGATTCAAATGTAAGGTTGCTGTTGGGTTCAATATTTTCCATTAAACGATGCCCCTTCCGTTAGATTTTTGGAGCAGGCGATTATTCATAATCGTCCTCCGAAGATTCAAAGTCAAAACCGTAGTCTTCAACTTCCATTTCATCCTGCAAGTCATCATACATTTCATCATCGCCGTCTGTATCTCTGATGAAGATATCGTTATCTTCACTGTCCTCGTCAATCATGAAATCATCGCTCTGTTCCGCATCATTAACATTCTGGAATGCCTTATCATCCGTAACAAAACCTGCATCTTCGTTGTCAAATGACTGACGAAGGTCGATTTCCTCATTGTTTTCGTCGAGAACCTTGATATCAAGCGCGAGTGCCTGAAGCTCCTTGATAAGAACCTTGAAGGATTCGGGAATACCGGGGGTGGGAACGTTTTTGCCCTTGACAATTGCTTCGTAGGTCTTTACACGACCGACAACGTCGTCGGACTTAACGGTAAGAATTTCCTGAAGAGTATAAGCTGCGCCGTAAGCTTCAAGAGCCCAAACTTCCATTTCACCGAAACGCTGACCGCCAAACTGGGCTTTACCGCCGAGGGGCTGCTGTGTAACAAGTGAATAGGGACCTGTTGAACGTGCGTGAATCTTATCGTCAACAAGGTGATGCAGCTTAAGATAATACATGACACCGACTGTAACGGGATTATCGAACTTTCTGCCTGTTCTTCCGTCGGTGAGAATTGACTTACAGTCGAGTCTGAGCTGAGGTACGGTTGAGGGGTCAAATTCAACACCCTTTGCAGCTGCTTCCTTTTCTGCCTCTTCCATTGCAACTCTGTTTGCTTCTTTGAATGCCTCGGTAATGTCCTCTTCGTGAGCACCGTCGAATACGGGAGTCATAATCTTATAACCGAGTGCTCTTGCGGCAAAGCCGAGGTGAACCTCGAGAACCTGACCGATATTCATTCGGGAGGGAACACCGAGGGGGTTAAGAACGATATCAAGGGGTGTGCCGTCGGGAAGGAAGGGCATGTCTTCCTGAGGAAGGATTCTTGAAACAACACCCTTGTTACCGTGACGACCTGCCATCTTATCGCCGACCGAAAGCTTACGCTTCTGAGCAATGTAGCAGCGAACAACCTTGTTTACACCGGGTGAAAGCTCATCGCTGTTTTCTCTTGTGAAAACTTCAACATTAACAACAATACCGTATTCACCGTGAGGAACTTTAAGAGAAGTATCTCTGACTTCCTTAGCCTTTTCACCGAAAATTGCACGAAGAAGTCTTTCTTCGGCTGTAAGCTCGGTCTCGCCCTTGGGAGTAACCTTACCTACAAGAATATCGCCCGACTGAACCTCTGCGCCGATTCTGATGATTCCGCGTTCGTCAAGGTTACCGAGAGCATCCTCACCGACATTGGGAATATCTCTTGTGATCTCTTCAGGTCCGAGCTTTGTGTCTCTTGCTTCGGTTTCATATTCTTCAATGTGAATTGATGTGTAAACATCGTCACGAACGATTTTTTCATTAACGAGAACTGCGTCCTCGTAGTTGTAGCCTTCGCATGTCATGAAGCCTACGAGAGCATTCTTACCAAGGCTGATTTCGCCGTGGTCTGTTGCAGGACCATCTGCGATAACCTCGTTCTTCTCTACTCTCTGACCAACTTCAACGATGGGGCGCTGGTTAATACATGTGCCCTGGTTTGAGCGCATGAACTTGATAAGCTCATAATATCTGCTTGTGCCGCTGTCACCCATAACAGTGATACCGTCAGCGCAGACCTTTGTTACCGTGCCGCCTTCGGCAGCAAGGACTGTTACACCGGAGTCAACAGCAGCCTTATATTCCATACCTGTACCGACAATGGGAGCATCTGTTTTAAGAAGAGGAACAGCCTGCTTCTGCATGTTTGAACCCATGAGAGCACGGTTTGCGTCGTCGTTTTCAAGGAAGGGAATCATAGCTGTTGCAACGGATACAACCATCTTGGGAGAAACATCCATGTAGTCAACGGTGGAACTGTCAACCTCCATAAATTCATCTCTGTATCTTGCGGTAATCTTATCCTTTGCGAAGCGGTTTTCGCTGTCAAGCGGTGCGTTAGCCTGAGCAACTACAAACTCATCTTCTTCATCAGCTGTCATATAAACAACCTCGTCAAGAACCTTACCTGTTGCCTTGTCAATCTTTCTGAAGGGAGCTTCAATAAAGCCGTATTCATTGATTTTGGCGAAGGTTGCGAGGTAAGAAATCAAGCCGATGTTGGGGCCTTCGGGAGTTTCAATGGGACACATTCTGCCGTAGTGTGTATAGTGAACGTCACGAACCTCGAAACCGGCTCTGTCTCGTGAGAGACCGCCGGGACCGAGAGCCGAAAGACGGCGCTTGTGAGTAAGCTCCGCAAGGGGGTTTGACTGGTCCATGAACTGCGAAAGCGGTGATGAACCGAAGAACTCCTTGATAGCTACCATTACGGGACGGATGTTGATAAGAGTCTGCGGAGTAATCTTATCCTCTTCCTCCTGTGCCTGAATTGCCATTCTCTCACGAACTACTCTTTCCATTCTGGCAAGACCGATTCTGAACTGATTCTGAAGAAGCTCGCCTACGGAACGGATACGTCTGTTACCGAGATGGTCTATATCGTCAACATTACCGACACGTTTGGTCAGACAGTTAACGTAGTTGACAGATGCAAAGATATCGTCAACAATAATGTGTTTGGGAATAAGGTCGTCGCAGCGCTCTGCCATTTCAGCAAGAAGTGCTTCCTTGTTATCACCGCACTTCTCAACAACTTCGTGAAGAACGGAGAAACGTACCTTTTCGTTGATGCCGATTGCATCAAGCTCATCCTTTGTGATACTTGCGGGAAGAAGTGCTGCAGGATCGGTCATGCCGTTGGAGATAACAAACAGCTCGCTGCCGTCCTCACAAGCAACAACAACCTTCATAACACCTGCCTGCTCTATTTCGAGAGCTTTCTGCTTTGTAAGAATCTCACCGGGTTCGGCAAGAAGCTCGCCTGTGTATTCGGAGATAACAGGCTGTGCAACCTTACATCCGGGAAGACGGTTAAGCAGAGAAAGCTTTTTGTTGTATTTATAGCGGCCCACTCTGGAAATGTCATATCTGTGCGGATCGAAGAAAAGATTATCAATGTGCTGCTGTGCGGATTCAAGGGTTACGGGTTCGCCGGGACGAAGCTTCTTGAACACTTCCATGAGTGCTTCCTCGGTGTTTCTCGTTTCATCCTTTTCCATGGTAGCTTCAAGCTTTGCATCCTCACCGAAGAAACGGCGAATATCATCGTTTGAGCTAAGACCCAGAGCACGGATAAATGCTGTGATGTAAATCTTTCTGTTCTTGTCAATGCGGACATAGAAAATATCGTTGATATCGGTTTCATACTCAAGCCATGCACCTCTGTTGGGGTTAATGGTACTTGTGTAAAGCTCGATACCCGTCTTATCATGAGTCATTCCGTAGTAAACACCGGGAGAACGAACGAGCTGTGAAACAATAACACGTTCAGCACCGTTGATAACGAATGTTCCGCTCTCGGTCATTATGGGGAAATCACCCATGAAGACTTCAGACTCTTTGATAATTCCTGTTTCTTTGTTTTGCAAACGCACTGTTACTCTCATGGGAGCCGCATATGTGGCATCGCGTTCTTTGCATTCGCGAACCGTATACTTGGGCTTGTCATCCATGCGATAATCAATGAAGCTGAGAACCCAGTTTCCTGTGTAATCCGTGATATCCGCCATATCACGGAAAACCTCCTTAAGACCGGTTTCGATAAACCACTGATAGGAGGACTTCTGGATCTCAATCAGGTTGGGCATATCCATAACCTCATTGATTTTTCCGAAGCTCATGCGTGTGCAGCTTCCTCGTTTAACGGGATTAACTTTCAGCATTAGGCTAAACTCACTCCGTTTCTTTGAAATTTCCATTTGGTGGAAAGCCGAAAATTTGATTGGGAATTTCCCTAATATAAATAATTATTTATACGCAAAATAACTATAAATTATAGGGTATTAAATTCCAGTATAATACGCAGGGTAACAGTATATGTCAAGTCTTAAAAAAAGTCAAGCATTTTATTTAAAAAATATTTTTCAAAAAATTAATTTGTGCATTCATACGAAATTTTTGCGTTTACAAAAATTATTTTTGTGTATATTTTTCTGACTTTTGTTAATGTTGACAAACAAAAAAACCAAACGGCAAAAATTTTTCACCGATTGGTTTTTATAATAATATTCATTTAATTTTGTAGATTTTTACATATAATTACCAAAAAGTATCATTCCACTATAATAGGTCTGAGCATCTTTTCCGTTCCGCAAACTGACGGATTTTCCATACAGAGCGAGAAAATATCCCCTGACGTACACTCAAGAGAAAACACTCTCTGCGCCTTTCCGTCAAGTCCCGAAAGGTCAGCAGGCTTGGAAATAACAGGAAGAACGGATGTGTTCCTTGCTGCTTTAATAAGCTCCGTTCCTCTTTTGTTAAAACCGGTTATTCTTATATACGGAACAGATAATTTCAAATCCTCGGCAGTTGCTCCGATAAGGCAGTTCCACACAATTCTTCTTATTCTTGCGTGGGAATATCTTTTTGCTTTAGAGAGAGAATAAAGCTCTTCAAGGCTTCTTGCCTGCTTTGCAGCAGACATAATCCTGTTCTCTATCCCCTCGCTGATATCGGGTACATTTGCAAGCTCCTCGGCAGAAACAGTACGCATTTTATAAAGAATCGTATTCTCCATTCTGCGAATGTCAGCAATCGGAGAATCGGCATATATGCTCGTTGCGTTGTCGGGTACAAAGCTTTTCCAATCTCCGTCAGCTCTTATAAAACCCCTTATTAAAGAAGCTCCTGCGATTTTACCGTAAGCCTGCTCCGAATCATGCGCCGCACCGATTCTTTCAAAAGTAACGGGCTTTATTTTACTGCCAAGTCTGTTCAATGCGGCGATATACTCAACTCCAAGGATGTTGTTCGGACTTCGAATTATATCTGCATATGCGGGATTTATTCTTCTGAGTGCATTTTCTCTTGCAGACGCAAAAGAAATTCCCTTTTCCAATTCTTCGGCAAGATAGTCTTTTATCTTTTCGCCGTAAACCGCATTTGCGGTTTGTGTAAGCATTTCCGTACTGCCGCATTCGCTGCCGAAAACAAGAGTTTCAACACAACCTAAACCGTTCAGGATTTCCGCACCGGCTCTTGCAAAGCTCTGTGCGCCTGACATGGCATAAATGCTCGGAAGCTGCAGAACGAGGTCAACCCCGTTTTGAAGAGCCGCTTTTGTTCTTGATGAATGGTGAAAAACCGCAGGCTCGCCCCTTTGCACGAAATTGCCGCTCATAACCGCAATAACATGAGTATATCCCGCCTCCCTTGCTTTTTGCACAAGAAGCGCATGACCGTTATGAAACGGATTAAACTCCGCTATTATACCCGCAACCTTCATTTTCGGCACCTTTCGTGATAATTTAATGTAATAAACACTTGAAAAATACAAAATATAAGTATATAATATAACAGTTATGAGCTTAAATCAAGCAAATATTCACTATTAGGAGTGTTAAAATTGAAAATTCTTGTAATTAACTGCGGCAGCTCATCCCTTAAATATCAGCTTTTCGATATGGATAACGAAACCGTTCTCGCAAAGGGTAACTGCGAAAAAATCGGCAATGCAGACAGCTTTATCGGCGGTTCTGCAAACGGCGAAAAGTTTGAAACACCTGTATTCATGGCAAACCATACAGAAGCATTCCTTCAGGTTAAGAAAGCTCTTACCGAAGGCGCATCAAAGGTTATCGACGACCTGAGCGAGATTTCCGCTGTAGGTCACAGAATTGTTCAGGGCGGCGCTCTTTTCAACGAAAGTGTTCTCGTTACAGACGAAGTTATCAAGGGCATCGAAAGCCTTTGCGACCTTGCTCCCCTTCACAATCCCGCACACATTCAGGGCATCAATGCCTGCATTGATGTTTTCGGCAAGGATGTTCCTCAGGTTACTGTTTTTGACAATGCATTCCATTCAACAATGCCCCCCGAGGCATATATTTTCCCCGTTCCCTATGAATACTATGAGAAGTATCAGGTTCGCCGCTACGGCTTCCACGGAACATCTCACCGTTTCGTAAGCGCAAGATGCGCAGAGGTTATGGGTAAGAACATTGAGGACCTCAAGATTGTTACCTGCCATCTCGGCAACGGTTCATCAATCACAGCAGTTAAGGGCGGCAAGTGCATTGACACAAGCATGGGTCTTACTCCTCTTGACGGCTTCATCATGGGCACACGCTGCGGCGCTGTTGACCCCTCCGTTATCACATACCTTCAGCAGAAGGAAGGCTGGACTCCTGCCGAAACAGATACCATTCTCAACAAGAAGTCAGGTGTTCTCGGCATTTCAGGTGTAGGCAGCGACGACAGAGACGTTTCCGCAGCTGAAGCAAACGGCAACGAAAGAGCACACCTTGCAAGAAGCATTCAAAAATATCAGGTCCGCAAGCTTATCGGCAGCTATGTTGCAGCCATGGACGGTGTTGATGCTATCGTATTCACAGGCGGCATCGGTGAAAACACAATCGACCTTCGTGCAGATGTTTGCAACAATCTCAGCTACCTCGGTGTTGAGCTTGACGCAGAAGCAAACGAAATTATGCGCAGAGGCAAGGAAGGCGAAATCTCTACCGCAAACTCAAAGGTTAAGGTTTATGTTCTTCCCACAAACGAAGAGCTTGTTATCGCAAGAGATACAAAAGCAATCGTTGAAGCTATGTAATTGCAAAATTTTAACGGGTACGGTTTTCCGTACCCGCTTTTTATTTATTGACTAATTTGAAACACTATAGTATAATGTTTTAATAATATAAATAAAATGCGGAGGGAAAACTTTTGATTGCTCCGATTTTTAAAAGCATAACAGACGTAAAGGATTTTCCCGTAGGTGAAATAGCCTTTTATCCGTGGGAAAAAGACGGCAGCTCTCATCCTGAAAGCTATGCGGCAATATTTGCCGTTGAGGGCGAGGGTATTCATGCCGTTCTCTGGTCATTCGAGGAAGATATTCTCTGCAGCTGCACAAAACGCGACGACCCTGTTTATACAGACAGCTGCCTTGAGGTTTTTCTTATGCCGGTTGAAGGCGATAACCGATACATTAATTTTGAGGTTAACAAAAACGGAGTTTATCTTTCGGAAATAGGTACCTGCCGTGCAGACAGAGTTTTTATCAAAAGCCTTACCAACCTTGAGCCGGTTATCGAAACCATAGAAATAACCGAAGGCGAAAAACCTGCATGGGGCTATGAAATCACAATTCCCGAAAAGCTTATCTCTGAGCTTTACGGCACGGATTACGGCATAACCGAATGCACTGTCAAGGGCAATTTTTATAAATGCGCCGAATTATCAAAAAATCCTCATTTCGGCTCATTCTTTCCGGTGCATACAGAAAAACCCGATTTCCACCGACCCGAATATTTCGGCGAGATACACTTTTGCAAAGTATAACAGAAAGGCGTGACTTTTTTGGATAATTCAATTATAACCGAGCTTCTCAATGCATTTCAGTTTGAGGGTGTTTTTGAAGAAAACACTCAGCTTCATGACGGTCATATAAACAACACCTATGTTTTTGATTTCCGTGAAAAAAACGGAAAGCTTAATAAATATCTTGTTCAGGAGCTTAACACATACGTTTTCAAGCAGCCCGAGGCTTTAATGGAAAACGTCATGGGTGTTACAAGCTATATGCGCGATTATGTCCGCAAAAACGGCGGAGATGTTGAAAGAGAATGTCTTTATGTTATCCCTGCAAAAAGCGGTAAGCCCTATTATATTGATGCAGAAAACCGTTTCTGGCGCTGCTACAACTTCATATACGGTGCTCACTCCTGCCAAAGTGTTGAGAATGCAAAGGTATTCTTCAACGCAGCAAAGGCATTCGGCAAATTCCAGTGCATACTTGCCGATTACCCCATTGACAGTCTGACTGAAACAATACCTAATTTCCATAACACGGTTTCAAGATTTGCAGACTTTAAAAAGGCTGTTGCCGACAACCTTTCGGGAAGAGCCTCGCAGGCAACAGAAGAGATCGACTTTGTTCTTGCCCGTGAAAAGGATTGCTCCGTACTTCTCGATATGCTTGACGCAGGCGAGCTTCCTTTAAGGGTTACACACAACGATACCAAGCTCAACAATGTTATGTTTGACAACGAAACAAACGAAGGAATCTGCGTAGTTGACCTTGATACCGTTATGCCCGGACTTTCACTCTATGATTTCGGTGACAGCATCCGTTTTGGCGCAAACACTGCCGCAGAGGATGAAAAAGATGTTTCAAAGGTTTCTTTAAGCCTTGAAAACTTTAAGGCTTACACTCTGGGTTATCTTACAACTGCAGGTGAAAGTCTTACCAAAAACGAAATTGAGCAGCTTGCTTTTTCATCAAAGCTTATGACCCTTGAATGCGGAATGCGTTTCCTCGGAGATTTCATAAACGGCGATACATATTTCAAAACAGAATATCCCGAGCATAACCTCGTAAGATGCCGCACACAGTTTGCACTCGTTGCGGATATCGAAAAAAAGATGTCCGAAATGCAGGCAATTGTTGATGAATGCTGTAAGGAGCTGGGTATTTCAAAATGAAGGACCCAAAGCTTTTAAGCGAATGGGAATTCAAGCAAAAAGTTGTTGACTGGCTTTTGAAATATGACATCACATTTTTCAGGCTGCCCGGTTTCACCCGTGATGACTTTGCAGAAATGTATCGGTTGCCGGACATTGACTATGTTCACATAATTTCCATGGTTGATAAGGACGGTGACCTCATGACGATGCTCAGAGGTGAGCTGAACCTCAAAGCAAGCGAATCACGCAGCTTCAACAAAGAAAAATTGGTGTTTTATTATGTCTTGAAAACTTTTATTGATTCCCCCGAGGTTGAACCTTACCCGATGGGATATATTATATCGGATTAATATATGTCAAGGAATGCTTTCGGTGTTCCTTGACATTTTTTATTGATAATATTACTATAAAAATGATGATTGCAACACATTGTTGCGTGACTTTTTGATAGGGTTTTGATTAAATTAAGTTGTCGGAAGACTCCGTCAAAATTCACGGGAGGTGAAACAATGGCTAAGGTTTCCAAAAACATAAAGAAACTACGAAACGAAAGAAAGCTGACTCAGGATTCTCTTGCAGAAAAAATCAACGTTACCCGCCAGACAATCTCAAGCTGGGAAAATGACCGTACTCAGCCGGATCTCGAAATGCTCGGCACTCTTGCGGATGTGTTCGGAGTAAGTCTTGAAGAAATTATTTACGGTGAAAAACGCAATGTGGGATTTGAAGCAACAAAAAAGGACAACCGAAAAGCAATGAACATTGTTTTTGCAACACTCGGTTCACTTCTTACCGTCACGGGAATCGTGATTGTCTTTGCATATTTCTGGGACCATATTCCCGATGCCCTTCTTGCCGTACTGATGTTTCTTCCGCTTCTGGCAGGATGTATGACAGCATTTTATGCTTATTCAAAGAAAAAAGACAGCATATCATGGTGTGAAGGTGCCTGCGTTGCATGGTCAGCAGGTCTTGCAATCACAAATGCGCTTGTCAATGGCTATTTCGGAGCAGACCTCGGATTTGAAAAGCTTCTGCTTATTGATGCTCTTCTGATTTTACCCATGGCATTTATTCTCAATTCCGTTTTTCCGCTCACGGCATATTTTGCCTGCATATGCACATGGAATTTTGTTTGCGAAGCAGAATACACGGCGGCTCTTCTCCCTCTGTATACAGTGGGACTTCTGTTTGTTTTTAAACCAAAAGGCTCTGATATGAAGCATAAATACTCGGTCTGGGTTTCGGTTATTTCCGCCGCCGTTTTAATTGTTTCATCGTTCTGCATAAAAGGCCGGCAGCCGTTCGTCATTCTGTTTTATCTTCTTCTTGCCGTTTTCACTCTTCTCTATGCGGCAGATAAAAACAACGATTCACCCTATCCGTTCAGACTTCTTGCAGTCCCGTGCATCACCGTTCTCAATGCGCTTCTCTGTGTTATCACGGAAATGCTGTCAGATGAATACAAGCAAGACGGATATGCGGTGCTTCCCTTTGTTGTTTCAGTCATAATTATTGCGTTTACATTTCTTATCGGCAGAAAAGAGCTCGGAAAGAATCCCGTTAAAACCGCTTTTCTTTCCGTAACGGCACTAACATCTTTCATACTCGGCGGAAGTTCTGTACTTGAACATTTTTCAAACGGCAAAGAAATGCAGATAGTTATTTCTCTGCTTTCTCTTGCCTCGAGCATTATTCTCATTATCAGCGGTATCAAAAACGCAAAAATGCTGACTGTAAATCTCGGACTTATAATGGTATGTTACATAATTTATGTCACTCTTATCATTGGTAATTGGGAGTTAGTTTACAGCGGAATCGCCTGCGTTGCCATGGGTATCGCCTTGCTTCTCATCAACAGAAAGCTCTCAAAAACTTTTAAATCAAGGGAGGCTGAAAACAATGCGTAAAAAGCTTCCGATTATAATTCTGATTTCAATTCAACTCATATTTGCATTATCCCTCACAGCGATAAGACCCGTAACGGAATGGCTGATTACCAATAAAGGAGAAACCTTCATTTTTGAAACAGATAATATTTCAGCAGATTATGACAAATATGCAGGCACGGCATTCATCTATGCTCCGATAAAAGGAACAAGTCCTCCGTACCGTGATGGCAGCAAATACGCAGTAATAGAAACAAGCGAAAGCGGAACTTCCGCAGTTACGGGCTTCTCTCAGAAAAAGCCAAAAGATAAACCATATATCAAAAGCAAGCATGATTTCTTTTCGGAAAAAGCCGAAATATATAACGGCGATTTCTCGCAGGAATTATTTTTTGAAATGTTTTCCTATTACGGCGGACCATCAGTTGTTACGGCAGAAAACTTAAATTTTACAATCAAAGCAATTGTTTATAAAGGTGAAATAAGAATGCATGGAATCCTTGTCAACGGTATACCGATTGAAGAATACATAAAGAAACACGGATGAAAAAGCCCCGTTTGGTTAATTCCAAACGGGGTTATCTTATCAGCGGTAATATTTATTTGAACGTTTCAGGTAATCAACAAGCATCATCGTCCAGTCGGTCTGTATCATGTCAACACCCTTGTCTGCAATCCAACCCCAGCCGTAGTCCTCACTGACGGTGAGTGCCGTATCATCACTGTGACCGCCCGAAAGCTGTTTTTTATAGTCATAGATAATCGAATTCATCCAAACAAGAATATTATCACGGTGCATTTTTTCAACAAATTCTTCGCTCGCAACATGTGAATTTTCTTTTTCAAAAAGCACTTCAACTCCGACGTAATTTATGTTGCTTTTCAAAAGCTTATCATGAAGCGGATGTTCGTCCGTTACAATAGGCATAAACGGTATCTCGGGTGCAACTTCTTCAAGGATTTTGAACACCTTATCCGACGGCTTGCTTTTGACAAGCATCTGGTCGGTCATTCCGTGTCGCTTTACGGCTTCATATATCTTTTTCGGGTTGCTCCAAAATTTATCTATGTTTATAAAGCATCTGCCCTTGAAGTTTTCGAGAAGCTCATCAAAATCCGCAAGGGGAAATTGTGTGGGAGTTCTGTCATAGTTGACATAACGGAATTTTTTTATTTTATTGTAATTGAACAAGGGTAAAAGAGTTCTTTTGCCGAGATGCTCTCTTTCCATTCCCGGATGAAAAAGGAACAACTTGCCGTCTTTACTGCAGCTGACATCAACCTCTATCATATCCGCACCCTGCTTAAGTGCGATTTCATATGCTGCCATTGTGTTGCACGGAATATTTCCTCCGCTTACACCTCTGTGGGCAACTACAATAATATTTTCCTTTGCTTTCTCATGAAGATTGAAATCCATTTAACCATCTCCTTATTGATAAGTATAAATAAATGTAATATAATAGTCAATACCAATGGAGGTGTGATATGATTTTTTATTTTTCCGCAACGGGTAACAGCAGACATATTGCAAAGCTTATTGCTGAAAAAACAAACGACAGGTGCGTTGACATCACCGAATGCACTAAAAAAGATTTTTATAATTTTATCGCCGACATAAAGGAAAACATAGGCTTTGTTTTTCCTGTTTATAATTTTGGCCTGCCGATTACTCTCTGCCGCTTCATCGAGAAAATTAACATAAAAACTGATGGAAATTATATCTTCACCGTTGCAACCTACGGCGGATTTTCAGGCAGCGCAAGTAAAATCATAAAGAAAAAGCTTTTGGAAAAAGACATTGAAGTCAATGCACAATATTCCGTCAGAATGCCTGACACATGGACACCGATTTATGATTTATCGGATAAAGAAAAAGTTAATAAAACAAACAAAAAAGCAGATAAATCTGCCGAAAAAATCGTAAAAAGGATTGTCAGAAAGAAAAAAGGCAATTTCGATTACCGCCGCATACCGTTTTCTGATTATTTCTATATAAATTATGAAACTCTGCGACACACAAGCAGTCTGTCTGTTGATAATAACTGTATCGGCTGCGGACTGTGTGCAAAAAGCTGTCCTGAAGAGGCAATTGAAATAAAAGACGGCAAACCAATATGGGTCAAAGAAAAATGCGCAATGTGCCTTGGCTGTTTGCACCGCTGTCCCGAATTTGCAATTCAGCGGGGTGAAAATACCAAAAAGCACGGACAGTATATTCATCCGTAAAAAAACCGTATCACCCGAAAAGTGATACGGTTTTAAATTATGCAAAATTGCAGATTATCTTATCGCCCTCAGTTGTGAGATTTACGGACTTGATTTCCGTTGTTGCATTAACTATTCTCTCGGTAATGACATCCTCAACATTCTTGCGTATAACATTGCGCAAATCTCTTGCACCTCTGGGACCGTCAACTGATTTTTCGGCAATGAGAGCCGTTGCATTGTCATCCCATGTAAAGGCAATCCCCTTGTCAGCGAGAGGATCAACAAGCTCGCTGAGCATAAGAACCGCTATACGTTTATAGTCTTCAAGTGAAAGGTCATTAAACACAACAACCTCGTCAACTCTACCGATAAACTCGGGGCGGAGAAACTCATTGAGCGCTTTAAGTGCTCTTTCCTTTGAAGCCTCGTTCTTCGTTTTGGCAAAACCGAGTGCACCTGAGCCTCTGTTGCTGCCTGCATTCGAGGTCATAACAATAACGGTATTTTCAAAGTTAACCGTTCTGCCCTGAGCATCGGTTATTCTGCCTTCATCAAGAATCTGAAGAAGGATATTCATAACATCCGGATGAGCTTTTTCAATTTCGTCAAAAAGAACTACAGAATACGGCTTGCGGCGCACCTTTTCGGTGAGCTGACCGGCTTCATCATAACCGACATATCCCGGAGGCGAACCGATAATTCTCGAAACGGAATGCTTTTCCATAAATTCACTCATATCAAGACGAATAAGAGTTTCGGGAGTATCAAAAAGCTCTTTTGCAAGAAGCTTCACAAGCTCGGTTTTACCTACACCCGTAGGACCAACAAAAATGAACGATGCAGGTCGGCGGCGGGGACTGATTCTTACTCTGCCGCGTCTTACCGCAGCGGCAACAAGTGAAACAGCTTCATCCTGACCGATAATTCCTGCTTTGAGATTATCTTCAAGAGAAGAAAGACGGCGAAGGTCACTTTCGATAACCTTGCTTGCCGGAATACCTGTCCAGAGCTGAATAACTCTTGCGAGATCATCCTCCGTAACATGATTGTCCGAGGCAAGCTCCTCGAGTTTTGCAACTTCTTCTTTCTTCTGAATAATCTCTGCCTTTATCTTTGCAATTTCTTCGTAATCCTTCTCTTCTGTGGTTTCCATAAGCTCGGCTTCGTGCACTTCAAGCTCTTCAAGCTCTGTCGTTGCAATTTCAAAATCGCTTATATGCTTGTTACGGAGATTGGCACAGGTGCAGGCTTCATCGAGAAGGTCAATTGCCTTATCGGGCAAAAATCTGTCATTTATATATCTCTCGGAAAGACTAACCGCCTTTTCGATAAGTGTATCGGTAACTCTTACACGGTGGAAATCCTCGTAGTAATCCTTAACGCCTATAAGCATCTCGGTTGTCTGCTCAATCGAAGGCTCTTCAACCTTTATGGGCTGAAGTCTGCGTTCAAGAGCAGCATCCTTTTCGATATATTTTCTGTATTCGGTAAAGGTTGTTGCACCGATAATCTGAATTTCGCCTCTTGAAAGAGAAGGTTTAAGAATATTTGCGGCATTCATCGAGCCTTCCGCATCGCCCGTACCGACAAGTGAATGAACCTCGTCAATAAAGAGGATAATATTACCTTCGGAACGCACCTCCTCAACAAGACCTTTTATTCTGCTTTCAAACTGACCTCTGAACTGTGTGCCTGCAACAAGCGCGGCAAGATCAAGCATATGAATCTCCTTGTCACGAAGCTTGGCAGGAACATCACCTGCGGATATTTTAAGAGCAAGACCCTCTGCAATTGCGGTTTTACCTACACCGGGTTCACCGATAAAGCAGGGATTGTTCTTTGTTCTTCTGCAAAGAATTTGAATTGCTCGGTAAATTTCATTTTCTCTGCCGATTATGCGGTCAATGCTTCCTGACTTTGCCTTTGCGGTAAGATCGGTACAGAATTGCGAAAGATACTTGCGTTTCTTTTCGTCCTGCTTACCGTTTTTGTTCTTTCCCCATCTCTTTTTCTTTTCTTCGCTGCTTGTGGTTTCGGAAGCGGTTTTTTCTTCGCCGCCCTGATTATTACTCATTGCGCCGAAATTCTGCAAAAAGGGCATTGTTCCTGCGCCGCCGGGTTCAAAGCCTCCGTCCTCGCCGAACATGGCTTCAAACTGCTCGCTTACATCATCAAGCTCATCCTCGGAAATACCCATGCTCTGCATAATCTGCTTAACAGGTCCGATGTTCATTTCCATGGCACATTTGATACACAGACCCTCCTGCGTTGTTTTTTCGCCCTCAACCTTTGTTACAAAAAACATTGCGGGACGTTTTTTACATCTTGCACATAAAACTTGTTTCATTACTGTTTATCCTTTGAATAATTATTTTTTGCTGTTTGCTTTTTCTTTTACCTGCTGAAGAACTCCGGGAACATAGCTCAAAAACGCAACTATGGTAAGAACCACACTAATGCCCACAAGAACAAGCATTACCGATGCGGGAAGTGTGAATACATTTCCGAGAATGCCGATATCGGGACCGAATGCCATGATAACACACATGATAAAATAGAACGCAAATGTAGCGATCTTGCCGGGCATTTCAGCGGCAACGGGCTTCAAGCCGAACATAATCATTATTGCACCTCCGACAACCATGACTGCTTCCTTGATAAGAAAAATAAGGAAAATCCAGCTGAAGGTCTTAACGGTTTCATCAGCGCTGTTTTTGAATGTGAGATAGAAAACAACAGCTATTGTTATCTGACTGAGCTTATCGGCAATAGGATCAAGCAGCTTGCCGAGTGCGCTTATCTGGTTGAATTTGCGGGCAATTTTACCGTCAAAGAAATCGGTAAGTCCCGAAACGGCAAGAACAATAATTGCCCATACATAATTACCGTCATTGAAAAGCACAGCAAAAACAGGAATAAGAGCTATTCTGATAAGTGAGAGAAGGTTGGGAACTGTAAGACATCCCGTAAAATATTCTTTTAATAATGCTTTCATAATATCCTCCTTAATATATCTTGATTGAGATTTCCTCAATAAAATTCGGTATTATCGAAGAATTGATTGCCTCGCCTATTTCCTCGGGTGATATTATCGGCGAAAAAACAACAAGTGCCATACTTAAAATCGCAACAATAACAAAGCCCTTGACTGCACCCAAAGCTCCTCCGAGAAGCTTGTTAAAACCTTTAAGCACGGGAAGCTTGAACATGTTGTTCAGAAACTTTATTCCGAAAGACAGAATTGCACTTGATACCGCATAAATAACGATAAAAGCGATTATAAGCAAGATCGGAAAAACAATAACAGAATATATACCTTCGTAAATTTGTTCCGCCGCCTGAGTTGCATCAACAGAAGAACCTATATCCGAAATAATGCTTGAAACAGTTACTCCGCCCGCCTCTGCAGCTTTTATTATGTAATCCGGAATCGCCTCGATTATAGCTTGGGTTCCGTTACTCAAATGAACTGCTATTGCCTCTGAAAAAGTATTAACCGCTGCCTTATGTATAAATGCTTCATTTGCCCATTGAGCAAGCGATGCTGAATATTTATAGGCTATTATTACAGACAAAACAGTTGCGACAAGAGCAAATGCCATTTTAAAGAAGCCTTTTCTTCTGCCGTCAATAACAGTTACAGCAAATATAAGAATGAGGATTCCGTCAATTATAAAGGGTAGCATTTCCATAATTTCACCACCTTAATATTTATGAATTGAGCCGCCCTCAACAGTATAAACCGTACCCGAACAGATAAATACCTTCGCAACGGGGCTTTCTGTTTCTATAACCTTGGATTCTTTTCCGTTTGAGGAATAAACGGTTATCTTGTTACCCGAGGCAACTGCTATTCTGCCTGCATGAGCAGCAACGCAATCAGGCAAGCCGTCAATAACAATCGAGCAGGTCTTCTTTCCGCCTGCCGAATATCTTGCAACTCCTGTTTTTGAGCCTCCAAACTCCTCATAGCACACGGTAGTATTACCGCTGTCATCGGCACAGACAGCAATAAGACTGTCCTCGGAATAAACAAGCTCATCGAGCACCTCGCCTTTTTTATTATGCACAACGGTTTTGTTGTCACCGACGGCAATAACTCTGTTTGAGGATGTATAAACAATCCTCAAGAACATCGTTCCGTTATATCTTATATCAACCTCAGGCTCTGATGACTTGATATCGAAAATAAGAATACGAGTATATATTTCAGCATTCTCAACTCCCGTTGCAGCAACCGCAACCCTTTTTCCGTTACTTGAAAGAGAGATATCGGTTATAAACTCCTGCGAACAATTCCATTGAAAAACCTTTTTGAATCTGTTATTGTACACACTCAATATGCTCTGATTTTCATCTGCGGCATGAGAGGTTGCAAAGCCTCCGTTTTCCGCAATCGCCGCTGCGGTCACAGGATTTTTCTCTGTTATACTGCCGAGCTTTTCTGTTTTACTTTGAAGAATAACCTCATTTGATGACGGGCTGTAAACCAGTGCGCGTCCGTTGCGTGTCACCGCCTTTGAATCGGCATAACCGAGCTGTATACTGTAAATCTCATCCGCCGCAGCATTGAGAACAAGTGTTGAATCATCATAGATTACAAGGGGTCCGCCGCCTATCGGAACAACATTTCTGTAATTCAGGGTTTCAAGCGAATAAGGATATCCCCCGCTTTTTGTGAAAACGGTTTTAACCTGTCTGATACTGTCCGTTATATTTGAAACAGCAACGTTTCCCATAAGCCTTGCGCTCAGAAAAAGTGCAACGGCAACCACCAAAACAATCAGCGGTATACGAAGCCACTTGAATACTTTTTTTGCGGTAATTGCATTTCTTTTTTTCTTCAAATTAATGATTTTTTTCTCAGCCATATATCCTCCCTCCCGGTTAGTAATTAATAATGTATTTTATTAAGGTAAAGACCGTGTGCAGGTGCGGTATGACCTGCAGCAAAGCGGTTCTCCGCCTGAATTATTTCTTTAATTGAATCGGCAGGTATTTTTCCTCTTGAAATATCTATGAGTGTACCTGTCATTATCCGAACCATATTATACAAAAATCCGTCTGCTTCAACTCTGAAAATCACCATATCTCCGTCACGTTCAACAGCGGCATTCACAACCGTTCTTTCGGTATCGCAAACACTGCTGCCTGCAGCACAGAAGGAATCGAACTTGTGAGTTCCGATATAAGCCTTTGCCTGTTCGGATAAGAACTTATCGTCGAGCGGATATTTATAATGAAGAGAATAATTATAAAGAAACGGATTTTTATTAGGTGAATTCCATATTTTATAAATATATTCCTTGGATTTGCAGTCATATCTTGCGTGAAAATCATAATCAACCTCACAGCAGTCAAGAGCGGCAATATCTCTCGGAAGCACCGCATTGAGAGCCCCGATAAGCTTTTTGCATTCAATCACACTTTCGGTTCGGATATTGCAGCAATACATATTTGCATGAACCCCTGCATCCGTTCTTGAACAGCCTACAACATTATCGCGCCTTGAACAAATATGCTCAAGTGCATCCTGCAGAGTCTGCTGAACGGTTACGGCATTTTCCTGAACCTGCCAGCCGTGATAAGCCGTTCCGTCAAATGAAATTGTCAAAAGCAAATTACGCATTTTGAACTCCTTTAGATTACTGCATCAAAAAATATATTAAGAACTATTACACCCGCCGTTACCGCTACGCAGGCAATAATTGCAACAACGTCCCTTGCTGAAATTTTCATCTGCTTCATGCGTGTTCTGCCTTCACCGCCCGTATAACAGCGGCAAGTCATCGCAAAAGCAAGCTCATATGCTCTTCTGAATGACGAAACCATAAGCGGAATAAATATAGGAACAAGTGCCTTTGCGCGCTGAATAAGGCTGCCCGTTTCAAGGTCTGCACCTCTCGCCTTCTGGGCATTCATTATTCTGTCGATTTCCTCAATGAGGGTCGGAATAAAACGAAGTGCAAGAGTCATCATCATGGCAAGAGTATGAACCTTTATTTTAAACACCTTAAGCGGAGAAAGAATCCTTTCAAGCGCATCGGTAAGCATTGTCGGGGTGGTTGTATAAGTCAAAAGAGAGCTGATAACAACAAGGGTTACGATTCTGACCATTGTAAAAATTGCCGTGTTAACTCCCTTTTCGGTTATCTTTATTTCCCACCATTCAAAATAGGTCTTGCCGCCCTCTGTGTAAAAAATATTGAGTATGGCGGTAAAAATAAGAATGATTACAATCGGCTTTAAGCTCTTTAAAATCATTTTTGGCGGTACTCTTGAAAGAGCTGCAGCCGCAACAGCCGTCAATGCTATTAATCCGAGAGAAAAGAAGCTTTTGCAAAGAAAAATAACAACAATAAGCCAGAAGGTTGCAATAAGCTTTATTCTGGGATCAAGATTATGAAGCACGGATTTTCCGGGATAATACTGACCGATGGTTATATCTCTTATCATTTTGCACTCCTCCTCTCCATGAGATTACGGAGTATTTCCGCACCCTGTTCAACGGTATAAACATTTGAAGGAACATCAATTCCTTTTGCGCGGAGCTTTGCGAAAATTTCGGTAATTTCCGGCACATTAAGCCCCATTGCACGAAGCTCATCCCCTCTTGAATAAACCTCGTCAACACTTCCCTGCATGGCAACGGAGGATTTGTTCATAACAATAACTCTGTCCGCCATTTCGGCAATATCCTCCATGCTGTGGGATACTATGATAACGGTGCTGCCCGTCTGTTTTCTGTAATTCTTTATAAGATTTATCAAATCTGCTCTGCCTCTCGGGTCAAGACCTGCGGCGGGTTCGTCAAAAATAAGCACCTCCGGCTCCATCGACATAACACCCGCAATTGCAACTCTTCTTTTTTCACCGCCTGAAAGGTCAAAGGGTGATTTATTCAGATGCTCCGCTTTCACGCCGGTAAATTCCGCGGCACGAAGCACTCTTTCCCTGATTTCGGACTCGGGAAGCTTCATGTTTTTAGGTCCGAAGGCAATATCCTTATAAACGGTTTCCTCAAAAAGCTGATATTCGGGATACTGGAAGCAAAGACCGACCTTAAAACGGGAGCTTTTGAGTGTTTCCTTATCCTTCCAGATGTCAATGCCGTCAACAAGCACCTTTCCGCTGTCAGGCTTTAAAAGTCCGTTAAAATGCGAAATTAAAGTACTTTTTCCCGAGCCTGTGTGACCGATTATTCCTACAAGCTCTCCCTTGTTAATTTGCAAATTAACATTATCTATTGCAGCAACCTGCGAAATTGTACCTTTGGAATAATAATGGGTAAGACCAATCGTTTCTATCGCAAAACTCATAAGGCACCTCCCACTGCACGAGCGATTTCGTCAACACATTCGTCAACATCAAGAACACCCTCTTTTATTCCGAGAACATGACAAAGCTCGGTTGACTGCGGAACATCAAGACCGTAAGAACGAAGTTTTTCAACATTTGAGAAAACATCCTTCGGCTTGCCCTGCATAACAATTCTGCCGCCATCCATGATAATTACTCTGTCTGCCTGCACGGCTTCATCCATAAAATGAGTAACTGTAACAACAGTAATACCCATTTCTTTATTAAGGCGCTTGACCGTATTCATAACCTCTTCCCTGCCCTTAGGGTCGAGCATGGCGGTGGGTTCATCAAGAACAATGCATTCTGTCTGCATGGCGATAACGCCCGCAATTGCAACGCGCTGCTTCTGACCGCCCGAAAGCTTATGAGGCTCTCTGTGGCGAAATTCATACATATTCACGCATTTGAGTGCATCGTCAACCCTTCTGCGGATTTCCTTCGGCTCAATTCCGAGATTTTCGGGTCCAAAGGCAACATCATCCTCAACAATAGTCGCAACAATCTGGTTATCGGGATTCTGGAAAACCATGCCGACTATACGGCGAACCTCGTCTGCCTTTTCCTCGGTATCGGGAACAATTCCTTTGACCGTAATCTTACCCTTTGTAGGTTCAAGAATTGCGTTGCAAAGCTTTGCAAGAGTGCTTTTCCCCGAGCCGTTGTGACCGAGAACGGCAACAAATTCACCTTTATTTATAGTGAGATTTACATCCGTCAGAGCAGGAAAACCCGCAACGGGGGCATCCTCGTCCTCTGTTTCGTAAATATATGTCACATTTTCAAATTCAATAATTTTTTCGCTCATAGTAACAATCCTAAAATTAATCTAAAACTTTTTCGCCGCAGGATTCGCAGATTTTATCGGCATTCACACCGTAATTTCCGCAATGCGGGCAATATCCCTTTCCGCTGTCGTTATCAAATTCCTCGAGTGCTTCCATCTCGCGTTCATATGCCGCAGCTTCGGGATTTTTTTCTTCCCATTCTTCCTCTTCTTCCTCAAGCATCGCTTCATATTCTTCGGGATTTTCTTTATAGCGCTTTCGGAGAATAATATCTTTTATTTCCACTACTGCAAGAAAAACACCCGCCGCAGCAAAAATCGCACCGAAGGCTGCCAGATGCCATTGCTCTTGCGGAACGGTAGTTGCAAGCCAAAAAGCACCGAACAAAATAAAAGCAATTGACATAAAAATCATATAATATTTAATCCCCTTTCTGCGTATCTGCGGTGTATTTTGCCGTAAAATCACGACAACTCTCTTCCGCAGGATGAACAGAATTTATAATCTTTTTCCGCCTTTTCTCCGCAATAGGGGCAATATTTTGCAGCTGTTTGCGGCTGTGTCTTCTGTTCTTCACCGATATTTCCGAATTTTTCATTCCACGGATCGGGTTCTTCGCCGCTTTCGGTAATATCATATTGGGAATAGCGGTTTTTACCCGTTGCGTTTTTGAAATTGTAAATCGCATTAACAACTGCAATACCGATAAAAATCAAGCCGAAAAGAGCAAATGCTCCGCCGCCGCTTGACGCAACAAGCACAGTCCAAAGCAAGCCGAAAAGCCCCATTGCTATACTCATTACTCCGCCCATGAACGACGGTCCTCTGCCCGGTTTTATGCTTTTCATTTGTCAGCTCCCTTTCCGTCTGTTTAATTGCGAATTATTTCACACCTTTTCCCAGCCATATTGCACTTGCGCCGCAGGGAAGCACTCTGCCCGGCTTCGACGAAACGGGAATACCTATTTCATCGCTCGTTGTTGAACCACCGAACTGCTTCTGCACGGTTTCGCCGAGAATATATTCCATAACACTCGGTGAAAGTCCCGTCGTATAGGAATTGATAAGAACCATAAGCGAATCCTCGGTTAAAAGCTCGGAGCAAAGCTCAACAAAGCCGTAAACCTCGTTTTCGAGCTTCCACACCTCGCCGCCGGGTCCTCTGCCGTATGACGGTGGATCCATAATTATTATGTCATATTTATTTCCTCTGCGGATTTCCCTCTGAACAAACTTTATGCAATCGTCAACAAGCCATCTCACGGGTGCATCGGAAAGCTTGCTTGCTGCTGCATTTTCCTTTGCCCACAAAGTCATACCCTTTGATGCATCAACATGAGTAACGCTTGCGCCTGCATTAAGAGCAGCAACGGTTGCACCGCCTGTATACGCAAAGAGATTGAGTACCTTGACAGGTCTGCCCGCATTTTTGATTATATCAGCAGTCATCTTCCAGTTTACTGCCTGTTCGGGAAAAAGACCCGTATGCTTGAATCCCATTGTTTTAATATTAAAACGAAGGTCATCAAGACCAATCTGCCAAACATCAGGCATTTTTTTGCATACTCTCCAGCTTCCGCCGCCCGTATTTGAACGGTTATATATTGCATGGGGATTATACCAAAGCGGATTTTCCTTCGGGGTTTTCCATATAACCTGCGGGTCAGGGCGAACAAGAATAATATCTCCCCAGCGCTCAAGTCTTTCTCCGTCAGAGCAATCTATAAGCTCGTAATCAATCCAGTTATCTGCTTTTCTCATATTTACACATCCAATCTCTGCTGACCCGGCATGGCAATACCTAAATGCGCATAGCCTGCAGGAGTTACCATTCTGCCTCTCGGGGTACGGCTTAAGAAACCGACCTGCATGAGATAAGGCTCATAAACATCCTCTATTGTAACAGCTTCCTCACCTATCGCCGCCGCAATCGTTTCAAGGCCTACAGGGCCGCCGTTATAATTTCTAATCATTGTTGTAAGTATAAGTCTGTCAATTGAATCAAGACCGAGTGCGTCGATTTCCATTCTGTCAAGAGCAAGAGAAGCAGCCTCCTTGCTGATTGCGCCGTCGCACATAACCTGAGCAAAATCCCTTGCTCTCTTAAGAAGGCGGTTTGCAATACGGGGTGTACCTCTTGAACGGGAAGCAATTTCCATTGAGCCTTGAGGGTCAATATCCATATTAAGAATGCCCGCACTTCTGTTGACTATCTGCGAAAGCTGCTCGGGTGTATACATCTCCAGGCGAAGAATAACTCCGAAACGGTCACGCAGAGGCGCGCTGAGCTGACCTGCTCTCGTTGTTGCACCGACAAGAGTGAAACGGTGAAGATCAAGCCTTATCGAGCGAGCGGAAGGACCTTTTCCGATAATAATATCAAGCACATTATCCTCCATTGCAGGATAAAGAACCTCTTCAACTGCTCTTGAAAGACGGTGGATTTCGTCAATAAAAAGTACATCGCCGTCGTTTAGATTTGTAAGCAGTGCTGCCAAATCACCCGGCTTTTCAATTGCAGGGCCGCTGGTTACACGAAAATTAACACCCATCTCATTTGCGATAATTCCCGCAAGAGTTGTTTTGCCGAGTCCCGGAGGTCCGTAAAGCAAAACATGGTCAAGAGGCTCACCTCTCTGACGTGCCGCTTCAATATAAATCGAAAGGTTTTCCTTCACCTTATCCTGACCGATATATTCACCAAGTGCCTTGGGTCGGAGTGAAAATTCAATATCATTATCCTCGGAGGATGTAAATTCGGGAGCTACTATTCTGTTTTCAAAATCAAAGTCCACGGTATCCCTCCTGAATTATAAGTTTCTTGCAAGCTGTTTGAGTGCCTGCTTAATCATTTCCTCGGTTGAAAGATTGCCGTCGAGCTTACCCACGGCTATGCTTGCCTCGGAGCGACTGTAACCGAGCATGACAAGTGCGTTCACGGCATCCTCGCCCGCATAGCTGACGGTTGCCTTCTGCGCCGCCGCGATATTGCCCATAGCTTCAGATGTTGAGGCAAACATATCAAGCTTTCCTTTAAGCTCGAGTACTATTCTCTGCGCAATTTTAGGACCTACTCCCTGCGCTGCGGTGATTGCCTTAACATCTCCGCCCGCAACACTCACCGCAAGCATATCCGGGGTAAGCTGCGAAAGAATGGCAAGACCTGCCTTGGGTCCGACTCCCGAAACTCCTGTAAGCATTTTGAAGCAGTCAAGCTCGTTTTTATCCGCAAAGCCAAAAAGATCAAGTGCATCCTCACGCACATTGAGATGCGTGAACAAAGTTTGTGTATGACCGATATCGGCGCATTTTTTTAAGGTGTTGAGAGTTGTGTAAAGTCTGAATGCAACTCCGCCGCAGTCAAGAGCAACACTGCTCTCATCGGCATAAACAATTTTACCTGTTAAGCTGTAAAACATATTAAGCTCCTTGGTTTAAAATAGAAAATCATATCATCGTGAACGAAGTGAACCTATAAGCGACCCTGCACTGTGGCAATGACATATTGCCATGGCAAGAGCATCGGCAGCATCATCCGGTTTCGGAATTTTTTCAAGATTGAGCATGATTCTCGTCATTTCCTGAACCTGCTTCTTTTCCGCTCTGCCGTAACCGACAACACTCTGCTTCACCTGAAGCGGCGTATATTCAAAAACCGGCATTTTTGCCTGCTGTGCAGCAAGCACAAGAACACCTCTCGCCTGTGCAACATCAATAGCCGTTTTTTGATTGGTATTGAAAAACAGTTTTTCAATTGCCAATGCATCGGGATGATATCTGTCAATAAGCATACAGGCGCAGTTATAAATTCTTTCAAGTCTTTCATTAAAGGGGGTATGCGCTTCGGTGGTTATTGCACCGAAATCAAGAACCCTGAAATGGTTGTTGTTATATTCAACAACACCGTAACCGACTATCGCATAGCCGGGGTCAATTCCCAGAACTATCATTTTTTGTTGGACTCTCTTTCACGGATTACCATTCTTGTAGGAGTTCCTTCAAGACCGAAAACCTCTCTTATCTGATTGTCAAGATAACGTTGGTAGCTATAGTGGAAAAGCTCGGCATTGTTAACAAAGCAAACAAATGTCGGCGGTCTTGTGGATGCCTGAGTCATATAGTAAATCTTAAGGCGCTTACCCTTGTCCGTAGGCGGCTGAACTCTTGCAGTTGCATCCGCAAGAACGTCGTTGAGCTTGCCGGTTGAAATACGCATCGCATTCTGGGTATCAACAAATTTGATAAGCTCAAAAAGACGGTCAAGCCTGATTTTTTCCTTTGCGGAAATGAAGATAATGGGTGCATAGGACATAAAGGAGAAATCCTTCATGAGTTGCTTTCTCATGCTGTCCATGGTTTTGCCGTCCTTCTCAACAGCATCCCACTTGTTGACGGCTATAATGCAAGCCTTGCCCATCTCATGAGCAATACCCGCAACCTTGGAATCCTGCTCGGTAAAGCCTTCGGTTGCGTCTATCATGATAACACAGACCTGCGCTCTCTCAACTGCCATTCTTGCTCTGATAACCGAATATTTTTCTATCTGGTCATAAACGCGGCTCTTTCTACGAAGACCCGCGGTATCAATAAACACAAATTTGCCGTGTTCATTTTCGACAATTGAATCCGTAGCATCCCTCGTTGTACCTGCAATATTGGAAACAATCATTCTGTCCTCGCCGAGAACGGCATTTACAAGAGATGATTTGCCTACATTGGGCTTACCGATAACCGCAACACTTATTGAATCTCTTTCATCCTCGTTTTCGTCATCATCGGGGAGATATTTGAGAACCTCATCGAGCAAATCGCCCGTACCCATACCGTGAACCGAAGAAACGGGGAACGGGTCACCGAGTCCGAGATTATAAAACTCATAGAAATCAGGAGGAAGCTCACCCGGAGTATCGCATTTATTTACGCAGAGAATAACGGGCTTGCCGCTCTTCTGGAGCATTGCCGCAACCTCACTGTCCGTTGCAACAACACCAGAACGAATATCCGTAACAAGGATTATTACCTCAGCACTGTCTATTGCAAGCTCAGCCTGCATTCTCATCTGTTTAAGGATGATGTCATCCGAATGCGGCTCAATACCGCCCGTGTCGATAAGCATAAAATGCTTGCCGAGCCACTCGCAGTCGCCGTAAATTCTGTCCCTTGTAACACCGGGGGTATCGTCGACAATTGAAAGACGTTCTCCCACCAGCTTATTGAAAAGCGTTGATTTGCCGACATTGGGTCTGCCGACTATCGCTACTACGCTTCGTGCCATTATTTTAAACCTCCCAACATTGCAGAAAGCAGTTCGCCGCCGCTGCTGCCGTTCTGAGTAACCTTTATTTTAAGTTTATTTGAAAGCTCCTCTACCGTCATATCGTCAAGGAACATATCGCCTTCGCTTCGCAGACAATTCGGCGGAATAATAAGCTCATCACCGAGATTTATACCTTCAAGGGCAGAAACGATATCCGTTCCGCACAGCAAACCCGAAACCGTTATCATTTTTCCGAGCAGTTTGTTCTCCGCCGCAACAACATTTATTTCAAGCCCCTCGATTTTATCGCAGACTTTTTCGGCAAGCGACAAAATCAGCGGATATGCCGCCTTACCCGTAACTATAGTTGCTTTGCGTTCAACAGATTCAATTTCGCATTCTTCAAGTGCTTCATTAAATTCCGATTCGAGAAGTGCCCACATACCTACACCGTTTTCAAGCTGCGGAAAGCCGTTATAATAATCCGCATCGGGCATGGTAAGCTCGGCTTTTAAATAAAATTCGTCAGCCGCATATGCAATTATTTCGCCGTGCTTTTCTTTAAATTTTTCATTAAAACTATCAATAATTCCGATAACTTCACGGGCAGTTTCTTTTGTATACGGTTCAATGGGATAAAGATTCTCTCTATGATCGGAAAGACCTACAGGCACAGCAGCAATGCTTTGAACGGCGGGATAAAAATCACCGAGTTCATTGAGGCTGCGTTCAAGCTCCGAGCCGTCATTTATGCCGGGACACAGAACAAGCTGTGTATTTATCGCAATTCCGGCTTCGGCAAATCTTCTCAGGTATTTCAGCGACTCGCCCGCCTTGGGATTTGCCATCATTTTAACTCTCAGCTCGGGATTCACCGTCTGCACCGAAATATTAACGGGGCTGATATGCATTTTTATTATTCTTTCCGCTTCGCCGTCGGTAAGATTGGTAAGTGTTATATAGTTTCCGAAAAGAAAGGATAATCTTGAATCGTCATCCTTGAAATAAAGACTTTTGCGCAGTCCCTTCGGAAGCTGGTCAATAAAGCAGAAAATACACTTGTTTTTACAGCTTCTCTGCTTATCCATAAGATAAGTTTCAAATTCAAGACCTATATCCTCAAATTCGTTTTTTCGTATCATGACAAGCTTCGATTTTCCCTCAGCGGTTTTCAGCAAAAGAACAAGCTTTGTGTCATTGATATAGAATCGGTAATCAAGAACATCGTTTATTTCGTTGCCGTTGATACTTATAAGTGTATCCCCCGCACCGATTTTTTTCCTTTCGGCAATACTGCCTTTGACTGTTTCGCTGATTTTAACTGCCATGTTTTCACCTGCCGATACTGATCCATTTTAATTACAGAATAGTATATCATATATTCTATAAAAATAAAAGTAAAATATTTGTAAATATTATTATTTTAAATTGTAGAAAATATCTATTGTAATGCAGAACTGTTTGGGTTATAATTCATAATGAATAGATATGTTTCAAAATAAACAGAAAAAGGTAAAAAGTTATGTTTGTTGATATTGCGAAAATAAAAATAAAAGCAGGCAACGGCGGCAACGGTGCCGTCAGCTTTCGCAGAGAAAAATATGTTGCAGCAGGCGGTCCCGACGGCGGTGACGGCGGTAAGGGCGGCAACATTGTGTTTAAAGTTGACGATAATCTTGCAACTCTTGCCGACTTCCGCTACAAGAGAAAATACGTTGCACCCAACGGCGAAAACGGCTCCGGAGGACGCAAAAACGGCAGAGGCGGCGAAGACCTGATAATCAAGGTTCCCAGAGGCACAATAATCAGGGAAGTTGAAAGCGGTGCCGTTATGGCTGATATGAGCGATATGGAGGAATTTATTGCCGCAAAAGGCGGTAAGGGCGGATGGGGTAACCCCCATTTTGCTTCACCAACAAGACAGGTTCCGAGATTTGCAAAAAGCGGTGTTCCGGGCGAAGAATGGGAAGTTAACCTTGAGCTTAAGCTTCTTGCGGATGTAGGTCTGCTCGGCTTCCCAAATGTAGGAAAATCAACACTTGTTTCCGTCGTGAGCCAGGCAAAGCCCATAATCGCCAACTATCATTTCACCACACTCACACCTGTTCTCGGAGTTGTTTCACTCGGAGAAGGCAGTTCATTTGTTATGGCTGATATTCCCGGTCTTATTGAAGGTGCGGGTGACGGTGTCGGACTCGGTCACGAATTTCTTCGACATGTTGACCGCTGCCGTCTTCTTGTTCATATTGTTGATGCGGCGGGAAGCGAAGGCAGAGATCCTATCGAGGATTTTGAAATCATCAATAAAGAGCTTGAAAAGTTTGACCCCGAGCTTGCAAAGCGCCCTCAGATTGTTGCAGCAAACAAAATCGACCTTGCAAGCGACGAGCAGCTTGAAAAGCTCCGCAGCTACTTTGAAAACAAAGGTTATGAATTTTATACCATGTGCGCCCCTATTACCGAAGGCACGGATGAGCTTATCAGCGCAGTATGGAACAAATTGCAGACTCTTCCCCCTATCAAAAAATATGAAGCTGAAGCAATTCCCCTTGAATTATTTGAAAAGCAAAATGACAAGGGCTTTACAATCCGTGTTGAAGATGATGTTTTCTTTGTTGAAGCACCGTGGCTTCTTAAAATTCTTCAGCGCACCGATCTCGACGACTATGAATCCCTGCAGTATTTCCAGAGAATACTTATTTCAAGCGGCATAATTGATGCTTTGCGTGAAAAAGGCATAAACGAGGGCGATACCGTTTCAATTTATGACCTTGAATTTGATTTTGTTAACTGATTGCGGGGGAAAACATTGAATACATTACTCGAAAAACCTACGGATGTTTCATCCTTAAGTCCGCTTACCCTTGCTTTTATCGGAGATACTGTTTTTGATTTGCTTACAAGGAGCGAGCTTGTATGCGAGGCAAACAGACCCGTGAATGCACTGCATACCATGGCAAGCAAGCGAGTCTGTGCCGCGGCTCAGGCAGAAGGAATCAAAAAAATCCTCCATCTTCTTACGGAAGATGAATCAGCAGTTTTTAAACGCGGAAGGAACGCACATACCGGCTCAAGAGCAAAAAATGCTTCAAGCTCCGATTACCATTACGCAACGGGTCTGGAAAGCCTTTTCGGTTGGTTATGGCTCAAGGGCGAAACAGACAGAATCAAATATCTCTATTCCGAAATTTACAACAGCGGTGAATGATTTTTATGAACAAAACTAAAGCTTTTGATTTAGCAAAAAACAATATTATATGGATAATCGGCTGTGTGCTGTATGCATTTGGAGTGAACAGTTTTTCAATTCCGAATTCGATTGCACAGAGCGGTATAACGGGTGTTGCGGTCATTTTTAACCAGCTTTTCGGATTCCCCGTAGGTACGGTTAACCTCATTCTCAACATTCCCCTGCTCATTCTCATGTGGAAATTTCTCGGCAAAAAGCTTGTTGCAAGAACATTGTGGGTTACCGTTCTTCTTTCGACCGCACTTGACGTAACGGCAATGTTTGCCCCCGAATACAGAGGCGATAAAATACTTGCGGCATTGTTCTGCGGACTTCTTCAGGGTTCGGGACTCGGTCTGATAATGATAACGGGCGCAACAAGCGGCGGCACAGATATTATCGGCAGACTTATCCACAAAAGATGGCCCCATATAACCGTAGGAACAATTGTTATGATTGCCGATGCTCTCGTTGTCGGCTCGGGAATGCTTGTTTTCCGAAGCATAGAAAGCGGTCTGTATGCAATAATAATGATTTTTGTCAGCACAAAGGTTATAGATGCGCTCATTTACGGAACCGGTAACGGCAAAATGCTGATGATTGTTACAGAAAAAGCAGACGAAGTTGCAAATGCAATAGTTCATTCGTCGCCCCGAGGTGTTTCAATCGTTCCCGCAATAGGTGCATATACCGGAAAAGACAAGAATATTCTTATCTGCGTTGCAAGAAAGCACGAGATTTCAGGCATTCTCAAAACCGTTAAATCCATTGATGAGAAAACATTTATCATTGTCAGCGAGGCTAACGAAATTCTCGGTGAGGGCTTCAACAAGTCCATTTAATTCTTGACAACACTATATTGTTGATATATAATTAAAAAGTTAAATTTATCAAAGAGAGGTTTTCTAAATGTCAGGCCATTCAAAATGGAGTACCATTAAAAGAAAGAAAGAAAAAACCGATAATCAGAGAGCTAAAATTTTCACAAAGATAGGCAGAGAGATTGCGGTTGTAGTCCGTGAAGGCGGTCCCGATCCCGCTTCAAACTCAAAGCTTAAGGACGTTATTGCAAAAGCAAAAGCAAACAACGTTCCCAACGATAATATTGAAAGAATCATCAAAAAGGCTGCAGGCGAAACAGGCGGCGCAGATTACGAGGAAATCGTATACGAGGGCTACGGTCCTTCAGGTGTTGCAGTTATCGTTGAAGCTCTTACCGATAACCGTAACCGTACAGCAGGCGATGTTCGTCACTACTTTGATAAATACGGCGGAAACATGGGTCAGAGCGGCTGCGTTTCCTTCATGTTCTCAAAGCAAGGTGTTCTTGTTGTTGAAGCAGAGGGTGTTGACGAAGATAAGCTCATGGAAGATGCTCTTGAAGCAGGTGCAAGCGACTTTATCACAGATGATGAAGGTGTTTTTGAAATCAGAACGGAACCCAACGATTGCGGAACGGTAAGAGAGGACCTTGAAGCAAAGGGCTATACCTTTGTTTCCGCAGAGGTTGAATATGTTCCCTCAACATACACAGCACTTACCAATCCCGATGATATCAAAAACATGGCAAAGATGCTTGAAATGTTTGAGGATAACGATGACGTTCAGGCTGTATGGCATAACTGGGAAAATGCCGACGATGCAGAATAATTATTTCATATACTAAGCAACTCCCTCGGTATTTTACCGAGGGAGTTGCTTACATTATCCCGCAATTTTAATTTTTACTCCGAGTTCTTCAAATTGCATTAAGTCATCTTCCGAGGAATCGCTGTCGGTGATAATGTAATCGAGCTTGCTTGCAGAGCAAATACTGATTATCGAATCAAAACCTATTTTTTCAACGGGATATAATCCGTAAACCTTTTTTGAGTTATTTATAACAGCATTTGTCAGTTCAACACTTCTTGACTTCTGAATTGAAAGACCAAACTTTGCCGAAACGCAAGCGGAGGTAACAAAGCATTTATCAAAACGAAGTCTGTTGATTAACGATAATGCAAAGCTGTCGTAGAAACAACCGTTTGCCTGCATTTCGCCGCCTGCAAGAATAACTGTTATATTTTCCTTTTTGCGAAGTTCTTCGGCAATTGCAATTGAATTTGTAACAACAGTACAATTCACTGCGCCGATGTTTTGTGCCATAAGATAGCCCACGCTTGCATTTGTGATATAAACAACATCATTTTCTTCAATTGTTTTTACAGCTTCTTTTGCTATTGCAAGATAGTTTTCCTTGACTTCAACAACACGCTCATCGGGAGAAAGGTTTTTTATTACATTTCCGCCAATCTGTCTTGCAGGAATAGCACCGCCGTGAGTTCTTTTTAAAAGTCCCTGTTCTTCAAGAAGTCTTAAATCCCTTTTTGCTGAGTCATAACTGATTTGAAATGTTTCCTGAATCTCAAAATTTGATATTCTGCCTTTTTCTGATAAGATTTTGAGAATTTCCTGATGTCTTTCTTCGATAAACATATTTTTTTGCTCCTTTTATTAACGGTTATTAACAGTATTGCCGTAGCTACAAGTATAAAATAGCACAACCGTTAACACTTGTCAAGTAAAATCGTGAAAATATTTGAAATATCGTTAAAAACCATGAATCAGCATCACACAAAAACGGGCGGATGATATCCGCCACTATAACAAAGGAACACCCGAAACAATTCGGATGTTCCTTTGTTTTTATCTGCTGTTTGCGTTGTTCACCATGCCGAAGTAAAACTCTTCAAAGCCCTCGGGATAATCCTTTGTACCGCAGAAATCGAAGTGGTCCATACCAACCATTGTTTTAAAATAATACCATCTGCCGGGCTTTATTTTGTTACCTTTTTCAATTTCCGCCTCATAGCTCAATGCGGTTTCGGCATCGCACGATGGATAAAGTGCCGATGCAAGGGGAACAATTCCGTCATTTACCGACCAGTCGCCCTCGATTTTGATACCGTCAATCGTAAATCCTTTGGTTGCTGCAAGCATCATTGAGGAGATATAGAATATCGGACTGAGTCCCTTATCGGGAAGCTGATAGCCGAGAATATCCTGCGTGTTTGCGGTTGTGTAAGAATAATAATATGTTTTAGGCGCAAGCTTTATTTTTTCGTTAAGCTCAGCTGCTCCTCTTAATGTCATGTCATAACCGCAATTATCATTGCTTGCATAGAAATTCCATATTGCGCAAGGATTGAGCAATGCTCTGAATTCATCCTGTTCGGGTGTTAAACCGTGATGACCGAGTTGGAGCGAGAAAACAAGAAAATCGTTTCCGAAAATAAGTCCTATCATGTTGAGTGCGGCAGCCATTATAAGCATTGTGACCTGCGGGTCAACAAGGTAGTTTGCAACCTGCGAGCCGTTATGGGGTGCAGAAAGAGTTATGCACGAATGTACGCAGTCATGTCCGCCCGTGAAAAGAGGACTGGTTTCCTTGCCTGTTGCGGCAATTTCATCCGCATCGCCGTATGCAAGCAGAGATGTAAGAAGTCTTACGGTTGCACCGCCGAAGGAGTGACCGACAAGATTGATTTTATCCTTTAAATTCCATGACTCACCCATGATTGCCTTGCCCTCATAGCTGAAGCCGTATCTGTCATGACCGTGAGCCTTTGAATGAGCCTCACCGTAGTCAACAACCGTTCCCGCAAGCTGTGCATAAAGCTCGCAGGCTCTGTCCCATGCGCTGCTCAAAGGACCTACAGAAGGAGCATAAGCTTCTATGCCCTGCTCGTTGAGAGTTTTGATAATATCGTTATCCGATCCGGGCATAAGTCCGCCGCCCCAATAGGGTGATAATGAATAATATGAATCTGCTGTACCCCATCCGCCCATTCCGTGAACGAAAATATAGGGGTAGTCCGTTTTGCTGTTTTTGTTAATTTCGGCAGCACTTGCAGGAATTGCCGCCATGCCGAAAACCATAGCCATGGTAAGAATAATAGCAATTATTTTTTTCATATTTTGCCCCTTTCTGCCTTATACGGCAAATGATTACAAATTTATTTTAGCTCATATATTTTTATATGTCAATTAAGCATATTGTGTATTTTGTTGTTTTTTATATAATAAATTTTTACTATTTACTTGAAATATTATGAAAAGATGCTAAAATTATTATGATTAGGTTTTAATTCAAAATAGGAGGCATATTTATGGCAAAATTCTTATTTTCCGCATTTGCAGACGAAGCTTCTCCCGATATTCTTGAGCAGATAGCTGCTTGCAAAGCAAACAACATTGAATATATCGAGCTTCGCAACGTCAACGGAAAAAACATTTCAAACTTCACAGTTGAAGAAGCAGAAGACCTCAAAAAGCTCCTTGATGAGCATGGCATGAAGGTTTCTTCGATAGGCTCCCATTACGGTAAAATTGAAATTGACGAAGATTTCGCTCCTCACTTTGAAGCTTTTAAACAGACCGTTGAGGTTGCAAAGGTTCTCGGCACAAAATACATCAGAATGTTCAGCTTTTTCTTCACAAAGGGTCAGAGCATCGAAGAATACAAAGACGAGGTTTATGCAAGACTTACCGCTATGGTAGACTATGCCTGTGAGCATGATGTTCTTTGCTGCCACGAAAACGAAAAAGGCATTTACGGCGACATTCACGAAAGATGCCTTGAACTTGCAGAGCATTTCGGCGACAAACTCGGCTGTATTTTCGACCCCTCAAACTACATTCAGTGCGGCTGCAATACTCTCGAAGGCTTTAAGCTCCTTAAAAATCATATTACATATATGCATATCAAGGACTGCATTGCTGCAATTGATACGGTTGTTCCCGCAGGCGAAGGCGACGGACATCTCGAAGAAATTCTCAAAGAGCTTGACAATGAAGAAAAAGTTTACTTCCTTTCTGTTGAGCCTCACCTGAGAGTTTTTGAGGGTCTTGATAATCTTGAACCCGATGATGCAACAGCATCAAAAATGAATCAGAAATATGTATATTCCGACAACAATGCTTCCTTCTCGGCGGCATGCTCGGCTATCCATAATATTATTGAAACAAAGGTTCAGCCCATAAGATTCGGTATTATCGGTGTGGGTAACATGGGACGTTCGCACATTAATATGCATCTTCAGGGCAAGCACAAGGAGCTTCGCATCACAGCCTGCGCAGATATTGACCCCGCAAGACTTGAAGGTGCAAAGGAGCTTATGCCTTCAATAAAGACATTTAATTCCGCCGAAGAGCTTATTGACAGCGGCGAAATTGATGTTGCACTCATTGCAACTCCTCACTATGACCACTCCCCCATTGCACAGTATGCATTTTCAAAGGGAGTTCACGTTCTTACCGAAAAACCCGCAGGCGTTTACACTAAGCAGGTAAGAGAAATGAACGAGGCTGCTGCAAAGACAGACCTTGTTTTCGGTATTATGTATAATCAGCGCACAAACTGCGTTTACAGAAAAATGCGTGAGCTTGTTCAGAACGGCGAGCTTGGTGAAATTAAGAGAGTCAGCTGGATTATCACCGACTGGTACCGTACTCAGGCATATTATAATTCAGGCGGATGGCGTGCAACATGGGCAGGCGAAGGCGGCGGTGTTCTCCTTAATCAGTGCCCCCATAATCTCGACCTGTGGCAGTGGATTTGCGGTCTTCCCGTTAAGGTGAAGGCATTTGTCCATGAAGGCAAATGGCATAACATCGAGGTTGAAGATGATGTTACCATTTATGCCGAATATGCCAACGGTGCAACAGGTACATTTATAACAACAACAGGCGACTGCCCCGGCACAAACCGTTTTGAAATCACGCTTGACGGCGGTAAGCTTGTTTGCGAAAACGATAAGCTTATGCTCTATAAGCTCAAGGGCCTTACTTCGGAACACTGCGCAAATGCAACCGAGGGCTTCGGTTCAATCGAAGGCGAATGGATTGAAGTTGAAACAGACGGCAGAAACAAACAGCATTCCGAAGTATGCAACAAGTTTGCAGCGGCAATTCTCCGCGGTGAAGAGCTTGTTGCAAAGGGCGAGGAAGGCATAAGAGGTCTTTCGATTTCCAATGCAGCTCATCTTTCCGCATGGCTCGGCAAGGAAATAGAGCTTCCCGTTGACGAGGATGTTTACTATGCTGAGCTCCAGAAGAAGATTGCTGCTGGTAAGGCTGAAAAAGATGTTGTTGTTGAAGCAATTCAGGGCGATATGTCCTCTACTTTCTGATTGAGGGGAAGCGGTATCATGAAAATTGCCGTTATCGGCTGCGGCGGCATTTCAAAAATGCATCTCAAGGCTTTGAAAGATAATCCCTATACGGATATCATTGCCGTTGCCGATATAAAAATTGAACGAGCAAACGAAGCTGCCAAAGAATACGGCGCAAGGGCTTATTATGATTTTGATGAGCTTTTAAGGAACGAAAAGCTTGATGCAATTCACATCTGCACCCCTCATTATCTCCACACGAACATGGCAATAAAAGCGCTTAAAGCAGGTATAAATGTTCTTACGGAAAAGCCTTGCTCCGTTTCGTTGCAAGAGGTTGAAGCTCTGCAAAGGGCTCAAAAGGAAAGCGGTAAGCAGATAGGTGTTTGCTTCCAGAACAGATACAACAACTGCGTTCTGAAAGCCAAAGAAATCATTAATTCCGGCATTCTCGGCAGAATGCTCTCTGCCCGAGCTTTAGTAACATGGAGCAGAGACGAGGATTATTATTCTGACGATTGGCACGGCACCCTTGACAAAGAATGCGGAGGAGTGCTTATAAATCAGTCCATACATACACTTGACCTTATTGAGCATCTTTGCGGAAAATGCAAAAAGGTTACGGCTCATGTTTCAAACGACCATTTGAAAGGCATAATTGAAGTGGAGGATAATGCAAGTGTGATTATGGAGCTTGAAAGCGGCATCACCGCAATCATGTATGCCACAACGGCTTATGCCGAAAATTCAGATGTTTTCATTGAGATTTCATTTGAGAACGGCAAGCTCCGCTTTGAGGGTGACAGACTTTATTCCGTTGCTTCCGACGGAAGCATTACCGAAGCCTGCGAAAGACCTGAGGCGGTTTATCACGGACAAAGCTATTGGGGTGTAGGACATTCCATTCTCATTAACGATTATTATGATTGCCTTAAAACCGGCAGAAAATTTGAAATTGATGCCTTTGAGGGCGGCAATGCGGCAAAGCTTGTTTTTGCCTGCTACGAATCCTCAAAAAATGGCGAAAGTGTTGAAATCAACTGATTTCACGAAAGGAGAAAATTATGTTTCACGAAAATTTAAAGGGAAGAGTAGCAGTTATAACAGGCGGCGGCGGTGTTCTTTGCAGCGGCTTTGCAAAGGATCTCGCAAAGCTCGGAGTTAAGGTTGCCGTTCTTGATTTAAGAGAAGAAGCCGCACAGAAGGTAGTTGATGAAATCACCGCAGAAGGCGGCACAGCTCTTGCAGTAGGCTGCAACGTTCTCGAAGCCGAAAGCCTTGAGGCTGCAAAAGCAAAGATTATTGCAGAGCTTGGCATTTGCGATATTCTTATCAACGGTGCAGGCGGCAACTCTCCCCTCGGCACAACCACAAAGGATACTCTTGAGCTTAAGGATATGGCTGAAAAAGCGGAGGGTGTAAAAACCTTCTTTGACCTTGATGCAAAGGGCATTGAATTTGTTTTCAATCTCAATTTCCTTGGCACTCTTCTCACAACACAGTGCTTCGCAAAGGAAATGGTAGGCAGAGAAAATGCTACAATTCTCAATGTTTCCTCAATGAATTCCTTCAAGCCTCTCACCAGAATCCCCGCATATTCCGCCGCAAAGGCAGCTATTTCAAACTTCACACAGTGGATGGCCGTTCACTTTGCAGAGGTAGGAATAAGAGTTAACGCAATTGCACCCGGATTTTTCTCAACAATCCAGAACGCAAAGCTCCTTTATAATGAAGACGGCTCACTCACCGAGCGTTCAAACAAGATTATCACTCACACTCCCATGCGCCGTTTCGGTGTTCCCTCAGATTTGACAGGCGCGCTTGTTTTCCTCTGTGACGAGCAGTATTCAGGCTTTGTAACAGGTGTAGTTCTTCCCGTCGACGGCGGATTCTCCGCTTATTCGGGTGTTTAAAGCCCCCAAAAAGCAAAACAAATCGGCAAGCTGCAAAGCCTGCCGATTTTTGATTTGCCATGTTATTTGCCAATTCTGAATTTGCCGATTACCGTAACACCGTCCGAATCGAAAACATCTATTTCATAATAATCCTTTTCACCGAATATTCTCTTTTCCCATTCCGTATCATCGGGTGATGTCGGTCCGCAGGCATACATTTCTTCTTTTTTCGCATAGCCGTATTCGCCGTTTGTTGCTTTGACATATATAAAATCAGGTTCGTCAACCATTAAAGGATTATTGGGTGATGTCACCGCATCGAGAACCGTACCGAATGATTTAACATTAGGATTGGACATCGGCTCAACCGTTGCATTCATGTGAAAATAAATCAACAACGGTACGGCAATTATCAAAACAACCGATAATGCGGCAACAATCTTTTTTACCATTTTTGTCCCCTCCGCATTATTACTGCGTGATATTCCTCTTTGCTTTGCGCTTTTTAATAAACTTTTTAATGATAATTATTGCAGCAACCGCAATTGCCGCAACGGGAATAATCACTGGTAATCCGCCGATAAATCCTACAACAAAATCTTCAAGCCCGTCCTTGAGATTATCAATATTGTTAAGAAATTCATTTTTAATTCTCTGCCAAAGAGTGCGCTCGGATTCGGTAACTCTTTCAACCTCGCTTATATGGAGAGTTACCGTGCTGTAGCTTACTCTGTTTTCAAGCACACGAAGCTGTGCGGTAAAGTTTTCAATCTGATAATTCACCTCGGAAAGTCTTTCCTGAATTGCAAGCACATTTTCAAGCGATGCCGCTTTTTCAAGAAGATTGGTAAGAGTTTCTTTTTCTGTTCTGTATGCCGAAATTCTGCTCTCGATATCAACATATTCAAGAGTTACATTCTGCTGCGTTTCGGTTTTCGAGGTTATTTTTCCGTTTTCCTCGGCTGAAAGCATAAAAGCATCAAGCTTTTCAGCAGGTATCCTCAATTTATAAACGGAATACCTGTTCGCATTGCCGTATCCTCCCATATTTGCATCGGAATTTTCGATATATCCGCCATTTGCTGCCACACTTGCGGTAAGCGATTCGATATACTTATCGTACTCCTTTGTCTGAACATATGCATCTACGGTTTTGATGATTTTTTCGTTGGTCTGCGGAGCTCCACCCGTTTCATCTGCTATATTGTCGGCATACTGTTCAGATTTGTAATTCAACGATTCGGATGAGTTATAATATATGCCGCCTGCGCTGTCTGCGGATGCAGAAAACTCCATTTCCTGAACCGCCATATCATTTGCCGTTGCTCCGCATCCGACAAGAGAAAATAAAAGGACAATGCAAAGTATAAGTACCGATATTTTTTTCATTTTAATCACCTTTCTTTTTATTAAAAAATGTTGAATTTAGATTGTGTAATTGTTAAATTTCTTTAAAACCATTGACATTTTTGCAAAAATGTGTCAGTAATATAGTATAGAAATTAAACGGGAGGCATCTCAGATGAAAAAATTAATCGCTTTAATTGCGGTTTTTGCGGCAGCTCTTTCTCTTTCTGCTTGCACGGTTAACATGACACCCGAGGAGAAGCAGGCATATTATGCTGCCGAGGAATCCAAAAGAGTTGCAGCTTCAATACAAGCCGAAAATGATTATATCGACGGAGTTAACAAGCACTCTGAGGAAACAATCGGTAAAACAATCAAAGATAAAAGACTTGTTATAAAGGATTTCTTCACACTCGGTTATGAATACAGAGTTTTTGAGTTCAATAAAAAGGGCGATATAACACACCACTATTTATATAAATTCTATGACGAAATCGAAAACTATGAAGTTCAGCTTGAGATTGATAAATCCTCCACATCAAAGAAAATCATTGATAAAGACCCCAAAGCGAGAATGATTGTTTACGAAATCAAAGAAACGGCACCGCAGACCTTCGATGAAATTTACCAGGCATATTCAGACCCCGCTATCATCGAACGCGGCTACTCCATCGTTGAATAATATTTTACCGAAACCGTCCGTAAGGGCGGTTTTTTTATTTAGAATAATATTCGTCGATTTTTTCTCTGTCAAAGCTGTAAATTATATCTGCATTAAAAATTTCTCTTTTCTCATCGCCCGAATTTTCAGGTTTTCCGCTCAACGCACCGCCTATTATGCTGTCAATATATGCCGCATATGCTTGGTTTGCAGAATCAAATGCTTCTTTTGTTATTTTAAAATGCTCAACAAACTGCACTATCGCCATGCCATCCGAGGCTTTCACGGTCTTTTCCCATTTGCGGTATTCCTCAGCATCAACCAACCACGCAAACTGCGAAGGAACAACAGAATAGATGCTCCTGAAGCCGTTGCATTCAAAAACAGAACGAATTTCAACAGAAACAGACTGAGCTTGAACAGAACAAACTTCATTTGCATAATCATCAGCAGCAATATTTATTTCCTCATCGGCAAGCTCCGCATATTTATTGTCAGCCCCGGCCGCATTGTTATAATTACCACCTTCAGGGGATGCAGATAAATCCGCTTCACTTGCCCTGAATATAAACCCCGGAGAAAAGATAACAACAACAAACATAGCCGCAGCCGCAACGGGAATCCAGAACTTATAGTTGAAGCTTTTTCTTTTTTTACTTCTGCAAGCTTCAAGTATCTTCTCCTGCTGAATTTCATTGAGCCGAATTTCTTCGACTGCGGGCTTAATTTTATCAAAATCCATGTTATCTCGCCTCCTTTTCATAAATTTCTTTCAGTGCTTCTCTGCCCCTTTGCAGACGTTTTTTTACCGCCGCTTCAGAGATTCCGAGTAAACCTGCAATCTCCCGCGCCTTATAGCCCTCAACATAATGAAGATGAATTACTATTCTGTACTTCTCTTCAAGTGAAATCAGCAATTCGAGGATTTGCGCATTATCCTCGCAGGTGCCGAAATTCCGTATTTCTTCAAGGCTTATAAAGCTCTGATGCTTTCTTTTTCTTAAAATATCCTTACATATGTTGGATGCAACCCGTATCAGCCATGCTTTTTCATGCTCGCCGTCATTAAAATCGGGAGCTTTTTCTACATATTTCAAAAAGCATTCCTGAACTGCATCGTCTGCATCATCCCTGTTACCCGTCATAACCGAGCAAAGCCGATAAAGACTGTTGCCGTATTCATGTACCGCTCTTTGGGCATCAGGAATTAATTTTTCTTTCCTTACGGGCAAATCACCGCCCCCTTTATTAACCTTTTCACTCTATACACGTTTCAAATTACCTGATGGTGACAAAATTACAAAAAAATTAAAGCATTCCCGTAAGAATGCTTTAAAAAATTATTTTGCATATACCTTGATAATTTCGCCAATATACATTTTATGGTAATCCTTTTGGGCATAGTTATTTTCAACGGATGCATCAACAAAGCCTGCGGGGTCGATAAACTGCGATGCCATTTTGCGGCACACAAGAGTATATTCAGCCTCCTCAAATGTTACACCGCCGTCAACAAATACGGGGGTAAAACCGCATTCCTTTATCTTATCCGTATCTCTTCCGCTCCTTGAACCGCAAATACGAAGAGCATTCTTATATTCGGGAGCATAAAAAGAAATGGTGAATATTTCCTCTTTTTCGGTAAACTCATAGGTATAACGCTGAGGACGTATAAATATAAAAGCGGCATCCTTACCCCAGATTTCACCCAATGCGCCCCAGCTTACGGTCATAGTATTGAATTTTTCTTCGTTTCCAGCAGTAACAAGTCCCCATCCGTCGGAAATAAGCTCGGGTGCGCTGATTTTGATATCTCTGATATTTATTTCTTTCATAACTGCCTCCTGAATATATTAATCATTTGTAAAATTTTACAGTTCAAAGGTTAACCAAACCTTATTTTCATATTTAGAAAAATAACGGTTTGGATTTATTATATAATTTATTATATCACAAATTTGATTCGTTGTACAGCAATTTTGTGAGAAGGAAAAGAGAAAAGAGAAAAAAGGAGAAAACAAATGCCGGAACAGAACATACCCGAAGTAAAAGGATATCTGCGCGACTTTATGCTTACCGTTCCAAAGGAAATATATGCCTGCACGGGAATAAAAATTCTTGGCAGAAGAATTAAATCCCTGCTGTTTTCAACCGATGCAAGCATTATTAAAAACACAAATGCCGATGCGGTTATTGCGGTTTATCCGTTTACACCGCAGCCCGTTATCACCCAATCGGTTATGACTGCCGCTGACGTACCTGTATTTGTAGGTGTAGGCGGCGGACTTACGCAGGGTCACAGAGTTGTTAATCTCGCTCTCCATGCGGAATTTCAAGGCGCTCTCGGAGTTGTTGTGAATGCCCCGACAAAAAATGAAATAATCGAGGAACTGAAAAAATCCATAGATATACCTGTTGTTGTTACCGTCGCTTCGGATAATGACGACATTGATGCCCGAATTTTGGCAGGCACAGATATTTTCAATGTATCTGCCGCTGCAAAAACTCCCGAAATAGTTGCAAAAATCAAAGCAAAATATCCCGATTTTCCGGTCATCGCCACAGGAGGTCAAACGGGTGATACCATAGCCGCTACGGTTGCCGCGGGTGCAAACGCAATAACCTGGACTCCCCCTTCAAATGCCGAGGTTTTTAAGGATATTATGGCAGCTTACAGACAAGGACTGCCTCACCCATGATTTTTTAGTAAATAATATGTAAATTTTAAAAAATATATTTGAACTTTATGTTTGTAAGTGGTAAAATATAATTCTACATGATGTAAAGGAGGTTACCTGCATGGCTGACGAAAACATAAAAGGTATGCCTGAAGAAGAAAACAACGAGCTTCAACCTGAAGAGGCTGCTCAGGAAGCAGCTGAAACCACGGAAGAAGCAGTAACCCAAGAGGTATCGGAAAACGAAATTGCCGATACAGAGGAAACATCCGAGGAAGCTGCAGAGGCTGAGGAATACGAAGAAACGGAAGAAACCGTTGAACCTTCGGAAGCATCGGAAGAAGTTAAAAACGATGAATCTGAATCCGAAGAAAGTCCGAAAGAGGTAATTGACAGCGAAACTCTTTGTCCTTTCTGCGGCAAAAGAGAAAAAGCTGAGGACAGCGACTACTGCCCTGAATGTGAAGCAGCAATGCTGTCAAGAAAAATCCCTTTCTTTGCATGGCTCTGCGGTCTTGTCGCCGTTGTGTTCAGTGTTTTTGCTCTCGCACTCGTGTTCATCCTCTCCGCTCCCTCGCTGCAGGTTGCAAAGGCTGACTCTTATGCAAGAGATAACTGCTGGTATTCTGCTTATACAGAATATGCAAATGTACCCTCTGTTGTTGAAGAATTGAACACCATTCTCGGCGGAGAATCACCGTTTGTTCAGACAGGAACAAATCTTGCAGTCAAGAAATTTGATGCTCTTGCACACTATACCTCCCCTCTTGAAGCTTTCTACTATGAGGGTACGACCGTTCAGCATCTCGAAGGTTCATCAAATCCCGTTATGAAGGATTACTACGAAATTTACAACAGCTATCTCGAATCATACGACATAGTACTTGAAAAGCTTGATACCGAATTTGGCGATACCGAACCTTCAATCGAAGAAATGCACGAAGTTGTTGAAGCTCTCCGCGGCACTGAAGGCATGAATGATATCTGGGTTGATTATTATCACTTCACCTTCGCTTATAACTACGGTGAATCCGATGAAATTAAACTCGAATATCTCAAAGCAATTGATGAAAATGTCAAGGAGGGCAAGCTCGACTACTCATGGCTTTATTATACAGAAATTGCAGACCTGCTGTACAGCATGAATGACAATGCCGGCGCTATTGAATATCTTGATAAGCTTACCGAAAAAGACAAAACCAACTTCGGTGCTTATGAGCTTAAGATGCGCATATTCATTCAGGATGAAGGTCTTGAAAAAGCAAAAGCACTTCTTGACGAATTTAAAAAATATAACGATGGTATTGACACAGCATATGTTCTTGAAATAATGTATATGCGTTGCGCCAAGGAATACGACAAGGCTCTTGAGCTTTGCACGGAAGCGCTTGAGGAATATGGCACATCACCTGAAATAAACCGTCAGCTTGCTCTGCTTTATCTTCTTAAGGGCGACTACGATAAAGCTTATGAATCCGTATATACAGCATACAGCAATGCCGTGTATATTGCTCAATATTATCAGGACCAAAGCTCGCTCACCGATCAGCTTTACTACACAATGTATCTATGCTCTTATCTTGAATCGGAAAGCGGCAGCATGACTACCGAAAATGCAGAAGAAACAACCGCTATTATTAATGACCTCAAGGATTTTGCTTCCGAATGCGACGGTGTTAATGCAATCATAAACAGAGAAAAGACTCTTGAGCAGGTTCTTACGGAAGGAGATTTTGATTTAGTATGACAACAATTTATATCATAACCAGAATTCTTACCTTCCCCGGAGCATATCTCAGAGGTTTCTGGGAGCAGCTGACCTGCAAAATTCTCGGACTTCCCGTTGAGGCTTCTGGATATCTGAGAATTGACGAAGCATGCAGCCACGTTGAGCATTCGCTTGCCAAGAAAGGCTTCGCTTCATATCTCATGGCAACCGGTGCCGGATTCATGAATTTTATGACCGGTTTGCCGATTTTCCTTGCAGGTTTTATGAATCTGAGATACATGGGTATAACCTATCAAGATAATCTCGGCTATTTCATTTTCTATGTTCTCATGACTTATGCAGGCTTCTCAATGCTTTGCAATATTTTCCCTCTCATTGAGGATGCAATGAACCTTTTTGATGTTGCATATAAGCAAAAGAAGCTGAACATAGTCGGCAGAATAATTTTCTTTATTCCTTCTGCGATTACCTATGCAGGTGCTTACCTTGAAAAATACTGCATAAACTTCATTATACTTGCAGCGGCTGTTATTCTTTCGCTTGTGTTATAATTTATAATCAATTAAGATGTCGGCTTCGGTCGGCATCTTTTTTTATTTATTTGTAACTTTTTATACACAGAAATGTAAAAAGTCACCAATATAATTAAATCACAAAACAAATTGAAAGGCAGGTATTACCGTGGAAAAGAAAAGAATCTTTAAAACAAGTGAGTTTTGGTGTTTTTTAATTGTAATTCTAGAATTCATTCTGTTTACTGTTTGGGGACTTAATATGCACGGCGGCGATGAAATGGGCTATTCTCTTATTGCATTTTACGGTGCGGTACCTCTTACTGCTTTTATACTCTGCTCTATCCTTGCGGCAAAAAAATCCAAGCTGTCGCTGCTGCTTGCACTTTTTATTGTTCTGATTGAGTTTTTCCTTCCTTTTATTGTTTTTGAAACATTTGAATTTGAACTCAGCCTTGCCCTTTCGTCAATACCATGTATAGCAGGTCTTCTGTTCGGATATTTTTTATGCAAAAGAAAATAACCATAACAAACGGGTTTTACGGACAAACCGTAAAACCCGTTATTTTTTATAAAAAAGCAAAAACGGAGAAAATCCCTCATGAGATTTCTCCGTTTAAAGCTAACTTTGACTTATGCTTCCTTAACAACTACCTGCTTGCCGTTATAATAACCGCACTCAGGGCAAAGTCTGTGAGTTCTCTTGTACTCACCGCAGTTTGAGCACTTCTCAAGCTGGGGAGCAGACATCTTCCATACGTTGGAGCGTCTCTTATCTCTTCTTGCCTTTGAAACTCTTCTCTTGGGTACTGCCATGCCTAAGCACCTCCTTAATTTTGTGCGTTAATAAACCCTCGGGGTTTTATTTTAATTATCTAAAAGCTGCTTAAGCGCCGCAAGACGCGGGTCAACCTCTTTTTCGCAGCTGCATGAGCCTGCATTCAAATCCGCACCGCACTTAGGACACATGCCCTTGCATTCCTCACTGCAAAGAAGCTTCGAGGGAAGATCAAGGAAAATATCCTCAGTTATAAGCGCATCAAGGTCAAAGCGAAGCTCATTGACGAGCAAAAGCTCATCGTTTGTTTCGTCATTAAGACTTGTAACAAGCGTGTGGAAAATTTTGGTTGCGAGCGGAAGCAAAATCGGTTTTGCGCAACGGTCGCAAGCGGTATCAAGAACGAAATCCGCTGTCGCATGAAGTTCAACTATGCCAGTATAGTTGCCAGCATGGCCGCTGATTTTAACCGGAGAAGCGAAAGGCTTCGAGCCGTTAAGCTCCTGCTCCGAAAGGTCAAGCTCATAATCAAACTGCTTAACCATTCCTTCAGTGTTAAAAATAGGTTCTAAATCCAATATCATAAATTTACACCTAAAATCACGCACAAAATATTATATATTCAATGGCGCAATTTGTCAACTAAAATTTTGAATTAAATTCAGATTTTTTGGCAAAAATCAAAAACTCTTGCGGGAAGGTCGCTTTCATCGCAGGAAACAGTAAAGGTAATATCCTGCTCTGCAATCTTGCTGAGTTCTGCAACCTTCTCAAGGAAGTTTGCAAGAGCTTCATAATCCTTGCCGCCGATTTTAAGAGTAGCATCAACAAGAATATCAGTGATGTCATGGTCGCCTGCAACGATACCGCAAAGGAAACCGTAGAATGCGTCATAACCCGATACCTTGTAGTGGTCTGTTTCAACAAGTCTTGCTCTGTAGTTTACATCGTAAGTGAGAAGTCTTTCTTTTTCAATGCAAACAACGTTGCCGTTTGACTTTTCAACAGCATTGTTTACGAGTTCGATAAGTCTTTTTGTTTTTCCTGAGCCTTTGTTACCAATAATAAGATTAATCATTTTAAAAATCCTCCTGTATAGTAAATTTATTTAATTCTTGCTTCGAGCGCCTCTTTCTCTGCCTCATAACCGGGCTTACCGAGAAGGGCGAACATATTCTTTTTATAGCTCTCAACACCGGGCTGATCAAAGGGATTTACTCCAAGCATATAGCCTGAAATTCCGCAAGCCTTCTCAAAGAAATAAATCATTTGACCGAGAGTGTATTCATCCTGTTTTTCGATTTCAATAACAATATTGGGAACATCGCCGTCCGTATGTGCAAGAACTGTTCCGGCAAATGCCTTGCTGTTAACAAAATGAACCGTTTTGCCTGCAACAAAGTTAAGTCCGTCGCCGTTAACATCGTCAAATTCAATTTCAACGTTTTCCTTAGGATTGTTAACCCATATAACCGTTTCAAAAAGACTTCTCTCTCCCTGCTGAATATATTGACCGAGAGAATGAAGATCGGTTGAGAAAATCGCTGATGTAGGATAAATACCCTTGCCGTCTTTTCCTTCGCTTTCGCCGAAAAGCTGCTTAAACCATTCGCACCAGAGAGTCATTGAAGGCTCATAAGCCGCCATCATTTCAAGCTTCTTTCCGTCACGGTAGAGCATATTTCTGATTGCCGCATATTTATAGCAATCATTTGACAGAACATCATCCTTTGAATAAGACTCTCTGGCATCCGCGGCACCCTGCATAATCGCATCAATATCAATACCTGCAACTGCAATTGGAAGAAGTCCTACGGCAGTAAGCACAGAATATCTTCCGCCTACATCATCGGGTACAACAAAAGTTTTATAGCCTTCGCTGTCCGCAAGAGCCTTAAGTGCTCCTCTGGATTTGTCTGTTGTTACGTAAATTCTTTTTGCCGCCTCTTCCTTGCCGTATTTTTCCTCAGCAAGCTTTTTGAAGATGCGGAATGCGATAGCTGTTTCGGTAGTTGTTCCCGACTTTGAAATAACATTAATCGAGAAATCCTTTCCTTCAATGAGCTTTATAAGCTCCGCAACAGCCGATGAACTGATGGTGTTACCTCCGAAATAAATATCGGGGGTATCCTTCTTGACAAGGTTATAGTTATTTGACTTGACAAATTCGATAGCCGCTCTGGCTCCGAGATAAGAACCGCCGATACCGAGTACAACAAGCACCTCGGAATCCTTCTTGATTTTTTCGGCGCATTCTTTGATTTCCGCAAATTCTGCCTTGTCATAATTAACGGGAAGGTCTATCCAGCCGAGAAAATCGCTGCCCTGACCGGTTCCCTCGTGAAGCATTGCATGAGCCTTGGAAACCTCAGCCTGCATTGCCTCAAGCTTTTCTTTGCAGGCATATCCGCCCGCATAGTTGAGATTGAGTTTTATTGCCATCTCAGTCTTTACACCCCTACTATAAAAAACGATTATTTAATATATTTTACCCTATAAATGCATTCTTTGCAACAGTTAAAAGTAAAAAAATATTAAATTATTTTTTAAGAAGGGATATTTTTTGTAAAAAAACAGATACGGAACTCCGATTTCTGTTCCGTATCCATTTTACCATATTTTTATTGTTATTGCAATCAGTATTTACGAAGCAAGTGCATTTATTATTCTTTTGAAAATTATTCCGAAGGTCAGACTACCCACATTATCCGGCGCAGTTAAATTATAAACTCCGATTTTCTCATCACCAAGTTTAAATGTTACCGTGCCAAGCACCTGTCCTTGTTCAACGGGAGCAGCAACATCAACTGCAAGGTCAATAGTCTGGGTTATATCCCCTTCACGTCCTTTCTCGATAAGCACAGGATTAACTTCGGGGATTTTCGGAGTTATTTCATCAACCACACCGTTAATTACACCAACATTCGGTATCAATGTTGTATCTATAACAGGTGTTACGGTCAAATAATTTGCAAAGCCCCAGTTAAGCATGGATTTTGCCGTTTCAAAACGGTCTGTGCTGTTATCGCTGCCCATTACAACAGCGATAAGATGAGTGCCGTCACGCATTGCACTTGCAGAAACGCAACAGCCCGCCTTTGATGTTGTGCCTGTTTTCAGACCCGTGGTACCCTCATAAAATCGCACAAGTTTGTTTGTATTCACAAGCTCCGTCTGACCGTTTCGCAAAGAATCCATCCATATAGTTGTGTAATTCATTATCAGTTCATGCTTCAACAGCTCTCTTGACATTATTGCAACATCAAGTGCGGTTGTTAAATGATTATCCGTTGTGTCGTCAAGACCCGTGCAGTTTTCAAAATGAGTATTGTTCATTCCGAGCTGTGAAGCTCTGTCATTTAGCATTTTAACAAATGCCTCATCGCTGCCTGCTATGTACTCGCCCAGAGCTGTACAAGCATCGTTTGCACTGTAAACCGCAGTTGCTTTCAAAAGCTCATCCACCGTCATCTGTTCACCTTCCTTAAGCCATATCTGCGACCCTCCCTTTGATGCTGCGCTTCCTGTTACGGTAACAGAATCGCCGAGTGAAATTCTCCCCTCGTCAATTGCCTCACACACAAGCAAAAGAGGCATGATTTTTGTTACCGAAGCAGGATAAAGCTTCTCATTTTCGTTGTATTTCATCAGCACTTTACCCGTTGAAGCATCCATAAGCACAGCTGCCTTTGCTTTGATTTCAACGGGTGTTGTTTCCTGCGCAGCATATGCAGGCAAAACAGCCGACAAAAATATAACCGTTGAAACAATTACCGATATTATCTTTTTCATATTGACTCCCCTTTCACTTACAAATAAAATATATGTTACAAACAGCATTGATTATCACCTGTTTTTCTGTTATAATTAATTATCTGTTTTTTAAGGAGATTTTTATGAAGGCTGCGTTTTATACTCTTGGGTGCAAGGTTAATCAATACGAGTCACAGGCAATGGCACAGACCCTTGAAAGCCACGGCTTCATTATAACCGACCACTCTGACAATGCAGATGTTTATATTATAAATTCCTGCACGGTTACTGCGGAAAGTGACAGAAAAACAAGGCAGGCTGTGCGTCGATTTAAAAAGCTTCATCCTGACAGCATTGTTATTTTAACAGGCTGTATGCCTCAGGCTTTTCCCGAAATCAGCGGCAAGCTTGAAGAAGCGGATATCGTTATCGGCAACAAGAGCAACCGTTATCTTTACGATTACATTAATCAGTATATTAATAACAGCGGAAGAATCGTTGCTGTTGATGAACACAAAACAGGTGACGCATTTACAGGCGACTGTATCAGCAATTTTCGTGAAAGAACAAGGGCAAGTGTTAAAATTGAGGATGGATGCAACCGTTTTTGTTCTTACTGTATTATACCTTATGCAAGAGGCAGAGTTCGATCAAAGCCTCTCGAGGAACTGAAAAATGAAATTGCTGCGCTTGAAAAAAACGGTTTTTCGGAGATTGTTCTTGTAGGAATCAATCTTTCGGCTTACGGTATGGGCAGTGATTATAATATTGTTGATGCTGTGCAGCTCGCCGCTTCTTTTGAAGGAATAAAACGAGTAAGGCTCGGTTCTCTTGAACCTGACCATATAACCGATTCGATTATTGAGGGTCTTGCTAAAATTCCGAAGTTCTGTCCGCAGTTTCATATTTCTCTTCAAAGCGGTTGCGACAGCACTCTTAAACGCATGAACCGCCATTATAACAGTGCCGAGTATTATGAGCTTTGCACTAAATTACGCAAATCATTCACTGATACAACCATCACGACTGATATAATGGTTGGTTTCCCCGGTGAAACAGAAGCAGATTTTCAGACTTCGTTGGATTTTGCCCAAAAGGTTGGATTTGAAAAGGTACACGTTTTTCCCTATTCAATAAGGCCGGGCACTCCTGCCGCAAAAATGCCGAATCAGAATGAAAAAGCAGAAAAAGAACGTAGGGCAGCAAGAATGAGTGAGGTTTGTGATAAAATCAGAAATAATTTTTTGTGCAGTCAAACAGGCAAAACGGTTGAGGTTCTTATTGAAGAATATCATGACGGATATGCACAGGGATATACCGCCAACTATACCCCCGTAAAAATAGCCTGTGAAAATATTCACGGATTTGTTAAGGCAAAAATTATTGATATTGAAGATGATTTTTGTATCGGAGAATTAAATTAATAAGCACAAGAGGATGTATCTGTTCGGTACATCCTCTTGTGCTTTCTTTGTTTTCAAAAAGAGCTGTCACTCTCGCGACAGCTCCTGATTTGTTTATACGGGATTATGATTTATAAAATCAGTCTTCCTTCTTTTTTCCGGCAATTACATATGCTGCTGCAGCTGCGCCAGAAATTACTGCGAATGCTGCAAGACCGCCTGCAACTGAACCGGTTTCAGGAATATCAACATCAACATCTGCCGAGTCATCGTCAGCCTTTTCTGTCCATGTTGCTTCAAATACGAGGTCATCCTTGCCCATCTTTTCGGGAACTTCAGGATTCCAGCCTTCAAAGATAAAGCCGTCCTTTGCGGGGTCAGCAGGAACAGGAATCTTTGCTCCTTCAACTACCTTGTAAGTCTTATAAACCTCGCCGTCAACAATGTAAGTTACTGTATGTGTATGCTTAACAAGCTCTGCAACACCTACAAGAACGATTACACCGCCAACAATTGAAATACCTGTGATGATGCCTGCACCGATTATCGAGCCTGCAACAACACCGCCTGCTACTACTGTTCCGCCAACAACAAGTGTTACGAAATTCTTGTCAATTTCGTACTGAGGCTCAAATACCATATCATTAGCAGGCATTGTATCGGGAACTTCGGGCTCCCAGCCTACGAATATATATCCGAACTTCTTGGGTGCATCGGGAACGGGAATTACATCGCCTTCTGCAAGAACACTCTTTGCATGTATCTTTCCGTCTGCACGAAGGAAGGTTGCGGTAAACTTATCGGGTTCGGGATCAGCCCATGTAGCTGTATATGTGAGGTCACGTGCGGGCATTGTTGATTCAGGTGCGGGTGACCAACCTGCAAAGAGGCGGTCTGCCGAATCAGCAGGATCATCGGGAACGGGAACTTCTGACTGATAAAGCACATCATATTCTTCGTAAACTTCACCGTCAACAATGTATGTTACCTTGTAGCTGTTGAAGTCAAACTTTGCATATACCTTAATGTCTTCGGTGCCCATTACCATACCTTCGGGAAGAGCATTACCATCTTTATCTACCCAGCCCTTGAAGGTAAGACCTTCTAAAGTGGGATCATCGGGATGAACGATAAGCTTGCCTTCCTCAAAGCTGAGAGTTTTATAGAGTGTACCGTCAACTGCAAGATAATACTCAACATCGTATGTGGGAACAGTCCATGTTGCTTTTACGGTTACGTTATGAGCGGGCATTGTTGCACAAGCATCAATTGTTTCGCCCTTTTCATTTGTCCATACCCAGCCTGCGAACTCATGTCCGTCCTTTTCGGGAACGGGAAGCTCACCGATTGTTGCACCAAAATCATATGTCTTTGACTCGATAGCATTGCCGCCGTCTGTGTCGAAGGTTATTGTGTATTCCTTAACCTCCCACTTTGCAGTAAGGTTGATAGCTTCATCGGGCATTGTTTCGGGAAGGTCAACAATATTGCCTTCTGAATCTTCCCATCCGATAAACTCGTGACCTTCTCTTTCAGGGTCATCGGGAAGCTTATCCGTAAGATCCGTGCCATAGTCAAATGTTTCGTTAAATACGGAGGAACCGTCCTCAAACTTACCTTCACCCGCATTAAGAGTAATACCGTTCTTATTGGTTTCCCATACAGCTTCTACTGTAAGATTTTCTGCGGGCATTATTTCGGGAAGTTTAGGATTCCAGCCCTTGAAGGTTTTGCCTTCTTCATTGTTGAGATTATATTCGGCGATTTCGTCATCTTTTTCATAGAAGGCTGTGTGAACCACCTTATCGCCGTCCATGTATGTGATTGAGAACTTGGGATTCTCTTCAAACTTGGGATAAAGCTTAACATCACCGTCAGGAATGGTTGTTACGGCTTTGCCGTCTTTATCAACCCAACCTGTGAAATAATAACCGTCCTTTTCAGGCTTCTCATCAGGAACGGGGATATCTGCGCCTTCAAGACCTGCGTCTGCGTACTTCTTAAATTCAGTACCGTCTTCATTGTAATAAGTTACATCGTAAAGCTCAGCCCATTTTGCAGTAAGAGTAACATCTTTAGCGGGCATAACTTCGGGAATATCAGCATCCTTGCCGTTTTCGTCTACCCAACCGACAAACTCATATCCGGTCTTTACGGGCTTCTTAAGCTCGTCTGGAACTACAACATCTGCATCTGTTTCAGAGTCAATCTGACCGATTGCAGAGCCGTCCTCGTCAACAAAGAATATTGTGTGCTTTTCAGCTGCCCATTTTGCGGTAAGAGTGATATCTTCTGTGGGAACCGCATAGGAATCACCGGGGTCACCTGCTTTTGTTCCGTCGGGAGTATACCAACCGAGCAGCTCATAACCGTCTTTACTTGCATCGGGAAGCTTTTCTATGCTCTCGCCGTATTTTGCGGAATCTGAGGTTACATCACAAGTGCCTTCATCGGGATCGAATTTAACTGTAATTTCTTTTGCCTTGAAATCGGCTACAAAATCCTTGCCTTCTATTGAATCCATGACAAGACCGCTGTCAACATCAGGAACCCACTGAATAAATGTATATCCGGGCTTTTCGGGTGCTGTGGGAGCGGGAATTGATTCATCAAATGTTACATATATTGTGTCATAAGGCTCGGCACCGTTATCAAGATCCTCCTGACTCCAGTAGAAGCGAGCGGGATATTCATCAGCGCCTACAGTATAAAGAGTTACATCGCCTGTTACGGTGTATGCTTCTCCGTCATTGTCGGAGAATACAACTTTTGTGCCGTCTTCAAGCTCCCATACATCTGAAGGATAGCTTTCGGGAGCATACTCTGTATAGAGCTTTTCGCCGTAAGCAAATGCTTCTTCAAGAACCTCAACGGTTGTTTCGTATTCGCCGTCCTTATCCTTGTCCGCTTTGAAGGTTACTGTATAAAGCTCATCTTCATATATAGCATTAAAGGTTCTGTCGCCGTCTACAACTTCGGGAATATCATCATCCCAACCGGCAAATCTCTTTCCTACTGCCGTGGGTTCTTCAGGTTCCTCAGGTACATCAAGGTATTTATATGCATATCTCTTCACCTTGCTGCCGTCGGAGAAAGCACCTTCGCCTGCATTGAAAATGAACTCTGCATCATATGTTTCGCCGGGTGCATAAACAGGATAAAGGTGAAGCTCTTCAGCAGGCATTACATTGGGAAGAGTTTCAACAGTCGTACCGCCTTCAACGGTTGTCCAACCAAGGAATGTATAACCCGTCTTTGTGGGTTCACCGTTGGGAGTTGCACCGAATGCGGGAAGTGCAGCACCGAATCTTACAGGATATTCATCGGTCTGGGCACCTGCCAAATCTTCATAGTGATAAACAAGATTATATTCGTTTCTTTTATAATAAGCATTAACAACGGAGGAGCCGTCTGCATTTACAACAACATCAAAGTCACTCTTGTCCATATCAAGGCTGAAGCGCTCATCTTCAGGAGCCTCTGCACTTACCGTTGAATTGGGCTTAGCATCTTCAAGAGTACCCTCAACATCATCGGGATAGCTTCCGTCAGCATTCATATAAAATTCCTTAAGTGTATAAGAAACTTCGGGAGCATCTTTCCAAACGGCATAGAGTGTTTTAACATCGTAGTCATAGGAAACAGCTGTTGCCTCTGCCTGTGTTACACCGGCAGCGGGCTTCTGAGTTGACCAATAATCAAAAACCTTGCCGTCAGAACGGGTGGGGTTGGTTATCTCATCAAGGTTAATCTCTTTGCCGATGATACCCTTTTCTACCGTATATGTATCTTCAGTCCAGGCACCCGCTTCATCAACAAGACCCATATCAAGGATGATTTCGCTTGTTGTTGTAACAGTTGCGGCATTGGTATGGAATTCAGGCTCCCAGTATGTCATGGAAAGGTTATAAGCACTTTCGTTCTTATACTTGCCTTCCTTGCCCTTCATGATATCAATGAAGAGATTCTTTCCTGCTCTCTCTTCATTTGAACTCTTATAGTATGCGGGAACCTTACCCTCACCCTTTGTTTCAACGGTGTTGGTGGTCGGGTTATCGTTAACCTTAATCTGATACTCAAAGAGCCAGTTGTCGTCAACCATCGGGCTGTTGTTAACCATGCTGCCGTACAAAATGTTACTGCTTAAAATATCATAGTTATCAAAGAAATTCTGGTTCTTCTCAATATTGCTGAGTATGAAGGAAATATCTTTTCTCCATTTGGAGTCGTCACCGCCCCAAGGATATGTAGCCTTTGCTTCAAGAGCATAATCGCCTGCACCGTAGTCATCTCCATCGGGACCCGCATATGCCGGGTTTACAGTAATGCTTTTAGGCGCTGCCGAATAATAATCAGCTACCGAAAAATAGCGGCTGTCAAACAAGAAGCACATATCACCGCCGTGGGTAGCAAATCCTGTTTTGATATAGACTCTTACCCTGAGTTCTTCACCGGGTGCAGCCTTGGTTGTTTCAATCCAGCTTCCGGAGTTCTTGGGAGATTCTCTGAAGAACTTTACAGTGAATGTAATATCACTGGGGTCATCAGAAGGATCCCAATCATCCGCTGCAGAAGCTGCAACTGACATTGAGCTGAACATCATTATCAATGCAAGAAGCATCGCCAATGATTTCTTTAAATGTGTCATATGCATTTTCCTCCTTAATGCGTTGAAAGCGATAAGCATACTTTCGTATAATACGATTTATTTTACCATAAATCAAATTGAATTTCAAGAGTGTTTTATTAATTAATTATTATATAATCAAGATAATTTTTGTGCATTTGGTATGTTTTGTCGCTTATTCCGATACAGCATCAGAATCAATAACCTTTGCTGCACGAATTTTTGCAAGCTCATACATCATTGTTTCCCTTGTTTTTCCGTGAACGTTAAAGAAGAGAAGTGTTACGCCCTTCATAAAACGTCCGATTGCAGGAGCAAGCGCAAACACAGTCCAAATTCCCGCAAGCATACCCGGATCGGTCTGGGGAACCTGAATACCGTTTGCATTGATGAGCGGTACATAATGAATTGCTGCAACCGCAAATGCACTTATCATTTTCGCTGCCGCATCGGAGATGATTTTGAAATAGCTCATTGCCGCAGTAATTGTTGCTTCGTTACGGACGCCCGACTTCCATTCAACATAGTCGTAAAGGTCGCCGTTCAAAGCTGTACTGCAGTATCTCTGAATGCTGTTAAGTGAGCCGCAGAATGTAAGAGCAACTATGATCCATATAATATTGAGTATAAAATGTTCTTCGCCAAACGGCTTATAGCCTACAAGCCACATGATGAAGTAGCACGCACCGCAGAACATATAACTGCCTGCAGCCAAGTTTCTCAATCCGAATTTTTTGGTCAGCTTGGGAGCTAACGGAAGAACAAAGTAGCTGGGTAAGCCTGTAAACAAGCCTGCGATTGTACCGTAAGAAAGCCTGCCCATACAGTTAAGCCAGAAGAAATCCTCAACCATGGTGCCGGTGCTTTTACCGACAGCAAAGAAGTTTTTGATGAGAAGGACCCACATGGGGCGGCAGGTTCCGATGGTTTTGAGGGTTTTAAAAAGACCCATTTGATTCATTTCCTGCCTTGTTGAAAGAGGCATTCTTTCCTTAAGCTTGAAGAAACCGTAGGTCCTAAAAAGAACAACGGCGATAACAAAAACTACCGCGCCGCCTGTATATATATTACGCGAACCGACATTTAGAATTTGAGGAAGGAAATCAACAAGCACAGGGAAAAGCGACGGCAGCCAAACACCGACAAGATCAGCATAAGCATCCGTTGCAATAAGTCTGTTTCGCTCAATCGGATTAGGTGTTATATTGAAAAGAATAATTTGATAACTTGTATCATAAAACGATTTTGCAATAGAACCTATGTAATTGAAGATAAGGAAGGCTGCAAAAAGAGCCATCTGACTCATTCCCGTCGGAAGAATCCACGGAGAAAGAGATGCAAACACCCAGAACGGCAAGGTGAGGATAATATAAGGTCTTACCCTTCCCCAACGCGTTCTTGTTCTGTCAATTATAAGACCGGAAACGGCATTATCAACCGTATCGGCAATAAAGCTGATTGTTTCTGCCGCGCCCCATGTTTTGGCATTGATGCCGAGGAACTGGGTTGCGAAGAAGAAGAGCTTTTTACTGAAGGTGTTCCACATGGTATCGCCCATACCCGAAAGAATATAGGCAACATAATGCTTCGGACTTAAATAGTTTTTGTGTTGGTTATTATATTCTCTGAGAACCGCTCCTTCATCTTCGGCAACAGCCGCAGTTTTGATTTCTTCTGCCAATTCAATCACCATCCTAAAATTAGCTAAACTATCGTATATTTACCCAATATATCGTTTATTGTATTATATCCGCAACAAAAAATCAAGCATATTTCAGAAAAAAGCTGAAATATGCTTGGTATATGTCTGTTTATTAAATTAAAACTTATAAAATTACGGCATCACTTACAAGGGGCTTTTCGCAGCGGTTTTTCCAGAAGCTGTTGGCATAAATACGAACGGTATATTTACCGCTTTCAAGACCGTCAAAGCCAACCGTCAGCTTTTCGGGCATTTCGTAAAAATAAAATTCACTCCATACCGTTGAATTACGTACGATAACCCCGTTTTTATCAATGACATATATATTATAATCATTAACATATTCATCGGAAATCTTAGCCTGGTCAAAAGTAACCGTAAAGCCATCAGCCTTTACATCTGTAACTTTAATTTCCGCACTCTCATCAAACCGGGGTGCAAGGTCTGACTTATATCGCTTATCAGTATAAAGATAAGAATCGGGATTCCAAGCCTCATCAATTTTCCATGTGAACGGGAAGAAATTTGAGGTTATCAGGTCATAGGGATAGATTCTTACTCTGTTTTCCGCATCGGCTTCAACAATAAGCATCTGCGCTGCTTTTTCCTTGCCCGGAGGGCAGGTGCCGTAAACCTTATCAAATTCATCAAGCTCAAAGTAGCTGAGTGTACCTGTGCCGAGGCAGGTGAAATGGCGCTGATGGATTGAGCGGGGATCGTTTATCGGAGCATGAGAATGACCCGAGAAATTGATAATCTGCGGATAATTCATGAGGATATCCGTAAGTTCATCCTCACCCCAGTTTGCACTGCCGTAAACTGTACCCATAATATGAGGATGCTGGAAAAAGAAAATAGGTTTCACGGGATCATCGGCAGCTGCCTTTTTAAGCTCTGCCGCAACCCATTCTCTTTTGCCGTCATCAAAATGACAGCCGTTTGTGCAGGTCACACTGATAAAATGATATCCGTTGATTACCTCATGAGAATCGGGTGACTGTGAAAAGATTCTCTTAAATCTTTCGAGCGCAACATCCTCGCCTGCCGAAAACTCATGGCTTGCAAGAGAAAGCACCGCCTTTGTTTCGCCCTTGAGTGTTTCATCAAGAGTTGCTTTAAATGCAAGCATTTGCTCCTCGGTGCCGCTGTTTGCAAAATCGCCTACAACATAAAGTGCATCAAGGTTTGGATACTCTTCCTTTTCACTCAAGACATATGATGTTTCAACAGCCTTCTTCATTCTTGCTCGCTCAACCGTATCTGTGTCTTTATAATGAATATCACTTACAACGGTAAATCTGAGAACCGGTTTGAAATTCTTATCAAAAGCCATACAAATCTTCCTTATACATTTAATAAATATAATCGGAGCCGTTCAGCGGAACAGCCCCGAAAAATGATTACATATTAGCGAAAACAAATGTTGTTATGAAATCCATAACACTCGCCATAAGGTCCTTTATAATTCCGACAATATTGATATATTCAAGCCAACCTTCAAAATTCTTAAGGAAACCGGACCAGTCAATAGCTTTCAAATCCGCAAAGAATTCTTCAAAGGTTGTAATGCCGTCATCCTTGTCTTCGGAGCTGCTTGCCTTCTTTGCCTCAAGGCTTACCTTGTATGTTTCGCCTGTGAATACATTGCCTGCAGCAATTGTTACATAGTATGTACCCTTTTCAAGAGCATCCGTACCGACAACTACCTTTTCGGAATTAAGAACAGTAACCTTTTCTTCAACGACATTGCCGTTTTCATCTGTGATTTCAACAGTCCACTGACCGTTTGTTACACCCTTCTTGCCGTCATAGTCCACAAGAGTGATTTCATAGCCGTGATTGCCCTTGGGAGCATCAAATTTGAAGATATCAACATCGGAAGCATCAAAAATGTTGCCTGTAACAGCCTTGCTTGTAAAGAGAGCATTGGCATATTTTTCCTCGTTGTTATATTCATACTCATCGTTTGAGTTTGAATCACCTGCGTAAACTCTTACCTGATAGCCGCCTGTGCTTGAACCGATACCTTCAACCTTGAGGTAATAGATTCCGCCGTTAACGCCGAAAAGAGGGCTGTCCTTAACAGCTTCGCCATCAGTAATAGTAATTGAACCAACAACCTTTTCGGAAGTGTTGCCGTCAAGACCGTCAACAATCTTTACAAGAGATGCCTTGTAGCTGCCTGTCTTTGAAGCTGTGTTATAAATACCGAAAAGAGCAAGTGAAGGCTTTGCGAAGGTTACTTTATAGTAGTCAACATCACCGTCGGTAATTGCGCCGTAGTAGAGCTTGTTGTCACCCTTCTTTGAAAGAGTCATTTCGGTTGCCTGTGAAGCGATATTGTTGGACTCTTTCTCGGTAAGAGCAGAAGCATTGATTTTTGCGGAGAGTGTGTACTCAAAAGAAGAATCGAGAATGCTGCCCTCTTCAACCTTGATATAGTAAACACCGGGGATTACACTGAAATCAACGGATACGGAAGCATCTGCACCTGTTGAAGTGAAGTAATCAATAAACTCATCCTCCGAATCTGCAGCGGTAACCTTGAAATATGTAGCGACAGGGTCTGCACCGCTCTTAACACCATGAGCAAGAGTAACGGTTACAAGACCGCTCTCTTTTGCGGTAAATGTGTAAATATCAACATCATCGGCATCTTCGATTTTGCCCTTGATGCTTGAGCCAAGTACGAGTGTATCGGCAGTTTCAAGTGTGTTGTTTGCTTCTGTTTCCTCGGGATCAGCCGCAAATGCGCAAACGGAACCGCCGAATGCGATAAGCATGGCAAGAAGAAGAGCGAGAAGTGATTTTGCTTTTTTCATCTTTTTGTCCTCCTTAAATTTTTCAAAAATATGATATTTGCATTTTATCATATTTTTTTATACTTGTCAAACCGTATAAACACTATATTTTATTAAGATTTGGTTAATAAAGTATTAACTTATGCACAATCATCCGAGATCGGGTTCATCATCAAGGATAAATACAGGCTTTTCAAAGCCTTCAAGCTCCATGATAATGATATCGTTTTTGCCCTCTTTAAGGAAAGGCGCAGGAATATATGCCGACTTCTGAGGACCTACCTCCCAGTATCTTGAAAGAACACGGTTATTGATTATAATAATACCCTTTTTAAATTCCGGAAGCTTTATAAAAGTATCGCAGCATTCATCAATATCAATTTCAGCCTTGAGGAAAACAGGTGTACCGTCAAAAGGCTGAACACCGTCGGTAAATTCAATGCCGGATATATCATCAAGAGGAAGCGGATAGTTTTTCCAATGGTAAATAAAATTATTGCCGAAACCGATTCCCTGTGTTATTCCTTTTGCGTCCTTGAGTTTTGCACCGTAGTTTACTCTGCCCATGTTTTCAACAAGCACAGCCATCTGTGCACCCTCTGCGGGAATTTCCACACTGTTCATCGGCTCAGTATCGTTTCTGTACTGTATTCCGACAAATTTTCCGTCAAGATAGATATATCCTCTGTCATGAACATCCTGAAGTCTTACCTTCTGGCTGTCTCTGGGGCCTCTGACATTTGCTTCATAAAGCACAAAACCGTAGCCCTGATTAAGCTTTTCCATTGTCAAGGGCATAACCGACTCAACAGGTGTTGAAAGCTTATCAAGATTATCGAAAAGCTTTGCGGACTGGGTAAACTTAAGCTCGCCGTATTTCTTTTTCTTTATCGGAGCAGGCATTTCAATCTCAGGGATCGCGGCATACTTTGAAATAACCTCTTTGAACTTATAATATTTTTCGGTAGGCTCACCGTTTTCGTTAAGCGGTGCGTCATCGTCATAGCTTGAAACGGTCGGTTCATACTTATCATAATCGTTTGCACCGTTCATATAGCCAAAATTAGTTCCTCCATGAAACATATAAGCGGAAACACTTGCACCCATGGAAAGAATTTCGTCAAGTGCATTTGCGGCATCCTGCGGGTCACGGCTGTGATGCGCCTCTGTCCAATGGTCAAACCATCCGTTCCAAAATTCGGTACACATAAGAGGACCGTCAGGCTGATATTCCCTCAGCCTTGCAAACTGCTCTTTTGCCCTTGAGCCGAAGTTTGCGGTTTTATGTATCTCGGGAACGGTTCCTGCTGTAAGCATCTGATACTCCGCACCATCAGAAGTGAAAAGCGGAACATCTATTCCTCTGTTTTTTATGCCTGCGGCAAGATAGCGGATATATTCGCTGTCATCACCGTAGCTGCCGTATTCATTTTCAACCTGAACAAGAATAACATTGCCGCCTTTGGTTACCTGATGAGAAGCAATCTTCGGAATAAAATCGTCAAAAAATCTGTCAACAGCCGCAAGATAATCCTTATCCATGCAGCGCAGAGCCATGGAATCGTTTTTGAGAAGCCACCAAGGCAATCCTCCGAAATCCCATTCCGAACAGATATAGGGGCCGGGTCTTACTATCGCATAAAGACCAAGCTCTGCAGCGATATCAAGAAATTTTTCGATATCGAGCATATCGGAATAGTCAAATTCTCCCTCTTTCATTTCATGGAGATTCCATGCAACATATGTTTCAACCGTGTTAAAACCGCAAGCCTTGAGCTTTATAAGTCTGTCGCGCCAGTACTTCGCCGGAACACGAAAATAATGAATTGCACCCGCAATAACTCTGAACGGCTCACTGTCAAGATAAAAGCCGTCTTTTTCAATTGTAAATTTACCCATATTATTTCTCCTTTAATCGGGAAGTTCTTCTCTTTCATAGGGAAATTCGCTGAAAACCTCAAATTTCTGCGCCCTCATCCACAACGAGGGATTTATTTTTATAGTAAATCCGCAGCCGCTCGGTGTCATCCATTCATGCATGGGCAATTCGGGAATACCGTAAGCGGAAAGAATGGACATAATCACTCCGCCATGAGTAACTATGGCCGCAGAGGTGATTCCTGTTTTCATAAGACCCTCCGCAACCTTCTCAAATGTGCTGCGTACTCTTTTTTCAAATTTTTCGTTACTTTCGCCAAAGGGAGGCTCAACACCCTTTTCACCCGCAAGCCATTTTGGGAAAACAGGATGCTCTTTTAACTCCTCGGCTGTTTTATTTTCAAACTCACCAAAGTTATATTCGATAAAACCGTCAATTACGATTGGATTATTTTCAGGATAAAGAATTTTGGCAGTCTGTGTGCATCTTTTTAGCGGACTTGTAAAAAGCGCTTCAACGGGCGGGTATATAAGCTCGTCCTTCATCTGCAAAAGCTGCGCTCTGCCCTCTTCACTAAGGTCAACATCCGTGTGACCGATATAGCGCCCTTCAAGATTTTCATCCGTAAGAGCATTTCTGATTAAATGAATAGTATAGGACTTCATTTTTCCTCCAAAACCGGAACTTTATTTTTGTTTAAAACGACAATATACAAAATGTATATTATTATGTATAATAAATAATATAAGCACTAATAATTATACAGTCAGGAGAATCAACATGGAAAGAAGCTTCCCTGTAATCCTCAGCGAATTGAGAAAAGAAAAGGGTATAAGCCAAAAAGAAGCCGCTCATCAGCTCGGAATATCTCAGGCACTTCTTTCGCACTACGAAAAAGGAATCCGTGAATGCGGTCAAAGCTTCTTAATCAAGGCTGCTGACTTTTACGATGTAAGCTGCGACTATCTTCTCGGAAGAACCATTGAAAAGAACAGCATAAACATGGCGGCAGTTGAGATGTTTGAATCGGAGGATAGCGATAACACACCTTCTCCGCAAACACTCGTTAAGGCATCCATGCTTCTGACTCACGCAATGAGAAGCGGAAATAAAATGGATGGAGTTGATTTAAACATCCTGTTTGCCATCGCACTGTATAAAATTATTCTTCTTCAGGCAAACGCAGGAAATCTGCCGAAAAACTGGGCAGGCAGAGCTTATTCCGACGGAAGAGTATGCTGCAGCACAACATATCTCGGAGAAATAGAGCTTGTCGCATACAATGCAATCAAACCGCATCTTAACCCGAATCCCGATGAGAATGCTCCCGTACCCGATGCCATTAAAACCATGGTTTCATTTGCTGAAGATTTTATCATGAAAAATCTGGCAGAGTCGATGCCGCCCATGCCTTACGAGTTTTTCAGATAATATTAAAAATGTTCAAAGCAACGCATTGGAAATCAATGCGTTGCTTTTGTTATTTACATAAGAGATTCGTAAAGCTTGATATACTCTCTTGCAGAGCGCCCCCAGCTGTTGTCGCATTTAAGAGCTCTTTCAACAAGCTTATTCCAGTACTCCTTATCGCTGTATGCTCCGAGTGCACGTCTTATTGCATCGAGCATATCATATGCATCATAGCTTTTAAATGTAAAGCCGTTACCCGCACCGTCACCACTGTCCGTAATGGTATCCTTAAGACCGCCGGTTTCACGGACAATGGGGATTGAACCGTAACGGAGAGCAACCATCTGAGAAAGTCCGCAAGGCTCACTCTTTGACGGCATAAGGAACATATCGCTGCCCGCATAAATCTTTCTTGCCAAATCGGGAACAAATCCAAGACGGATACCGACCTTTTCGGGGAAGTTGGCAGCAAGTTCCTTAAAGAAGGCTTCATATTCCCAATCACCGGAGCCGAGAACAATAAGCTGCATATCCGTTGAACCAAGAAGCTCCCACATAATTCTCTTAACAAGGTCAAGTCCTTTATGAGCAACAAGCCTTGTTACGATACCCATGACGGGAACATCCTCTCTGACGGGAAGATTGAACATTTCCTGAAGAGCAGCCTTGTTCTTTGCCTTGTCAGAAAAATCCTTAGCAGAATAGTTATAGAAAATATCTTTATCCGTTTCAGGGTCATATCCTATTGTGTCAATACCGTTGAGAATACCGCTGAGCTTATAGCTTCTCTCCTTAAGAATAGGGTCAAGACCGTGGCTGAACCAAGGGTCGAGAATCTCACTTGCATAAGTATTGCTTACGGTTGTTACCTTGTTTGAGCATTCAATGCCACCCTTCATAAGGTTAAGGCAGTCGCCGAACTGAAGCAAAGATGCACATTCCTCTCCAAGGCCGAAAAGATCTCCGAGAATCTCATTGCCATACTTGCCCTGATACTGGATATTGTGAATGGTAAACACGGTTTTTATTCCCGTATAACCCTCTTTGTTGCCGTAAATAGTTGAATAATAAACGGGAACAAGAGCACTCTGCCAGTCATTGCAGTGAATAATATCGGGCTTGAAATCAATATAAGGAAGAATTTCAAGAACCGCTCTTGAGAAGAAAGCAAATCTTTCGCCGTCATCATAGTGACCGTAAAGACCGTTTCTTTTGAAATAATACTCATTGTCGATGAGATAATATATTACACCGCCTGCTTTTGCTTCAAAAATGCCGCAATACTGCCTGCGCCATGAAACAGGCACCATAATGTTGGTTATAAACTTCATGCTTGCACGCATTTCATCGCTGATTGAGCCGTAAAGAGGCATAACAACTCTGCAGGCAACCTTGCGTCTTCTGAGTGCCTGAGGCAATGAGCCTGCAACATCTGCAAGTCCGCCGCTTGCAGCAAACGGAAGAGCTTCGCTCGCAACATAAAGAACCTTCATTTATTTCATCCCTTCTTTTGTGAATTATGAAAAAATAATGCTCGTATAGTATTTATCCTGATACTCAACAACACCGATACCGATTGAAGTTGTTTCGGCACTCAAAAGCTGCTCTGAAAGAGCTGCCGAAGCCTCGGTATAAACACCCTGACCGCTGTAATCGGTAACAAGAATATATGCCGAAGCATCCGGCTCACCGTAAATGCCCGGAAGAGCCTTTGTGGTTGCCTGAGTTCTTGCCTTCGCTTTCAAAGAATTATTGAGCGGAGTTACACCCGCCGCTATTCTGTCCTGATTAAGCTGTTCAAGAATTGCCTGTTCAAGATTGCCGACTACATTTACACCCGCATCAATGCCGTGCTTTGAGGTTGTTCCCGGAACGGCACTTTCACTCCAGATATCACCCTGAGTGGGTGCAGGCGGGTCAATTGTAACAGCCTCGGTTTTGGGATTGCCGTTTTCATCCTTTTGAACAATTCCAAGCTTGTTGGTAACAACAACATAAGAAGTCCTCGGGGCATAAGCCGTTGTAGGCTCACCCGTTGTGGACTCTGTCACCGGCACGGTATAGGTAACAATTTCGGTTACGGGAGCGCCGTTTTCATCCGTTACGGGCTCACCGTTGGGATCAGTCACCTGAACCGCACTTGTTTCCTCAATAAACAGAGGAGCTGTTGTTGACTCAGGCTCGGTTGCGGTTGTTGTCGTTTTCTTTCTGGTAGGATAAATAAAGTTTGAAGAAACCCTCGGTCTTGTATATTCAGACATCATTGTATATTCAAAGCTTACACCGTTTGCATCGGTTCCGGTAACAACAACCATTTGGGTTTCAACAATCATTTCCGGCTCTGTGGTTGTCGTTTCCGCGCCGTCAAGAACACCTGTTTTAACGAGAATAACAACAAGCACAAGCACAAGCGCAAGTGCAACCACAACACCGGTCAATATATTTTTGGTAGACATCTAACTTCACACTTTCTCAGATAACAATTCCCTTTCCGATATAGACAGGGTAATTGGATGCGCCGCAAAGCATCTTGTTCGGCTTAAGAACAGCCGCCTTATCAATAATAACGCAGTCAAGAGTGGAATTTTCTCCGATAAATGAACCCTGCATTACGATTGAATTTTTTATTTTTGCTCCTTTGGCAACGGTAACCCCTCTGAAAAGAATTGAATTTTCAACCTCACCGTCAATACGGCAGCCGTCTGCAATAAGAGAATTTTTGACATTTGCACCGATACCGTATGTTGCGGGTACCTCATCCCTTACCTTGGTATAAACGGGTCTGTCGGCTGTGAAAAGTTCTTTTCTGTTTTCAAGCTTAAGAAGCTCCATGCTGATATCGTAATAGCTCTGGAGTGAACCGAGAACCTTTACAAAACCCGTTACTTCATAGCCGTAAATTCTGATATGCTTAATATTATTTGAAATGATTGTTTCAAAATCATCAGTTTTTGAGCTGTGAGCCTCGTGAAGAAGTCTTTCGAGAAGAGTTCTTCTGATAATCATAACCTTGAGTGAATAATCGACCTCGGAGCTGTAGCAGTCAAGAACCTTCGTTGCGGTTATTTTTGCATCGGCATCCATAATAATTTCCGTATTCGCTTCCATTCTGGGAGGAATACCCTTTGCATATGCAACGGTTACATCGGCATCCTTTGCAATGTGAGCCTTATAAAGAGCCTCATAATCCATGTTGCATACAACATTGCAGTCGGTAAGAAGAACATGGTCCTTTCCGGAATTTTCAATGTAGTTGATGCTGTTATAAAGAGCATCTGCCTTGCCCTTAATCATACCTGTACCGGGAAGATTATAGGGAGGAAGGATGGTCATGCCTTCTCTTTTTCTTGAAAGGTCCCATGCCTTGCCGGAACCGATATGGTCCATAAGAGAACGATAATTGCTCTTTGTAATAACACCGACCTTGCTTATACCTGCGTTAACCATATTTGAAAGAGGAAAATCTATAAGACGGTAACGACCCGCAAACGGAATCGAACCCATTGTTCTGAGAGCTGTAAGCTCGGGAATCACTTCATCATTGGCATTTGAAAAGATAATGCCGAGAACATTGTTTGCTGCCATTATTCCGCACCTCCGATATCACTGTCAATCATTGCCTGAGGCTCAACCTTTGCACCCTTGCCGATTGTTACTCCGTTACCTATTACGGCAACGCCCCAATCCTCAACATTAGCCATGTTTTCGGGGCTTTCGCCTACAACCGCATCTTCCTCGATAACCGCATTTTCCGCAACTATCGAATACTGAACAACCGCACCCTTCTTGATAACCGTGCCGGGCATAACGATTGAATATTTAACCTCTGCACCCTCTTCAACGGTTACATTTGCAAAAAGAACGGAAAAATCAATATCGCCGTTAATTTCGCAGCCTTCGGTAATCATTGAATTTTCAACCTTTGCGCTTTCGCCGATATAGTGAGGGGGAGCCGCGGGCGAACGGGAATAAATCTTCCAGCTGTCGTCATTGAGGTCAAGGTCAACCTTGGGATTGAGAAGGTCAAGGTTTGCATCCCAAAGGCTGTTGATTGTTCCTACATCCTTCCAGTAGCCGTCAAACTGATAAGCAAACATTCTCTGTCCGTCGCCGTGCATTGCAGGAATAACGTCATGACCGAAGTCATTGCCCGAACCTTCCTTTGCCTCATCCTCAATAAGATACTTTCTGAGCTTCTTCCAGTTGAATATATAAACACCCATTGAAGCCTTGTTGCTTCTGGGATTCTTGGGTTTTTCTTCAAATTCGCTGATTGAACCGTCTTCGTTTACAATCATAAGACCGAAGCGGCTTGCCTCTTCCCAAGGAACTTCAAGCATCGCAATTGTGCAGTCAGCATTCTTTTCCTTGTGGTAATCAAGCATCTTTGAGTAGTCCATCTTATAGATATGGTCGCCCGAAAGAATAAGAACATATTCGGGGTCATATCTCTCGATGAAATTGATATTCTGATAAATAGCATTTGCGGTACCCTTATACCATTCGGTACCCTTAATCTGCTGATAGGGTGAAAGAATGTGAACACCGCCGTTTGCACGGTCAAGGTCCCAGGGCTGTCCGTTGCCGATATAATCATTCAGCTCAAGGGGCTGATACTGGGTGAGAACACCGACTGTGTAAATGCCTGAATTTACGCAGTTTGAAAGAGGGAAGTCAATAATTCTGTATTTGCCGCCGTAGGGCACGGCAGGCTTTGCGATATTTTTTGTCAGAATGCCGAGACGGCTGCCCTGACCGCCTGCAAGGAGCATTGCTATGCATTCGGGTTTTACTGCCATAGGGATTTCCTCCTTTTATTTGAATGTTAATTATTTGACTGTTTTTTTCTCGAGGTATTTTTTATAAACATACAGCTTAAGCCCTCGATATCAAGCTCAATGCTGTAATCATATCCGTGCATGGGTTTCTTCTTTGCTCTTACGGAACCTACGGTGCTTTCACCCTTTCCGCCAAATTCGGGAGAAGCGGAGCTGAACATAACTCTGTATGTTCCTGCCTTGGGTACACCGATGCGGTATTTCTGCCTTGTCACGGTTGTGAAGTTGCAAAGAGAAATAATTTCGTTGCCGCTTTTATCACGTCTTAAATATCCGACCACGGAATTGGAGCTGTCGTCACTGACTATCCAGTTGAAGCCGTCCCATGTGTAATCGTCTTCCCAGAGAGGCGCATTGTTGACATAGAACGCATTGAGCGATGCAACGTAATTTTTAAGCTGCCTGTGGGCATCATAATCAAGCAACAGCCAGTCAAGCGGCTGCTTGTAGTTCCATTCAATGAACTGACCAAATTCTCCGCCCATAAACATCAGCTTTTTGCCGGGATGCGACATCATATAACCAAGGAAGGAGCGGACTCCCGCAAATTTTTCCTCATATGAGCCGGGCATCTTATTGATAAGCGAACATTTACCGTGAACAACCTCATCATGCGAAATCGGAAGAACAAAATTCTCCGAAAAGGCATAGAAGAAAGAGAATGTCAGGCAATCGTGGTTATATTTTCTGTGAATGCCGTCAAGCGAGAAATAACGCAGACAGTCATTCATCCATCCCATGTTCCACTTGAAGTTGAAGCCCAGACCGCCCATATATGTCGGCTTTGAAACCATGGGCCATGCCGTGCTTTCCTCGGCAATCATCATAACATCGCCGTATTCTCTGAAAACAGATTCATTGAGCTTCTGCAAAAATGCAACCGCCTCAAGATTTTCATGACCGCCGTTGACGTTAGGTATCCACTGACCGTCATCTCTGTCATAATCGAGATAGAGCATTGAAGCAACCGCATCAACTCTCAAGCCGTCTATATGGTATTTATCCAACCAGAACATTGCGCTTGAAACAAGGAAGCTCTGAACCTCGTTTCTTCCGTAATCAAAAACCTTTGTTCCCCACTCATAATGCTCGCCCTTTCGCGGGTCTGCATATTCATAACACGGAGTACCGTCAAATTCATAAAGACCGAAAGCATCCTTAGGAAAATGAGCAGGCACCCAGTCAAGGATAATACCGATATTTTCTTTATGAGCCTTATCAACAAAATAGGCAAAGTCATCGGGAGTGCCGTAGCGCGAAGTCGGAGCAAAATAACCCGTTACCTGATATCCCCATGAGCCGTCAAAAGGATGTTCCGTTATCGGAAGAAGCTCTATATGGGTATACCCCATCTCTTTTACATACGGAATAAGTCTGTCTGCAAGCTCTCTGTACGGCAAAGGATTTCCGTCATCATAAGCCTGCCACGAACCCGCATGAACCTCATATATGTTAACGGGTGAAGCATAAATATCGGACGACTTTCTTTTTTTCAGCCACGCCTTATCCGTCCACTTGAAATCAAGCTCGCCGTAATATTTGGATGCAGTTTCGGGTCTTGTCTGCGAGTGGAAGGCATAAGGGTCGCTCTTGTAAACCATGCGTCCGTCGGGAGTTTTGATAACATACTTATATGCATCGTATTTTTTTATACCATGAACCGTACATTCCCATACTCCGTCGCTTATCTTATGCATAGGGGCATTTTCAGCCTGCCATCCGTTAAAATCACCTGCGACACCTATCCATTGAGCATTGGGCGCCCATACTCTGAAGCTTACCCCACCGTTCTCATCCGGGTGTGCGCCGAGAAATTCGTAAGCCTTGGCATTTGTTCCCTGATGAAACAAATAAAGGGGTACACTGTTTTTATCTTTTCCCATGGGACATACCCTCCTTTGTCTATTCTGTTATATTATATCAACTATCTCATTTCTTTTCAAGTATATAATATAATATTTAATATACAAATTCTCTTGCTGATTATTTAACACATTGACGATAAAAGTTACAAAAATGTCACCTTCATTGACAAATATGCCGACTTTTGTTATTATCTATTTGATTACTATCTAAAATTCTAATGGCAAGGAGCGCCTGAAACATGATCAGTTCAGATAATTTATGCATGAGCTGTATGCGTGAAATCGGCGACAGCAAGCAATGCCCTTACTGCGGATATCATGCAGACTCCACGCAGATTCCCCCGTATCTTCCCGTAAGAACGGTTATTGCTAACCGTTATCTTGTAGGCAAGATGCTCGAATACAACGGCGAGGGAGCAACCTATATCGGTTGGGACCTTTCTGAAAAAAAAGCAATTAAAATAAGGGAATTTATTCCCGATTCGTTCACGGCAAGAACCACCTCAAACCTCAATCTTCAGGTTATGAGGGGCAGCGAGGCTGTTTATGCAGAGCTTCGTCAGGATTTTGTTGAGCTGTGGACAAAGCTCGCAAAATTAAAAGGACTTTCCGCACTCATAAGCGTAACAAACGTTGTTGAGGAATTCGGAACCTCTTATGCAATTTATGACCACTTTGAAGGAATAACCCTTCGTGAATTTCTTCTTCGCAGCAAAACCGGATATATTCCGTGGGAAAAGGCAAGGCAGCTTCTCATGCCTATACTTTCAACCCTAAGCACACTGCATTCGCAAGGCATTATTCACAGAGGCATTTCTCCCTCAACTCTTATTATCGGCAATGACGGTAAGGTTAAGATTTCCGGCTTCTGCCTCGGAGCTGCAAGAACCGCAAGAAGCGACCTCAACAGCCAGCTTTATGACGGATATGCGGCAATTGAGCAATACGGCTTTGACGGCAGTCAGGGTACTTGGACCGATATCTATTCCTTCGGTGCCGTGCTTTACAGAACTCTTATCGGCAGCGACCCGATATCCGCAAAGGAAAGAATGACAAATGACAGACTGATGGTTCCCGGAAAATTTGCCGAAACCCTGCCTGCATATGTTATAAACGGTCTTATTAATGCACTCCAGATTCTTCCCGAGGACAGAACAAGAACCGTTGAACAGCTTCGTGCCGAGCTTTCCGCTTCACCTACCGCTGCGGCGGTAAGCGGTCAGTATCAAAGACCCGCTGCGCCTCCCGCTTCTCCCTCACCCACACCGCGCAAGCCCGCAGCAAACACACCAAACAGCGAGAAAAATCAGAAGGGCAATGCCCAGATTATTATTACGACAGCAGTTATAAGCCTTGCCGTAGGTTTGATTTTATTTATTGTTCTTTCTTTCACGGTCTTCCGTGATAAAATCAACTTCCGCTTTGACTCGGACAAAACAACTGTGCCTTCTGTTTCTCAGACTCAGGCTGAGCAGGTTGCCGTTCCCGATTTCAAAGAAAAGAGCTATCTTTCAATAGAATCAAACCCCGTATTTTACAATAATTTCAAATTCAGGGAAGAACCCGTATTCAATGATGACATCGCCAAAGGCTATGTTGTAACCCAGAGCATCGAACCGAACACCATGGTTCCCAAAGGAACGGAAATCGTTCTTTATGTAAGCAAAGGCGAAGAACAGATTCTTCTTCCCGATGTCACCGGTTCAGACTATGAGGAAGCCGCAGCAAGGCTTGTAGAACTCGGTTTTAAATGCGAAAGAAGCGAAACCTCCGACGGCTATTACAGAGAGAACGAGGTTATCTCAATGGCTCCTATGGCGGAAAAGACATATTCGAGAGGTACAACCGTTTTCCTTAAGGTTTATGTTCCGGAAACCGAGCTTGTAACCGACGAATTTGGTGAAATTATCGAGGAAGATATTCCCGAAAATGATATTGTTATTTCCGAAAACGAAGAATGATTCAATAACAGGGGTTGTCTTTGACAGCCCCTTGATTTTTAGGTGAAAAAATGCTTAATACCTATCCGAATTACTATAAAAAATTCTCCTGCATCGCAGATAAGTGTCCCGACACCTGCTGTGCGGGCTGGGAAATCGTTGTTGACCCCGAAAGCCTTTCAAATTATGAGCATCTTGACGGCGGATATGCCGAAAAAATCCGTGCTCTCATTTCCGTTGACCCCGACGGTGACAACATTTTCACTTCCGCAGATAACCGCTGCCCGTTTTTGCTTGACAGCGGGCTTTGTGAGATGTATATTGAACTCGGACACGATTCCCTGTGCCGCACCTGCCGCCTTTTTCCGAGGCACGTTACATATTTCGGAGCAAGAAAAGAAACGGGAATATCACTCTCCTGCCCCGAAGCGGCAAGAATAATTATGGAAAATCCTGAGCCGATTTTCTTTGAAACGGAAGAAATTCATACCGACATTATGCCTACAGCAATCGACCCGAGCCTGTATTTTACACTCATTGAGGCACGAAAAACGGCGATAAATATACTGCAAAACAGAAAATTTACCATAGAAAGCAGAATCATCGCTTTTCTTAAGCTTTCGGAGGAAATACAGCTTTTGATAAGAAAGAACAAATTCTCCGAAGCAAAAGAAATTTGCGGAAAAGATTTTCTTGGTTTGAATTATAAAATCGGCTCTCACTCAACCGCAAAACGCACTGCTTCAAAATATTTCAGAGATTTTAAAAGCCTTGAAATGCTTGATAAATCATGGAAAATTAAGCTTGATAAGGCAGAAAATTCCATACCCGAAAAATCTCCCGACTTTGAGTGGGAATATGAACACCTTATAATATATTTCATTTTCCGCTATTTCATGGCAGCTGTGTTTGACGGCGACCTTCTCTCAAAATCAAAATTTGCCGCGGTTTCATATATCATAATCAGCCGTCTGCAAACAGAAAACATCAACAACAAGACGGCAAGAATAACCGTCATGCAGAAATATTCCAAAGAGGTTGAGCATTCACAGCTTAACATGGATAAAATTCTTTCATTAATCAAAAAATCCCGCTTTTACAGCATTGACAATATTATAAATATTCTTTCGGAGGAAAACTAACATGAAATATTGCAGCTATGTAAATACAAAGCAGGGCAGTAAATCCGTTCACCGCTATTCAAGCGGCAACACCCTGCCCCTTGTTCAGCTTCCTTTCGGCATGGCAGCATTTGCACCGCAGACAAACGAGGATACCCGCTGGTATTACCATCCCGACAGCCGCAGCCTTGAAGGCATAAGACTCACTCATCAGCCCTCTCCGTGGATTGCGGATTACGGTGCTTTTGTATTTATGCCTCAGAACAGACTGCTCGGTGCGGAAGGCGGCAGACGTTGGTCGGGCTACAGACCCGAGGAAGCAATACTTACACCTTATTATCTCAAAACCCGTTTTCTTCGTTCAAGATCGGATTTTGAGCTTGCTCCCTCGGAAAGAGGTGCTGTCTGCAAAATCACATTCGACGAGGATAATATTGACAACTATCTTTCCGTGCTTCCCGTAAAGGGCAATTACTCTTTCCGTTACGACGCAAAAAGCAACACTCTGTATGCATCAACTGATATGCACATGAGCGGTGAAGCCGTAAAATTCAAAACATATCTTGTTATCAGATTTCCGGAAAACAGTATTGATATCAAGAAAACACTTGTCAGTTCAGGCAACAAATTCCACAGCGGAACAAAATGCAGGGGCAAAAAATCGGGAATCCACCTTGCACTTATTAACAAATCCGTCGAAATCAAGCTTGCAACATCATACATCAGTTTCAAGCAGGCTGAACTGAATCTTGAAACAGAGCTTGCCTCCAAAAACTTCAATCAGGTAAAAGCAGATGCGGAAAGCCTTTGGGAAAGCTATCTTTCAAGAGTTAAAATCGAAACCAAGGATAAGAAAATATTTAAAACCTTCTATTCATGTATGTACAGAGCATTTCTTTACCCTCACAAGTGCTATGAGTTCGATAAAAACGGCAATCCCATCCATTACTGTCCGCATGACGGCTCAACCCGCAAGGGTGTAAGATATACGGATAACGGCTTCTGGGATACATACAGAACGGTTTACCCGTTTTTCTCGCTCGTTGCCAAAGATGAGCTTCGTGAAATGCTTCGTGCATTCATTATGGAATACACGGAAAGCGGCTGGCTTCCCCGCTGGCTTTCGATAGGCGAATGCGGTTGTATGCCCAGCACTCTCGTTGATGCGGTTATCTGTGACGGTGCGGTAAAAGGCTTTATTGATAACGACCTGCTTGAAATCGCACTCGAGGGCATGATAAAGCATTCCGTCAAAAATTCCGGTCACAGGAATTTCGGCAGAAACGGTGCGGAAAGCTACTGCAAGCTCGGATATGTACCTTATGAAGAAGAAAAAGAAACCGTAAATCTCACCCTTGATGCTGCATACGGCGACTGGTGTATTGCAGAAATCGCAAAGCTTCTCGGTAAAACCGATATTGAAACCGAATACAGAAAACGCGCGCTCAACTATAAAAATCTTTTTGACCCCGAAACGGGTTTTATGCGTGCAAAAGATAAAAACGGCAACTTCCGTCCCGACTTTTCACCCATCGGTTGGGGAAGAGATTACACAGAGGGAAGCGCATGGCAAAACTCCTTTGCGGTACCCCACGATATCGAAGGTCTTGCAGAGCTTTACGGCGGAAAGGATAAGCTTATTGAAAAAATCGACGAGCTTTTCGCAGAGCCTCCCCATTACATAATTCACGGCTACGGCTGTGAAATCCACGAAATAACCGAAATGGCAGCCGTTGACTTCGGTCAGTGCGGTATGAACAACCAGCCCAGCTTCCATATCCCCTATATCTATTCAGCACTCGGAAATGTTGAAAAAACAGCATACTGGGTTGAGAAAATCTGCAAAGAGGCTTTCTCCCATGAAAATGACGGCTTCCCCGGCGATGAGGATAACGGCACAACAGCTATATGGTATATTTTCGGTATTCTCGGCTTCTATCCCTTCTGCCCCGGTAAAACGGAATATGTAAAGGGCATAAAGCAGATTGACAGAGCCTATATTGGCGATAAGGAAATTGACATAAATAATTTTGACGGCAACAAAATCGAATATAAGGATTTGATTTAATGAAAAAATTGATTTGCCTTTTAATTTCGGTCCTGACGGTTTCGGGAATGTGCGGTATGTTGTTAAAATCCACCGAAGCAGCTGATTACGCAAACGGCATTGAGCTTTTTGCGGATAAGGTTACGCAGATGATAAGCGATTACGGCAATAAGCCGCAGGTGCAGGTTTATTCCGAAAACACGGAGCTGCAGGAATACGAAACTTGCAGGCTTATAGTAAAATCCGAAGAAAAAATAAACACTTTTAATGCAGTGTCGGTCATTTCAGGCTACAGAAATCTTTGGATTCTCCAGTTTGAAACTCCGTATGATACCGCAAAAGCTCATGAATATTACAGTTCTCTCGGCTGCGTTGAATATGTTCAGCCTGACAGACCGGTTGCCATGCAAAGCACCGATTCTTATACGGAAGAGCAGAAAACATGGGGTTCGGAAATGACCCGCACAGCCGAGGTATGTGATTTCCTCGAAAACAAAAATGCTGCGCAGGTCAAGGTCGGCATAATAGATTCAGGGCTTGACTATAACAACGATATTTTTGAGGGAAGACTTGTTGACAACGGAGTTAATTTAAGTGCTTCGGGTGATAAAACCGCCATGAGTGATGATCCGAAATCACACGGCACGCATATTGCGGGAATTATCGCAGCAAACACTTTTGAAAACACAAAGCTGCGCGCTTATAAAATTTTCGATTACAGAGGCAGCTCAACGGAATTGATCGTTATGGCTGCAATTGACCTTGCTGTTTCAAACGGCATGGACATTATCAATTTAAGCCTCGGCACATCGGATTCCGAAGCTATGCGCGAAAGTCTGCAAAACGCATATGATGCAGGCACGGTGATCGTTACTGCATCAGGAAATGCAGGCACAACCTGCAGCAACATTCTCCCTGCAGGTTTTGATGAAGCAATAACCGTTGGCGCAGTTGACAGCAACGGCATACCCGCCGACTTTTCAAACTACGGCAGCACGGTCGACATAGTTGCACCGGGTGTTGATATTTACAGCTGCCTTAACGGTAATGAATACGGACTTATTTCCGGCACCTCGATGGCAACCCCGTTTGTTTCGGCGGCTTCGGCGCTCATGCTCGGATATAACTCCGACCTTACTCCCTCACAGATTGAAGCAGCATTAAAAGAAAATGCAGTTTCAACAAACGGCACTTATCCCAAAGCAAAAACAGGCAGCGGCATTCTTAACCTTGCTCAGGCAATTGAATGTCCCCGCGTGGAAAAATCAGAGATAAATGTTGCCGACGAAATTCATTACGGAGATGTTACGGTAACATTTTCCGAAATTGACGGTGTAACTACATACTACACTTTGAACGGTGATTATCCCACAAAGGAAAACGGCATTCTTTACGAAGAACCCTTTACTCTTACCGAATCCACGCAAATCATCCGGAGAAGCTTTTCGGAGGATGAAAACCTTTTTGCAAGCAAGGCGGAGTTTACCGAAATCCGCGTTTTCTCCGAAGCTGACGAATCGGATTTTACCGTTGACGAAAACGGCATTCTCACAGCATACAGCGGTTCCGAGGTTTCCGTTTCCGTGCCTGAAACGGTTAACGGAATAACGGTTGTTTCCGTTGGTAACAGCGCCTTCCAAGGCACTAACGCGGCTTTCAGGGAACTGGTTCTGCCCGACACCGTAAAATCAATCGGCACAAAGGCTTTCAAATCAAACAAATGCATTGAATATGTCAAAGGCGACGGTCTTGAAGTAATTGGAGAAAGTGCATTTTCCGATTCATCTCTCACAGCTCTGGATGCTGAAAATGTTATCACAATATCGGAATTTGCTTTTAACAGATGCACCGCTTTTTCCGATTTCAACAGCTTTAACGTTATAACCGTTGACGACTATGCATTCATGGGTGTTAACGGAATTGATGAGCTTAAGCTCGATAAGCTCAAGCATCTCGGAGCATGGGCTTTCAGAAACACAAGCCTTGAAAAGGTTATGCTTACCGCACTTGAAAGCTTTACGGAATACGGCGGAGAGTACTCCTGCGGTGCATTCTATGAATGCGAATTTCTCAAAGAAATATATCTTCCTTCCCTAACGGAATGGGGACAAAGCATAAGCGGCGAAAGAGCCTTTATGAATTGTGCAAACCTCAAGGTCTTTCATGCGCCCTTGCTTACACAGCTCGGTAAATATGCCTTAAGAAACTGCTCAGCGCTTAACAATGTAAATCTTGAAGGCGTTGAAGCTATTGAAGAATACTCGCTTTCGGGCTGTTCGAATCTTAAAAAGCTCTATCTTCCGAACGCAATAACAGTCGGCGAAAATGCTTTTACGGGAAGCGGCATAGAGCAAGTCCAATTTGATAAGCTTGAAAAATGCAATGCGTTCTTCACAAAAAGCTGCGATATAATCCTGCCCTCGACGGTAAGTGTTATCGGTTTTGACTCGGCTGATACAGGCAGCACGGCAACAGAAAAGGTTCATCTTAAAATTTATGCTGCTCCGGGTACTTATGCGGAAGAATGGGCAAAAGCAAGTCACAGCAACTGCACAAGCGAGTTTATCGCCCTGCCTTCAATTATATCCTTCTCCCCCGAATATATCACAAACGAAACTCAAATTACTGTTGATGCCGTCGGATTCAACCTCACATATCAATGGTACGGCAGTATTGACGGTTCAAAAGAGAGCCTTATTTTACTTGACGGAGAAACAGAAAAATGCTTTAATATTCCGGAAGGTGAAGAATATGCAGGTTATTTCTGCACCGTAACCGGCACGGAAAACGGAGTTTCCTCTTCTGAAACCAAAGGTATCATCTATGCTTATATGCTCCCTGCGGATTACAGCGGATACAATGCTGCAAAAGCAAAAGCTCCTGCGGATTTGAGTCTTTACACCGATGAAACCGTTGCGGCTCTTAATGCCGCCCTTTCGGTTGATGTTTCGGGTAAAATCGCAAAAGAACAAAGTATCGTTGATATGCAGACGCAGAAAATCCTCGATGCTTTATCCGCACTTAAATTCAAACCCGCTGATTACTCCGCTGTTTACGATGCAATTGCAGCAATCCCCGAGGATTTGTCGCCCTTCACTCCCGACAGCATACAGGCTGTTCAGGACTCGGTTGACAAAGTAGACTATAATCTTGACATAACAAAGCAAAGCACCGTTGACCGATATGCAGACGATATAAGCAGGGCAACAGAAAGCCTTGAAAAAGAAGGCTTCTTTGCAAGATTATTCAGACTGATAGCAGAATTTTTTAAAAATCTTTTTTCATAAAATTTGAGAGGAAAGGAAAAACAATATGGACAGATATCTCATTATCAATGCGGACGATTTCGGTATGTGCAGAGGTGCAAACCTCGCCGTTATGGATCTTTTCAAAAATCCGCAAAGTGCACTCACATCATCAACAATCATGACTCCCTGCGCATGGGCACCCGAGGCTTGTAAATTTGCGGCAGAAAATCCGCAATTTGCAATAGGTGTTCATCTTACTTTTACAAGCGAATGGAGCAAATACCGCTGGGCACCCGTAAATTCAAAAAACACAGATTCTCTCCGTGACGAAGAGGGCTTTATGTGGCATGAAAGCGACCAGGTTGAAAACAACGTTGATATCGACGAGGTTGAGGGTGAAATCAGAGCACAGATTGAACGCGCAAAAAGACTTGGTCTTGTAAACCCGTCACATCTTGATAACCACATGGGTTCACTCTACGGTATAGAAACAGGCAGATTTGAGCTTCTTCAGCTCACTCTTTCGCTTGCAGGCGAATATGGTCTGCCCTTCCGTATGCCCGGAAATGTTACCGATGATATGCTCGGCAACTCGATGCTCGACATCAATGTGGATAAGGGTCTTATTGATATGGTATTCGGAAAAATTGTTGAATTTGCCAAAGCAAACAACGTTGCAATTCCCGACTATCTTATTCCCAATGAGTGGAGCGGTCCTCAGAAGGACAGCTATGAGAATTTTAAGGAATATCTTTATAATCTCTATGCAAATATTCCCAACGGAATTACCGAAACATATCTTCATCCCTCATTGGAAACAGATGACCTCAAGGGTACAACGGGAGCATGGGAGCGCAGAGTATGGGAATACAAAATCATGAGCGACCCGCAGACAAAACAGCACATTGAGGCTCACGGAATCAAGCTTATCAACTACCGCGACCTCGCTGAAATGCGCAAATAATCACTCCAAAAATGACCTGCACGGATTCGTGCAGGTCATTGTCATATTATTCAAGACCGTATTTTGTTTTGATTCTCTCAAGCTTCTTTCCTATGGGATTTGTTAAAAGCAAAAGAAAAACAACATTTGAAACCGCATACATCACCATGTGAGGAAGCGATGAGGCAACCGAGGCAAAATAACGGTTCAGGTTGAACTCACCGTACATCCAGAAGGTTGTCCAGATATCCATCAGCATGGAAAAGCCCGCTCCCGAAACAAGACCGTAAACCGAAAGCAAAATACGGCTTTCCTTGAGCTTCGGTGCAAAAAGTCCCGCAAGCCAACCGATAATTCCCCATGTAAACATCTGAAAAGGTGTCCACGGGCCCTGACCGAAATAAAAATTTGATAAAACAGCAGTCATTGCGCCGGTCATAAATCCCGATTCCTTTCCGAAATAAAGCGCAGTTATTATTACCATGGCAGTGACCGGCTTAAATGCAGGCATAGCGGTGAATATCAGCCTTCCGACAACGGAAAGTGCCGTCATGGCAGCAATAAGCACAAGCTTTGTTGAGGAATTTTCTCTTTTTTCAAAAGCTGCAAAAAACACAACAAGAGAAAGAAGTGTAACAGCAAGGCTTGTGAAGGCATATCTTTTTTCTTCAAACACAAAATTACCGAGGATTATTATTGCGGGTATGCAAAGAAAAACAATCAGCCACGGAAGCAATTTTTTCATTCGCCGTCACTTCCTTTGCAGCAGCTTATAACATCCTCGCACAAAACAGCACCTTTAAAAAGCTCCCTCGATATTCTGTTTGCGGCGGTTGTGTAGAAATTATTTTCGGAGAAAAAGCTCTTGGGAGTACCCTCTGAGATAATTTTGCCGTCAAAGAACAGAGCGCAGCGAGTTGAAATCTCCGCGGCAAATTCAATATCGTGAGTAACAATTATTATTGTTTTACCCTCTGATTTAAGCTCGTTCAGAAGATTGGCGAGGCTGATTTTTGAAAAAGCATCAAAGCCCTTTGTCGGTTCATCAAGCAAAAGTATCTGAGGCTCGGTAAGCAAGAGCTTGCATAAAGCGCATTTCTGCATTTCGCCTCCGCTCAAATCATAAGGATGCTTGTCAAGCAATTCTGTTATATCGAAACGGCTCGCGGCTGCTGAAAGCTTTTCTTCCCGCTCCGTCTTTGGTATTCCGACGGAATGAAGCATCTCCTCAAGGTCCTCTCTTACAGTTTCCTTAAGAAACACAGCCTTGGGATTTTGCGGTAATACGGAAAGCATTTTTCTGTAAAGGCTTCCGCCCTTGTAATCTCCGATTTTTTTGCCGTCAATCTTAATTTTGCCCTTGTACGGCTTATCAAGGCCTGCAATAACATTCAAGGTGGTTGTTTTTCCGCTGCCGTTTCCGCCGAGAAGGGAATAAATCTCGCCCCTGCCTATTTTAACATTCAGTCCGCTGATTATATCGGGCTGATTTTTTTCATATCTGAACCATATATCCTTGGCTTCAATGACTGTTTCGGATTTCTCAAAATGCTTTTCCGCAATATTAAAGCCTGATTTTTCGCTGTAATGGGTTTCAAGAAATTCTCTGCCCTCACGCACGGTAAGCGGGCAATCGCCCGAAGCATCAAGACCGTTAAAAATCCTGACCGCACTCGGCAGACCCGTCTGCATGGAATGCCCTTTAAGCTTAACGCAAGCCTCTCTCGGGCTGCCGCTGAAAAAAATCCCGCCTTTTTCCATTGTAATAACCTTATCAACAACAGGAAAAACCTCTTCAAGGCGGTGTTCAACCATAATTATCGTCAAGCCCAGCTCGCTGTTAAGCTTTCGCAGAGTTGCGATAAAATCGGCGGCTGCAATAGGGTCAAGCTGACTTGTAGGCTCATCAAGAAGCAGTATTTTCGGCTGCATAGCCATAACGGAAGCAAGATTCAGAAGCTGCTTCTGACCGCCCGAAAGCTCGCTCGTTTTGCTGTGATACCAACCGTGTATGCCGAAAAAGCTTGCCATTTCTCCCACTCTGCGTCGTATGGTATTTTGCTCAATGCCGAGATTTTCAAGGCCGAAGGCAAGCTCGTGCCATACCTTATCCGTAACAAGCTGTTCATCGGGATTCTGACCTACAAAACCGATTTCGGCTGCCGTTTTTTTATCCGAAACATCAACAGCCGTTCCGTCGTAGATTATTTCTCCGCTCATTTCTCCGTATGGTGCAATTTCCCTTTTAAGAAGCCTGAGAAGAGTCGTTTTTCCGCAGCCTGAAGCACCGCACACAAGAATAAAATCGCCCTTGTTTACGGTCAGGTTTATTCCGTCAAGCGCTTTTCGGTCAGCCTTAGGATATGTAAAATTCAGATTTTTGACCTGAAGTATTTCCATTTAATCATCTCCTGAATTTCGAGGATGAACGGCATAAACGCAAGAAACGCATATGCCGTAAAGCTTAATACAGAACCGATATCCACAGAAAATTCCGTTATTACCGGATAATAATAAAAATCAAGACTTCCCGATATCATGCCGTAAAGTGTGGTTGCAAAAAGCAATATACTAAGCATAAGAAACGTAAAATCGGCTTTGCAGAAGCGAAAATCCGAATAATTGGTGTGACCTTTAAGACCGTATCCTCTTGCCTTCATAGCCTTTCCCGTTTCGACGGCATTCTCAAGCGACCAGCCGACAAGCACGGAAAGAATCCTTGCTCCCGAGCGAAGGCGATCAAGTTTTTTTTCACAGGAATAAAGCCCCATAGCCTTTTGTGCCCTTGATACCTTCTGTGCCTGCTCCTTTAAAAGCGGCACAAACCGTAGTGTCATCGAGAAAATAAGAGAAAGCTGCGGTGTTACCCTTCCGAAAAGATAAACAAGCTTATCGCTTGTAATTACACAGGTAAGAGCTTTTCCCCAAAGCATTACGGAAACAACCATTACAGCAATATATACACCGTAAACCATTGATTCAAGTGTTACCGGATTATCGCCGAGATAAAAAAGCGGAGTAACTCCGTTGTGCGAAAAAATCGGATTTGTTACAACAATAAGGATCATGAGAAGTGCATAGAATATCAAATCTCTTTTCTTTTCATTTTTGTCCGTCAACAAAGAACAAAAAGCCGCACCGCCTGCAAGTGAGATAAGCTCGATAACGGGATTTGTTGCAAACATAGCTGTTCCGACAACGGCTGCGAAATATAAAATTGTAACCGTGGGATGTAATCTTGAAAAAGCATTCATAAAAAACAAAAACCCCTTCAACCTTGGTTGAAAGAGAGAATAATGAGATGTTTTCAGCTGATATATACCGAAACAAGTCCGCATTCTCCCTTACCCAAGATGCGATAACTCCAAGAATACGGCAGGCATTCTGACTTATGGATAATTCCAAACACAGTAATGGCGGTTGCTTCGGATTCTGACCGAATTTCCCTGCACGCACTCCGAATGTTTATTTCGGTGAATATTATAATGTTTTTCCTGCTTTTTGTCAACCGGAAACGGGTTATATTGACTGACAAGCATTAAAATGATATAATATTTAAAATGTAAACTTGAGTTTACATTAACTTTTTTATAAATGTAACCTTGAATTGGTTGTATTTTGCCGCATGAAGGGCTAAAATCAGACTGACACATGAAGGAGGAATACAAAAGATGAGCATTTCAGAAAAGATAACCAATCTCAGAAAAGAAAAAGGACTTTCGCAGGAAGCCTTCGCAGAGGCGCTTGGGGTTTCCCGCCAGTCCGTTTCAAAATGGGAGTCGGGCAGCGCACTTCCCGATACAGATAAAATAATTGCCATGAGTGAACTTTTCGGAGTTTCTACCGATTATCTTCTTAAAAACGATTCCGTCAATACGGAACCTCTTACATATAGTCCGCCGATTTATCCCGAAGAAAATTATCCTGAAAAGGAGGCAGAAAGCATGAAGCCAAAAAAGAAAAGAAAAGTCAAGCTGATAAAAATAATTGCACTTATTCTTGCGCTCTGCATCATAGGTGCAGCCATAGGAATACCTTCATATTTCGGTTCATTCCGAGAGGCATGGTGGGAGCTTAACGGCGGCAAAGTTCAGTATCCTTATATTCTTGTTCACGGTCTCGGAGGCTGGGGCAGCGGTGACGGTATCAATAACACAGTTCAGTATTGGGGTGCCACCTCGATGAACCTTGTTGAACATCTCAACGAGCAGGGTCATGAGGTTCATGCACCGAGTGTGGGTCCCGTTTCAAGCACATGGGACAGAGCCTGCGAGCTTTATGCACAGCTTACGGGAACAACCGTTGACTACGGCGAAGCTCATTCAAAGGCACATAATCATGAACGCTTCGGCAGAGAATATACCGAGCCGCTTGTTGCGCAATGGGGCGAAAAAATAAACGGCGGTCAAAGAGTTAAAATTAATCTTATCGGTCACAGCTTCGGCGGTGCAACGGTAAGACTTCTTACTTCACTTCTCGCTTACGGCAGCGAAGAAGAAAAAGCTTCAACCGAGGGCGAAATTTCTCCCCTCTTTGAAGGCGGCAAAAGTGACTGGGTTCACAGTGTAACCACACTCTGCGCACCGCACAACGGCTCATCTTTGACGGAGGTCCTCAATTCCGTTGGCGGTCTTGTCGGAATAAAAGACACAACTGATATGCTTGCAACACTTTGCTTCGGTGTTGCAGGTCTTACCGCAAGCTCAGACGGAATTTACGATTTCAAGCTTGAACATTTCGGAATAACAGATGTTGATTTCGAGTCTGCAATTGATGCGATTACCGCATCGGGTAATGACCATGCTGCATACGATCTTACTCCCGACGGTGCGGCAGAGCTTAACAAAATAATCAAAACAGTCGAGGATGTTTATTATTTCTCGTATTCCTACAGCACAACCAAATCAGGCTCTCTACTTAAAGGTCATATTCCTCAAACGAACACTCTGCCTATTCTCTATCCCTTTGCACTGGCTATGGGTTCATACAAAGGCACAACCGACGGAGGAATTGCAATTGACGAAACATGGCAGGAAAACGACGGTCTTGTAAGTGTTGTTTCTGCAAGATATCCTTTCGGCGATGAATTTGTTGAAATGCCTCTTAAATCTTCGCAAGCAGAAGAAGATTTTGTAATTCAGAGAGGAATCTGGAATGTTGCCCCCACTAAAGAAGGCGACCACGGAAAGGTTATAGGTCTTAATTCCGGTGAAGAAGTGCCAAAAACATTTTTTGCTGAATTATTCACAATGGTTGACGGTCTGGAAAGATAAAACCGAAGGGAGAATAATATGGGTACAATAACTGTTGTCTTCGCTCCTCTTTTGGCTCTGTTTGTTATGATTGCAAATCTGTTCGGAATTGCTTCGGGAAACAACTCCGCAAAGGTAACTCTTCCGTATGACCCCGAGAACGGTGTTGTGTGGGAATATGATGATGTTGATGACCCTTATATCAGACTTGCCAAAACCGAAGTAAACGGTAACGAACAAACCTTTTACTTCGTTGATAATTTCAGACATTTTTATGATGCCGGACTTGCTGACGGCGATTATCTAGACTTGATTTTCACGGATAAGAACGGAAACTCCGTCAAATACTACGCACACATCTATGAGGAAGGTTATACAACCTTCAGCAGAATAAAAATTCTTGCACCCGATAAATACATCGAGTTTGTTTATAATATCAAGCCGCAAACACAATTTGAGATGTACCGTTGGTATACAGACATTGATTCTGAAGAACATATTCTTTATAATGCCAATGTGTTTGCAGCCCAAAACAGCTATACCGTTGTTTATGAAAAAGGGTCTGCCGAATCCGATACAATAGCCGTAGAATTTAACTGTAGGTCTTTTCCTCAGTATGAGGATGTCCGTGAAAAATATTCTTTGAACATTGATTTTTCAAGCGGTGAGGGTATTGTTGTTTATGAAAACACAGACATTAAATATATGGAATCCGAATAACCGATTATGCAAAAAGGAGCTGCTTTATGGGCACATCAATTCTTCTTATATTCCTTGCGCCTCTGATGGCAATGTATGCTGCTTTCCAAGGCATTGCCGATAGTCTCGGCTTCGACTTTTTGAAAGAACTTGAGCAGATTATAAATTTTAACCCTGATGCAATGGTCGATTTCTATGTGTGGCTTCAGGCTGCCATGGGAAATATCGGTATTCTTATCGGGATGATTGTGAACTGAATTATATTCAGTCAAAAATGCATTGTACATAAAAAGCGAAAAAGAGAAGCCAAAAACGGCTTCTCTTTAATTTTATTTGCATCTTATTTCTTTTTCATCTTCGGTGCAACAAGGCATCCGACAATTACCGCAACCGCCGCAACTCCGGCAATAATCACCCATGTCATCGACTCACTTCCCGTATCAGGTGCAGCAACGGCAGCAGTCGGTTCAGCCGCAAAAGCATAAAGTGCAACGGTAACTACACTCAACACCATAAGAGCGCATAAGACAATGGCGGTTATTCTTACAAAAAGATTTCGTTTATTCATAAGCTTCTCCTTGATTTTTCACTTTCAGAAATCAATATCAATCAATTTTAAGCAGCTTTTTCATCGCTGCACCGAGTTCTTCGGCAACCCTTTCCGCATCTTCCTTTGTTTTTCCGCAGCCTGCGATATAAACCTTGATTTTAGGTTCCGTTCCGGACGGACGGACTATTGCGGAATTTCCGTCGGGCAAGGTATATGCAAGAACATTGGATTTTGGCAGAGCAAGAGGCTCTTTTTCTCCCGTTTCGGTATCGGTTATTGTTCCTGAGTCGAAATCACTGACCTTAAGGACCTTAAGACCTGCAAGCTCCGAGGGTGGATTTTTTCTTGTTTCGTTCATGATTTCCGCCATCTTTGCCATGCCGCTTGCGCCTTCAAAAACAAAGTTGTAAAGCTTATCGACACAGGTACCGAATTCCTCGTAAATTCCGTTAAGAACATCAACAAGTGTTTTTCCCTTGTCCTTATAATAGGCCGCCATTTCACAAATCATGAGTGATGCCGCAACAGCATCCTTATCTCTTGCGTGAGTGCCGATAAGATAGCCGTAGCTCTCCTCAAATCCCATAACAAAACGGTTTTCTTCTCCGTTTTTTTCAAGATTTGCAATAAATTCTCCTACATATTTAAAGCCGGTAAGAACATCCGTAACCTTACAGCCGTATTTTGCGGCAACTCTGTCAACAAGCGGAGTTGAAACAAATGATTTCGTCATTGCAGGATTTTCGGGAAGAGTTCCATTTTCTTTTCTTGCGGAAAGCATATATTCCGTAAGAAGCACACCTACATCGTTACCCGAAAGAAGAACGTAATCATCACCGTTCAAAACAGCAATACCCACTCTGTCGCAATCCGGGTCGGTTGCAAGAAGCAAATCCGCTTTTTCTTCCTTTGTCATTTCAATTGCGCACTCAAAAACCTGCTTTATCTCGGGATTAGGATAGGGGCAGGTCGGGAATCTTCCGTCAGGCATTTCCTGCTCCGCTACAACCGCTACATTCTTGAAGCCTGCTCTTGAAAGAACGGTTCTTACGGGAATATTTCCCGTACCGTTAAGCGGAGTGTAGATAACTTTAAGGTCGCTGCTTTTAATAATTTCGGGATTAATCGGTCTGCTCATAACGTGAGCATAAAATTCCTCAACGATATCGTTTGCTATATATTCAATAAGACCGTTTTCAAGACCCTTCTCAAAGGGGATGCGCTTAACGTCCTCAAACATATCAACCTTCTGAATGAATGCATAAGTTTCGTTTGCCGCTTCCTCGGTCATCTGATAGCCGGCAGGGTCATAGCACTTATAGCCGTTATATTTTGAAGGATTATGGCTTGCGGTAATAACAATACCGCTTTGGCACTTAAGTCGCATTACCGCATATGATACAAGAGGAGTAGGAATAAGATTCGGGTAGATATATGCCTTTATTCCGTTAGCGGCGAGTACACCTGCACACTGCTTAGCAAAAACATCGGAATTAATTCTTGAATCATAGCCTATTGCGACACTCGCATTTTTATAATTGCTGTTAAGATAATCCGCAAGACCCTGAGTAGCCTGACATACCGTATAGGTGTTCATTCTGTTGGTTCCCGCTCCGAGAATGCCTCGTAATCCTGCTGTACCAAATTCAAGATTCCTGTAAAAACGGTCAAGAATTTCTTCATCATCGTCTTTAATTGCAAGAAGCTCGCTGTGGATTTCTTTGTTTTCACTCGTACCCTCAAGCCAGAGCTCATAAAGCTTGTTAACATCGTTCATAGGCATATCTCCTTTTTTTATTTTCCAATATTTATTTTACCTTGTTTTAAATTTATTGTCAACGATTTGAAAACATTCCCCAAAGAATAAATTTCGACCGTATTTTTATGCAAATCTCCGTTGACTATATTTTTCTTATTTGATATACTGTATAATATTAATATGGGAAAGCAGAGGGTTTTATATGAGCGCATTTGCATTGACAGTTAACAAAATTTTGTCAGTTATTTTTGCGATTATACTTATACCTTTTTCTGTTCTGACACACGGAATCGACCTTATCTCCGAGGGTAAAAGAACAGATAACGAAAAAACAAATGTGGTGGGAATAGGTGCATATTTCCGCTCTCAGGGATTAACAACCGATGGTGAAACACTTTATTTTTCATCAAAAACAACTCTTATCCGAACCGAAGCCGATGCCAAAACTCTCGTTAATGCAAACTATTTTGCAATTCCCGATGAGCTTAAAGAGCTTGGCATAAAGCATATCGGCGGTTTGAGTTTTTATAACAGTAAAATCTATGCCGGTCTTGAAGACAGCAAGGTATGGGATTATCCCATAGTGGGTGTTTTTGATGCCGAAACACTTGAGCTTATCGATTACTATATTATGGATGCCGAAAAAATAACAAGAGGGCTTCCTTGGGTATGCGTTGACAGCAAAACCGGCTATCTTTATTGCACCGACCATTCCAAAAACCCCACAGTTCTTCTTGCTTATGATACTGCAAACGAAATGAAATTTGTGAAAGAAATTAAGCTTGAAAGCTCTCCCTATGCAATTCAGGGAGCAGAATTTTACAACGGCTTTATCTATGCCGCAACAAACGATGATACACAAGCGATTTACAAGATAAATCCCGAAAACGGGGCCGTTGAAAAGGTACTTGACCGGAATCTCACCTCGGGCAGCGAGGGCGAGGGAATGACATTTATGGTAAAAGATGGCAAACCTGTCATTGTTGCTATGGATATGGGTCCCCTGTTTATCAACGCATTTGTGCGTGAATATACCGCAGATTAATTTTTGGAGGAAATAATAATGAACAAAAAGACAGCAGCAATTATTGCTTCGGCTGTTGCGGCATGTATTATATGCATTGTTGCGGTTCTTGCCGTAAAAATGAATGCCGATGACAGTCCGTCAATTGATGTTGAACCCGGTACATACGTGGAATATCAGACTCAGCCCGAATTTACCTATCCGGCATACAACGAATTTACCCTTGATGAAAGCAAATCCGAACCGGTAAATACGCAGCCCTCCGTTATTCCGTCTATTCCCGTATCCGAAATAATCTCAACCGTTCCATCCTCAACGGCTGCAACCGTTCAGGAATCAACTACTCTCGCAGAAAAAATTACTCAGATAACAACGGTTATCAATCGAGCTTTTTCTCAGGTATTCAAAATGCCTCAGGCTCCCAAATATATCCCGCCTGATGTAGATATTAATTTTGATACCGCTTCAATCGCATCATACAAATACGACCCCAACGGTAACTATTATTACACCGATGACAAAAATGCATGGCAGTCAAATTTCGGCTTTAACGAGGGCTATGACAGCATGGCACCCGTTACGATGATGTATTACGATACCGTAAGAACAAAGTTTGTTTATGACAACAAGGAATGGCTTGTTCAGATATGGAAGGGTCAGTACGGTTATGCTTTTGTAGGCGGTGAGGTCGGCATATATACAAGAAAGGTCGGCAGCGGCGGAACGCATTTCAACTGTGCAAAAAAAGAAGATTGGCTTAAAATGGAAATGTGCTTTATGTGGGATGAAAATCAGACGGGTAATTATGAGCCTATTTTCAATCGCCCCTATACCGAATACTGGTGGTGTACAGGCTTTGTTGTAGGCTTTGACGGAGGTGTAAACCGCCATCAATTCCGACTCGTCACTCATATCACCTTTAAAGATGTCGAAATGGCAAATGCCTTCTGTGAAGCATTTGAAGCAAACGGCTTCAAACGTGTATCATCACTTAACTCCGATAACCTTGACAGCTTTGTTCAGGTCGGAGCAGATGTAGGCTTTGTATGGCAGAATATTGACCAATAAAAACATAGGACTGACTCACAATTTTCAGTGAATCAGTCCCGTTTTTTATTTAAAAGCTAAATAGAAATATGTTGTGCCAAGCTCGTTAAGCAAAGGTGTGCAGCTTTTTGAAAGATCATTCTCCGTGCTTCTCACCTTAAAGCCGTTATTTGTGATTTCTATTCCGAGCGACGAACCGCTGTCTATGGCAACCGCCGCATAGGCTCTGTTCCATGAGGCGGCATGATTAACATAAATCAAAGGAATTTGGCTGGCGATTACTATAGCAACACTCGGTCTGAAGCCGAGAGAAATGCTTTTTGTGGCATCACCCGTTCCAAAATAGGTTCCGCTTACAAAAGGCTTATTAAGATACTCCAACTGCTCTTCGGAAAGATGAATGCTTTTGTCATTTACATGTGAGCTGCAAAGCAAATCTTTGCTTATAAAAGACGGGAAATCAAGGCTTGATGTCTGTGCAGGGCAAAGAGAAGCATTGACAGTTGCCCATGCAGTAAGCACAAAAGCATCTGTATCTCTGTCGGCAATAATATTCTCACAGCCCGAAGTCAGAATATCCAGACCCGAACCAAAAGTGAGGCAGTCAATAATATCCGTAAACGCAGCATGGCATGCCTCGCCGCCCAAGGAAAAGGGTGCGTGAATGGAAAGCTTAAGATTTATTTTAGCCTGCCTGCAATATTCATTTTCAACGAGCACACCTTCATCATTTTCCGTGAAGGAATCGACAATTTCCATGCTTCCGATGCCGACTGCAACAGTTGTGTGCTTAAGCGGTATCGCTTTTTTTATTGCGGGAAACTCCGTTAGAAATCTTATGTAATCAAGCTCCTCACGGCTTTTGAGCCATTCAACAATATTGGCGGGCAACGCACTTATTTCACTCATATCTTACACCTCATTCCGTTTCAACAATTACTCTGATAATCGCCCATATATAAAACACTTCTTCACCCTTGTAAACCTTCTCCGCTCTGTCAATTCTGTATTTATCGCCCAGACAGCTTATATATTCGCCGTCGGCTGAAAGTGTAAGGTCAGGTTCAGGCGGACCGATATACAAATAATGCCCCTGCGAATTGTAACCGATTTCGGTGTTTACGCCGTAAAGATACATCTTATTTTTATATCTCAGAGGGCTGATAAAAGCATTTGTTTCCTTGATTGTTTCGCCGTTCTTTGAAACAAAAGCCAACGGTCTGCCGTATTTCTTGAATATGGATTCAATCATATGCTCACCTGCCTGAAAACAAAGCCGTCATCTCTTAAAAGCGGAAGCACCTCAATGAGTGCATCACTTTTTTCCTTTTCTGCTCTTTCGATAACAGCCGATGGCGATATGCTCACGGTCACGTCACCAGCCTTGAATGAGGTAACTTCTTCGTCGGCACTTGTCCTTTTAAGACACAGTCGGTAATTTACCATAGCCGCACCAGCATTTATAAGCCTTATATCCGAGCAGTCGATACCTTCTTTTATTTTTGCTTCAAGCTCTTTTGCGGCTGCGGCACAGAGAGGAGCAAGCTCCTCATCCGTACCTTCAGCTGCATGATTTCTTCTGAGCGCATCAAGAATGCTCCAGATTTCAATCAACGCAATCCCTCCGTCAGACGGAAAGCACCTTTGATGCTCCGTCAAATATTTTTGCAAAGCCTGCGGTGCAGCTGATAACCGCACGTTCAAGCTGACGGTCAATAAGCTTGTCATATTCGGTCATAATCTCGCCCGCCTTAACCATTTCAAGAGCAGCTGACTTATCAAGACCGATAATCTTGCCCGCTTCAACGGCAGAGGACTTAAGAAGCTTTGCACCGAGAGGAGTAATCATTTCACCCTTACCGTGGAAATTAAGACCTGCCGCTGCATCTCTGAATTGCTCCATATTAAGCATGGCAGCCATAAGCTCGGGTGCTGCAACAATAGTGTTAAGCTCATAGGGGTCAAAGCCGTTCCAGAAATCCACAAGGTCGGAATAAGCAAGAGTACCCGCCTGAGTACATTCAATAACATCGGCACCGTTCCCCGAGCCGTCACCGTTCACGATAACCTCAATGGCATCCTTAAGAAGAGTTCTTGCGATATATGCACCAATCTGTCTGAGAGTGACTGTGAAAAGGTCAAGGCGCTGGAATCTTATAGCTTCGTATGAAGCAACAAGACTTCTGCCTCTTTTTTTGAGCTTTACAAGATTTTCCTTTGTGCGGATAGCGGTTTCGGGAATAAATGCGCCCTCTTTTACAATCTTAAGCTCCTTTTCATCCTCAGTAGGCGAAGAGGTAATCGAACGGTAATCCATACCCTCGATAAGAGTTGTTGAAGCAACAATACCGGGAAGAATATCCGCCTGTTCAAGGCCCTGTCTTACTGCTCTTGAAACATATTCCGGGAAAAGCACCGCGCTGTCTGAGGTTCTGAAAAACTTTTCAACAACATCACTGCCGCTGCCGCTTACCTTGATACCGAAACGCTTAAGCTGACGCTGATATGCATCCAGACCCTCAAGAGCAGTTCCCTTATAGTTTTCGCTTGAATCAAGGCTTTCAAGTGCCTTTGTGAAATCTCCGGTTGAATAAAGACCCTTTTCGAGCTTTATGTTATCATAATTTGACATATTATTTCTCCTTTCTTACATCAGGAAAGTAACGGTTTTTGCATTTTCATCAACGGCAATAACAAGATACTCTCTGCCGTTTTCAGAAGCCTTGATGCCGTTTCCGTCAGAAGCAAGCATTGTATAGCCCACCGCAGGCGCCGCATCTGTGTAAGGCACCGTTACAACACCGCTGAGCTGTACCGAGGCATAACCGCCCTCTCCGTTAACAACAAAGCCGCAGAAGCTGTCGCCGTCCGAGCATAATGCAACAGTGTTTGATTCGCTGACCTTTACTCCGCAGCCGCATTCAAGCTCCGCTGCCGTCTTAAAAGTTGCAATGTTTGAATTAAATCCGCCAAATGATACCGACATATTCAGTCCTCCTTAAATTTTATATTCGGAATTACGGTTTTCATAATCCGCCTGAACGCAGTCAAGCTGTCTTATAACAGGCAGGTTTTTCTTTGCGTTTTCACGGAATGCATCGCGCATTTCGCGAAGAGCCTTAACCGAAAGAGAAACACAGATTTCTTCAAGCGAAGAGCTTTTCATCTCGGGAATAACCGAAGCGGCACAGCGGATGATATCCGTCTTAAGCTCTTCTCTGTATTCATCTGCCCATCGGGCAAGCTTCTCTGTTTCGCTTTCCGGAACAAAGGATTTTATTACTCCTGCATTTTTCTGTGCAGGCACGGCAACAAATGACCATTCATAAGCATCCGTAGGCTCTGAAAGATGATAACAGCACAGCTTTCCGTCATAAACCTTACCCTTCTGATGCTCACAGCCGTGAGTTTTGATATTCATGCCGCAGATTGAGCAGCTTATATCGCTCACACAACAGCCCACACTTGTTTCCTTTTTGATGCCTGCATCAATTTCTGCAATAAGATCCTTATTTTTTTCCGTTCTGACCATATAAGCCTTCGCTTTAATATAAGTATAAGGCTCACCGTCGGAGGTATTGCGTGTTGAATCAGTTATTACCTCCGATGAATAAATTCTTGCAGTCTGGTCCTTGCTTTTCATGTTGTGGTCAAAAATTCCCGTTTTGCCGATAAAAAGCCCTGCAAGCTTATTGAGTGCGGAAACCGTAAACTTTTCGTTATCTCTGTCAATTTCATTGTCACAAAGAATAAGCGAAAAAGTATATATTTCCTCACTGCTGAGTTTCTTTCTTGCAAACTGTCCGATAAGCTCAAGCTCCTCTTCGGACAGAATATTGGTGTTTTCCTTTTCCGTAGTTATTCACCTCTCTGGATTTTTTCTGCCTGCGCCCTGTAAAGCATCGCTCTGCTCTGCTCGACCTCATCCTGAAGCATTATATCGTTCCATACGATTTCAATCGGGCAGGAACAGCCTCTGCTTCTGAGATATGCCGTGCATATTTTTCCTATTACGGGGTTAAGAATACGTCTGTATGCCTCCAACTCACTTGTAAGAGCATCCGACTGCTGCTGCGACATTCTTTCCGTGCTCGACCATGAAAGCCCGAGCATAAACGGCGGAATACCTGTTTTTGCAATAATCTGTTCAAGCATCTGTCGAACAGGCACATCGCTGTCCAGAATCTGATTATCAGCACCGATAACCTTAATCTGAACATCACCGACAGCTACAAAATCGCGAATTTCAGAACCGCTTTGCATTGCTTCGCCCCATTCCTTCGCAACCTGCATCGCTCTGTCCTTGGCATAAGCTCTGTCAACGGCATCGTTTTTCGGATTATATGTAACCGCAAAACGCAGATTACCAACCCTTTCCCAGTTTGCACCGATGCTCTCAAAGATTTTGAGAAGCACAGAGCTTACAAAAGGCATCCCTTTGAGAATTGAGTTTCCAGTAAGAGAGCCGGGGTCGGGATTCAGAACACTCAGAAGGCACATATCAGGTGCTTTAACCCTGCGAAGCTGACCCTCATCTCTCACGAAAATGTCAATATCAAAGCCGTTTTTATGCCGTTTAAGCTCAATATTATCGAGCGGAGCATTAAAAAGCGCTCTCGGATTCCCCTCAGTATCGGTAACTATTTCGCCGACGGCTGTACCGCAGGTAAGAAGCTGTTCAAGATAAGATTCAATAAAAACCGCTATTCCCTGTCTGTTTCCGCCAACAGGAACGTTTTTCACAAAATCATTAATTGCATACTGCGCCGCTTTATCGGAGCATCTTACCTCAAAGCCTCCCGTAAGGCGTACTATCTTTAAAATCGCCGCATCAATAACGGGTATTGCTTCACGCAAGGTGTAATAGAGCCTTGTCTGAGGCGCACCAAGCGGTACATAGCCATCAAGAATACCAAAGGGATGTCTGTTTTTTATTTGAGTTGCAGGTGCGGCAACCCTTGAAACATCTCTTTTTTTGAAAATTCCCATCATTATCTCCTTCTTGCCGCAAGAGCGAAAAATCCGCCGTCATCCTCTTTGTCAACAACAGTCGAAACAAAGTAGCGGATATCGTCCATGGCATGGTCGTTTTCTTTTCGCACGGCATCCTTTGCGGCATTTTCCTCCCACCGGTAAAGACCAAACTCCTTGATGGTATCCCTACATTCGGGTGAAAACAGAATTTTCTGCTCCTTAAGGCAGTCCGAAACACGTCTTATGCCGTCAATAACTTCATTGCGTGCAGGTATAACCCTGAATCTGCAGCCCCGCCTTATGCATTCGATAAAGCTTGCCGCCGAAGGGTCAACTATAACCGCCTCAATCGGCAGAGTGCCTGCAAGGTCACAAAGCGCATCATAATGCTCGCTGTCCGTTCTCTGACTGCCTTCAACTCTCGAATTAAAGTAGTACTCCTTAATTCTGTACCATTTTCCGCCGCTTTCTCCCCATAAGCCGAAGGAAGAAGGGTTAACCGTACCGTAATCGCATGATATGTAGTATTGACTCATTCCGTCAGGGGGTGATATCACGTGCTTTTCCTGCGAAAACATCGGATAAACACAGCCCTGTGCCGCTACCCACCTTCCGAGAACGAAGCGCTCATAGAATGCGCCTGAATAAAGCTTCTCATAGCGGCGGATTATAGACGGTGTAAGGGAAGGATTATCCCTCATTGTAAAATGAAGATAAAGACAGTTCTTTTCACGGTGCTTTTTGACCCATTCCTCATGAAACCAATGCATCGGATGCTCAGGGTTACAGTTGAACCAGAGCTTTGAACCATCAACGGAGCATCGGGCAAGCGCCTGTTCGACAAAAGAACGCGGCATAAGAGTGACCTCATCAAGCAAAACTCCGGCAAGAGTCATGCCCTGAATAAGCGCAGCAGAGCTTTCATCCTTGCCGCCGAAAAGCCAGAAGCGATTTGTTGACCCGCAGTAGGAAATCTCGATAAGATTCTGCGAAAGCTTTTCATTGCATTCAAAACCGAGTTCCCGAAGCACGGGAAGAATAACCGTAACAACGTTGCGACGCAAGGAGGCTATTGTTTTACCGCAAAGTGCAAACGAACGGTCGGAAAAAGCCGAGAAAGCCCATGCAACAAAGGAAACCGACATACAAAGTGTTTTACCCGAACGCACTGCGCCGTCACATATAACAGCATCATATTTATTAAACGGACTTTCGGGCATCCACCAACACAGTGCCTTCATCTGTTTTTCTGAAAAGGCTGTAAAATCCTGCTTCTTACTCAAGATTATCCTCCTGAGAGAGAAGCCTTGCGCCGTCAGACAGAGCCTTTATAAAGCTGCTTTGCGACCCTTCCTCATATGCACCGATTTTTTCAAGGCGCTCCAGAGCCTTCAATCTGTCAAAAAACTTGATTTCCAGCCCTCCGCCCTTGGGGCGCTTGATATCGGAAACATTAAAAAGGTCCAGCCTCTCAATTTCCTCGGCAGTCATGCTTTCTTCACAGAGCATCAGCTTCATTGCATCTGCAACCGAACCGAACGCAAGGCGCATAAGCCCTCTTTCAACGGAGCTGACCGCTCTTTTTTCTTTTTCAAGCCTCGATATCTCTGACCTGATATCCTCTCTTGAGAGAAGCTTTGCCGCATTTCTCTGCGGCATCACCGAAAAACCTGCTCTAGCCGCGCAGCCTCTTGCATCGCCGCCGTCTGCATAGTAAGCGCAGAACAGCTTCTCCTTTTCGGTTAATCCTTTTTTCAAAAAATCACTCCTTTCCGAAGGACATTAAGCCCTTCAACCAATGGAAGAACACGGCATTTTTTTAACTAAAAAAGGTTAAAGATGCATACCCATTTTTCTGATTTGCTGCACAAAATCTCTTATTTGCGTCTGTTTTTGACCTTATACGTCCGATTTTCTCCGTTTTTCTTGAATATTTTATTTTATTGAATTTTTTCTTCTTTTTACTTGACTTTATCGGTTTTTAGGTGTACGATTAATAAGTAAAAAATTTTTGATTGTGTGGTGAAAATTTTGGGCAGTTCCGATATTCCCAACCCTCGAAGTAGAAGTGTAATTACATATAACCGCATGACGGAGCTGTCAACGGAATTTTCAGAGTGATTTAAAACTAAATCGCTTACATTTGGTTGTGCTGTCTTTGCGGTTAGCGAAAGGCGGCAATTTTTTATGGAAAATTTTGAAATTATCCTTGCCGATATTGTTGAAATGACAAAAAAAGGTGAGATTTCAGCTCTTCGTGATTGCCTTACGGAAATCAACGTTGTCGATACAGCTCTTATCATCGAAGAGCTTGAGCTTAAGGAAAAGCTTTTTGTGTTCAGAGTTTTGCCGAAGGATATCTCAGCAGAGGTTTTTGCATATCTTGAACCCGAAACTCAGACAGAACTTGTACGCAGAATCAATGATACCGAGCTGGAGATTCTGCTTGATGAAATGTTTCTTGACGATACGGTTGACTTTCTTGAAGAAATGCCGGCAAACGTCGTAACAAGGGTTCTTGCTCATTCCGACCCTGAAACAAGAAAACTCATCAACAGATTTCTCAAATATCCCGATGACTGCGCAGGAAGTCTGATGACCATTGAAATGGTACATCTGCGCACAAGCCTCACCGCTGCTCAGGCTATTGATAAAATAAGAAAAACAGGCATAGACAAGGAAACTGTCTACACCTGTTATTGTATTGATAAAGAGCACCATCTTCTCGGAAGCATCCCTCTTCTCTCACTCCTTCTATGCGATAAGGATACCCTTGTCGGTGATATTATGGAAGATGATGCGCAGCTTATTTCAGTTAACACTCTTGATGACCGTGAGTATGTTGCGGATGTTGTTAAAAAATACGACCTTTTAAGTGTTCCCGTTGTTGATAACGAGAACAGACTTGTCGGCATTATCACAGTTGACGATATCGTTGACGTTATCGAGGAAGAAACCACGGAAGACTTTGAAAAGATGGCTTTGCTTGCACCCTCCGATGACGAATATCTGAAAACAGGAGTTTTTAAGCTTGCAAAAAACAGAATCCTTTGGCTTCTTATTCTGATGATTTCGGGAACATTTACCGGAAAGATTATTGAAGGCTATGAAACACTTCTTTCAGGATTTGTTGCTCTTACAGCTTCAATGCCCATGCTCATGGGTACGGGCGGTAACGCAGGCAGTCAGGTTTCTACTCTGATTATACGCGGTCTTGCTGTCGGTGAAATTGAAATAAAGGATTATTTTAAAATCATACTCAAAGAGCTTCGTGTTGCAGCGATATGCGGCGCCGTACTCGGTGTTGCAAACATCCTGAGAATGTATCTTTTCTGCGACGGAACACTCTCCGTTTTTCTTGTTGTTTCGCTCGCTATGTTTTGTGCAATAATTGTTGCCAAGCTTATCGGCTGCTCTCTTCCCATATTTGCAAAAATTGTTAAGCTTGACCCCGCTCTCATGGCAGGACCGATGATTGCAACTCTTGTTGACATTGTTACCCTTGTTATCTATTTCGGACTTGCAAAAGCTTTTCTTTTATGAATACAGCAAAAACGGCTTGCACAAAATTTTGTGCAAGCCGTAATTTTTATTTATTTTTGGAAGCCGCTCTCTGAATAGCCTTGATAATCTCAACAATGGGAATAACAAGGAATGCAAGACCGATTGAAATACCGTATGCCATGAGGTCAAGATGAGCAAAATCAAACATATCTGCAAGGAACGGAATTTCAATAATTGCTGTTGTAAGAGCAAGTGAAGCAACCATTGCACCGTAAAGAACCCAGTTATGTGACTTCTGACCGAATGCCATACCGAGAACAGAGCCTCTCTGTGAACGCATATTGAAGGAGTGGAAAATTTCACACATTGACATTGTAAGGAATGCCATTGTCATACCTTCCTTGCAATCTGCAATATTGGTAAACTGCCAATGTCCTGTTTCAAGGAACTCGCCGATAAAGAATGCTGCAAGTGTAAGAATTGTAACAAGAATGCCCTGATATGCAACGTCAAAGCCCATACCGCCCGCAAAAACACCTTCCTTGCTGTTTCTGGGTTTGCGCTTCATAATATCTCTTTCGGGCTTTTCAAGACCGAGAGCAAGTGCAGGAATACTATCTGTTACAAGATTGATGAAAAGAAGGTGAACGGGCTTGAGAATTGTAAAGCCAAGAATTGTAGCGGCGAAGATTGAGAGAACCTCTGAAAGGTTTGAACCAAGAAGGAACTGGATAGCCTTTCTGATATTATCATAAATTCTTCTGCCTTCTGAAACTGCAGAAACAATTGTTGCAAAGTTATCGTCTGCAAGAACCATATCTGCAACATTCTTTGTAACGTCTGTACCGGTAATACCCATACCGACACCGATATCCGCACTCTTGATTGAGGGAGCATCGTTAACACCATCGCCAGTCATTGCGGTAATCATGCCTTTTGCACGCCATGCATTAACAATTCTTGTTTTGTGTTCAGGCTGAACACGTGCATAAACTCTGAATTCGGTAACTCTCTCTGCAAAATCCTCATCGCTGATTTCATCAAGCTGTGCACCGGTAATAGCACTTGATGCATCCTCAATAATACCAAGCTGCATTGCAATTGCAACCGCAGTATCCTTATGGTCGCCGGTAATCATAATGGGAGTAATACCTGCTGAACGGCACTCTTCAATAGCTGCCTTAACCTCGGGACGTGCAGGGTCAATCATGCCGGTAAGACCGATGAAAATAAGTTCATTTTCGAGAGCTTCGGGAGCAAAATCTGCGGGAGCCTGAGCATAATCTCTGTAAGCAACCGCAAGAACACGCAGAGCCTGGTCTGCCATTCTCTTGTTATCCTTAAGAATTGCAGCCTTAACATCCTCTGTAAAAGGAACTACCTCACCGTTGATAAGAGCATATTTGCATATATTAAGAATAACATCGGGAGCGCCCTTTGTATACTGAACTATTCCATCTGCAGTCTGATGAACGGTTGACATCATCTTTCTGCCTGAATCAAAGGGTGCTTCGCCTATTCTGGGTGCGTTTGCAACAAGGTCATTCTTGTTAAAGCCGAGTGCATTCGCATAATTAACAAGAGCAGCCTCTGTAGGTTCACCCGTAACAACACCGTCTGAATCTATTTCAGCATCGCAGCAAAGAGCCATAGCCTTTGCAATAAGTGCCTCGTTATCGCCGTAATGGTCAACAACGGTCATCTTGTTCTGTGTAAGCGTACCTGTCTTATCCGAACAGATAATCTGTGCGCAGCCGAGAGTTTCAACTGCAGTAAGCTTTCTGATGATTGCGTTCTTCTTCGACATATTTGTAACACCGATTGAAAGAACGATTGTAACAACAGCTGCAAGACCTTCGGGAATAGCTGCAACTGCAAGAGAAACGGCAACCATGAAGCTTTCAAGGAAAATATTGAAGCTTAAGCCTTCGCCGAAATATGCAGTAATAACCTGGAATGCAAGAAGAACAACGCAAATACCGAGGACAAGGTAGGTAAGAATCTTTGAAAGCTGTGAAAGCTTAATCTGGAGAGGAGTCTGACCCTCTTCAGCCTGAGCAATAGCATCGGCAATCTTACCCATTTCAGTGTCCATACCCGTCGCAACTACAACAGCTTTGCCTCTGCCGTAAACAACGGTTGAACCCATATATGCCATGTTCTTTCTGTCGCCGAGGGGAACCTCGCCGTTATCGCCGCCCGTAAGGACATTTATAAGCTTATCAACGGGAACAGATTCACCGGTAAGTGCCGCTTCTTCAATCTTCATGCTTGCGCATTCAAAAATACGGCAGTCTGCGGGAACAGCATCACCTGCTTCAAGAACGATAACATCGCCTATAACAAGATCTTCGCTGCGAACAGAAACAAGCTTTCCGTCACGAATAACCTTCGAGGTTGCGGCACTCATTTCCTGCAGAGCTTCAATTGCTGCTTCCGCCTTACTCTCCTGAACAACGCCAAGAACTGTGTTGATAATAACAACAACCATAATGATAATAGTATCGGTGGGAACCGTAATTCCGCCTGCCTCAACCCATTCGGTAATTGCCGAAATAACCGCAGCAACAATAAGAATGATAATCATAGGGTCGGAAAGCTGTTCAAGCACTCGCTGGAACATCGTCTTTTTCTTGCCTTCGGCAAGCTTGTTTTTGCCGTTTTCGGCAAGTCTTTTTTCAGCTTCAGCGGTTGTTAAACCGTTTTCTGAGCTTTTGACATGAGAAAAGACATCGCTAATCTGTTCGAGATAGAACTTCATCAATTTCAATCCTTTCAAATTTTTTCTGTATAAATATAAAAAAACCTTGGCAGAGAACGGTAAAAATCCTCTGTCAAAGGTCTTGCTTCCAAAAAGCTGGGTGTCTGCCAGATGCCCAAGGCAACGGTTGTTGACAGACCGCTCGGGATAACCCGTAAGCTACTCCCCTTTAACTTTACAAGAAATATATTACCATAATGATATTATATTGTCAATGGGACAGTATTAATTTTATATCCGTAAACTCTGTGCTTCAATGTCTATAATCATTTTTAAGTCTATACCTCATAAAATTCGCCCAGAACCTCCGCAAGCTGAATACAAATCCCTTCATACATAAATCTTTCATATCTTTCCTTCTGTAAAAGATTTACCGATTCATTATTGCTGTTTGTTATTGCAGGGAACTGCTTCTGCCCCGTACCGCTGAGACGGATAAGATCGGTTTCCTCGTATCCCATTGCAACAACGGAATCCATCGCCGACTTAAGGTCAAGGCATTCTCCTTCAACCTCTTTAATCAGATAATTAAGCAGATAAATATTTTCAAACTTCGGAACAGTATTTGCAAAGTTTACAAGAGTAGAAAGCTGCTGCTCCCACGATGAAATTTTTATTCGTTCCTCCATAACGGTAAAAGCCGTATTCTTTCCTTTAGCATCCTTGGTATAAAGTCTGTTAAGCTCTGCAAAAATATCCATAAGCGAAAGAATATCGCCTTGAATCTGTTCATACTGCGTAAGGCAAGAATTTACCTGATGCAAAGTGATGCTTAACTTTTCGGCTTCGGCAGCAATTTCATCACTTAAAAAATGCTTTATTTTCTCTACTTCGGAAACCGATTCCGTCCAGCCCGAAATAATTGATGGGTTGAAATCCGTAAGTAAGACGGGATAGTTTTCATTAATGTCAACACGGAGCGAAAGATACATTGCAAGAGCATCAGCTCTTTCTGTATGAATATCCTCTATATATTCCAAAGCCTCTGAATAATCATGTTTTTCAGCTTTATACTGTGAAATCATAAAAAATGCCGAATTTTTACAGGCGAGAAAAACAATAATCAAAACCGAAAGAGCGCAAATGACCGAAACCGCGGCAATAATAGGCATTTTGCTGCGATTTTTAGTTTGATTATTATTTTGTGTTCTGCGCTCTGCCATAATGCTCCTTAATAATAGTCAAAAAATTATACATTATCAGTTAATTATATCATAAATGCAAAAATAATTAAATACCCTTACTCAAAAAAAATTTGCAAAAATATCAAACAAATGTTTGCATTCCGCGAACATTTGTGCTATAATACCCTCGAGAGAGTTTATAATCCACAAAAAACACCAAAAAGATAAAGAAAGAGGTTAAATTATGAAGCCGATTACACCTATCCAACAGAAAATATATGAATTTCTGGTTGAAACGGCAAAAAACGGCATGACTCCGAGTGTTCGCGAAATAGGAGCTGCTGTAGGTCTGCGTTCAACTTCATCCGTTCAGGCAAACCTTGATGCGCTCGAAGCAGCAGGATACATTCAAAGACCGCCCATGCTGAAAAGATGCATAAAAATAGTCGGTCAGGCAGATAATGTAACTCACGTTCCTCTTCTCGGTACTGTTACTGCAGGTCAGCCTATTCTTGCTGTTGAGGATATTGAAGGATATCTTCCGTTTTCAATGGTCGGAGCGCAGGACAAGGAGCTTTTTGCTCTTAAAGTTAAGGGTGAAAGCATGATTCAGGCGGGAATCCTTGACGGCGATATTGTTATTGTTGAAAGAACACCGACTGCACGCAACGGCGAAATGGTTGTTGCCCTTATTGATGATTCCGCAACAGTTAAAACATTCTATAAGGAAAACGGTCATTTCAGACTGCAACCCGAAAATGATACATACGAACCGATTATTGTAAACGAAGTAATCATCCTCGGTAAGGTTATTGCAAGCTACAGATATTATTGATAAATTCCCATGCATCATAATCGGTGCATGGGAATTATTTTATGCTTTGTCGGATGCAAGTCCCCTCCCTATATTTGGAGACTAATCTAAAAATTATCCAAACGAAAAAACGGCGCATCCTTGCGGATACGCCGTAGTGCTTTTCAATTAAATTCTTGCGCTAATTCAATCTAATAAGCTTAAGTAGGCAATTATTTGCTCTTCTTTGTGCAAACATATGCTGCTGCAGCTGCAACTGAAACTGCTGCGAAAACAGCGATACCAACTGATGATGAACCAGTGTCAACGATTTCTTCTGCAGCTGTTGTTGCTTCAACTGTTGTAGCAACTTCGCCTGCATAGAGATCCTTAACCTTCTGCTTGATAGCATTGAGGATGTCTGAAACACCGGGAATCTTAGCATCAGCAAGAGCTGCTTCAAGGTCTGCTACTGCGCCCTTAACGTCAGCTTCGCCAACTGCTGCTGTACCAATGTTTTCGATGAAGTCAACAAGACGAACGATAACACTTTCGATTGCATCCCACTGAGTCATTGATGACTTAATGAGGTCGATAAGCATGTTGAGGAGTTCCTGAATGCTGATGTTTGCGCTGATACCTGTGTTTGTCTTCTCGCAGATAGCGATATGATCATTGTAAGCATCTGCATCAACAAATTCGTTGCCGCATACGGGGCAAGTCTTGGTGGGTTCCTCAACAGCTGCTGCTGTTGTAGTTGTAGTTGTTTCGTCTGCTGCGAATGCCATAGCGCTCATGGAGAATGCCATAACAAGAGCAAGTGCGAGTGCAAGTACTTTTTTCATTTTCGAACCATTCCTTTCAAATTTTATTGCAAGAGCAACAATTGTTACCTTATATTAACATATATCGGGGTATATGTCAACACCTTTCACTACAAAAATGAACCGTTTTTTGCGATTTTTTTAATCATTTTATATAAAGTGTTGCATAACCGCATTTTTTGTAAACTTATTCAGCCGAACCGTTATTTGATACAGGAACCGTTGTGGTGGTGGTTGCTGCTTCTGTAGGCTTTTCGGTGGTGGGAGCCTGAGTTGTTGTCGGCTTTTCAGTGGTTGTGGGAGCAGCAGTTGTGGGAGCCTTGGTTGTTGTAGGCTTTTCGGTGGTGGTCTTCTTTGTTGAAGCTGTTGTGCCGGTATAGCCTACAAATGAGTCATGCTGAATGCTTGACCAGAGAAGCCAAACATCCTTGCCGCTCTGATAATATGAGTCATCAACAAGCTGATCAGAACCTACTGCTCTTACAAAGCCTGCCTCTTTAAGACCCTGAACAAAAAGATTTGCCATTTCTTCTGACTTGAAGGTAATTCTGTTCTTTGCCTTAAGCTCTGTTCTGGGCTTGCTGTACTTTGTAAGCTGACCCCAAACGAAGCCTGTTGCCCACCAATACTTATCATAGGGTCTGGTGAACACCTTCTTATAGTGACCGTCATTATTCTTGCTCCAGTAGCAATCAAGCTGCATATAAAGCCAGTCTTCCTGTGCGGCGCAGTCATAGTGGTTTGCATCGCCGTTTCCGCCCTTATATGTACCTGCGGGAGCTGTATAAACGCCTGTTTCCGCACCTACAAACAGCCAGCCGTACTGACCCTTCCAAAGCTGAATCATCCAGTCCTTATTTTCATATGTAAAGCGGATACGAATCTGGTCAATGAACATTGCTGCAGCGGGAGCATAGTTATCATAGAACTCGTTATAGCCTGCATTCTTCTGCCAGCAGTCTTTATCGTCTGTGTAGAAGAAATCGCCGTTGGGCTCGTATCTGTAGCCTGCAACCTGATTTTCGGAAAGCCACTTCTGAAGCGGTGTCATAGCCTGAGTTACGGGAGCCTTTGTTGTGTTGTTTGCGACAGGCTTCTTTGTTGTTGCCTTATTATTTACAACTTTCTTTGTTGTTTTAACAACCTTCTTAATAGTTGTAAGTGCATTACCCGAAGGGTCTGTTACTGTTTCGTGGTTTGCATCTGTAACAAATTCGGGAACATCAACATAATATGTTTCTTCAACATACTGATAGGTGGGTACGGTTGCAGAAGTGGTTGTGTCTTCTTTTTCCTTGCTGAAGTTTCTGATGAGAACAACAGCTGCAACAGAGCCTGCAATTACTACTACAGCACTGATTGCAAGAATAAGAATCTTCTGCTTTGACAGGTTAAACTTACTCATTTTAAATCCTCCTGGGGCACAGCCCGTTATAAATGATTTATCTTATGTTTTGCCAAAGGAAAATTACGTCTTTGCCGTGAATTTTGAACGTATCTATTTCATAGGGTGAGAATTCCTCAACCTCTGTGAAGCCTTTCTTTGACATAGCCTCAGCAAAAAGCTGTGCCTGCTCCTCTGTTTCCCATGTAATTCTGCCGAGAAGGCGCATTGTGTTGGAATCTCTGCGGTTCTTGAGCTGACCGTCAACGAAGCCTGTGCACCACCAAAAATCATCATAGTTTCTGGAGAACTGGGGAAGGTATTCGCCGTTATCAAACTCATCCCAATAAACGGTCATTTCCATTTGAACCCAGTCATCCTGGGAAGCGCAGTTGTAGAACTGACCTGAAGCGCTTTCCGGACGGGTATAAACACCGATTTCACCGCCGACAGTTCCGATTTCACCGGAAATATATTGACCCTTCCAAAGCTGAATTCTGTATTCCTTATCCTCATAGTCGAAGTCAAGCTTTGTTGTTTCGATGCTGAAGTCTATAAGGTTTGCACCCAAATCATAAATGGGGTGATAACCGAGATTTGCCTGGAAGCAGTTGGGATCCTTGTCATCATTATATATGTAAGGCTTAAGACCGATAACATCATAGCCCATTCTCGAAAGACCTGCAAAATTCATATCCTGAGGAAGGTCACCCGAGGACTGAACCGGCTTTGTTGCAACACCGTGTGACATATCCTCTTCGTCAAGCTGAGGAAGAGTTACCTCCTCCTGCATCTGCGAAACGGAAACCGTTGTCTGCGGAGCTGTGGGCTTCTTTGTGGTCTTTTCGGGAGTTTTGGTTGTTACCTCGGAAGGCTTATAAACATCCGTCAGCACCTGCGCCGTGGTGTTGATTATAGCCTGAAAAGGAGAGGTGGTTGATTCTTCATAGTAATAGTCGTAATAATTGCTGTTATTGCCAATGCTGTTGGTTACATCCGTTTCAATATCAGGCTGATTGCTTGACTTTATCGCAAGAGTTGCAACTATTGCAACTATGCACACCGCAACAACCGAAACAGCAATAACGGGAAGGCTTTTCTTCATTTTGTTTTCCTCCTTGTTTTTAAATTTGGCACTTTCATTTTCTCTTTTTATATAAAAATAAAATAATATTTGGTGGAGATGGCGGTAATCGAAACCGCGTCCGAAAAATCCTTGCAGGGACTTTCTACGAGTGTAGCCGTTCTTTTAACATTCCCTTATGCCGACGCCGAAAGGCAGGCTTCGGCACTTGGTAGACAGATTATTCATGACGGGCTATCCGCCGTTACCCGTTCACGTTCACTGCTTGTCGACGCCTCTTATGCGGCCGCAGTCCTCCACACAGAGACGGCTGCTTAGTTAAGCAGCAAGAGCAACTTTATTGTTGTCGTTTAATTTTGAAAATTGCGGATTTTATAGCGGTCCCGCACCGCTACTCGCTTATCCGGGCTCAGATTCCCCGTCGAAATCCTTTCATCCCCGTATATGGTGAAGCAACTTGCGTTGCTTCAATGATATATCGCTTTGCGATACGATATAGCTTCGCTGTGATATTTTTGCTCATGCAAAAGTGATATATTCGTATTTCGATGAATGTAAAGGGGCTTATGACGTTTATCTTCTTAAACTGCGTTCAATATCCCTTTTTGCATCTTTTTGAGCTGCGACCTCACGTTTGTCGTAAAGCTTTTTACCTTTACAAAGACCGATTTCGACCTTTGCTCTGCCTTTTGAAAAGTAAACACTTAAAGGTACTATTGCAAGGCCGTCCTGCTTAACCAAAGAATAAAAACGTCGTATTTCCTTCTTGTGAAGCAAAAGCCTTTTGGTGCGCAAAGGATCTCTGTTAAAAATGTTTCCCTGCTCATAGGGGCTTATGTGCATACCGTTAACAAACATCTCTCCGTCTTTTACAAAACACCATGAATCCTTAAGGTTTATCTTGCCTTGACGTATGGATTTAACCTCCGTACCGAACAGTTCAATGCCTGCCTCAAGCTTTTCAAGCACAAAATAATCATGGTATGCTTTTTTGTTGTTTGCTACAATTTTAATGCCGTTGCTTTTATCCATTGGTATTACCTTTCGTGAAGTGCGATTATATCACACATATATAAAGTGTGTCAATAGCTGATTTTTGTTGCAAAAAATTTTAATTTTGCAAAATTATTTTTTGGCAACCCGCTTTTTGGCATAAAAATCTCTTTTTTTCTTCTTCTCCTCTGCCTCGCGCTTTGCCGCAAGTGCTCTCTTTGCTTTGACTTTTGAGAGCGGTTTGCCCTTTTTAGCGGGTTTCTTTTTCTTTTCTTCTTTGTCCTTATCAGGGTTTTCCTTATATAAAACTATGCTGCCTCCGACAACCTGAACAACATCACTTCCCGTTGCCTCTGCAAGCTTATCAGCAAATTCACGGGGACTTTCGGGTGCACTTTCAAGCAAAACCTTAAGCTTGATAAGCTCCCTCTTGCGGAGGGCATCAGATGTCTGGTCAACAAGAGCATCGGACATACCGCCCTTTCCTATCTGAAAAAGAGGTTCAAGTCCGTTTGCCTGCGCTCTTAAAAGCGCTCTTTCCTTGCTTGTCATGCGTTATTCTCTCCAATCTGCTCTGCAAGCTTTCTTACCGACTTGCCTCTGTGGCTTATAGCATCCTTTTCGTCAGCAGTAAGCTGTGCCATGGTTTTTTCTCCACCGTATTCAACAGGAAGGAAAAGAGGGTCATAGCCGAAGCCGCCGCTTCCGATTTCTTCAAAGCCAATAGTGCCTCTGCACTCGCCTCTTGCAATAATTTTTCTTCCGTCGGGATATACACAGCATGCAACACTTACAAAGGCTGCACCTCTGTCCTTGGGCTCAAGACCTTCCAGAGCCTTGAGAAGCTTCTTGTTGTTTGCATCATCGTTGCCGTGTTCTCCTGCATATCTTGCGGAATAAACACCCGGTGCGCCTTCAAGATAATCCACCGCAAGACCGGAATCATCCGCAATGCAGGGCATACCGCTCTCCTTGCAGCCGCTTTCAGCCTTGAGAAATGCGTTTTCTTCAAATGTTGTGCCTGTTTCTTCAACATCGGTAAGCTCAACTCCTGCTTCCTCTGCAAGAAGAACTCTTATGCCGAGAGGAGCAAGGATACGCTGAAGCTCATCGCGTTTTTTCATGTTATGTGTAGCAATTATATAATCCATATTTCTTTCCTTAATATATTATTAGTCGTCTTTATCCTCTTCAAACAAACCGTCTGCAAATGCTTTTGCGTTAAAGGGTCTCAAATCGTCAATTCCCTCACCTACACCGATAAACTTAACAGGAACCTTAAGGTCATTCTTGATTGCAAGAACAACACCACCCTTTGCAGTACCGTCAAGCTTTGTAAGAATAATACCCGTAATTTCGGCAACATCCTTAAATTCCTTTGCCTGGTTTACGGCATTCTGACCCGTTGTTGCGTCAAGAACAAGAAGGATTTCACGGTCTGCATAGGGAAGCTGACGGTCAATAACTCTGTAAATCTTCGCAAGCTCTTCCATAAGATTTTTCTTATTATGAAGTCTGCCTGCAGTATCGCAAATAATGATATCGGCATTTCTTGCCTTACCTGCGGAAATTGTATCAAAAACAACCGCTGCAGGGTCTGCACCTTCCTTATGCTTAACAATATCAACACCCGCACGGTCAGCCCAGATTTCAAGCTGGTCAATACCCGCCGCTCTGAATGTATCCGCCGCACCGAGTATAACCTTCTTACCCTCCGCCTTGAACATCGCCGCCATTTTACCGATAGAGGTGGTTTTGCCTACACCGTTAACACCGATAACAAGGATTACCGAAGGTACGGTTATCATGTCAATTTCTTCGCCGCCGCTTAAAAGCTCCGCAACGATATCACGAATTTCCTTTTTAACATCCTTCGCTCTGTGAAGATTCTTTTTAAAAACCGAATCGCGGAGCTTCTGAACAATTTCCATGGCGGTAGTTACACCGACATCGGACATAACGAGAATTTCTTCAAGCTCCTCGTAAAAATCCTCATCAATTTCATTTTTGCCGTAAAGAGCCGCATTGATGGCTCCCGACATACTGTCACGGGTCTTTTTGAGACCCTGATTAATTCTTTTGAAAAGTCCCATAGGCTACCTCATATATAATAATGTATTACTGTGCCTGAACATTCTTGATGATTGCATCAATAGTTCTTTTAAGAGCAGAATCTCTTTCACAGTCCTTTGTTACGGTTTCAACAGAGTAGAGAATTGTTGTTCTGTCCCTGCCGCCGAAATATTCGCTGATTTCCTTCTGGGTAAGGTCGGTTATTTCTCTTACAATATAAATTGCAACCTGCCTTGCCCTTGCGGTTTTTGCATCCTTCTTTTTGGAAATAATATCGTTTTGTGGAACACCAAAGGTTCTTGCGGTTTCCGCAATTATGTTATTGACTATAGCAGAAACCGGACGGCTGTCGCTCATGATATCCTTGATAGCGCTCTGTGCCATTGCAATATTGATTGAAGCACCTTCAATATTAACAAGTGCGTTAATTTTCTTTACCGCACCTTCAAGCTGACGGATATTTGTTCTGATTTTTTCTGCAACAAACTGAACAACATCATCGGGAAGTGCAAGACCGAGAATATCCGCTTTTCTTTTGATAATAGCCATTCTCGTTTCAATATCGGGCGGCTGAATATCAGCAATAAGTCCCCATTCAAAACGGTTTCTGAGTCTTTCGTCAAGAATTTCAATATCCTTGGGTGTACGGTCCGATGCAAGAACAATCTGCTTGCCTTCCTGAGTAAGAGCATTAAAGGTATGGAAAAATTCTTCCTGAGTCGATGCTCTGCCCGCAATAAACTGAATATCGTCAACAACAAGAATATCACAGTTTCTGTACTTCTTGTGAATTTCATGCATCTTATTTTTCTGAATACCGTCAACAATAAGATTTACAAAATCTTCGCCTCTTGTAAAAATAATATCCGCATCGGGATTGTTTTTCTTAATTTCATTACTGATGGCACATAGAAGATGGGTTTTACCCAATCCTGCATTTCCGTAAATAAACAGCGGGTTATATGCAGCGCCCGGAGTTGCCGCAACAGCCTGCGCCGCCGCATGGGCAAATCTGTTTGAAGAACCAACAACAAAGGTTGCAAAGGTGTTCTTTTCAATGCTCAGGGAGGTTGCACCTGCACCTGCATTGGGTGCGGCTGCGGTTTTTTCCTTAACAACCGTTTCCGCATTGATAAGCTCAACCTCGACCTCAAATCCCATAACCTGCTTAAAAGCCTCTCGCAGATCATTTCCAAACTGCTGCTCAATAATCTTTCTCTTGAATTCACTTGTTGCGATTTTTGCCGTCACACCGTCAAAACTGCTTATTTCAAGAGGTCTGAACCATATCTCATATATAACTTCTCCGCAGCTTTTCTTTAAATGCTCACACACAAGCTGCCACATCTCTTTAAGAGATTCCATTGATAAACTTCCTCCACATTTGATTTTATCGCACAAATCGGCATTTTAATTAATAATGATACATAATACAGTATATCACACAAAAATTCGTATTTCAAGCAAAAAAGAACAAGATTTTAAAAAAGATTTTAGGGCTAAATTGAAAAAAATGTTGACATTCTCGGTCAAGCTGTTATATAATGTGTATTCTGAGGGGTGTATTCACCTCATTTTGTCATGCCTATGGTGAATGAAATAATCGTAGTTGACTGCAGTTTGCTTTTGATTTTGATTGTTTCAGACCGTAAAAAACGGTCAAGACATAATAATTTTTTGAAACGGAGGTTTGCACAATGAAAAGAACTTATCAGCCCAAGAAGCGTCATCGCAAGATGGAACACGGCTTCCGCAAGAGAATGGCTGACAGAAACGGCCGCAAGGTTCTTGCTCGTCGCAGAGCAAAGGGCAGAAAGCAGCTCACATATTAATCCGAAAAAGGATTGATTGAAATGTCACGAGCAGTAACCCTTAAACAAAACACGGAATTTCACCGTGCCTACGGCAGGGGTAAGGTAAAAGCCTCCCCCGCTCTCGTTACCTATGTTGTAAAAAACAGAGGTCAGGGATGCCGTATAGGCATTACTGCCGCAAAAAAGCTCGGCAGTGCAGTTGAGAGAAACAGATGCCGCCGCATCATCAGGGCGGCATTCTCCTCAATTTCTCCGAATTGCAGCGGAAATTACGATATCGTATTCGTTGCAAGATTCAAAACAAAAAAATTGAAAAGCTGTGACCTTGTACCCGTTATGCAAAAGCATCTCACGGAGCTCGGGGTTATCAGAAAAGCTGCGGAGGCGGATTTTTGATGAAAAAATTTCTGCTTACCGCTATTCGCTTTTACCAAAAGCGCATCTCTCCGCTATTTCCGCCAATGTGCAGGTTCTATCCGACCTGCTCCAATTATGCGATAGAAGCAATTAAGGTTCACGGAGCTTTCCGGGGAACCCTTCTTACTTTATTCAGGCTTATGAGGTGCAACGTTCTTTTCCCCGGCGGGTACGATCCCGTTCCGCCAAAGAAACATTCTCACTCGGAGGACGAAAAATGACCGCTCTTTATGAATTTCTCGGTGTACCGTTTGGTGCTTTGCTGAGGCTTATTTATAACAGCATCGGCTTTGAAAGCTATGCTATTTCAATAGTATTGCTTACCCTTTTGACCAGAATCCTGACTATACCTTCAACCATCAGTCAGCAGAAGGGAATGGCAAAAACTCAGCGAATCCAATCCAAGCTGCGCAGAATACAAACAAAATATGCGGGCAATCAGCAAAAAATCCAGGAGGAAACCACTTCTCTTTATCAAAGAGAAGGCTACAACCCCATGAACGCAGGCTGTGCGCCAATGCTCTTTCAGTTTGTAATTCTTTTCGGTCTTATCGGTGCAATTTACTATCCTTTGAGCAACTTCCTCACAGGCATTACCGATGCGGAAATCAAACTTCTTTCCGATGCTGTTGCAAAAATCAGCACATCCAAATTTGCAAGCAGCTCACATCTCGCAGAGCTGCTCATTATCCAGAATATTGACCAGCTTCAGGGCATTCCCGGCGTAAGCCAGGCTACTTACGATGCAATTGCAGGCATCAACTTCGACTTTTTCGGTCTGTTCTCACTCGGCGATGTACCCAAAGATTTCGGATTGCATATTATCTGGGCAATCCCCGTACTTTCATTCTTATCTTCAATGGCAACGTCGCTTTATTCACAAATAAAGCAAAAGAAAAACAACCCCACAATGGCAAATAATCCCATGATGGGCTGCATGATGTTCGGTATGCCTCTTTTGTCACTTTACTTCGTTGTAAGCTACCCCGCAGGCATCGGCATCTACTGGATTTCATCCAGCATTTTCAGCTTCATTATTACTGTTATAGTCGGTCACTTCTACAGCCCCAAAAAGACCATTGCCAAGCTCATGGTTGACGAAACCGTTGCCCGCCGCTCAAAGGAAATCAACACAAAACAGATTGCGGCGAATAAAAATCAGTAAACACATTTATCAGGTGGTGACTTTATCTTGATCAAAGAGGCTATCGGCACAGGTGCTACTCTTGACGAAGCAAAAGAGGCTGCCCTCAAAGCTCTTATGGCTCCTGAGGATGCAGATGTTAAATATGAAGTTCTTGAAAGACCCAAATCAAAGGTTCTCGGCATTTTCGGCGGTTCACCCGCAAAAATGAAGGCATTTTACGAATATGAGGATGACCCGTTTGCAAAAGCAAAAGAATACATCCTCAACATTCTCAAAAATCTCGGTATCGAGGAAGCTGAAATCAGTGTTGAAGCAGTCGAAGAGGATGTTCGCATCTCCATCGAATGCGGCGATGATTACGGCTCGGTAATCGGCAGAAGAGGCGAAACTCTTGATGCTATCCAGTATCTCACTCGTCTTGTTATCAACAGAGGCTCCGAGGAATACAAAAGAGTTTCAATCAATGTAGGCAATTACCGCGAGAAGAGAGAAAATACTCTCCGCTCACTTGCACGCAAGAATGCTGCAAAGGTTCGTAAGTACGGCAGAAATGTTGTTCTCGAACCCATGAACCCCTACGAAAGACGCATCATTCACACAACTGTTCAGGAAATCGAAGGTGTTACCTCCCATTCGGTAGGCAGCGACGGTGACAGAAAAGTTGTTATCACTCTTGAAGAAGGAGTAAAGCCTACCAACGGCTACAGCAAAGGCGGCAGAGGCGGATATAACAAGGGCGGTTACAATAAGGGCGGCTATAACAAAGGCGGCTACAGAGGAAATAGAGGCGGCAGACATTACAGCGATAACGCAGAAACCTCAGATGCTCCCGCAAGAGCTCCCCGCTCCGATTCCGCAGGTGCTTCGCTCTACGGCAAAATTGAAATCAACAAATAAAATTGACGGAACCGTTTTAAAAAGCGAAGAACAAAAAACTGAATAAATAAATGTGGCTTGCAAAGGAAATAAACCTCTGCAAGCCATTTTTATTGAGCAAATCCCTATTCTATTTATGGCTTGAGCAAGCCTGTTTCAATCGAGGTTGAAATAATTCCCTCTACTATGTGCCAAAGCTCGGGTGTTGCGGTGCGGATAATATCCATGCGCTGTAAAATCTGCGGTGCGTGAACATCGCCAAGCTTCCATGTGTGACCGTTTGTAAGATAGTTGAGCAGAAGCGGCTGCAGGCGGTCAATTGCGTTTGCATACTTCGATTCCGCCGTTTCCTTCGCTTCAAATTCATCCCAAAGCGCACGGATTTCTTCGCCCTGACCGTCTTTAAGCATTCCGAAAAGCTTTTCCGCTGCCATTATTTCACGGTCAAGCTTATCCTCATTGCCCTTTACATCATAAGCAAACGTATCGCCTGCATAAACCTCAACAAGGTCATGCACCAAAGCAATTTTCAATACCCTTGCAATATCCACCTTGTCAGCACTGTATTCCTCCAGAATCATAGCCATTAGTGCAAGATGCCATGAATGCTCGGCATCATTTTCGCGCCTGGAAGCATCAACTACAAGGTTTCGGCGAAGAACATTTTTCATTTCATCAATAGTAATTATAAATTCAATCTGCTTTTTCAGCTTTTCACTGTTTATAAAATCAAATTTATCCACATTTTCACTTCCTTTGTTTTTGATTATATCAAACATATCACCTTTTTTCAATAGTGCAGGTTGAAGCTTGGCAATAACCGTGTTATAATATAATGTATTAAAATTTAAGGAAGTTTTGCCATGAAGGTTTTGATTGAGCTTTTTGATACAGAGCAAATTTATAATTATCTCGCAACTCTCGTTTTTAAACCACAAAAAGTTTATTTTGTAGGCGACAGCGAGATTATGGGCGATAATTGCAGAAAGAAGACCGAAAAGCTTGCACACATATCGGGAATCAACACAAAATTTTTGTATAGATATGCCAACCCTGATAACTTTTCACTTCTGAGAAACAAGATCTCGGAAATAATCAATGATGAGAAAAAGCTTGGCAATGAATGTGTTATTGACGTTACGGGCGGTCGTGACCTTGCTCTTGTTGCAGCGGGATATCTGATGTCCCTCGGCACGGAAATTATAAGATATGACAGAAAAATAAAATCCTTTCGCGTTCTTTCAAAAGACGAAATATATCCCGCTGACCTGAATCTGTCCTGCGAATCTTTAATTACCGTTGCGGGAGGAACGATTTACAGCAACACACACTCTCTTTCAAGCTCTAAAAAAGAATGGGAATTAATCAAAAGGATTATCCGAATTTATTTTGACAAACGCAATGTATGGACAAAATTCGTCAAATATCTTCAAAAAATATCAAAAAAGGATGGCGAAAAGGTGGGCGACAGTCTTTGGATAGAAGCCCCTTCTGTGCTTAATGTTGACGGAAAAACCTTTTTTGCCGATATGGAAATACTGAACAAACTCGAAAAAGCGGGTGCAATCACACATTTTGAGCATTCACCTCAAAAGCTCAAATTCAAATATGCAAGCGCAGAAACAGCAAATCTGCTTGTAAACGAGGGCGTATGGCTTGAACTGATTGTGTATCTTATCGTAAAAAGCCTTGATGCATTTACGGATTCCGACACAGGTGTTAAATTTATATGGGATATTCCCGACAGCGGCAATTCCCTCTCAGACCTTCTTTCGGACAATACACCCCGAAACGAAGTTGATGTTATGGCAGTCAGAGGAATAAAACCCGTATTTATCTCATGCAAAACAAGAGTGCCGATAAACGAGGATTTGAATGAACTTTATGCAATCCGTGAGCATTTCGGAGGCGAATTTGCCTGCGCTGTTCTTGCAACAACAAAATATGTCGGCAGAGAAACACCGATATATGAACGCGCAAGAGCAATGGGAATTGAAATAATTGACGAACGTGACTTTGAATGCAATGCAGCGGCAAACAAATTGAAAAAACTCAGCGAGGTATGATATGTCAACTGAAAAAGGAACGGTTGAACTCACCAACATGGTAATGATTACGGATAAAGACGGCAGAATGCTTGTTCAGCAAAGAGTAAAAAGCTGGAAAGGCATATCCTTTCCCGGAGGTCATGTTGAACCCGGCGAAAGCTTTGTTGACTCGGCAATAAGAGAAATCAAAGAAGAAACGGGACTTGAAATACGCAATCTTAAGCCCTGCGGAGTAATCCATTGGGCTCATAACCGTAATTTCAACAGATACATTGTTTTTCTTTACAAAACCTCCGATTACAGCGGAAACTTGCTCCCCGAAACCGAGGAGGGTAAGGTTTTCTTTGCAACATATGAGGAAATCAAAAGCATGAAGCTTTCATCCAATTTTGCGAACTATCTGCCCATGTTTATGAGCGATGAATTTAGTGAAGCCTACGGCTCATGGAATGAGGATGACCCTGAAATACTTATCTACAAATGATATCTTAATAAATTTGTAATAATTTTGGTGCTTTATTTGTAATTCCAACCCTTTAGAATAATAATTGTCCAAGGGAACACTTTTATTAAGTGGATTTTTGAGGTGAAATGATGTATACCGTACTTGTCTGCGATGACGATATCGCAATACTTGATTCCGTTGAAATCTATCTGAAGCTGGAGGGCTATAATGTTCTGCGTGCGGAAAACGGCAGGCAGGCTCTCGAAAGAGTCAGGGATAACGAGGTGCACTGCGTTATTCTTGACATAATGATGCCCGGTCTGGATGGCTTACAGGCAACATTGAGGCTTCGTGAAAAACACAACATACCGATTATTCTGCTCTCCGCAAAGAGTGAAGATACCGACAAAATAACGGGGCTTTCCTTCGGCGCGGATGATTATGTCACAAAACCTTTTAATCCGCTTGAGCTTATGGCAAGAGTCAAATCGCAGATAAGACGATATACCTCGCTCGGCTCAATGGAGAAAAAGGAAGGCGTTATAACAACAGGGGGACTTTCGCTTGACACTCTTGCAAAAGAGTTAACTCTTGACGGTGAAACGGTGAAGCTGACCGCCACCGAATACGGCATAATCCATGTTCTTATGGAAAATCTCGGCAGAGTTCTTTCAACGGGTCAGATTTATGAGGCAGTCTGGGATGAGCCTGCCTATAATACTGAAAAAACAGTTACGGTGCACATCAGAAGAATACGCGAAAAAATCGAAATCAATCCCAAGGACCCAAAATATTTAAAGGTGGTGTGGGGAATTGGCTACAAAATCGAGAAATATTAAATACGGAAGAGGAACAAAAACTGCCGCATTGCTTATTGCGGTTATCATGTTTTTCTCTTCGGGATACTTCGCAAACCTTTTTATAAGAGGCTTTGCGGACTACAATGCCTACGACAAGGGCAGAAATCATTATACGCACACAACTGCATTCCGAGAAATGTTTAACTATGTTGAGGAATGCCTTATCAGCGACTATGAGGCGGAAGGCTTCCGTTTTGATTCCTATGAGGAATACAAAGAAAGTACATACGGCAAAGCTGCCGCAGCTGAATATGACAATATGGTCAAGGATGTTTCGGATGCCTATGACATTCTTGAAAACTCAGAGATAGAGGTTTATGTAACAGCTGAAAACAACTACAAATATCTGTATCCTTACAAAAACTTCGTATATCTTTTTGACTACAGCGGCGATTTAATGCACGAGGATAATTTTTTATATTCAGATGATGTTCAGCGGGTATATCCTGCCGATGAACCTGCCGAAACCACAACGGCAGCTTTAATACCGGCAACATCCGTTGTTGATTTAACAAAAAAAGACGGAACATCATATACTGCCGTTGTAATTCAGGAATCAAAGCCTACTCATGTTTATTCAATCAAATCATCTGTGTGGGTTGGAAGTGACGGCAACGGCAGATATCAGAAAGAAGGCGGATATGAGCTGCGTTTCTATAATCCCAATAACGGTCAACCCCCTCTTGAGGTTCAGGATATCAGTCAGGCACTCAAAGCGATAAGCTCTATAAGCGGTTACACCTGCTACGGTGAATCAACCAAAACCCGTTTTCTTGAAGAGGTTGAAGCAAACAGAGAGCAGCATCTCCTTGATTTGTACAGCTACACGGCACATACTCATTCTTACGAGTATTTCCTTAAAAAAATAAACAGTGTAAACTATGCAATAATCGGAAACGGTAAAATCAAAACCAACTGCGGAGTAACCGCAAACGATACAGAAGAGCAAATTATCCAAAAGCTCGGCGGTGAATTTGTCGAAGCAAGCATAAACGGAACATATAAGCTTATTAAAAGCAATGAATACGAGAGTGTTCCGAGCATTTATGATGAGCTTTACGAAATGCTTTTCGGCAACACGGACAGTATACTCAATCAAAACGAAACCTATATAGCAAACAGCAAGTCAACCTCAGCATATTTTTCCTTCGGTTTAGGTTTAAACGGTGACGGCACTGACCCGTTCAATCTTTCCTACAGAGCATATGTAAGCCAATTTAACGCACCCGTAAACGACCTTACCCTCTGCCTTGTTCTTTTTACTATAAGCTTTATTATTGCCTGCGCTGCCTGCATTTATCTTCTCTCTGTTGCAGGCAAAACGACAGACGGAATAAAAATCAATTTCTTCGATAAAGTCCCTGCCGAAATAAACTGGGCACTCGGTGCTGTCATTGTTATATTCGCGGCTCTCGGTGCTGCATATGTTGTTGTATGGGAAGCGCATCCCGAAGATATTGCCCACACAAATATGCTTGGTTACGGCTTCACAAGCGCTTTTCTGCATATCGCAAGCTGCTTAACCGATTATCTCATCGGAGCTTTTGCCGTAATTGTCTTTATGATTCTCACGGGACTTCTCGCAAGCCTTATCAGAAATATCCGCAACAAATCCTTCTGGAAGCATACTCTTTGTTATCAGCTTCTCCGACTTGCAGGCTGGCTTCTTAAAAACATCTGGAAATTCCTTGTGTTTATTCTCAAGCCTTTTGAAAAGATATTTAAAAAAATCGGTGCTTTCTTCAAAAAACAGATTGATAAAATCAAATATATCCTTGCCTGCGACTATTCAAAGGGTCAGGGCACAAAGTTCAAAATCGTATCCCTTGTATCAACTGCGGCGGTGCTTCTGCTTCTTCTCCTCATGGGAATGTGGGTAGGTCTTGCAACCGACTGGGGCAGCGGAGATTTCACAATAATATTCTTTATAGTGATTATCGTCTTTGCGGCGGTCGGATTATTTGCGGCACTCATTTTTGTTTCGCTCGACAGAATAATGGCTTGCGTTTCTCAGGCAAGAGAAGGCAACCTTAACGGAAAAATCGACACAAAATTCATGCCGCCTTTCATGCGCCGCTTTGCAGAGGATATTATTTCAATGCAGGACGGACTTCAGTCTGCAGTTGAAAGCGCAGTCAAAGACCAACGAATGAAAGCCGAGCTTATAACCAATGTTTCGCACGACCTGAAAACTCCCCTTACTTCAATCGTTAACTACGTTGACCTTCTCAAAAAATGCGAGGTTGAGGACGAAACCGCACAGAGATACATCAATGTTCTTGACGAAAAAGCAGCAAGAATGAAGAAGCTCATAGAAGACTTGGTTGAAGCTTCAAAGGCTTCATCGGGAGCAATTGAAATCCACCCTGTAAAGGTCAATCTCTGCGAATTTGCCGCTCAGGCTGTAGGTGAGCATGAGGATGAACTTAATTCCTTCAGTATCGGTCTTGTTCTGAAAACTCCTCCCGTTCCCGTAACTGTAACTGCGGACTCACAAAAAACATCAAGAATAGTCGAAAACCTCTTCTCAAACATCAGAAAATATGCCATGGAAGGCACAAGAGTTTATGTTGAAGTTGCCGACGGCACAGAATATGCCTCAATAATTTTCAAGAACATTTCAAAATATCCCCTTGATGTTTCCGCAGACGAACTCACACAAAGATTTGTAAGAGGCGATGCTTCACGTTCAGGCGAAGGCAGCGGTCTTGGACTTTCAATAGCACAAAATCTCTGTGAATTGCAGAAGGGCAAATTCAAGGTTGAGATTGACGGTGATTTGTTCAAGGTCACACTTTCACTTCCCAAAAGCGAATAACAGTGCAACGGTGTCGAAAAAATTTTTCGGCACCGTTGTTATTGTTGAACCGTTCACATTTTTATGTTATAATTCATATGTAATCTTCTTTGGAGGGAAACCATGAATTATGATGTTATAATAATCGGTGCAGGACCCGGCGGAATTTTCTCTGCCTATGAGCTTTCAAGACTCTGTCCCGATATGAAGGTTGCCGTTTTTGAAGCAGGGCATGCCCTGAACAAGAGAAAATGTCCGATTGACGGCAAAAAAATAAAAACCTGCATAAGCTGCAAGAGCTGTTCAATAATGAGCGGCTTCGGCGGTGCGGGCGCATTTTCTGACGGAAAATACAATATTACCAACGATTTCGGCGGCACTCTTTATGAATATATCGGCAAAAAGCAGGCACTTGAGCTTATGCGCTATGTTGACGAAATCAATATGAAATACGGCGGCGAGGGAACAAAGCTCTATTCCACCGCAGGGTCAAAATTCAAAAAAATATGCATACAGAACGACCTGCATCTGCTTGATGCTTCCGTTCGACATCTCGGAACGGATATAAATTATGTTGTTCTCGAAAATCTTTATGAACATCTTAAAGACAAGGCTGATTTCTTTTTTGATACTCCCGTTGAAAACATTGAAATCGGCGAGGGTGAATATAAAATTATCTGCGGCGATAAGTCCTACACCTGCAAAAAGTGCATAATTTCAGTCGGCAGAAGCGGCAGCAAGTGGATGGAAACCGTTTGCAAAAATCTTGAAATTCCAACAAAGAGCAACCGAGTTGATATCGGTGTTCGAGTTGAGCTTCCCGCAGAGGTTTTCTCACATCTTACCGATGAGCTTTATGAAAGCAAAATTGTTTACAGAACCGAAAAATACGGTGACAAAGTAAGAACCTTCTGCATGAATCCCAAGGGAGCGGTTGTTAATGAAAACACAAACGGCATCATCACCGTTAACGGTCACAGCTATGAGGATCCAGCAAAGCAGACCGAAAACACCAACTTCGCGCTTCTTGTTGCAAAGCATTTTTCCGAGCCTTTCAAAGATTCCAACGGCTACGGCGAAAGCATTGCCCGTCTGAGCAATATGCTTGGCGGCGGAGTTCTTGTTCAGCGCTTCGGCGACCTGATAAGAGGCAAGCGCTCAACCCAGAACAGAATTGACGAATCCTTTGTTACACCCACTCTCAATGCTACTCCCGGTGACTTAAGTCTTGTTCTTCCCAAAAGAATTCTCGACGGCATTATAGAAATGATTTATGCCCTTGATAAGGTTGCACCCGGCACAGCAAACGAAGATACTCTTCTTTACGGTGTTGAGGTTAAGTTTTACAATATGGAGGTTGAGGTTAACGAAAACCTTCAGACTAAGTATGACGGCTTATATATCATAGGCGACGGCAGCGGCATAACCCACTCCCTCTCCCATGCCTCGGCAAGCGGTGTTCATGTTGTAAGAAGCATTGCGGAAAACATGTAAAAACAATTGTACCGTATCACAGAAGCTCTGTGATACGGTACTGTTTTATTTATTGTAAGCCTCAACCAATGCAAAATACTCTTCCTCGGAAATTGCAGCAACCGAGCCGTGGCGGGGTTTAAGATGATTTATAGAATATGTCGACCTCTGCACCTGCCTGAAATTTACAAAATCCCTTGTCATCTGTGCAAAAAAAGTGCCTTCCGAATATTCATCCATAATCATCATCCATGCATCCGTACCCGTTATGCGGTACATCGAGCTGCCTTCCACTCCCCACCAGTTGAGTGAGCATATTGTGTAATCCGTATTATACGGACCGGTAAGATTTTTTGATTTGACATAAGCAATTTTCTGTGTCAAATCCTCTTTAAAATAAAGGTAGTAATAACCGTCATTTTCGTTATAAATAATATCGCCGTCGATGCATTGAACATTTCTTGTTTCTCCGGTTTCGGGGTCAATCTCATTCCATCTGCCGAAAAGCACCTGCGGCTCGGTTTCAAAGGTCTTGAAATCCTTTGTGTATGCATAATAATGACCTGCGCAATCATTTTCTGCGGTTGAATTTGCCCAGTAGACCATGTACATATCCTTGTTGCTGTCCCATATAGCCTGCGGTGCCCATGCTCTGTTCGTTGTTTCAAAGCCCTCAAACTGACGGATATCAATAACTGTTTCATCGGTCCAATTTATCAGATCGTAGGAGCGCCATGTGATAAGACTGTGATTTGAAGTCCAGCCGTCAAGTGCGTTCATATCGGTCGCAATAATAAAATAACAATCTCTGCCGTTTTCATCAGTTCCTTTAAGAATATAAGGGTCACGCACACAGCCTGTACCTTTTGTCTGCTTTATAATTGCCTCATTATTATTGAGTGCTTCAAAATTGTATCCGTCGGTGCTCACGGCAAGGTGAATTGTCTGCTCATCAACCTCATTACCGACGAAATAGCAGAAAACATATGCTCCGTAAGTACTGACCGCAGGATAAGCATAGTCGTTGAAGGCATAGTTAAAAAGAAAATACGGTATCATAATCACCGCCATAAGTATGCGCTTTAATGCCATGAATGTCATTTTTTCTTCTCCTTTTAAATTTCTGATTTGAATTATAACATATTTATCCTTTGAAATAAAGCATTATTTGACTTTATGCATCGAAAGATATATAATTACCTTATAAAAACACAAGGGAGAATACTATGGAAAAGTTTGAAAATCGCTTTAAAATTAACTGCTCACCAGTTGCGGATAAAAAGCAGACCCTTACATATAAGAACGTAAGATTTACGGTTATCACCCCCTGCCTTCTGCGTGTTGAAGTGCAAAACGAGGGCAAATTCTGCGATGAGCCCACTCAGAGTGTATGGTTCCGTGACCTCGGCGAAACAAAATTTGAGGTTAAAGAATCGGGAAATAAAATCGAAATAAAAACCGATAAAACCGTTTTCACCTATTCGCTCAGCTCAAAAAGGATGCTTTCAATTAAGCTTTGCGACGGCAGAACGGTAAAGAATTATAAATCGGGTAACCTTAAAGGCACCTGCCGTACACTCGACATCACCGCAGGCATAATAAGGCTTTCCGACGGTGTTTGCTCAAGAAACGGTGTTGCCGTGCTTGATGACAGCAAAACTCTCGCCATGAAGCCCGACGGCACAATTCTCCCCCGTGAAAACAAAGAAAAAGATGAATATTACTTTGCCTACGGCAACGATTATATCGGCGCAACAACCGACCTTTATAAGCTCACGGGCAAGGTACCCCTCATTCCGAGATATGCACTTTCCAACTGGTGGAGCAGATACAAGGATTATTCCCAGGATGAATATTTAACCCTCATGGATAAGTTCAAGGAGGAAGAAATCCCCATCACCGTTGCAACCGTTGACATGGACTGGCATTGGGTTAAAATCAAAGAAAAATTCGGCAAGGATGCCCATAAGGTAACAAAGCACAGAAACTTTATGGAGTATGTTTATGACGTATGGTCTGTCGGCTGGACGGGCTACAGCTTCAACACCGAGCTTTTCCCCGATCCCTATGCATTTCTGAAAAAGCTCAAAGATGATAACTATCATGTAACCTTCAATCTTCACCCGTCAATGGGTGTTCGCTGGTTTGAAGACCAATATGAGGATATGTGTAAGGCGATGGGTCAGAATCCCGCAGAGAAAAAGCCCGTGCCTTTTGATATAACCGATAAAAAGTTCACAGAAAACTATTTTGATATTCTTCATCATCCGTTTGAAAAAGCAGGTGTTGACTTCTGGTGGATTGACTGGCAGCAAGGCAAGAATACGGCGGTCAAGGGTCTTGACCCTCTCTGGGCACTCAACCATTATCATTTTCTTGATAACGCAAAGGATAACCACAGACCGCTCATTCTCTCCCGCTTCTGCGGCGCAGGCAGCCAGAGATACCCCCTCGGCTTCAGCGGCGACACAACCCAGACCTGGAAGAGCCTTGACTTCCAGCCCGGCTTTACCGCAACAGCTTCAAATATAGCCTATCCTTGGTGGAGCCACGATATCGGCGGTCATTGCATGGGCAAAAAGGATGATGAGCTTTACCTCCGTTGGGTTCAGCTCGGAGTATTCAGCCCGGTTATGCGTCTGCATTCAACCAACAATGAATTTGCAGGCAAGGAGCCTTGGAATTTCAGCGGTCCCGTTCAGAGAATTGCAACCGATGCTCTTCGTTTAAGGCACAAGCTTCTTCCCTATATTTATACAATGAATTACCGCACTCATACCGAGTGCAGGGCAATATGCGAGCCTATGTACTATGCATACCCCGAGGATAAAAGTGCATACGAATGCAGAAACGAATTTTTCTTCGGTACAGAGCTTATCGTTGCTCCCATTACCGAACACACCTCACTCAAAACCAATCTTGCCGGTGTCAACGTATGGCTTCCCGAGGGAAAATATACCGATATTTTCACGGGCAGAATATACAAGGGCAACAAGTTCGTTAAAATGTTCCGTGACATAGACTTTATCCCCGTTCTCGCAAAAGAGGGTGCAATCATTCCCATGAGTGCAAACGACAGAACGAACAACTGCTCAAACCCCGAAACCCTCGAGGTTCTTATATACAGAGGCAACAACACCTTCACTCTTTATGAGGACGACGGCGAAACGCTCTCATATCAGAACGGCGAATATCTCAAAACCGCATTCACCGTTTCCGAAAATGCAGACAGAATTGATTTTTCCGTTTCAAAGGCAGAAGGTATTGCAGATGTTGTTCCCGAAAACAGAACCTTTATCTTCAAATTCAGGGACATCGTTTCAGCCGATTCAACCGTTACCGTTGACGGCGCAAAGTATGATGCCAAATCTGAAAAAATCGGTAACACAATTGAAATTGCTGTTACCGCCAAAGCAGATGCCGATATAAATATCACTCTTGAAAATTGTGTGTATCTCGAAAACAAAAATGAAAAACAGGAGCTTACAAGAGTTATCTCCAAATTCCAGATGTCAACCGATAAAAAAGGAATGATTTATAATTCCTTTATCAAAAACGGTAAATCTCTCCCCTCTGTTGCAAAGGAATTTGCAGGACCGATTAAGGAAATCCGGGAGCTTTACAGAAAATAATAAGGTGGAATAAACATGAAAAAGTTTTTTGCAATTACTGCGCTTATGCTCGTTTTCTCGCTCATTATGAGTATTGCGGCATTTGCCGAAAGCGGCTATGCCTACGGTGATTTTGTGCTTGCTACCTTTGCACCGAAATGGGATAAAATTCAGGCAGACGATACCGTAATTTCCGTTACGCCGGGTGCTAAGCAGGGCGAAATCCGTTTTGCGTGGCTTTCATCAAAAACGGATACAGATGTTTCATTTAAAATATCCGAAAATATTATTATGACCGATGCAAAGGAAATTGATGTTGCAACCAAAAGCCGTTCAGACTATAACTCAAATAAAGTAACGGTTACGGGTCTTGAAGAGGGCAAAACCTATTTTTATTCCTATACCGAAAACGGCACATGGAGTAAGCCTGAACCCGTTACCGTTCAAAATGATGAAAACTTCACCGTACTCTATGTTTCCGATGCTCAAATCGGACGTTCGGGCGAGGAAACCGAGAAAGAAGTTCTTATCCGTGACACCTGCGGCTGGAATTATACGGTTAACAAAATGCTTGCTGAATATCCGAATGCAGCTTTTGCAATATCCGGCGGCGACCAGTTTCAGTCGCCCGACAGTATTCCCCAGATGAAGGCATATCTTGCTCCCGAAAAGCTCCGTTCGCTTCCCGTTGCCAACACAATAGGCAACCATGATAACGGCGCAACTCTTTACGGCGATATTTTCAACAACCCCAATGAGGTTAGCGAGCTTTTTGCAGATGAAGCAGGCACGGGTTATTATTACACCTACGGCGATACTCTTTTTATAACCGTCAATTCAAACAACAATTTTATGTTTGATACTGCAAAGGTTATTCGCACGGCAGTTAAGGCACATCCCGATGCAAAATGGAGAGTTGTTACCATGCACCACAATCCCTATTCCGCATCACTCTCCGATGATGATTTTTCGGAAGAAAGACTTTATTTTTCTTCACTTTACGACTGCTATGATATTGACCTTGTTTTAAGCGGTCATGACCATTTTTATTCGAGAACGGATATAATGTATGGCGGCGAAAAAACAGACAGCGAGGGTACGGTTTATGTTCAGTCCTCATCCGCTTCAGGCAGTAATTATGACCCGCTCCCCGAAGCGCTCCCCTCTTACACAGTCAGTGCATTTGATGTAAGAGTTCCCACCTACACGGCATTCACATTTACCGATAGTGCAATAGTCGGAACAACCTACCGCACGGATACCGATGCGATTATTGATTCCTTTGAATTCACGGATAATACTTCCGACGCCAATGCAAATATCTTCAGCATTGCAATATCATTCTTTAAAACACTGTTTTCTATGATTTGAATCAAACATCACCGCCCGACTCGGTCAATCGACTGAATCGGGCGGTATTTCTTTTTTGTAATATTAATATTTCTTTAACAACTGCTTAAGATTAGATAAAGTCCATTTTAATTTGCAAAAATATCCTCTATAATAAAATTGCTGATAAAATCGTCAGCATAAAAACAGCAATTTCCAAAAAGGTTAATCATCTTACATCTTTATATTTATCAATTTCGATAAGTATGCGGTATATTTGTTCTTGTTCATGCGATGTTTTTGACGCAATAATTTCATAACATTCCAGCGGAATATTTCTGCCGGTATCCTCTGCCATGCTGAGCTTTTCAAAAAGCTTTGAAAGAGGAATATCCAAAGCAGAGGAGATTTTTTCAATGCTTTCAAGGGTTGCGTTTTTTTCTCCTCTTTCTATCTGACCGATATATGTCGGATGGCACCCCGAAAGCTCCGCAAGCTTTTCCTGACTCAGACCAAGATTATTTCTGTAATTACGTATTCTCTTTCCTATTGCCTTTGCTATTTCACTCATAATACAAACCACTCTTTTATTTTATTAATATAGTCTATAAATATTCAAGTTAACATTCTACAGACTATTGATATCTTTTAAAGCTTGTGATATACTATGAGTATTGCGAAAGCAACATATGTACTTATAGTGTTTAACACGTTGCCTTTATGCAATCGGTTCGGAAACTTCATAATAATGTAATAACGAAGTTTTCAAACCTCAATACGTATAGAAAGGGGAAAAATATGGACTTTACTATTTCAAAAGAAGAAATGCTTGAAGGTATGCATAAAATGAATTCCTTCGGCACAAGACTCACGGGAAGCAAGGGACACACGGATTTTATCAGTTGGCTCAAAGCTGAAATCGGAAAAATGGGGCTTCCGATTTTCAGCGACCCGTTTTATTTCAAGCGCTGGGAGGAGAAAAAATCTTCAATTGACATTCTTGACGGTGAGGGGACAATAAGCATTCCCGTTTCATCCGCTTATCCTTATTCCGGCGAAACTCCCGCGGAGGGTATAACAGAAGAGCTTGTTTATGTGGGTAACGTATCGGATGTAAAAAAAATATCGGGCAAAATTGCAATTTTTGATGTTGCAAACATCAATTTTCTGCCCAGCGAAATTGCTTTTAACAAACGCACAAGCTACCCCGAAGACGTGGTGCTTGAATCCAAATACGAGGGTCCCGTTATAACCAGCTTTGTGCAGTGCTTTTACGGCATTGTTTCAAAGCTGTCAAAAGCCAAGGCAGTTATACTTATATGGAAAGGCTTGCACGAGGACTGCATTAAGGGTCAGTATCTTTCATTTATTGCGGATTATCAGAATATACCGATGCTCTGGGTCAGCGAAAGCAACGGAAAAAAACTCATTGAAGCGGCAAATGAGCACAAAAAAGCAAAATTCGTTCTCGAAGCGGAAATCGAAGAAAATGCTTTTACCGAAAGCTTTTACTGTATTATAAAAGGTAAAAATGCCCAAGAGAACGTTATCGTCAACACTCATACCGACGGCACAAACTGCGTTGAAGAAAACGGTCCGATTGCTCTTTTGCAGCTTATGAAGAACCTCAAAAATCAAGAGCTTAAAAGAACACACATCTTTGTTTTCACCACTGGTCATTTCCGTCTGCCTCATTTTGAGGATATTAGAACAGGTGCTTTTCAATCCGCTTCCCGCTGGCTTGCCATGCACCGTGAATTATGGGACGGCAAGGGCGACCACTTTAAATGCGTTGCAAATCTTACCCTTGAACACATGGGCTGCAAGGAGTGGCGCGATATCGACGGTGAATATAAGTATACAGGCAAACAAGAGGTTGAACTTGTCTACACAGGCAATGATTTTATGGATAAGCTTTATATTGATACCGTAAAAGAGAGAAAGAACATACGCACAATGACATTGAGAGGTCACAATGCCCTGCATTTCGGCGAAGGTCAGAATTTCTTCACCATGCGCATTCCCGAAATCAGCCTTGTTCCTGCGCCGTATTATCTTTGCGTAGTGAGCGATACTCACGAAATGGAAAAATTCGATATAGACCTTATGACAGAGCAGACCGAAACCTTTGCAAGACTGATTGAAAAAATCGAAAGTATTCCCTCGAAGGATTTAGGCAAGAGCGATTTTTATTCCGTTGTGAAGGCTAAAAGTGTTTCCGGAGGAAAAGACTTCTCCATTAAAGGACTTACAGAAAAAATTTCGGAAATAATCAAAAAATAGCATAAATCATGGGGCTGCCGTTACCGACAGCCCCATGTGATTTTTATTACTGTTTTACAATGCCGTACGGCTCATTTTGAAAACAAGCTCTCCGCCGTTCATAAGCTGCGAATGAGTAACATAACATCCGTCAAGCTCCTCGCCGTTGAGAGTTACACTGCTTACATAAATATTTTTATCACTCTGATTTTCGGCAGTTATTTTAAGGGTTTTGCCGTTTGAAAGAGTAATCTCTGCAGAGTCGATATTCGGCGAGCCTATCCAGTATTTATCCGTACCCGCAAGCGGATAGAATCCGAGGGCGGAGAAAATATACCATGTACTTGTTGTGCCGCCGTCGTCATTACCGTCAAGGCCGTTTATATCATCGCTGAATCGGTTTTTGAGAGTCCAGCGAACCCACTTCTGAGTAAGGTCAGGTCTGCCCGCATTGCTGAACAGATACGGAGTATGAATATCATGCTGATTGCCTATCCAATAGCCGTGACCGGGGTCAACCGCCGCTCTTGTAAGAGAAGCATCCTTCATAAACTTTTCAAGCTCACTTACAAAATATTCCTTTGAACCGAAAAGCTCAATCATCCCTTCAATATCATGCTGTGCTGCCCATCTCCAATGCCTTGCACTACCCTCGGAATAGCAGTCCGCAAACTTTTTAATCATAACCGCATCATAAAACTCGGTTATATACGGGCTGAAATTCCATACAAACGAGCCGTCTGAATTTCTTGCCTGAAAATATTTTGTTTCGGAATTGAAAATATTCTTATAATTCATAGACTTTTCGGTATATTTTTTCGCATCGTCATCTTTACCGAGAGCCTTTGCAAGGGAAGCAATAGCCGCATCCTCCCACGCATATTCGAGAGTACGGGCTACAGACTTGTTAACTCCCTCAATATCCTGCGGAATATATCCGTATTCGTTATAGAGATCAACAAAATTTCTGCCTGCCTTGCGTGTTTCGTTTTCCGATGAATATTTCATTGCTTCATATGCCGCCTCAACGTCAAAATCGGTTATGCCCTTAAGATAGCTTTCCGTTATAACGATATTTGCAGAATCCCCGAACATTGAGCTTGAATAACCTGCGCCCATAGGCCAGCGAGGAAGATTACCTCCGCCCTTTTCAGCCATATCAACAAGGCTGTTGAGGCAGTCGGTCTGTATATCCTGCGCAATAAGAGTATAAAGCGGATGGGTTGTGCGGCAAGTATCCCACAGCGACATATCAGTTCTGTATGTATAACCCTCAGCCTTGTGCGCTGCTTTATCAAAACCGAGATATTCGCCGTTAACATCGGTGAAATCCGTAGGCATAATCATTGCATGGTAAAGCGCGGTATAAAAAACAGTCTTTATTTCCTTGTCATCGGTATCTATTTTAATTGACGAAAGGCGATTGTCCCATGATTTAACCGCTTTTTCTCTTATATCATCAAAACCAAATCCGTCGGTTTCGGCTTTAAGGTTGAGGAGCGCATTTTCCGTACTTACATAGCTGATGCCGATTTTAAGCTCAACACTTTTATTTTCGAGCGAGCCGAAATTAAGGTCTATACCGCAATCGGTATCGCCTTCTTTTATTTTATAAGATACAATCGGCTTATCCGTTACAGCGGCAAAATATACGGGAAGTCCGTCAAATCTGCCTGAAAACTGACCACCCAGAACACAACCGCCTGTAATTATACCGGTTTTCTCATCATAGGAAACATGACCGCCTCTCGAGGTGCTTTTTGCCGCACCGCTTGTTACGTCGATGTAAAGCCTTGCATCATCGGAATCATCGAAAGTATAACGGTGAACACCTGTATGAATATCCGCCGTCATCTCCGCAAGGCAGCCGACAGAAGGCAGATAAACCGCATAGTAACCCGGAGATGCAGTTTCTTTTGCATGAGAATAGGTCATTACATCGGGCTCATTATCGCCTGTTGCGGGAGTAACCCTGAAATTGCAGTAATCCTCCGCGCCCGTGCCTGAAAGCCTTGAATGGCTGAAGCCTTTTATATGCGCCTGCTCATAGTAATAACCCGAAGTGTTCATTTTTGTGATATAAATACCGCCGACAAAGCTTGTATCGGGTCCGAGCCTTACAGCACCGAAGGGTACGGTTGCAGCAGGGCTTACCATTCCGCAGGTCCACGGAATACCGCCCGTACCTATAAACGGGTCAACATACTGCGTATACTCCCCTGTTGTTATCTCCGGCATATCAATATTTTTTGGCACTACTCCGCCGATAATTCCCGTAAACAGAGTTTCAATTGCCACAAATACGGAAACAAAAGCTCTGATTATCGTCCACATAAAACCGCCTCCTTATAGATTTATATTAAAATACAGAACAAAAAAAGTCAAGGCTTAAGGATTATTATTGAAATACAGATATAAATATGCTACTATAAATTTATAACAATTTGCGGAGGCTGAAAACATGGCAACAATAAAAGCGATTTTTTCTCTTATTGAAGTTATTCTTTTTGCTGTTGGAATCATTCCTTTAAACACTAACATAAATTACGGCGGAAACGAATACAAAGCTCCCGAAATAACAACTCCGATGTGTATTGCCGAAAACGGCGAAACGGACTATGTTATCGTAACCGAAGAAAACCCCGATGAATGCATTCTCACTGCGGCTGATGAATTGCAGACCTATCTTAAAAAAATCTGCGGTGCTGAATTTGAGCATATCACCGAAAAAGAATATGCTGACGATCAGAAAGCAATCGTTATCGGAAATGACAGCAAGGACGCTGGTGCTGACGGATTTCATCTTAAGTCCGACGGAAATAATTTATATATCATCGGCGGCGACAGCAGAGGTGCGCTCTACGGTGTTTACACATTCCTTGAAGAATATCTCGGAGTTCGCTGGTTCACTCCCACTCTCGAGATAGTACCAGAAAATGAAGATATTATTATTGATGCCGGCATAAATCGCACGGTTAAACCCTCATTTTCCGTTCGCAGAAATGACTGCCAGGGAACAAACGATGCTTACCGTGCAAAAACAAAAATGAATGTTTCATTCTGGAATGAGGCAGAAAAATACGGCGGCGCTCTTACATATGTTTTATGGGATGTTACACTCGACAGACTTGTTCCCGATTCTCTCTTTGCCGAGCATCCCGAATATTTCGCACTCCAAGCGGACGGAACACGAAGCACCGACCACGTTTGCTTATCTCATCCCGAGGTTCTCTCTGTTGCAGTAAAAAACGGCAGAAAAGCCATTCTTGAATGCAAAACGGATGCAAAATATATTCACATCGGTCAAAAGGATAACATGAACTACTGCCATTGTGACTTATGCGAAGCACTTTACGAAAAATACGGCACGGTATGTGCACCCACCATTATTTTTACAAATAATTTTGCAGATGCGCTTGACGAAGAATTTCCCGATTTCATGTTCACCTTCTATGCGTATAATGAAACTGACAGACCGCCCACAGACTTATCCCTGCGCTGTAACAGCAATGTTGCACCCGTACTCTGCGGACTTCACAAGGCTTGCAGAAGCCATCCGCTGACCGAATGCGGTGCCATGGACGGCATAGAAAACGAATCCTTTGATATGCTTTACGGCGACCCCAAGCCTCAGATTGCCGAAGATTTTGCAAACTGGGTAAAGGTTGCAGATACTACATATATCTATGACTACACCATAAACTTCCTCAATACGGCGATGTTCTTCTCAAACTTTGAAACCATGCAGTCCACCATGAAATACATGCACGATATCGGAATAACAGGCTATATTTACAACTGCGGTGACGGTCACTATGCCGCATTCAACGAGCTGCGCAACTATCTTCTCTGCAAGCTTCAATGGGATGTTAACTGCGATGTCGAATATCATATGAACGATTTTCTCAAAGCATTCTACGGCGAGAAAGCTGCTCCTTACATCAAAGAATACATTGACCTGCAGACAGCACAGACAAAAGCAACCGCACATGCATTTGACTTTGACTGGCACTATCAGGCAGGCTTCTGCTCACCCTATACCGTTGCAAAAAGCGACATTCTCTTTGACCTTGCACTCAATTCGGATGTGACCGAGGAACAGAAATTTAACATTGAGGTTGCCGAGCTGAGCTGGAGATACTACAAATCAAATCTCTTTATGGGCGAATATATTTTCCTTAACCCCTTCAGACTTAAAGAAAACGAAAAGCTTTACGATGATTTCAAATCTCACGGACTCAACCGTGTTTCTTCCTTCGGAATCATTCCCGAAAACAAAGAAAGCATTGATTTCATGGACAGACCGTTCAATTGGGGTTAACATATTATTAACAAAAAATTATTACATATTGACATTTGAAACAAAAAGTGTTAAAATTGTACAGATTTAGTATATTGCTAAACCAAATTATGAAAGGACGGATTTCAAAATGAAAAAGTTTGTATCTATTCTCCTCGCACTCATCATCGCTCTTTCAGCATCTGCAGTTGCATTCGCAGCAGCATATGAATGCGAAGTATGCCTTGCGGTTTTCGCTGATGAAAAGGCTTACAGCGCACACATGAACAGCGGTTGCCTTGAGCAGTATAAGGATTGCCCCTACTGCGCAGCAAAGGTAGCAGAAGATAACCTTGAGGCACACATGGCTGATTGCCCCAAGGGCGCAGGCTCCTGCAAATACTGCGGCGAAAGCTATGATACTCAGGCTGACTACGAAGCTCACAAGGCTAACGACTGCAAGCTTGTTACCACAGTAGGCGAAAAGGCTGCTGACATCATCATCAAGGTTCTTGATTTTATCAAGGGTATTGATTGGGAAGGTCTTCTCGGCAAGGTAACAGATGCTCTCGGAAGCATTGACCTCGGCGGTATCGTTGAAAAGATTAAGCCCGTACTTGAAAAGGTTGTAAACTTCATCAAGGATAACATTGGCGAAATCGAACTTCCCGCAGCTGCTGAATAATTAAATCAGAACATAAGAAAACCCTCTGCTATATCAGCAGAGGTTTTTTTCATTCATAATCAAACTAGTGATTTTCCTTCCCATTCGTCATTGGGTTTTACTCCGAGAAGCTTTGCTGCAGTCGGCGCTATATCAATTATATTAACATTTTCAAAAATCTTTCCCGCCTCAAAATCCTTGCCTCTGATTATCACAGGAATAAGCATATCCTCGGGCATATCACTGCCGTGAGTTCTGTCATGTCCGCCGTGGTCGGCAGTTATGATATATGTATATTCATCACCAAGCGCATTAACAAGCTTTTCGATATTATCCCAACTGCTTCTGACCGCCTCCATATATTCATCCGTCATCCAGCCGAAATTATGTCCCTGCATATCAGGATATCCGAAATAAATGAAAGTAAAATCTGTATCATACTTTTTCAGATACTCAATTGCGGCATCGGTAAGCTCTTCGCCCGCCTGCTTATAACCGATTCTTCTGCCTGCATAAAAGCAAGAGTGTGCAAGAGAATCGGGTCTTGAAACATCACGGATTTCTTCCCAGTTATAGAAAATCGCGCACTTTTTATCCTCCCTCTTCAAAACCTCACATAAGCCGTCAATGGGTCTGACCTGCGGAACATATGTGTTGGTTGTAGTGCCGTGTCTTTCGGGGGTAACACTGTGAAAAAGCGAAATGTGGCACGGAAGGGTTACGGAAGGATAAACCGTCCTTGCATCAAGTGCATACGATGACTCACTCATCATCTTTTGAGCTTTTTCAATATTTACAAGTGAATCGGGACGCATTCCGTCGGGCAGAATCATTAAAACCTTCATTATAATTTCCCCTTTGCCAAGATTATGTTTCAAATATATCACTTTGGCTCGCAATTTTCAATAGCTTTGCATCCTCATTTTTCTTCAATTCTTTTTTGATTTTTCCACAAAGGCAGTAAAACAAAAAATCACATATATCGAGCATCTTAAGGAAAGCCGTGAAGGCAAGCTTAAACATATAAAACAGCATCAGAACAATTTGTTTTACAAGATAAAAAACAAACAGAATCATGTCATACCTCAAACTTATCTGAGTTTTCATCAAAAAATTCTTTATATACCCTCACGCATTCAAGCTCCGTCCATTTCCTTGATTTCACAGGAACCGAATCAATATCATATATTCGTGCGCCCTTAAGTGAAAGAAGGAACGGAGAATGGGTCGAAATAATAAACTGACAGCCGTGATGCCTTACACAGTCCTCCAAAAAATATTTGAGCTCAAGCTGATTTGACGGAGAAAGGCTGTTTTCAGGTTCATCGAGTAAGTAGAGCGCATTATCTGCAATCGCATCAACAAAAAGCGACAGCGCACTTTCGCCGTTCGAGCGCTCCGTAACGTTTCTCACAAGACGGGAACGGATAAACTGCGACTGACTTTTGCTTCGGGAATCCTTCAGTCTTTTCCACCGTTCATAATCATCAAGACCGTGAAGACGACTGTCAGCTTCGCCGCTGTTATTGTCAATCCACTCCCGAAGCAAATCCTCTCTTCTGCTGTCAATTCCGTCATTAATGCGTCTTATATCAAGAACCTTCTCAAACACATCATCGCTTGTTATAACCGCGCTGTCAGGAGAAATCATTTCCGCCGTTTCATAAGAGCATAAATCCGCATAATCGTCAAAAAAGTCACTTCGATTAAAAGGTGATGTTCGTTTAAGCTCAAGCTTCTCTGCAATAACATTCAGAATTGTACTTTTTCCGCTTCCGTTATTTCCGCAAAAAACCGTAATATCCCTAAATTCAAACATATCCGGCATACCTCGGTCGCTAAACATTCCGAACGGATATTTTGTTGTGTAGCAGGTACGAAAATTCTTCCGGTTAAAGTTTTCATTTCGCACATTGAAATAATACTCATCCTCATCCCGTGACGGAAAATGAAAAGCTTTAAGATAAACCATACTAAAATCAACTCCCGATATCTTTTATACCGATATCATATCACACCGCTTGTCCCATAAAACGTACTTCAAACCTCAAACGCAAAAATCCTCCGTCGATCGACAGAGGATTTTTTGTTTTTTAACTAAGCAAATCGTTATACTGATAAACCTTAACATAGTCAACGATAAATTCGGCATCTTCTGCAGGGGTATTTTCTCTTTCGGACGGAATACCGTTTTCACCGCGCATTTCTACCGAAAGGATAAGATATTCTTCATTTCGGCTTACTCCGCCGAAGTCGGTGCGGAAGGTTTCAATGCCGTTTATATAGAAAATATATTCGTTTTCGTTCCACTCAAGACCGTAGGTATTAAACTCCTCGTAAGGATTATTTTTAATCAAAAACTGCCTTGCACCGTTCTTCTGATGAGCCTCGCCGTAGCCGTCAAAATGAAGATTGGAGGTTATACTGTTCGGAAACAAATCGCCGTAGCAGTCACTCTCAAAAATATCAATTTCCGTACCGTCCTTACCGTTTCCGTCCTCTTCATAAACGCCACTATTCATAAGCCAAAAAGCGCTCCAGATATCTGCGCCCTTCGGAAGAATGCATCGGCACTCAAAATATCCGTATTTCTGGCTGAAGCCATCAGGTGCATCCGAATCCGTATCAATTCCCGCCGTATACCAGCCTGCACCCTTACCTCCCATTCCGTCCTCAAGATAGGTTACGGGAATAATAAGTCTGCCGTCTTGCGTATATGCAAGATACTGATTCCAATAGCTTCCTTTTCTTGCTTCTGTCATATCACCGTACTGATAATGTCCCGACCAAACACTTCGGTCAAGCTCACCGTCAAACTCCTCGTTGAAGGTCTGAGTGAATTTATCCATATCAAGCTTCTCGCCGATGGGATAGCAGGGCAAATCAAGTATTCCGCAGATAAATATAATTATTGATGCAAAAAAAGCCGCAATACTTTTCATAAAAGCTCTCCTCTACTGCGCTTTGTGCTTTTTAAAATACTTCAATCCGAATAAAATTACTGCCGTACCGAGAATCGGGAACACAGCCGTTACAAGCATACCTGCCTTAAGACCGATTTGCTCCGCTGCAAAATTAAGCTTTTCGCCGAGCTCAATTGCATAGTTGCTTGCAGCAACCTTATCAACAACAATTCCGAGAAGCTGCGGTGCAATCGAGGCACCCAAATCACCGCTTGCCGCCATAAGTGCATAAGCGGCAACTCCTACCCCCGGAAGGTTTTCTTCCATCATAATAAGTGTTCCGGGCCAGAGCATCGAGGTGAAAAGACCGGTTAAAATGCAGGCAATAAATGCGGCAAAAACGTTCGTCGAAAGACCTGCAACTAGATAGCAAGCTGTTGCACCTATCATGCCGACAAGCAGTACTCTCATAATGTTTTTACCGATTTTTGCATAGGTGATACGTGCGATTCCGAGAAGAATCGCAAACATCGCCATACCGAGAATATCTCCGAGAGTTTTGTCAACCTGAAGCGCATTTTCCATATAGGTTGAAACCCAATTGCTCATGGCATTTTCAGCGCAGCTTCCGAAGAAAATAGAGCCTATGCAAATTGCAAGAGCAAGTGTCCTTCTACCCGTACCCTTTGCGCCCTCAGAGGTTTCGGATGTCTCCATTTCAGGCATGGGTGAAAGCATAAACATAACAGAAGCAATGGCAGGAAGTACCGCCCAGAAAAGAGTGAGATATGCCCAATTTTCGGAGCCGAAAAGTCTTAAGAAGAGAGTGCTTACAACAACAACCGTAAAAACTCCGAAAGCATAAAGTGAATGTAGCATACTCATATCCTTCTGCGGATTATCAGAGGGGATAGCTGCAATTACAGGACTTAAAAGCACTTCGGAAAGACCTGCGGAAACAGAAAAAAGAACCGTTCCGATAAGTAAACCAATGTAAACATTTCCCGAAAAAATAATCGGTGAAAGAGCATAGACCAAAAGACCCGCCGAGGTAATCAGGGGCATAACTCTTACTACCTTTTTTATGTTAAAATGCTTTGAAAAAGCGGTGAAAATCAAGTCAACCGTCATCTGTGTGCAGAAATTTGTCAAAACGAGAGTCCCCAGCAAAGTGTAGGAAATTCCGTATATATCCTGAAGTGTCGCAAATAAAAGCGGCGGCAAGCTGAAAACCGATGACATTGTAAAATATGCCGTATAGCACGCAAGCTTTGTGCGTTTGAAATTTTTAACATTCATAGTTTTTCTCCCGATTGTTTTTATGCAAACCATTATACAGAAGAAAATGTTCTATTTCAAGAGAAACTCCTAAAAAAATCAACACACAAGTAAGTCCTGAAAATTCAGAAAAATAAGAAACAGACCTCCCGACGAATTGTATCGGAAGGTCTGCTGATTATTTGCTTTTTAATTTAAACAATATCCGCTGAACAAAAAATTTCATATACGAGGCAAAATAGAAAATTATTGCATTGGACTTTGCAAAATTAACAAGTCCGCTCTTATCGCGTTCAAACGGTATGTCGAGAAGCTCCGGAGCAATTATCTTGATAAACTCAACATGAATAAGCGACTTCATTCTCTTGCTTCTGTCCACCGCCGTCCATGTATAAATAATACTTCTTGAATTGAAAATATTTATATATGTCTGACCGATTGCGTTATGTATCTGATGTGTCTGCGGTGCCCATCTTCCGAGTCTGTTTTCAACCGAAAAAAGGTCAAACATATTTGTTTTTTCGTCCGAAGCTTTTATTTCCTTCATCCATGCTTGAAGCAATTTTTTCGCTTCTGTGCTGTAATTATGAAGCTTACAGCGAAAATATCCGGAGCTAGCCAAAATCAACGGTATATTTCTGTGAAGAGAACATTTTCCGATCTGACCTATGATATCGCCTTCGCAGACAGCTCCGTCACCATAATGATTATGAAGTGTTACGGCAAGTTTAAATGCCGCATCGGGATATCCGTTTTCACCAAGCATTTCGTTTATGCTATTTCGATATACTTCGGTATTTTCATCCTGATAAATCTGTTCATGCGGAGCATCCTTAAGCTTTGCAAGCGAAACGGGAACATCCCAATCCTGACTGTCCTTTTTAAAATTCTCCTGCCATACGGTATACGAATGTACCTTTTCGCCAGCAAGCTTATTGAGGAATACATACACTACTCTGCTGTCCCTTCCGGAGGTTAACGGGCAGTAAATTTTAAACTCAGACAAATACATTTTTGTAATATTTTCTATCATCGGCGCAGTAATTTCGGCTGCCTTCTTCGGGGATATTTCTTTTTGTTTTTCATTTGAATTAAAAAATCGCACAGCCTTTTGATTACCGATATCAAGATAATGATTAGGAATCAGCTGTTTAATTTCTCTGTACGGGGTAACATCAAACGGCATGGCTTGATTAAGAGGACCGCTGTCACGAATTTTTTGAAGTCCAACATCAGGCTTTAATTTGAAATTATCGGTTATCATTTTTTGAGTGCAGCCGCACATAAAAGAAGATAAACCGGTCGTATAAAAAATCGGAATGCTGCAGGTTGCATCACCCATGCAGTAGCAAGCATTGTTTTCCGCATAAAAAATAACATACTTTCCCCCAAGCTTGCGCTCGTATTCAATAACATCGGCAAACTTTTCGGTAGATTTCAAAACTGCTTCGGCAAGTCCTTCTCTCTGTCCGCTGAAAACATCCACTGCATATCCGAAAATTATAAGCTCCCTGCCGTTTATTTCTGCATATTGCAACGGAGTACGGCTATCCGCACAAAGAGTATAGCCTCCGATAGATTGGGTTGCTTCAAAGGCTTTAGGTAAATCTGTTTTAACTTTTTCAGACTCACATAAGCAAAACGAAAAGATGCTTTGCAGATTAATTATATTCATGTCAAATCCTTCTTATAGTTTTCTGAACGCATGACCTATTAAACAACTCAAAGCTTTTTGGCAAACTTTATTATCCCCAAAATCTTTTTACCAAAAAACAGCAAGTAACTTAAAACCAAGGAAATCAAGCTAATCAATCCGACTTCAACGGCATATATAAACCAACTCATAAAATTCACAACCTGAAAGTCAGGTATAAAACTTACAGCTAAACAGGTTATAACTGTTGCAACCGCACAGCACACCAGATTTTTTGAAAAATATTTTATGCTTCCGCCCAAATAATTTTTGTTGGAGTATATAACAAAATGCAGAGTTCTTATCAATGTAGCAATTAAAAAACCGATTGCCACACCAATCAAACCGCAAAAATTCACCAGAATAACCGAGATAGCCAAATTCAATACAGATTCTGCAATTGCTGCATTTTTTGTTTGTTTGAAATGTCCTGTTGTATCAACCAGAATTTGATATGGCAATCTGATACAATATAAAAATTGAGCAACTGCCATTATAACTCCGAATATCGGTTGACTGTACTGCGCATCGTTAATTCCCTCTGTATACACCATAACAAAAGGAGTAATCAAAAATCCCACACAGACAAACACAAAAGCTGAAGCAATAAAAATAACCGTTGCAAAACTTTCAAAGCTTTTTTTCAGATTATCCTGCTCACCACGAGCTATCATATTACCAAATGCAGCTTCCACACCAGATGACAGTGAGCTTATCAAAGTTCGTAACGGACTCAAAATCATGTTATATACCGAATAAACCGAAACAAGCTTTATATCGGTAAACAAGGTTAATACCATAACGGTAGTATTATTCGTTACAAAAGCTGCCGTATTATGTGCAAATGCATCCCAACGTTGCTTTATTGCCAAATTATCAGGTTCTGCCTTCCAATTCAGCTTATACTTTTTATGGACATAACACCACAAAATAAGAGGCTTAACAGAATAAACCAAGGAGCTTCCGAATTTAACAATATGTATTGATGCACCAACTTCAATCAAAACAACCGCAACTATTATATTGGCTATAACAGTAAGAATTTGCAAAACCGAAATCACATACCGTTTTTGATCTGACTGAAGCAAGAACTGATATGATATACCGAAGCAGCAATCAAAAAATGTACTTAATCCAAGTATTAAAACCATGGAAAAAGCATAAAACCACTCAAATTCTTCATTAACAATAAACGGATATACCGCGGCAAATATTACAAGCGCAACAGTATACTGTGCAGTCAGCTTTCTCATGAATTTGGTGGTTGCACTCACAATCCCGCTGACTGCCGCAAGATTTCCTTCGTCAAGAGGCTTGTAAAGAGCTGCTCTGGTAACGCCGCCAACACCTGCACGCAGAAGAGTTACACAAGTTATAAACTGATTTACAGAGGTAACCAATCCGTTGGTGGCAGAACCAAAATTAGCCAAAATCAAACGTGGTAAAATAAGCCCGCTGATAATGGTTACAATTTCCAATCCCAAGACTGAAACTATATTTAATTTTGCTTTTTTTGCTCTTTCCGACATAATAATCTCTTTTACGGCATCAGCCGTTTCTTTCTTCTAATGATAAAATCGCATTAAAATTTCTTTCGCAGTTTTTGCTGTCAATCAAATCAAAGAAATCTTCTCTGCGCTTTTTATACTCAACATCCATTGTGCAGCCACGGTCAATAATAAGCTTAAGCTCATCCAAAAGCTCCGATTCTTCTCTGACGACTTTACCAAAACCGTCTTTACGATAAGAAAAATATCCCTTTTGGTAATGACCGTCAAAAAATTTTTCTTCATCAAACTGATAATAAACAACAGGCTTTCCCATATATGCAAAATCAAAATACACACTTGAAAAATCCGTTATCAAAATGCCGCTGCGAATCAACAAATCCTGTACATCATATTTCTCTTTTGAGGCTATTATAACACGTTCGTTTGCACAGTCCGCAAAGCAGTCCAAATATTTCTGAACACCGTAATGGGGATAAAAAACCAAACGATAATCATACTGTTCAAGCAAACCATACAATTCCTTATTCTTTAAAAGTGATATATAAGTTTGGCAGTACTCGCTGTCAAAAAAAACCTGTCTTTCCTCGTTGCTGCCGTTGCGCACCTGAAGCCAGCTTCTCCATGTAGGCATTACAAGTACCGTTTTTTCTTTGGCAGAGCTTGATTGTGTAAGATTATCAAAACGGCACAAGCCCGCCTGAACAACATAATTTTCAGGATATCCGTATTCACTTATAATAAAATCCCGTTCCCTTTTCGCAGACGCAACAAATAAATCATGTATATTTGATTTATGAAACATTTTCTTATCGGGCATTGCATCTTTTATTATTCCATGCTGCAAAAAAACACATTTTTGTTTGGGATTTCTGAAAATTCTTGTGAATCTGAAAATTTCGGGTATCATTTCATACGGATATGCACCGCAGCTTTGAGAGTTGATACTGTACTTTGCTGCAAGATAATACAGCATATGCTCTTTAGAATCGTGATCAATTAAATTGCCGTAAGGCAAAACCTTTTCACGATCTTTGGCATCCGGTGTAATCACAAAATACGCATTAATTTCAGGATGATTTGTGCGGATAAATTTAAACAGATGATAACCGTTATCTCGTGCTTCCCCTCTTTTTTCACTGATAAGCCATATTTCTTTTTTTAACAGCTCCCTGTGAAACAGATGAAGAGAAAAATATCCGGCAGCATACTTTAACAAAACAGGAATCCAACGCAATAATACTTTTAATAACCTTTTAAAATGTCTCATAATGTTTCTCCGCTTATATCTGTTTTTATATTGTCAATGCTTTCTTTCATAGGCAGATTCAGCACCATAAATGCCAAAAAAATGTGAAATGGCGGATCAAAATAAAAAAGCTCACTCAAAAAGAAATACATGGAAACAACGCATAAAATTATGCTGTAATTCATAATATTTCTCTTCATTAATACACGTCTGCTTTGCCCGGAAATTACAGAAAGAATCGTTAGAAGCAAAGCTCCTCCGACTGAACCTAAAAAATAAAATACATCCAAATACACGTTGTGAGCTGCACGTCCGTTGAGATACCCCGCACTGATTCCGCTGCCAAAAAAGCCTGTTCTGATATTCTGAATTAAATGCTTAATATACATCAACCACAGACTGAATCGACCTGTTGTAAGGCTGTTTATGTCAACACCTTCAGCCGTTTCGCTGTCTGATATTCTTTTAAGAACAACTTCCAGTGCCGGAATTTGTCCGGACAGTGCAAGAATAATTACAATCAAGGCGGATATAATCAAAGCCATTGCTGCAAGATAGTTCTTCTTTTGGTGAAATGAGTATATCAAAAAAAACAACGGAACAAAGAGCATTATCAACGCAGACTTGCTGTATGTCTGTATCAAAAAATATATTATCGGAACAACCAAAATAACTATCGGCATTATTTTCATTTCTTTCCTGTGAAACAGCACCACAAGAAGACAAAGAGAAATAATCAAACCAACCGCATAATAGTTAGGATCTGTATATAACCCCGTAAAACGTGTAACCACATTGCCCAAATTAGGATTTCCGAGTTCCTCCGTTCCGATATATGACCGGATTTTGAAGTATCCTGAGTCCATCATGCCCATGAATGATGCTGCTACATTTCCTACAATATAGCTCAAAAAAATTTGCTTATGGTTTATTTTAACCTCCGCATTCAGAATACTTGACAAAAACAGAATATTACAAATAAGCTTTATCGTTCTAAACAAATTAAACTGTCCTGCCATAAGTTCCCCAATAACAACATAAATTGCAAATATTATTATTACGGTCGTAGCTTTTCTCGGCAAAACCAAGTGCAAAACTACATACAGCAACAAAAGAACAGTAAAAAACGACTGAACACCCGGAGCAAGCTTAAAAATATTTGCCATGGGCATGATAAAAAACAGCTGCAACAATATCGACTCTCTGTCAAAGAAAAAAATCATAAGACAGCATCCGAGAAATGCCGCCAAAGAAAAAACATTTCTGAATGTTCCGAACAGGATAAGCAATGCAAGGACAGCAGAAAGAGCCCACCTGATTTTGTTGCTTGTTATTTTAATCATTCGGTGACCCCTTTCCGTAATAAAATATTTATGCTACAGCATTAAAGCTTCAATTTTCTTAAGTAAGGCTTCATTGCTGACACAGTATTTCTCCAAGCGGCACTTTGCTTGTCTGACCGCATCTCTGTTTTCAATAATTTCTTTAAATTTATCTCTTATGGCTTCCTCGGTATTATCGCAGATAAAATCCTCCGTGCCGTTTTTCAGTATTTCATCGGCTGAAAGGGTTCTTGTAGAAAAAACGGGAACTTTTAAAATCTTTGCTTCCGTATATACCATAGGTGCCGCCTCATGATATGAGGTAAGCATAAGCAAATCCGAATTTTTCATATACGGATAAGGATTTGTAAGACTTCCGAGAAGAATTATTCTGTCCGTTAAACCTTCTCTTTTTATGGCTTCTTCGATGCTTTCCTTCTGCGGTCCGTCCCCGGCAATAAACCAGAACACATCCTTATGCTCATGCATGGTTTCGGAAATGGCAGAAATTGTTCTTTCTATCCCCTTTCCTTTGCTGAACCTGCTTGCAGAAAAGCAAATAAACTTATTTTCAGGGAACTCCGTTTTCTGCTTTTCGTCAGCGCTCTTCAAAATGATGCTCTGATTAAAAAAGTTATAGCAATAATCCGTTTTGTCGGAAAGAGACGGATTCATTTCTTTAAATGCTTCCGTTACCGCTTGCGAAACTCCGACTATCTTGTCAACTTTTTCGTAATATTTTCTGTTAAAGATGTTATTTTCTTTAAAGAATTTTGCATCAAAATGAATCCACGCAACCTTTTTTCGTGCTTCAACACACCGATTCAAAAACCTCACATATCCTGAAGCAAGCTCGGATTTGCTGTTTTCCTGACGGTAAGCAATCGCCAAATCGTATCCCTTTAGTTTAGGCTGAAGCTTTGTCGCAATCCATATCGGAAGCCTGTTATCAAAAATATGTGACCATGACGCACCAAAAAATCTGAATAAAATCAAAAAAGGATTTTTTGAAGCCAATGCTTCACTTAAGGACATTCCCAAGGCTCTTATCAACAATGAAGAGCGAATAATATTAACACGAGAATCAAGCCTTTCTTTCATGGGTCCCTCTGGATAATATAGCAGCAAATCAACATCATGGGTCTTGCAAAGCTCGTTTGCCATATTGACAAGTGCAGACTCAATTCCACCCATACCAAAATGACTGTTTATCAAAAGGATTCTTTTTCGTGAATTACTCATTTATATCACCGGATTTTCAACTTTTAAAATCTCTGCTGCCTTTAAGCATCAGCTCAAAGGCTTTTTTCATTCCCAATTTCTTGCACTCATTTGAGTATACCAAAACATATCTTACGCATCTGATAAAGGCTGTTTTTTTGCCCATCGCAGCAAAAAGCACACCTTTATCATAAAAGAATTTTTCATTGTGACCCTTGAACCAAGTCGACTCGGAATCCTCAATTTCACCTACAGTAATCGGCACTTCATACATCCGCATACCGGACCGAATCGCATCGGTTACAAACAGAACATCTTCTCCTGCCGAATATCTTGCTCCGCCGCCGAAAAGCAGTGAAAAACAAAGATTGTTCTTCCTTGCGGCTTCAAGCCTGACAGCAATTCTTGCCGCGCCGAAACTGCCGGTTTTATACGGTTTAACCCTTTTGACTGCCTCAATTTTTTTCCTTTTTCTTGTTCCGCCCTTAAAGTCAAGATTAAAGGCTATCATATCAGCATCGGGGTTTTCTTCAAATGCTTTTATAATTTGTGACTCATAGTCATCATAATATTTTATATCGTCATCGGAAAATAAGACGATATCACCACTTGCACGCATAAGTGAAAAATTTCGACTCTGCCCTATTCCTCTTTCAGGGAGTGAATAGAACTCGATTTTTTTGCCGTTTCGTTCAAAAATATCTCTCGAAAAGCTGTCGCACTGATTGACAACAATGGCATCTGTTTTTATATTCATCTTATCAAGAATCGAAAAATCTGTTTGGTGCATGGTAGGTATTAATGTCTGTAACGTCATTATATTACCTCTCGGTCAGTTTTTCTTAATTAAAATATCCGCTATTCTTTCACAAGCATGACCGTCGCCGTATGGGTTAGATGCTTTTGACATGGAATCGTAAGCTTCTTTATCGGTCAGAAGACGGTTAAATTCATTATAAATTGTTTCTTCATTTGTACCTACAAGCTTGAGAGTTCCGGCAGCAATGCCTTCCGGGCGTTCCGTTGTGTCACGCATAACAAGAACCGGTTTGCCAAGGCTTGGGGCTTCCTCCTGGATTCCGCCACTGTCAGTCAGAATCAAATAACTTCTGGCAAGAAAATTATGAAAATCCAACACATCAAGAGGCTCAATAATATGAAATCGCTCGTCGCTGCCGAAAATTTCCGCTGCAGCCTGACGTACGACGGGATTCATATGAATGGGATAAATCACCTTCAAATCCTCATGCTCATCAACTATTCTTTTAATTGCACGGAACATATTACGCATCGGCTCACCGAGATTTTCTCTGCGGTGTGCGGTAAGCATAATAAGTCTGCTTCCTCTTGCCCACTCAAGTTCAGGGTGGGTATAGTCCTCACGCACGGTTGTTTTGAGCGCATCAATGGCGGTATTGCCTGTAACATAAATGTTCTCTTCGTTTTTTCCCTCTTTGAGAAGATTGTTTTTGGACAATTCTGTAGGAGCAAAATTATATTTTGCAATGATACTTACCGCCTGACGGTTAAACTCTTCGGGATAAGGAGAATAAATATTATATGTACGCAGACCCGCCTCAATATGTCCGACGGGAATCTGCAAATAGAAGCAGGCAAGAGCCGTTACAAAGGTTGTGGATGTATCACCGTGAACAAGCACAACATCGGGCTTTTCATTTTCAAGAACGGCTTTTATGCGGTCAAGAATATTTGTTGTAACATCAAAAAGAGTCTGCTTTTCCTTCATTATTGAAAGGTCATAGTCAGGTATAACGGAAAATGCACGCAATACCTGGTCAAGCATCTCTCTGTGCTGTCCGGTTACGCAGACAACTGTTTTAAGCTCCTCATGCTTTTTAAGTTCATTGACAAGAGGGCACATTTTTATGGCTTCGGGTCTTGTACCGAAAACAAGCATGACTTTTTTCATTCCTGCACCTCAATTAAAGATAATAAACATTTTCTGCAGATGATTTAAACACCTTGCGGGTATCAAGAACAATTTTGTTGCCGAGTTTATCAAGATTTTCTCTGATTTCATTATGTCCGACCATGATTACAACAAGGTCAACATCTGCAAGAAAAGCATCAAAATCGTGATACTGATTTTCCACCATATCCTCCGTAATAAACGGGTCATAAACCTTAAGAGGTTCGGCAAGATGGCGCTTCTGGCTTTCAAGAAGCTGAAGTGTAGGCGATTCACGGCAGTCATCCACATTTTCCTTGTATGTAAGGCCATAAAGACCAACCCTTTTTGTGTCCGTAATACCGTTTTCTTCCATAATTTTATGGATTCTGTTGAGAACATAATCGGGCATACTGTCGTTAACAGCCATTGATTCACCAATAACCTTTGTGAGGCTCGGATAGTCGCCTACAAGGAACCACGGGTCAACACTTATGCAATGACCTCCGACACCGGGACCGGGCTGAAGAATATTAACTCTGGGATGCATATTGCATATTTTGATAATTTCATAAACATCCATATTATCATGACGGCAGATTTTCGCAAGCTCATTTGCAAATGCAATATTAACTGCACGGAATGTGTTTTCAACAACCTTTGTCATTTCAGCCGTTCTGATATCGGTAACTACAATTTCACCCTGACAGAAGGAGGCATAAAGCTCTTTAACTTTTTCACCGATTTCTGCATCATCCGCACCTATTGTACGGTTATTGTGAAGAAGCTCATAAATCATATTGCCGGGAATGATTCTTTCCGGCGCATGAACAAGGTGGATATCCTTGCCGATTTCAAATCCGTTTTCTTCTATTACAGGTCGTACAAATTTGTCGATAGTACCGGGAGAAACCGTAGATTCCACAACAACTACCGAACCCTTTCTGCATACTTCCATGATGCTTTTAACCGCAGAAACAACATAACAAGCATCAATCTTCTTTGAAAAGCCGTCATATGGAGTGGGAACCGAAACAATATAAGTGTCTGTTTCCTGATATTCCGTTGAAAATTCAATTCCGCCCTTTACCGCATCGGCAAAAAGTTCATCAAGACCCTCCTCTTTAAAAGTGGTTTTTCCGCTTTTAAGGGTTTCAACAAGCTCCTTATTGTAGTCTGTGCCGATAACCTCAACACCGTGAGAAGCCATCATAAGCGCCGTGGGAAGCCCTATATATCCGAGTCCGATAACATTTACTATCATTTTCTTTTTTCACTCCAATTAAACTATTGTTCTTAATTTATTTTCAAAATCAACAGCTGCCTGCTGTCTGGAATATTTGTTTTTCATAAGTTCCATTGAACAAGTGCGTTTCTTAATCATTTCATCGTATTCTTCAACTATCCTGTCAAAAACTCCAACCAAATCTTCTGTTTTATCAGGCGAAACGCAATATCCCATGCCGCTTTCATTAACTATATCACAAGAGTCACCTTCCGCCACAAGCAAAACAGGGCATCCCACACCGAGCGCTTCGTATATTTTGGTAGGCACGCTGTCTTTCATTTTTGAGCTTTTCAACGGAATAAAGCTAAGCTGTGCATTGGTCAGAAGGGTATATACCTTTTCATGGGGAATTACACCGCAAAAGCTTACGTTTTTTAAGCCTCTTTCGGAAGCCTGCGTTTCAAGCTTTTCTTTTTCGGCTCCTGTACCGAACAAAAGAAATTTGACATTTTCATGCTTGGTTTCCGCAGCAATATCAAGTAAAGCTTCAAGTCCCTGCGCAAGACCGATATTGCCGATATAAACACAGTTAAAGCCTTGATTAAGATTATATTTTTTTATAATCTCTTCGTCTGCATCGCTTTCGAGTATGTTTAAATCAAAGCCGTTGGAAATAAGATTAACCTTATCACGCATCGCCTCGGGCAGTTTCTGTTTTATCTTTTCAACCTTTCCCGGAGAAACCGTTGTTACCATATCCGCATGCTTATACATAAAATCGGTTATTCTTTTGAAAACCTTGCAGAAAAAGCTGTCTTCTGAAAAGCTTCCCATTTCAAGTGCAACATCGGGCCAGATATCACGCACATCATAAACAAGCTTTGCGCCTTTGATTTTTGAAATTATCCAACCCGAAATACTGATAAGCGGCGGCGGAGATGTTGTTATAACAACATCTGCCTTACCGGCTCTCAGTGAAGTGAAAACAGATGTTACTGCAAAGCTCAAATTGTTAAGCATTCGCATAAGAGTGGTTTTCTTCTTCATTTTTATTGTAGGAGAATACAGTATTTTTTCACGGCAAGCTTTTATTTCACCGTTTTCTTTATTGGCTGAGCTTGCAATAACGGTCACATCGTTGCCGTTTAAAGTAAAAATATCCGCAAATGCCTTTATTCTGTATGCACAAGCTGCGCAAGTCGGATAATATTCGTCTGAATGAATAAGAATTTTCATTTTACGGAAACATCTCTTTCCTTATTTTCTTCTTTATTTGCAAGAGCAGTGGTCTGTCCCTCTGCGGTACCATGAGTACTGTCCTTAATAAAAAGAATTTTTATTGTTGCCAAAATCAGTCGCAAATCCTTTACAAAGGACATCTGGTTGATATACATTAAGTCCATTTGCAGCTTATCATATGGCTCGGTGTTGTATCTGCCGTAGATCTGTGCAAGCCCCGTAAGACCTGCCTTTACCTGCAAACGGAGGTTAAATTCGGGAAGCTCCTCCTCATACTGCTTTGCAATTTCGGGCCGCTCGGGTCTGGGTCCGACAATGGTCATATCACCCCTAAGAATATTGAAAAGCTGCGGAAGCTCGTCAAGTCTGCAGGCTCTTATTATCTTGCCGATGGGTGTTATTCTGTCATCATTATCCGTTGCAAGACGGGCAACACCGTCACTCTCGGCATTTACGCGCATACTGCGGAATTTAAGAATTTTAAACTCCTTGCCGTCTTTTGTAAGGCGAACCTGCTTGTAAAGTGCGGGACCCTTGTCATACGACTTAATTGCAATTGCGGTTACAAGCATAACGGGGCTGAGAACAATTATTCCGATAAGAGAGCAGAATATATCTATCGCACGCTTTACAAACGCATATTCAATCTTCGGCTCCGCTCTTGAAACACAGAAAACAGGCACACTGAACATATCCAGATGAACTGCGCCTCTCATCATAATATCACCGATATGGGGAGCGGTAAAGAAACGCATATTGTTCTCAATGCAATATTTCAGCACCTCGTTGCGTACATCCGAGGAAATATCCGCTACAAATACTGCCTCACAGTCTTTTATTTTGTCTGTTATGCTTTTGTAGTCCTCATCTGTCTTTACAATTCTTGTTATTTCAAAATTCTGTGTTCTGCTGTAAACCTCACGAAGTCTTAAAAGCTCGGCTTCGTCGTTATAAATAAGTGCCGTCTTTTTGGGCTTATTGAACTTGAAGTATGCTCTGTTTACAGCTATACTCCACGCAATATTGATAAAAAGCTGAGCAATAAGGAGCATTATAAGCGGCAACGGAGTAAATACCGTTGAATTTGCAATAACAAACACAATGTAAAATGCGCCGCCAGCGATAATATCCGCAAGTGTCTGCGAATAAACAAGCTTTGCGCTGCTTGTAAATCCGAAATCATATGATTTGTAGGTACGCAAAGCGAAGCAGAGAATTGCCGCATAAAGAACGACAAAAATCATAAACCTTGTGTGACCTACACCTCGCTGATTATATGTATCGTTGTAATAGTGAAGACACATCGCATATGAACATATCGTCATAAGAATATGAACAAACTTGCAAATTCTCAAAGCTATGCTTTTTGAATAATCATCGTAAACCTTTTTGTTTTTCAACTCAATCCCACTCTTTCAAATAAAAGCTTAGTATCGTTAAGCTGCTCTTCCGTTGTGCTTATCATGCTGCCGACATATGTTTTTCGGAATTTTTTCTTTTTTCCGAACAAAAGAGAAAACAATCGGCAAATTTCGCAAAACGGGGTCAGAAAACGGTATTTTTTTAATATCGGATACTGACCTTTCAAATCGTCATACGGAACAAAAATCCGCGATAAAATATACTTTACTCTTCCGCCCGATCGCTGCTGGTTTGAAAGCATTTTTGTTTTTTCCGAACCGAAGCTGCCGCCGTTCAGGATGTAATCCTGCATTAACACCGTCACTTCATCATGCTCTTTCCCCGAAAACCATACATCGCACAGCTTTTCTGCCGTTTCGGCAAATTCGGTAAGCTTTCCCCTTTTAAGCAAAGCTTTTGTTTCGGCGGTGTGATAATTTTTATCCTTGTTCATCAGCCAAAGGTCGAGAAACGGACGTATACCGCAGCCGCCGCCGATAAAGTGCTTTGCCATGTGAGCAATGTGATAAAAATAAAACATCTCATTGCTCATTTCCGCTCCACAGCCGCCGTTTAAGGGCTTTGAATGCTCCCATACCTCACCGAGAACTTTTGCAGCCGCAGGAGAATAATCCTCTTCAACCAGACTGAAATGCAGTTCAATATAAATATTCTCAGTTGAGAGAATTGAAATATCATGACTGCCTATGCCCGTCTGCTTATAACCGAGGTTATCGGTTATTGCCTTTACGGCTTTTTCAGTATCCTGCTCATGAACAAGTATGTCAATATCACAGCCCATTCTCATCCATGGCTCGGGATAAAGACCGCTCAGCACCGCGCCCTTCAGGGGAATATAAGGAATTTTTGAATTTTCAAGAACCTCACAGACCTTTTCAAGTACGTACCGCTGATTTTCATATCTGAAGGCGGTAAAATAAACCTCATCACGAAAAATATTTTCTGCGGCACTTTCTTTGAGAAAACTGTTGTTTATCAGCGCCGAACCAATAATATGGGCAATATCATGAGCTTTTGACGTGTTATATAATTCAAACAAAAAATCATCGGAAAACACAGCATCCCGAGGCAAGGAAAGCATACTTTTGCACACCTCATTACCGACAAGGCTCACTATGGTTTCACACATATTTTCCATTTTTGCTTACTCCGAAATTTTTTTGATTTTCCGCTGTATCCTAAAGATATAAGGACGAAGCGGTTTCAGTATATGCCAGAGGAAGTTGCGTGAGCAGGGCTTTTTTTTGCCGTCACGTTCAATTTCGCTGACAACCGCAATCACCTGCGATTTGTTTATTGTTTCGCACCAATACTGTGCATCGCCGTTCATCAGCAGCTTGTTATCGGGCAAAATCTCTCTGATACGGTGAAGAATAAATGCTCCGTTATCCCGTCTGAAAAGAAGAATTTTTCCTCTTTCAAAATCAGCCTCTGTGCATTTTCTCAGCCAGACAACATCCCTGCCCTCTTTAAGAAAAGGCATCATGCTGCTGCCCGTTACAGCAAGAGGCACACAGCCGCCGTCTTTGACGGTATTTTCAAGTGTTTCGGCAATTTCTGCCGTCGTACATATAAATTTTTCCATAAATCATTTGAACAATGTGTTGTATGTAAGCTTTACGGCATCTTCGTCAGGTCGGCATTCAAGCATATAAACCGGAATGCTTTCAAGAAAACTGCCGAAAGTATCCAAAGCTTTTTCAAGGCATTTATCGTCCCAATGCGGCATAAACAAATGCGGCAGAATTTTTTCCGTTGCCGATGAAGCATCGAGTCTTGCAATACGGTTTTCACCCGCCTGGCGGAGAACAACCACTCCCCTAAGTCTTGTTTTTTTGTTAAGACAATAGGGAGATGAACCTTTCCAAGGCAGACCGCAGCCGTAAAAACAGCCTTCAATTTCACGGATAAAAGCCTTGTCGCCGTTTATTATCTCTGCACCGAGAAATTCTCTCCAGAGCTTAGCCTGAGTGGTCTTTCCGACTCCCGAAAATCCCGTGAAAATTACTCCATCACCTTCAATGTCAACGCACGAGGCATGCATCAGCAGAGCATTATGATAAGAGAATTTTGAACAAACAGCTGCAAGAGGAAGAGCATATTCGCTTGATGCCGAGGAAAAATATGCCGTCGCCTTGCTCCAGTCAGCATTCGCACACAGAAATTCTCCGTTTTCGAGCCTCAGTATATGCTCCGAATTTTGGTCGGAATACTGAATTCCGTGGCATTCGGGCATAGTTTTTTCAAACCTAACCGTCATTATCGGGTTTTCTGTTGCTTCCGTTAAAAAAGTCTTTACATATTCCGAATATTCATCCTGCCAATCAAGCGGCAGGTCTGCAATGCTTATAATCATAAATCAACCTGAAAACTGGTAACGGAAGCAGCTGAAGTAAGCCTCTGCACCGTAGCCCATAAGCTCATTGTAATAATCAAGAAACGTTGTTCCCGCCGTTTTAACCGCCGCATCGGCAATAGCGGTATAATAGCCTCTGCAGCCATCCATTTCATGGGTAAACTTGATAACAGCAGCGCCCGAAACCTCGGAAATACCGCCTGATACCGCAGCTATCCCCTCTTTAAGGTTAATCGCAAAAAGCTTGCTTTCGGGAGCGATATATTTCTTCTTCATATCAAATCTCCTTCTTTTTTATTTCATATAATTTATACAGCCGTTTTGCCATATTGCAAAATCCGCTGCTTATTTTTTCAGGGTGACCGCTTTCGCCGCATAAAATACCCGGACATCTCTGGCAAAACATTTTCCATTTACAGTCAGAGCATTCTGCAGGATTTTCAAGCTTCTTAAGCGCATCTGAAAGCAGGTCATAATCTTTTTTCAGATTGCCCGAATACGGAACATTCGGAAATGTGAGAAATGCACACATCTGAAGCTTTCCGTGCCAAGTTACCCAAAGTGAGCTTTTGTAACTCATACACCATGCAAACGGCGAATCGAGCGGCGGGAACTTGCTTTTTTCAAGCGCCTCAAGAGTAAGCTCATCAGAAAAATCATCAAGAGCAAATCGCGACTTCTCAACTGTGTTTACCGAACCTCTCGATGATTTTATCACCGACACTGTATGCTGAATCGGAATACCTTTTTCTCTTGCAAAATCATATATTTTCTGTAAATCATCCGCATTTTCACGAACAATTGTCGAGCTCATTGTCAGTGGTACATCCGCAGCTTTAAGCAGGTCAATCGCCTTGGAAAGACGGGTAAAACCGTCGGACGACTTGCAGGTGCGAAGATATGTTTCATCGCTTGCACCGTAAACGGTAAGCTTTACTCTGTAGGGCATTCCGTATTCACGGAATTTTCCCATTGCTTCTTCATCTATCAACGAGCCGTTTGACAAAATTGAAATAAGGAAACCCATTTTGTTAAGCTCGCCGTAAATTTTCCAGAACTCAGGGTGAAGAAAAGGCTCTCCGCCCGTAAGATTGATGTTAAGAGTACCCGCTTCCTTTGCCTGCCTTGCAATTTCAAGCCATTCATCGGAGGTAAGAATCCTGCCCTGCTTTTGCGCTTCCTCTTTGGTAAGATGCACATAACACATAACACAGCTGAAATTACATAACGGAGTCAACTCAAAGTTAGCTGTAAGAGGAACGGCATTTTGCTTTGCCCACAGCCTGAGCTGATTCAGGTAATCTCCTCCGAGCTGCTGACAATCAATCATTGTAACGCACCCTGCTCTTTAAGCCCTTCAAGAAATTTTTTTACATCGGCAAGTGCCGTGCTGCGATCTACCTCATAATTTTCCGTAAGGATATCAGCAAGGGCTTCCGCATCGGCACCCTTTACAAGCTCGTTCCAAAGAAGCTCTCCGCTTTCTGTCAAAGCTATCATACCATGAATATCACTCGTAAGTCTTCCTGTGGGAACAGCCATCATCTGACCGCCTATTTTTCTGATGATAAAGCCTTCTTTTACTTTGTACATTCTATACCACCAAATCAATTAATTTTCTTCAAGATTTCCGTTTTCGTTTATTCTGTAAACCCTTGTGCAATATTGCAGCATACTGGGTCTGTGGGTAGTTATAATTCTTGTTCTGTTTGGATAAGCCTTCATCATGTTGGCAAGCACGGTCTTCTCCGTTACAGCATCAAGCGCGCTTGTCGCTTCATCCATAACAATAACGGGAGCATCCCTCAAAATTGCTCTTGCAATTGACAGCCTCTGCACCTGACCCTCGGAAAAATTTACACCCTTTTCGCTTATGGGTGTATATATTCCCTCAGGAAGCTTTTCAACAAAGCTCCATGCATCGGCGGTTTTCAGCACTTCAATAAGCTCTCCATCGGTTGCATCGGGTTTTACAATACGAAGATTATCTGCGATGCAGCCCGAAAAGATTGCATTCCCCTGCGGTACATATGAGCAGAATCTTCTTGTGCTTTCGGAAACAGCAATTTCCTCACCGTTTTTTTCTTTAAGAGTTATTTTGCCCGAATCCGGTTCAACAAGACCGAGAATAAGCCTTAAAATGGTGGTTTTTCCTTCGCCCGAGGGACCCACAAAAGCTATGGTTTCGCCGGGAGCTGCAATAAAGGAAATATCGCTTACAACAGGCTTGTCACCGTCGGGATATGTATATGTGAGTCCGCTGCAGCAAAGAGTAAGGCCGCTCTCATTTGCTGTCCCCTCCATTTTTCTTGCCGTTTTGTCATCTTTTCTGTCTTCAAGAGGCAAATCGGTAATTTCCATGATTCTGCCCGCCGCAGTCGCAATGGAAATTGCACTCGGAATAAGCGAAACAAGTGAGGAGAAGGATGATGTAAGCTGACCCGAAATCTGCAGAAAGAGAGTCATCGTTCCGTAAGAAATCGCACCTTGCCAGAGACGGTATACACCCCATCCGTAGCAGGTATATGAAACCAAAAGCCCAATAACAGACATACAAATGGTCATTACTATTGAAAACTTATCATGATCAAGCCTTATTTTTCTGTAAAGCTCAAGATTTATTTTTAATTGGTCAACATAACGTTTGGTCAGGTCAAATGCCTTTATAGTTTGAAGGTTTTGAATGGATTCGGAATAGAAAGAAAGGATTTTTCCGTTCATTTCACGGCTTTCCTTGTTGTATTTACGAACCATCTTTGCCGAAATTCTTGATGAAAGAACAAGAAACGGAGCGCTCATAAAGGCAAAAATCGCCATGGTAGGGTCATAATAAAGAACAACTGCCAGACAGCCTATAAATTGGGCTGATTTTGTAAAAACACCCGGAATATATGAAATGATACTGCTTGATACCGCACCGACATCACCTTCAATTCTGTTAAGAAGGTCGCCCGAATGATATTTTCTGATATCTTCCCATTTCGAGAAGGTGATATGCTCATACACATTACCGCGGATTTCGTTGCTGATTTTTGTTCCGATAATTGTTGCAATTCTCGATATCAGCGCACCCACAAATATCTGCGTAATACCCAGACCTACCGCCAGAGCTGCGCTTTTGAAAATGGTTTCGTTATTATGAGAAATAACGGAGTCGATAAGATATTTTGAAGCCACGTTCGCACCCAGCCCCATTGCGGTGCTGACAAGACCGATAATAACATAAAGTGCTATTTGAAGACGGTACTTTGAAATATAACGCAAAAGCCACTTCCATTCCTTACCGAGGGAACGAAAAAGCTCTGCATATTCACCGGGTTTCTTCATGGTATCATCTTCACCGCCTTTTTATTATTTTTTCTTTTTGCCGCCGTAACCGTAGCCGTAATAACCGTATTTACGAGTATAACCGTAGCGATAATATTTATTGTAGCCGCCGTATTTATAGTAGTTACCGTAACCGCCGGGACCTCCCGTTGCTCCGTTGAGAATGCAACCGATAAGCTTTGTGCCGGTTTCAAGCATGGAGTTAATGCCTGTTCTTATGCTTGTCTGCATGACGGTATCCTGCCTGATAATATAAACTACCGCATCGGCAGCGCCTGCAATAATTGTTGCATCCGAAATAATTCCACAGGGCGGAGTATCAACAAGAATAAGGTCGTATTCCTCTTTAAGCTCGGAAAAAATATTCTTGAGTGTTGAGGTGCGAATTATGCTGAGAAGATTTTTTTCATCTTTTTTGAATGTAAGAAAATCGAATCCGAAGGGTTCAATGCGGCAAACTGTATAAAGCTCGTTTTCCTTTTTAAGTATTTCATTATCGGAATTTTCTTTGACTAATGAAACGATTCCGGAATTACGCAAATCGCAGTCAACAACAAGGATTCTGCTGTCATTTTTCGCAAAAATCGAAGCAAGGTTTGCAGTCACAACCGATTTGCCTTCATCGGGTGCAGTGCTTGTAACGAGAACAATCTTTTCGTTTTCGGCAAGGCATTTTTGCACTGAGCTTCTTAAAAGCCGAAGGGATTCAAGAAAATCATTGCCTATAAGAGGGTTTGTGAGAATTACATCGGTATTGATTTTTCTGCGGTATTTTTTGAAAATAACCTGCGGAAGAACACCGACACAGTTCTGATTGAGAACATTACGGATATCTTCTTTTGTTCGGATGGTTTTTCTCAGAATCGCATAAACCATAATCCAGCCTATTCCGATTACTCCGCCGATAAGAGCAGCCCTGAGTACCGATGAGCGCCATGCCATTTTATTTGACGGAGCCTCGGGAAGAACAGGCTCGCTTATAATAACAAGCTTTGTTCTGCCGATTATGTAATCTGCTACCGAGGAATAGTTGTCTATTACGGAAATCAAAGTATCATATGTAAGCTGCGAATCTCTGCCCGTTGCGGTCAGAGTAACCATATTGGTATCCGCAATACAGGAAGCGGAAACCGTTGCAGGCATTGAATCAACACCCAAATCCTTGCAGACGTGAGAAATAAGAATCGGACTGCTGATTATATGGGGAAAAACATTTGCAAGCTGGTCAGCGGTATTTCTGTCATAAAAGAATGAGTATGCCGAAACACCGTTTTCACCCGAAAGAACCTTATTTTCCGTTTGAACGGTAAAGGTTGCCGAAACGGTATAAATCGGAGTGAAGCGCACATAGCTTCTGTAAAACTGCAAACCGCCCAAAAGCACCGCAAGAGCCACCGCAATCCAGCCGAACTTGATTACTCCTCGCCAGATATCGCTCAGCAGCACCTTCAGCTCCACCGTTGAGTTGGCAGAATCGTTATTCACTGTGTTATTATTCATAAAATAACCTTATTCCCATTTATATTTTATCGAGCATAGAGTCGCTCTCCGTGTAGCCTGAACCTGTCGAATTATGGTATTTTGCATATTTGGAATATCCTCTGTAATATGCACCGTAATATCCGGTTTCGTCCGAACCCATCTGTCCGAACAGAGTGAACGGCTTGTATACATCATTGAGAACACATCCGGCAAGCTTGCCTCCCGCGTCGGATATGGCAAGAATCGAATCGTTGATATCCTGAACGGCAACGCAGTCCGTTCTGACAACAAGCAGGGTTCTGTCTGCGCTGCCCGAAATTGTTATTGCATCGGCAGAAACAGAAGTGGGCGGAGTATCAATAATAATGAAATCCATTTTTTCCGCAAGCGCCCCCAGGCATCTGTCAAGCATTGAGCTGTCTAAAATCGCATCTGAATTTGTGTGGCTCATTTTATTAAACGCAATTATCAGATTGCTTTTTCTGTAGCGGAAAAATCCGTAATCGGAAAGCGCAATCTTATTTAAAAGAACATCCGCAAATTCAACAGTGATTTCGCTGTGATAATCAAAAATCTTATACATTGAGGGCTTACGTATATCAAGGTCGAGAAGTGCTACCTTATAGCCCCTGCCTGAAAGAGCGAGCGATATATTTGCCGCAACGGTTGATTTGCCTTCGTTTTCGGCAACACTCGTTATCGCAAAGATCTTTTGATTCTTCTTCTTGCGCATATATTCAAGCTTTGTTGCTAGTTTCTGATAATCTTCCGTAAATTTGAGGCTCGAATATGCATCATTTATGAGCAATGACCTCTTTTTCTTTTCAAATTTCTCTTTAGTGGAAAGATGAGGTCGTTCATGGGAAACAATTCCTACAAGGTCAGATGCGATTTTATCCGTAAAGCCCTTTTCCTCCTTGACTGTTTCGCGAAGCAGCGAAAAAAGAACAATCAGCCCCGCTTCAAGCAGCATCGCAACCAAAACAATATGATTGCGGTATCTTGTAAGAACGGAGTTTGACGGAGCAGTAGGCATATTCGGACTTGAAATAATATCAATAACCGCATCGGTAAATACCGCATCGGAAATGCTCGGATAAACTTCAAGAACCGAAGAAAGCAGACGGAATGCAAGCTCGGGATCATCCGCCTTTACCGATAAATTCATCAGGTTTGTCGTGCCGCTGACCTCTGCAGTAATCGTTCCGTCAAAAGAATCCATCCCAATATTTTCTGCTGCACGTTTTTTCATTGATGCCTGCTGAAAAACCTTTGTAAAAATAGTTGCCATTTCGGAAGACGACGAAAGGTTGCTGTACATACCCGATGAACCGACCTTTGCACGAACAACAAGAATTGCGCTGCTGGTATAGCTCGGTGTATAGATGCTTTTCTCAACAACCTGAATACCCATATAGGCAATCAGCGCCGCAAGAAAAATCGCCCAGATGTTGCGTACCAAATCTCTGACAAGGCTGTTCCATTCAAAGGTTATGGTGAACCATGATTTATTTTTATCCAAGCCTTATCACTCCTCCACAACAACCGTCAGGATAGAGTGACCCTCATATCCGTCATTGGTCGTAATATAATAATGCACATTGTAAGTGCCGGGATTTTCGCTGTCAAAATTTGTTGAAATAAGAAGACCGTAATCCTTCATAAGAACACCGTTTACGGTTACTTCTTTTATGAAATCCTCAAATACGGGCTTTTCGCCTTTCTTGATATATATAAGACTCTTTTCAAGCTGAATTTCAGGTGCCATTGTTTCGTTGCCCTCAACATGAACCGTAACATCAAGATATATCATATGACCCATGCTGTTTGCAACCTGAAGCGACACCGTAAAAACACCCGCCGTATTCTGAACATAGTCCGTCGCAACAATTGTTACCCTGTCACTTATATCACCGTCAATGCAGTCCCTCGCACCGACTGCGGCGCGAATATCGAGCGCCTCATCAACGGAATAAACCAATGCTCGCTTCATATAAAATTCAGGCTGTGTATAGTCTGTATATTTAAGAGTACGGGTTATCTTTGAAACATGATTATCCGAATCGGCAACAGCATATGTAACCGTACAAACTCCGGGGGTTATAAATTTTGAAACCGATTCAACAAGTACCTTATCAGTAATATCTCCGTCTTTTCCGTCAAAAGCCGTAACTCCCTTAAGCAGAACATCCTTCTTCTCAGCAACACTAATTTCAAGCACTTCACTTTCAAGAGTAATAACCGGAACTGTATGGTCTGTTGTAATTCTGTCTATAACGGAAAAAATGACAAACGCAACCAGCACCGTTGCAAACAAAAGCAACGTTATTTTTTGAAGCCATTTCATCATAAAAGGCAAACCTCTCTGTACATAATCAAATTGTTTCGTTATTTATAACCTTCATTGGATTGGTTTTGAGCAGGATATCCGCATAATCATACGAAAAATTCCCGCAAATATATTCGTGAATATCCGTAAAGTCAGGGGTACGGCTGTACTGACTGTGGGCATCGCTTGCAACAAAATCCGCAAGAGAATTGCCGATAATTTTTTCTGCCGTTCTTTTAATATACGGGCCGAAATCTCCCGTAAGGCTGCCTGCATTAAGCTGAATGAGAACGCCGTCAGAACGGATCCTTTTCACCGCTGCGGGGTTTTCAATAACAAAGCCGTATCTTTCGGGATGAGCCAGAATCGGCACAAAACCGTGGGAAGCAAGACCTTTCAGCCTGGAAACCGCCGTTTCCTCATCAATGCGAAAATCAAGCTCCGTAAGCATATATCTTGAATTATTGAGAGTTATGAAGCCATTCTTTTGCAAACAAATCTCATAATTCTTTGAAAGAAATATTTCCTGACCTTGATAAATCTCAACAGGAATGTTTTTTTCACGCAAAGCCTTACGAAGCAGCTGAAGTTTATCATAAAGCTCGGTACTCCAAAAGTTTTCAAACATTCCGGGTATATTGCAGTGAGGAGTGGCTATGATTCCCTCAGTTCCTGATTCTGCCGCAACAAGCGCCATTTCTATCGAATCGTTCAGATTGCCGGAACCATCATCAACACCGGGTAAAATATGGCAATGAATATCAAACACTTTTTCTCCTCCTCAAGCAACAGTCTATCCGTAAATAAACTCGTTAACCCTTTTTGCCGCCTCGTCAATGTCAAATGAAATAATCGCCATGCCGTTATAGCGCTTATAAGAAAATGAATCACTATAGGGTACATGCTGCGATTCAAATTCAATTCCTCTATCCGCACCCTGAACGGCAACGGACGATACTGCGGAAGTAAGTTCGGTAAGCGAAATATTGGTTTTTATAAGTGTAAATGCAAAATCTGCCAAATCATATATTTCAGCAAGACTTTTTTCGTTTAATATTTTTGAAGCAAGTGTTTCTATAACATTTCTTTGACGCAGAGTTCTGTTGAAATCGCTGTCAAGCTTTCTCGCACGCATATACAAGAGAGCAATCGTTCCGTTCATGTGGCAAGGTCCTTCGGTGTATTCCTTGTTGGAATTAGGATGGTATTTGTTAAAATAATCCGCCTCTGCTTGAGTCAATGTAATATCAACTCCGCCGACCTTATTTATAAAATCCTTTACACCGTTAAAATCCAGAACAACAAACCTTTGTATATCCAAATCAAAAAGCTGATTAACCGTGTTCACCGCAAGACCGACTCCGTCAAAGGAATAAGCTGCATTAATTCTGTTCCACCTATGCCCCTCAATAGGAACAAGCGAATCGCGAAGCACGGAAACCATTTTTATTGAACCTGTCATTTTATTATAAGAAAGGATTATTATGGAATCGCTTCTGCCTCTCTCAACGGTAACATCTCTTGAATCCGTTCCGAGAACAAGAATATTCTCAATGTTCGGATCCTTTTTTTCAACCTTGTAAATCGGAGTTTTTCCGTAAACACTTATCGTATTTTCATTTCGTCCGAATGAATTGGAATAATTATATCTGTTGTTGGTATTTTTTGATGCTGTGCCTGCAGTGCCGCCTGCATTGACGTTGTTTGCAAGAGTTTCGGGCTGAGTCAAGTCCTCTCCCAATTCATCAGCACTCAAGGTAAAATCCGCCCATTCGGAAGGCTGAGGATCGGTTTCGGGAGCAACATAATCATTGATTCTTTCAACAATTTCCGCTTCTTCGTAAGCATTGTTGTTATAGCTGATTATAAGCGGAAGCGCTGCGCCGATGAAAACACCGATTATGATAACCAACGGAATGAGCACAAGACAAATTGTTATATTCTTTTTACTTGACATTTTCATAATTTCACCTTTTTTGTCAAAATCAAACACTTCTGCTCATACACTATTAATAATATCATAACAATAGAGAAAATACAATATCTATTATTATATTTATAATATAAAATAAAAAAACCGTTTGCCTCGGTAAAGCAAACGGTTTATACCCATAGTTCGGTAAGCCCTACATATATTCCGCCGATAAGAGAGAAAGCGGCAACTCCGATTATTATATATAAAATGAATTTTACAGCAATTTTGCCGTCATCTGTTTTATATGTTCTTTCACCGCAATTCGGGCAGAAGCCTTCACTGTTGCCTACTCTTTCTCCGCATGATCGGCATTTTTTTAAATTAAGCCTCAACAATGTGATTAAGAAAAAAATAAAAGCCCAGAAATCAAACATAAATCCGACTATTGCCCATTTAACGGCACTCATTCGCCGAGATAATGCAACAAAAAATATTACCACCGCAACAACCGTTTTTGTAACAATTGCGACAGCCATTGCAAACAAGCCCGCCACTATCCCCGGAAGCATCATGCGTTTTCCTCCTATGCACTGTAAAAAACAGTAAAGACATAATCAATCAGCAAAAATGCTGCGATTGCGGCACAAACTCCGATGAATAATTTTATAATAAACTTAGTTTTGGGTCTTACATCCTCAAGCCTCACATCGCATTTGGGGCAGAAGGTATGCCACTCCTCTGTTTTTGCGCGGCATACGGGACAATATGCCTTAACCGTTTTCTCCCTTGCGATAAAATAGGCGCAAAGTCCGAAAATATTAAAAACCAATCCGACAGCGACCCATAAAACAGTATTCATTTTATAGTTTTTCGAGTTGATTAATATGTAAATCCCCACCGCAGCGGAAACGGCAATCCATATGCCGAAAAACGCAACCCAGGTGAATATGGAAACAAGCATTGTAAACATATTATTTCTCCATTGAAATTTTGTAATTTAATAATATCAAAACTCGGCTTTAATTGCAACAGGTTATTTAAAGCGGCAAAACCGCTCCGTACATAAATTTATTTACAGCATCCCCCTTTTCGCAACGATTTTTTGTAAGATTTTCGGGCATTCCCCATGGTGTCAGTTTAACATTAACGGGTGCCATTGCCGCCCCCATATTATTGGAGTCCTTGATTCCGTAATCCTGTATTCTTCCGATTATAACCTTTTCAACGCGGACCTTTGCTTCACAGTCCGCCATAACAACCGCGCCTGCAGCCGTTGCCGTCCACTGGGATGTCGGAGGCCGCTGACCTCCGTATTCAAGCGGCATTCTGAACTGTTTTTCAGCTGAGCAAAAATGAGAAGATGTCGAAGCAACAGCTTTTTGAGCAATTCTGGAGTCAACACATACCGATGCCGCCGCCATGGAAAGAGCCATTGTTGAACACGCACCGTACATCCCCGCAAAAGGAATGCCAAGCTCTCTTATTCCGAAGGTTGTTCCGATGCATTGATTGAGCAAATCACCCGCAAAAATAACATCAATATCCTTTGCGGATAAGCCCGCCTTCCCGATCGCTCTCGAAACCGCATCTCCGTGGATTATGCTTTCTGCCTTCTCCCACGACTTTTCGCCCGCAGAGCCGTCATCATACACATGATCAAATTTATTTTTTAAGGGACCTTCATTTTCTTTTTTACCCGCTACCGAAGCATATCCTGCAATTCCGGGCAGCGAAGGCAAAACAAGAGTATATCTTCCCTGCCTTATCGGCATAAAACCACCTCATAATTTGTGTTTGCTTTTATTTTAGCCTGCTCCTGTCATAATATGCATATCAGCAAATCAACCGAGTTCAGGCTGCATTTTGCCGTGAATATTGACACTTTAAATATTTCTGTGTTAAACTTATTCATACATTAAAAAAATCGGAGGCAGAAAAATGAAATTTATCAAAAAAGCCGTTTCTGTTGTTGTATGCATCTGCATGGTATTATCCGTATGCTTCACAGGTGCAAGTACAAGCACAAACAAAAAAATTGAAGCCGCAGCAGTATCCTGCGAAGAGGATTTAAAAAGCCTTGAATTTGACGTTCCCGTTGTTTATATCATCGGACTTGAAGGCGAATTTTATAAAGGTCTTTCAACCGAATCCGAAGAAGATGACGAGCAAATCTGGGGCTTTCCTGCTGACCTGATAGTAAAGGTTATTTTTGAAAATCTTGCAGAACTTATATGGAATCTTATAATCAACGATTATGATGCAATCGCAGCCCTTCTTGGCGAAGCGGCAAATGAGCTTTTTGCCGATGTTGCCTGCGATACAAACGGCAAGCCTGATCCCGATACAGGCAAAAAGGACGAAAGTGATTATGAACTTCAGAGCGGCTTCGGTTACGAAAATGCCTATAAGTTTGTTTATGATTGGCGCTTTGATATGAGTACAATCGCAGCGCAGCTTGACGAATATATCGACTACGTTATGAATTTAACAAACTCCGACAAGGTCGCTCTTGTTGCAATGAGCATGGGCAACAGTGTTCTGACTACATACCTCTACGAATACTACTATACCGCAGAAAACTACTCAAAAAGAAATCACATTGATTCCGTAATTTATGTTGCGGGTGCAATGAACGGAGTAAACGTATGCGAGGACCCGTTCTCGGGAAACATCAAGGTTGACACTTTATCTCTGATGCGTTTTCTCAATGAGGTTCTTGACGGCAACGGTCTTTACACCTTCCTTGAGATTCTCTATACTATAGGAATGGTTGAACCTCTTGTAAAATATGTTGACAATCTCACCATGGAGCTTCTTGAACACGGCTTTAACGAAAGTGTTATTGACTCCATTGCCACAATCCCCGGTTTTTATGCACTTATGGGCAAGGAACGTTACGAGGAAGCAAGAGATTATATCTTCAACACACCCGAAAAACGTGCTAAATATGCAAAGCTTATCGAAATGAGCGACTATTATCATTATTCCGTTCAAGCAACTAATGCAGATGTGATTCAATCCTTGCTTGAGGACGGAATCAACACCGCAATTTTCGCTGAATACGGCTATTCAATGATTCCTCTCACCTCCGATAACGACAGAATGACAGACGGCACGATTTCCACATATTGTGAAAGCTTCGGTGCAACCTGTTCGGATGTTGACGGCACTCTCGGCAACGGTTACGTTCAGGCGAAGGAGTGTGTCTGCGGCAAAAATCACATTTCAGCCGATAATCAGATTGATGCATCAACCTGCAAATTTCCTGATATAACATGGTTCGGTAAATATATGCGCCACACAATAGAAGAGGATTATCTCTGCGATTGGATCAATCTCATTATTTACAGCGATGAACAAAAAACTGTTTGGAGCTATGAGGAATATCCTCAGTTCCTTATCGCAACGGAAGAAAAAAGAATGATTCCCCTGACTTCCGAAAACTCAGGCGAACCCGCAATTCCGTTTGAAGAAAAGCTGTTTAAAAACAGAACAGAGAAGAAAATCAAGGAATTTTTAGGTTTATAATTTATAACTTCACATAAAAACGGACAGCCTCGGTATAACCCGAAGCTGTCCGAATTTTTTATTCAATTATGCCTTAAGAAGCTGAACGAGGTCGATTGCACCGACAGGGCATACCTCATGGCATTTGCCGCAGCCCGTGCATTTATCATAATCAACCTTTGCACAGAAACGGTCAATTGTTACCGCACCCGCTTCACATTCCTTGACGCACTTCATGCAGCCTATACAGCCTGCCGTGCATTCCTTGCGGGTAACTGCGCCCTTATCATGGTTTTTGCAGAGTACAGCCGCCTTGATTTCTTCAAGAGGCATCATTTCGATAAGCCCCTTGGGGCAAGTCTTAACGCACATCTTGCAAGCCTTGCACATATACGGATTGATTCTTGCAATACCGTCACAAATGCTGATTGCATCATACTGACAGGCTTCAACACAGTCACCGAAGCCTATACAGCCGTAAATACAATCCTTGGGACCGCCAAAAATCTGCGAAGCCATTCTACAGCTCTGAACGCCTTGATATTCAAGCTTTGTTGAAGCATTCACATTGTGTCCCTGACAGAGAACAACCGCTGCCGTCGGTTTAACCTCACCCGCAGCAAGACCGGTTATTTCACCGATAGCCTTTGCCGTATCGTTTCCGCCGGGTGCGCAAAGAGCTGTATCTGTTGTTTCACCCTTTGAAAGAGCAGCCGCATAACCGTCACAGCCCGAGAAGCCGCATGCGCCGCAGTTTGCACCGGGAAGACATTCCCTTATCTGCTCTGCTTTTTCATCAACAGGAACGGCAAAAACCTTTGATGCAATCGAAAGTCCGAGTGCGGCAATAAGTCCTATAACGGAAACGATGCCGACAGCAATTAAAATTGAATTCCAGTCCATTTACCGTTACCTCCTTATGCGAAAATGCCGTCTACAAGACCTGTAAATCCCATAAACGAAAGGGAAACTATTGATGCCGCAATAAGAACAATGGGAAGTCCCTGAAGGAACTTGGGAATATCCGCGCCCTCAAGTCTGCTGCGTACACCGGAGAAAATAACCATTGCAAGCATAAAGCCTATGCCTGCACCGACACTGTTGAGCATTGACTGGACAAAGTTAAACTCCTTGGTAATATTGAGAAGAACAACACCGAGAACAGCGCAGTTTGTTGTAATAAGAGGAAGATAAATGCCGAGTGCATTGTAGAGAGGCGGCATAAACTTCTTAAGAATAAGCTCAACAAGCTGAACGAGAGCTGCTATAACAAGAATGAAAACGATTGTCTGAAGATAATCGAGTCCGTTTGCAACAAGGAGATACTTATTGATGGGATATGTTACGGCTGTTGCAAGAGCCATAACAAAGATAACCGCTCCGGACATACCTACAGCCGTATTAAGCTTTTTTGAAACACCGAGGAAAGGACAAATTCCAAGAAATTTGCAGAGAACAAAATTCTCGGTGAGAATTGCGGTAAGGAGAATTGACAATGCTATTTTCATGCCGTTTCAACCTCCTTCTTTTCTTCCTTGCATTCTTTGCCTTCGGCAAGAAGTGCACAGTTTTTGGCCATGGGGCATGCCTGACAGCCTCCGAGACCTGCCTTGGGCTTACCCTTCTTTTCAGCCAGCTTGTTTGCGCAAGCCATAAGAAGACCGAAGGTAAGAAAACCGCCGGGAGCAAGAATAAACACGGTCATCGGGGTAAGATACTCTGTCCAGGGAAGAGTAAAGCCGTTGAAGCCGTTAAGCACGTTATCACCGAAGAGAACAAGAAGATTCTGTGCGCCTGCAAGGAAGGTGCCTGCGCCGAGAATTTCTCTGACGGATGCCATAAGGCACAGAGCAATAGTGAAGCCTACACCCATGCCGAGACCGTCTATCGCCGAAGCGACAACTGAATTTTTGCCTGCAAAGGCCTCTGCTCTGCCAAGGATAATACAGTTAACAACTATAAGAGGAAGGAAAACTCCAAGTGCCGCATCAAGTGCAGGAACGAATGCCTTCACTATCATCTGAACAATTGTAACAAAGGATGCTATAACAACGATGTAAGCGGGAATACGCACCTTTGAGGGAATCACCTTGCGAAGAAGCGAAATAACTATGTTTGAACAAACAAGAACTATCATCGCGGAAATACCCATACCAAAAGCATTTACAACACTCGTTGAGGTTGCAAGAGTGGGACAGGTGCCGAGAACAAGACGGAAAACGGGGTTTTCAGCTATAAGACCTTTGGTAAATTCCTTACCGAGTGATTTCTTTTCAGCCAATGTTCTCACCTCCTGCTGCTTCAATTGCGGCATTGACTGCTTCGGTAACCGCTCTTGAGGTTATTGTTGCGCCGGTAATGGCATCAATCGAATTTTCGCCTGCTTTATCCTTTGAAACGGTAATGCCTTTTATAAGCCCCGCAAACTGATCGCGGAAGCTCGTTTCCGTTGCCTTTGCGCCAAGTCCTGCCGTTTCGGCATGAGAAAGAATGTTAACACCCGTAACCTTACCGTCAGCATCAACACCGGTCATAACGGAAATATCTCCGCCGTAGCCCTTTGCCGTATTAACGACAACGTGACCGATAACGGTACCGTTTCCGTCAAATGCTTCAACAATGCTTGCGCCGTCATCAAGGGCCTTCGCTTCGCCGAAGCTTACTGCATCGGCAAAAACAGTCTGCCTTGATTTGATTTCGGTTTCAATTGCAAGCTTCTCAATAATAGGAGCGGTAATCGAGTTGGTCATTCCCAAAAGCAAGGTTGCAACAAGGCAGATAACAAAAAGAGTAACTGTAGGAACAATATATTCCTTTAATTTTTGCATTTTGCCTCAACCTCCTTTGCTTTTTTTTCTTTAACCGTACCGAAAGGCTTGGGAGCCATGATTGTTTCAATATGAGGAACAAGAAGATTCATAATAAGAATTGCGAAGGATACACCCTCAGGAAGAGATGCAAAAAGTCTGATAATACAGGTCAACAAACCGCATCCGATACCGAAAACGATTTTTGCATTTGATTTAATGGGACTTGTGGAATAATCGGTTGCCATGAAAAATGCACCGAGAAGAAGTCCTCCGCCCATAAGCTGATATGCAAGAAATTCAAAATCAAATTTTCCTGCAATAAGCATAATAACGGCAACCGTACCGATATATGCAAGAGGAATTTTCGGAGAAATAACCTTTCTTGCAATAAGGTAAACACCGCCGACAATAAGAGCAGCCGAGCAGGTTTCGCCAATACAGCCGCCTCTTATTCCGAGGAACATATCAAGAAGAGAAGGAAGTGCTTCGTTTGATTCTCCGCCGATAACGGCAAGCGGTGTTGCGGTTGAAACCGCATCTGTTTTCCACGAAAGAGGTGCGGTCCAATTACCCATCGCCTGACCGAAGGAAAGAAGAAGAACAATTCTTGCAACAATTGCAGGGTTTGCAAAGTTCTGACCGATTCCTCCGAACATCTGCTTAACAACAACTATCGCAAAAAAGCTGCCGATTGCAGCCATCCAAAGAGGAATGCTTACCGGAAGGTTAAATGCCAATATAAGACCGGTTACTACCGCACTCAAATCCTGAATGGTATTATGGCGCTTCATAACCTTTCTTGCAACAAATTCCGAAAGCACGGCTGTTATAACCGTTGTTGCAACAACCGCAAGAACACGGGGTCCGAAAAGCACAACCGCTGCAACAAGAGCGGGAACGAGTGCAATAATAACATCAAGCATGATGCGCTGTGTTGTATCCTTTGTGCGAAGATGAGGTGACGCACTGACAACAAGCTTTTTTCCGTCAACCATTACTTATTGCCCTCCTCTCTTAAAATTGCCTTTGCAAGGCGCATATGCTGAACAAGCGGTTTTCCTGCAGGACATGCAAAAGCACAGCTTCCGCATTCCATGCAAACCGTAATTCCAAGCTGTTTAAGCGCTGCGGGATCCTTTGCCTTTGCCGCTCTGACAATATTTGTGGGCATAAGGCTCATCGGGCAGGCAATTGCACACCTGCCGCAACGGATACAGTCCGTTTCAGGTTTAAGAACTGCATCATCCTTTGAGAATGCAAGAATTGCATTGTTCTGTTTAAGAACAGGTAAATCCGTTCCCACTATAGCAAGACCCATCATAGGTCCGCCCGTTAAAATTTTGCAGGGTTCTGTTTTAAAGCCACCGCAGAAATCAATAATATCGGTAATGTTCGTTCCTATGGGAACTCTTACGTTCTGAGGCTTTGCAATTGCAGAACCGTCAACGGTAAGCGAGCGGCTTACGAGAGGCTTGCCCGTTTTAAGATAGCGGGCGATAAATGCAGCCGAAGTAACATTCAGAACAACGCAGCCGACATCTGCAGGAAGCTTTCCGGGGGGAACACGTCTGCCCGTTGCTGACTGAACCATCATTTTTTCTGCACCCTGAGGATACTTTGACTCAAGAATCATAAGCTTAACTTCATCATCAACATCATCCTTGTGGTCGGCGATGTTTTTAAGAACCTTGAAGGCTTCAGGTTTATTATCCTCTGCGGCAATAACCACTCTCTTAAATCCGAGAATATCCTTAAGGGTATATACACTTGAAAGAATATCCCATGAATTTTCCATGCATTCACGGTAGTCAACGGTTATGTAAGGCTCACATTCCGCCGCATTAATAATAAGTGTATCAATATTTTTATCGGCAGGAAAGTTCAGCTTTATATGAGTCGGGAAACCCGCACCGCCAAGACCTACAAGACCCGAAGCTCTGACCGCTTTGATGAAATCCTCTTTTGTTTCAACCTTCGGAGGTTCAATTCCCTCCCAAAGACGCATTTCGCCGTCCGATTCAATTGTTACAGCTTTAGACATAACTCCGTTCGGAAGCTTTACATCTCCGACAGCCGTTACCTTGCCCGAAACGGATGCATGAATCGGTGCGCTGACAAATTTATCCGTATCACCGATAAGCTGACCTACCGCCACCTCATCCCCTACTTTAACAAGAGGCTCACACGGTGCGCCTATATGCTGCTGCATGGGTATTGTTACCTTTGAAGGAATGGGAAGTCTGACAACCTCGGATTCGGCAGTATTCTTATGATGGTCAACCTTAACTCCGCCTCTGACCTTTTTGACAGCTCTCAATACACCGTCAACCGCCTTAACCATAATATCATCTCCTATCTTTTATATAAAGTGATGTTTTAACTTATCAAGTGCGGGTATAACCGCTTTGAATATAACTCCCGTTACGGCACCCGTTGCAATTCCGAAAACTGCAAGTGCAGGAGCATAATATGCTATACTTGCCGTGCCCGTAATAAAAACCGCCGCAATAAGCTGTCCGATATTATGAAACAGAGCGCTTAAAACAGATATTCCGATAAGACCGAATATTTTCGATGCGTATCTCAACAGAATGAACATCGCAAGTGCAGAGAATATTCCGCCCGAAATGCTCATTATTCCAGCCGTAAAGCCTCTTGTCACAAATGCAAAGCAGCCCTTCACAAGTGCTATCATCAATGCCTGCGGAAGCCCTATGCTTCCGGCGGCAAACATTGTTATAATATTTGAAAATCCGGGTTTTGCCCCCGGGGGAAGAAACGGAATCGGCGGAATAAGACTCTCCATAAATCCCATTGAAAGAGCAAGGGCGCAAAGTATCGCCGAAAGTGCCGTTTTATATGCAATATTTTTCTTCATATCAGTAAACCACCGCATCAACGTCGTTGCCTGTTACCGTTATAACCGTTTTTGACGGCAGGCACACAGCCGTATCTCCGTGCTTGCTTAAATTTCCGCAGGCAATGCAGAGCTTGTCCTCGCATTCGGCTTCTTCAAATCGTATTTCACCGTTTTCCGCCGTTATCACAACTCTCGGAGATGTTGCGGGAATAATCGTTATCTTTTCTTTAATGCTGACGAGGTTTACGGTTTCAACAATTTCGCCGTCAACGGTTATTACCGCCTGCACGGCTTCGCTTTTTGAATTGCTCCAAAGAGCAAAAACCGCCGCAACAATAATAATAACCGCAATAACCGCAATATCGCCTTTTCTTAAAAATTTTATATTCATTTCACTACCAAATTATATTCATTATCTGTTATTTCAATGAAATATTCAGCACCGTTTTCGGCATAAACTTTTTTATCCTCGGTAACAAAAACAATGCTGCAGCCAAACTCCTCAGCAAGAGCCTTTCCCTTTTCATACCCAAGAACAAAGCATGCCGTTGAGAGCGCATCACTCAAAATTCCGCTTTCCGAAATAACCGTAACACTCAAAAGACCGTTGTCCGAAGGATATCCGTTTTTGGGGTCAAGGATATGGTGAAACTTTTTGCCATCATGCTCAAACTGCTGCTCATAGCTGCCCGAGGTTGAAACACAGCCTTCGGGAATATGAAGCTTTGCAATATAGCTGCCCGAATTGCCCTCGGGATTTCTTATTCCGACGGTAAATTCTTTATCACCAATAAGAAGCACGCTTCCGCCGATGCTTACAACCGCTTCATTAATCCTTTTTTCGTGAAGAACAGCCTTGATTTCATCAAGTGCAATTCCCTTGCCTGCTGCACCGAAATCTATAACAGCCGACTTATCCTCATAATCAAGAATGTTTTCTGTAAGAATTATTTTTTTATATCCCGTATGAGAAAGCGCTTCGCGGATTTCCGCATCATCGGGTAATTGAGGACTTGAACCGAAATTCCAGAGGTCGCTTACCGCACCGAGGGTAAAGTCAAATGCACCTGCGCTTTTTTCACATACATCATAAAGGATTTCAAGGTAACCCGATATTTTTTCGGCATTGCCGCCACCGTTTTTGTTAAGCAGCGAAACCACGGAATTATCACTTGTGCGTGAAAGTATCTCGGTATCAAGCTTTTCGGTAAGCTCACGGATTTGCTCTGCACACTCCTTTGACTCAGCGCCCTTAAGCTTTGCCGTTGCGTAGGTATTCATCACAAAAAAATCGGCAGAGTACTCCTTGTTAACCGTGCCGTCATAAACAAGAAAAGCAACAAATGCCGCAACAAGAAAAGCCGCAGCTGCCAATGCCGTTTTCTTCATGGCACACACCTACCCATATTAAAATTATATTTTTTATATAATACACCTAAAAGTGAAACATTTCAACCTTAAATGTTACATTTTCACCGAAAAATATTTGAAATCGGCGGAAAATATGTTAATATTATCGCAGAAACACAATAAAGGAGAAATAATATGTCGCAATCTGTTTATATGCCGGTAAAATGCTTATGGGGAAATAATGCTGTTAACCAAAATACTTCAGCACTTAAAGAACTCGGCTCAAAGTGCCTGATTTTAACGGGCAAATCTGGAGCAATAAAAAGCGGTGCGCTTGATGATGCCAAAACGGCACTCCAGAAAGAAAGTATCGAATTTGAAATTTTTGATGAAATAGGCGAAAATCCGCTCATATCCGTTTGTCACAAGGCGGGAATTGCCGCAAGAGATACAAAGGCGGATTTTATTCTCGGCATAGGCGGCGGCTCCGTGCTTGATGCGGCAAAAGCGGTTGCAATTTATGCCTCAAACCCCGAGCTTACACCTCTTGAAATTTACAAAAGAGAATATAATTTTGCTTCTCTTCCCGTTGCACTTATCGGCACAACCGCGGGTACGGGCAGCGAGGTAACAGCCGTTGCCGTTTTAACAAATGACGAAACCGGAACAAAAAAGAGCATATCGGGTTCCGACTGCTATGCGGCAATTTCTTTTTGCGACCCGAAATACACAGCTTCTCTCCCTTATAAATCAACGGTTTCAACCGCTCTTGATGCGTTTGCGCACGCAACAGAAGGCTACTTCACTCCGAAGGGGAACGGTATAATCGAACTCTTTGCAGAAAAATGCATTCCCGAATTATACAGATGCCTCAAAACTCTTTCGCAGACCGATACGGTTGCATACGAACTGCGTGAACCGCTTTATTATTCATCAATCTATGCAGGACTTGTAATCAACACCTGCGGCACGGCATTCCCTCACCCTCTCGGCTATGTTTTAACGGAAAACTACGGCATACCCCACGGCACCGCCTGCGCCGCCTTCTTTGCGCCGTTTATCGACCGCTGCAAGGAATTTTCACCCGAAAAATATGCCCGCTTTATTGAAATGACAGAGGATATTGAAACCGTAAAATCCGTTATTGCTTCGCTCACCGACCTTGAAGGCATAAAAATAAGCTGCGAAGAAGCAAAAAAATATGCCCTGCGCTGGCAGAGCATTGTTCCGAGAAATTTCACCGCCTCCCCCGGCGGATTGACGCAAGAGGAGGCAGCAGGGATTCTCGCTTTAATTAACGGCTAATTACCGTTAGCAGCCGCAACCGCAGCCGCAATCATTGCTTCTCTGTGTCACACAACCACAGCCGCAGCTGTTGTTGTTACCGCAATCGCCGTTACAGAAGAGAAGAATGAGGATGATGAAAAGGCACCAGTTGTTATTGCATCCGCAACCCATAATCTAACCTCCCCGTTTTGATTTGAAGCGTTGTTTCCAACCGCTTACATTCACAGATTATGTGGGTAGGGTCAAATGTGTTACGCCCTCACCGAAATTTTTTCGGTGAGGTTTATTTTATTTCTTTCTCATGATATCAAGTGTATGGTGGGATAAACCGATCAAATCCTGCCTTTCACAGGTTTTGTAATGATATTTCAGGTATAGTTCATAGGTTTCATTATCCATTTTGTCAACCTCTTCTTTCATATGGTTTGCATAACCGTCGGTTGCAACAAAAGAAATTCTGTCAACAGCATAATCGGCTGTTAATTTGAAAATTTCGTCTTTTGTATACAGCTTAAAAATTCCGTGCGGCGGAAAATATGCTTCCAGAGTAACGGGATCATATTCACCGGCTTCAATAAGCATTTTAATTCTGTCGTTTTTAAAACTCATCAGCATTGCGGGCTCAAGCATACAGTATGCAACAAAAACATAGCCGCCGCTTTTGGTGATACGCACAGCCTCCGAAAGAGCCTTTTTCTGCTCTTCAACCGTATAGAGATGATACATCGGTCCGAATAAAAGTGTTATATCATAGCTTTCATCAGGATATTCGGACAAATTGACCGCGTTACCTTGCCTGATGCTGATTTTTTCATTCGGCTGTGTTTTTGATTTAAAAATCTCGATATTATGCTCGATGAGTTCAACGGCATCAACCTCAAAACCTTTTTGTGCAAAGTAATGCGAATATCTTCCTGTAGCGGCACCGATTTCCATAATCTTCATACCGTCATCGAGATGTTTCTCAATATATTTCACGGTTGTCAGAAATTCAATTCTGCCGTGCTTTGATAAAAGGCGCGAATCCTCATCACAATGAGCGGTATAAAAATCAACAAGATAATCCCCTGTTTTTACAGGTTTCTTTTTGAAAAGCTTCTTTTTGATTAAACCAAATAATTTCATAACAATTCTCCTTTGGATAAAAAATAAACGGTGTAAGCATCTGCAGCTGCTTACACCGTTATAATCATATGGAAATATATAGTTATCTATCCCAAAATGAATATAGAGGTATAAGCCTGCCGGATGACTGATAATCATGCTGTGCAAGCCAATTCATATCCATATCATGTTTTGAGAAACGATATGTGTTCATAAAATACCTCAAATTCGTTTTCGCAAATATATCATATATTTTCAGGGCTGTCAAGCCATTTTTTTATAAGCTCAACAACTCTTTCGGTTGAATTGCCGTCGCAGGCGGAAAGCTGCTCATTTCTAAATCTTTCGATTTTCTCTGCAGGAGGATTTTGAACGGTTTGACGTATGCAGTCAAGCAATTCCGAACCGTTCATTACCATTTCTCCCGGCAAACCGTCGGGAAAATCAAAATAAAATCCCCTCTCGTATTTTTTGTAATCGGGGCAGTAGAAAACCGTAGGAACATCAAGCAAAAGTGCATCATAAATAACCGAAGAATAATCGGTTACAATAACATCACTTGCCGCGGTCAACGCAAGAGTTGAATCGTCCGATAAATCAAGGATATTCGGATATTCGTCGTTTTCAAAGCGATAGTCCATGAGCGGATGGCGGCGAATAACGAAAACCTCATCGTTGTGCATGGATTCGCTTAATTCCGACCAATTAATTTCAGGGTTATATTCAATTCTTTTACCGTCATTTTCTCTGAATGTGGGACAGTAAAGATAGATATGCCTGCCGTTTAAATCGGGATATTTTTCAAAAATACTTTTACGCATTTCAGGTGCGGATTTAATGAGCCTGTCCGTTCTCGGAAGACCGAGCGGCAAACAGATTTCTTTGCTTATTCCGAACGCACCGGCATAGCTTTCACGGCATTTTTCAGCTGTTACGGCAACCGCCGAATACTGTGAATGGGTAGCCTTTTCCTCCTCAGCAGTAAGCTGTGACGGTGCATCAAGTCCGAATTTTTTAAATGCACCGCAGGCATGCCAAATTTGCATAAGCCGCTGACCCTCACGAAGCTTTATAACCCTCATGTATCTCACATAATCGTCGGTCACTATTATTCTGCTTGTCATAAGATAATAATAGGCCAGGGGCTTTATTTTGATTGAATGGGGCAATTTGTGGGCAAAGATAATTTTCTTTGCATCAAGTGCGTCATAAACAGCCTTTGCATTTTCGAGCAATTTTCCGTCAGCCCTTACGGAATAGAATAAAACAACATCCCGAAGCGGCAGTATTGAACAGAATGCTCGCCATGTTTTATTGAAAAACCTTAATATCCTGCGCCTGTTGCGAACACTCAGGAGCTTTTTTAACAGAGCTTTCATCAAAATCCTCCGAATTTTTTCTTGGATATATTTTAATATAAGCTGTGTTTTTTTACAATAGAAAAAATACAAATTAATCTAAAGAAAAAATCTGAAAAAAATTAAAATTTTCTCAAAAAAAGTGTTGACTTTTCCGTTTGGTTGTGTATAATATATATCCGTAGCCCAGTTGCGAGTTACATTGGGGAATAGTGTAACGGTAGCACGACAGACTCTGACTCTGTTTGTTGGGGTTCAAATCCCTATTCCCCAGCCATCTCGAGTGTTCATAACGGATTCAAGTTGTGAACACTCGATTTTTTTATTTCATTTATATTTTCGAGCAGGTGTTATGCCTGCTCTTTTTGTTTGTTACGGACAGTTTTTTATGCCGGGATATTCTTTGAGATATATTCAACCGCAACTCCCTGTCTTGTGTCGGCTCGGTAATATTCCCATTCGCTTTCGGTCAGCGGTATTTCGAGATAGCCTACAAATCGGTAGTAAATAACAATTCTCTGCGTTCTGTATTTTCCCGTTCCCTGCGTTTCGTAAACAACGATTTTGTCTATCAGTTCTTTGAGCAGCGGTGCTGTTAGTGTTTCCATTTGCATAAACTTTCTCACAGCTGATATGAATTGCTCCTTGCCTTTCTGCATTGTACCGAGATTGCTCAGCTGCTCACGGTATTGCTGAATCTTTGTTTTGAGTTCAAGCCTTTCGCTTTCATATTTGTTAGATAACTGCATAAACCATTCGTCGGTTACCTTGCCCGAAACATTATCTTCATAAAGCCTTTCATACAGCCTCGCAACATCTTCATTTCTTGCGATTGCTCTGTCAAGCTCTTTCTGAACCTGTTTCTTTTCTGCAACAAGATCTTCGTTTGTCTTTTCGGCAAGCATATCGACAAATGCTTCTTCGTCATATTCAAGAAGCTTCGCAAGCCGTTTGAGTTCAAGCATCACAACCTGCTCAATTGCATCCGCACGGACATAATGCCTTGCATCGCAGGTGCCCCTTGTGTCTTTCTTGTAGTTGGAACAACTGAAAAACTTGATATCTTTGTTACGGGGATTCACGTGATGCCACAGCTTGTGACCGCAATCCGAACAGTAAAGCAAATCGCTGAATATGCTTTTCTCGCCGTTCTCAGGTTTGGGCGCTCTTCGTTTGGTGTTTTTTATGGATTTCTGAACCAGCTCAAAAGTTTCACGGTCAACTATCGGCTCGTGAACATCTTTAAAAATCACCCAATTTTCTTTTGGATTTGCCAATCTCCGCTTGTCTTTGAATGAACGTGAATATGTCTTGAAATTGATAACGTCTCCGCAGTATTCCTGACTTTCAAGGATTCTTCCGACTGTTGTTGCCATCCATTTGCACGGGTTAGCAGGTTTTCTTCCGCTTTGCCTGATGCCTTTTTCTATCATATATGATGTAGGTACCAAAACTTTTTCTTCGTGCAATATCCTTGCAATCGTTTCGTTACCTTTGCCCTCAAGACTCATTTGAAATATCCGTTTCACAATAGCAGCCGCTTCGGGGTCGATTATCCATTTTTTCGGATTGTCGGGAGATTCGGTATATCCGTAAGGCGGTTTTGAAAGCGGTTCGCCCGAATTACCTCTTATTCGGTATGATGAGCGTACTTTTCTGCTGATGTCCCTTGCATAAAGCTCGTTGATTACATTTCTTATCGGTGCAAATTCGTTGTCACCGTCTGCACTGTCAACTCCGTCATTTATTGCAATGAACCGGACATTTTTCTGCGGAAAGTAGTTGTCGGTATAGTAGCCGACTTCAAGATAGTTTCTGCCCAGACGGGACATATCTTTTACGATTATCGTTGAGATATATCCAAGTTCAATATCCTCAATCATCTGCTGAAATGCGGGACGGTTGAAGTTTGTTCCCGTATATCCGTCATCTACATAAACTCTCGGATTTTGAAAACCGTTATCCTTAGCGTACTTCTGCAATAACTTTTTCTGATTAACCACCGAGTTACTGTCGCCTTCGGTACCGTCATCACGGGATAATCGGCAGTAAAGTGCGGTAAAGCCTTGTTCTTTTTTATCCTTCGACTGCATAGTCCTCCTTTCCGGCAGTCAAACACACATTGTTCGTTTCAAGTATATCTTCATCTGTGTTTACTGTCAAAGGTATGAAATCACTTCTGATAATTCTTTTGATTTTATCATGGAACGTTGCCTGCTTGTTTTTTATGTCATACGGAACAAAACGGGATTCAACCGTATATCTGACACCGTTGATTGTATATTCGTTTGCACCGCACGATACGGACTTGATAATTGCAATGTTGTTTGGCTTTTTCATTTTGTAATATCCTTCTTTCTTTGATGTTTATCGTAAAATTCAAGTGCTTTGTAAATATGTTCTTCCTTGTCTTTCGGGGTTGAAAATTTGCCGAGGAATTTATCATATTTATCGGAATTCAGTTTCAGAAATTCTTTCTGATTCGGCTTTGCGGTTGTCATAATTTTAAAAATCATATCCATATCAAGACGGTGAAGCTGCGAAAGCTGTTTCATTTTCTGTGCCTGTGACAACGACGGAGTGCAGTCCTCGCTTTGTATTGTTTCGAGCAGATTTTTCTGTTCTTCTTCGGTGAGATATGAGATTTCAACGGCGGGTGTAAATGCAAATTTTCCTTTATCAACCATATCCGAAAGTTCGGAGATAAGATGAGTGAGTCGGATGTATCTTTGAACCTGTCTGCCGCTTTCTGCCTGTGAGATAAACTCGGCACTTTTCAACTTGTCGACAAGTTGTCGCGAAGTTGATTTGCCCTGATGCGATATGGCATCCATTTTCATTTTGAATGCCTTTGCTTTTTCACTTGGCGGGATGTTCTCTCGTTGCAGATTGCAATCAACAACCGCAATCGTTGCGGTATCTCTGTCAATGGCATAAATTAAAGCAGGTACCGTTTTCAGTCCTGCTTTTCTTGCTGCACGGAGTCTTCTGTGACCCGAAACAACCTCATATTCATCTTCCGTGTTTTCCTTTGGTCTGACGATTAACGGATTTATGATTCCGTTTTGCTGTATGCTTTCGATGAGCATATTCATTTCATCGTTATCGGGTACGCTGAACGGGTGTCCCTCAAACTGATGAAGCTTTTCAATGGGTATATTTACTGTTGATTCTGACATTAAATTTTCCTTTCATTATTCAATATTTTGATTTTGTACTTTGATATTTTGTCTTTCGTTTTGAGCTTTGTTTTGCTCTGCTGATTTGACATTTGCCATAACAACTGAAATGATATATTTTGCTCGTTTGAGTTCTTCGAGGCTGCCGTAGTTGCTTTCGATTAAAGCTTCATCGGCGGCTTTTTGTTTTTGCAGTTTATCGAGTTCGGCTTTCAAAGATTTGCTTGTTGCGTTCGGATTTTTATCAATCCAACGTTTTGCTCGGTAGAATGAATTTAACTCCTTGCTGTGTTCGGTTTTGAATTTATCTCTGCCGAATTTCTTTTTGCTGTATTCTTCTGCAACTGGTTTAAATTTTGCATAATCGCCGTGGAACTTAATTCCCTTTTTGAGTTCATTTATTCTTTCATCGGCGGTGTCAATACGGCTTTGAATTTCAGAAACTTCTTCAACCATTTTCCATAAAGAATCTGTGGACGTTATGTTGTGTTGTTGAAGAAATGCGAGTGTTTTTGAAACTTGTTTCAGATCAACTGCCAAATCTTTATTGTAGAAATATCTGCCCTTACCGCTGTGAGCTTCTTGGCGGGAATTCAGATAATCGATTAGAATATCTGCGATGGTCGGTTCTTTTTCTTCTTTGAGTTCGGAAATGATTTTCTTGATTTTTTCAATCCATTCTTTCAATTCCGCAAGTGCTTTTCGTAAATGTTTTCTCACAGAGTTGAATTTAACAATGTCCCGATTCAGAGTGCCGAGAATTGTTTCTTCACCTCTGCGTTCCATTTCCGATGCAGCGGGGCCGAGATGGACTGTCGGAACTAAATCTATTCCTTGCCGTTCATAAGAACGCATATCAATTCTTTCGGGTCGGTTATTTTTATCGAGATATTCGTTGACTTTTTCTTCCCATGCGTGCCGCCAGATTTCCGCATTTTCTCTTTTGTTCCAATCAACAATATCTTCACGGTGACTGCCGATTCGGTTGCCGTGTTCGTCGAGATCGTAAACCTTTCTGCATTTCGGAAGCCACTTTCCGTTTTCGTCAATCGCTCTCATCGCCAGCATAATATGTGTGTGCGGATTGCCGTCACCTTTATCGTGAACGGCAAAATCGCAACACATTCCTTTTGAAACAAATTGCTCATAACAATAACTGCGAACGAGTTCCGCATACTGCTCAGTCGGTATTTCTATCGGAAGTGTGATGATGATTTTTCGGGCGAGTTGAGAGTTCCATTGAGTTTCAACTTTCTCGGCAGAGTTCCAAAGTGTTTCTCTGTCGAGATATTCTTGTGGGGCATTCGGAGGAAGAAGAATTTCGGAATGGATAACTTCGTTTTGTTTTCGTGTGTAGTTTTTAGTTCGGTTATCATATTCCGAGAAAAGCTTGGAGCCGCTTTGGTAAGCGGCTCCTGCAATAGCGGATTTATTTTCACTCCGCTTTTGTATTGATATTTGAAAATGGGTACAAGCTATTTTTTATCACTCTCCTTGTATTTTTAAAAATTGGGGTAGACGAAGTCGCAGGGGTGAAACCCTTGTCTGATGAAATCAGCGGAACTGTGTTCCGAGCATTTTTGAAAAAAATCGCAATGACACCTACGGGGGTCCCCGAAAAGTTCAAAAAACTTTTTGGGGAAGAGGAAGAACAGCGGAGTGATTGAGTTTTCGGGCAAACAAAGTTTGAAGCACGGAAACGAAAGATACGCAGCTTGTTCTGACGTGGTGTATAATTGCGCACTTTTACAAAGTGGTGTTTTCGTTGCTCTCTCTGAATTGCTCAATCGCCCTGCCGACTGCTTCGGGTTGAAATGCAATTTTCAGAATTTCTTCAACCTGCTCGTCGGTCAGTTCGTTGGGACAACCGAGAAATTTTTCAAGCATCGCTCCACGGGTGCAGAGTCTGTGTGTGCGTTCTTTCCGTGTCAGCAGTTTTATCTGTGAATCATAATATTTGCTTTTGTTATGCAACACCTTCAGTTCTGCTTCGCCCCTCGCTTTCATTTCACGAAGTTCGTCAATGGATTTGTTTTTAAGATTTTGACTTGACATTAATTTTCATCTCCTTTGTTTATGCCGTACTTTTTAGCATATTCACTCAAACTGCTTCTGCGTTCTTCCGAATACGGTGCGGTGAGTCTGAAACTCAATCTGCCTTTCTGAATTTCAAAAAGCATTCCGCCGTGTTCATCATCGTCTGTCATCTTGCAACAGTCCGGATATTGCTCGCTGAATTCTAAAAGTCTGTTTCTCAAATCCGTATTGTGCGTCCGCACATCAATAATGTCACTTTCTTCGTTAAAGCAGATAACAGTATCTTTCTGACGCTTTGTTAATCCTGTTTTCATAAATTCTCCTTTCTGCCGAATATCGGCTGATTTTTGTGATTTTTTCACGGTTCAAGAACCGTGAAAAGCACCGTGTTTTCCGATACATTTTCTCAAAACGATGCGTTGGTCGTTTGAAACATTTCTATCGTCTCATTTCTGAAATCCTCCTTTCGGGCATCAAAAAACAGCCACGAAATCAATCGTGACTGTCTTCGTCTGCTTGTTTGGTTTTCTTAGATTTTTTCTTTTTTGAGTGGGTGTCGAGAAATTCTCCGTAATGCATAGTAACAAATTGTTCGTAGGCTGTTGCTAATTTTTGAATGCGTTTATAAATTGCACTCGGTGTTTTGTAGCCGAAAAATGCTGCAATCTGTTCAAGTGTGCATCCGTCCATTCGCATCTGCAAAATCTGTTTGTCCTTTTCGTCAAGTACCGATGTAAAAGTTTCGACTTTATCTTTTGCAAGAATCTTTGTTTCAAAATCTTCACGGGGTGCAGGTAAATGAATCAGCAATTCATCGCTGATTTCTTCGTCTGACTTGATTGCTTCATCTAGAAAGATAGGTTTTTTATTATCGTTCCACGAGCAATACCATTTGTTGACGAAATCTCTTTTGTTGGTGCTTTTTCGTTCGCTGTAATCTTCCATCTGACGATTTTTCCATACTTCATCAATCATAGGTTGCCAGTTCTGTTCCGAAACAATCATATCTGTAAGATTGCCGATGAGATTGCTGAACTGTTGGTATGTAAGCCACGGAATTTCCATATCCTTCGGCATCGTAAACAGCTTTTGAAAACTCCATTCCATTTCCGTTTCAAATTTATTGCGAAAATGATTCTGGATTGCATAACACAAACGCCACAGAGGAAAATCTCCCGAATAGCTTGTCCACTTGCCTGGAATATCACCGTAACCGTTACTGCGGGGAACCTGAATGAACTGCCACACAGACCAAGCATAACAATCCCAGATGAGTTCGAGAAACGCATCGTCTTTTATGAGATTATCATATTTATCCGTGCGTAAAACATCGTAGGGACTTCTCGGAATTTCAAGATACTGCTTGCGTTTTGAAACCAATTCTTTCGGCAATGCATAGAAAAGCGGAAGCCAAGCAAGATTGCTGTCCTGCGGAATCGTTATTATCTGATTTGGGAGAACAACGATAAAACTGTTTTTTGCGATATCAGTCATAATCAATCACCACGTTTCGGAGAATGTTTCACCCCTTCACTTATATATGGAGTGAAATTGAATAAATTTTTCCTGAATTTTTAAATTTTTTATTTTTCATAAAAACATCGGTTTGTTTCAGAAAAAATTACCCACTCACTTATATATGGAGCGAAGTCGGATAAATTTTTCCTGAGTTTTAAAAAATTACGAAAATTATCCGAGAATACTTTCTGCAAACTCAATTATTTTTGCATAGACATCGCTGAATGCATTTATGAATTCGGATGTATCCGCACCTGTGATTTCTGTAATCATCTGAGCGATATACATAGGGATATCACTGAGCATTGCAATAATTGCCATCATTATGATTCACCTCCTTTTTGCGTAATTACATTTTATCAGTTTAATTTATGTATTTCAATAGTATGACTGCCGTTCGGAGAAGTATAAACAAAACTTTAACATTCCGCATACAATTTTCTAACCCTAAAAATATATATTATCTCTGTTCTAATACTCGAAAATTGTATCAAAAAGGAGAAACTTATGAGTAAAGTCAGCGATTATTCGAAATTTCATACAGTCAGAGATCTTATTGACAACAGTGCAGAAGCATACGGCAAAAAACCTTTCATAAAATATCTCATTGATGACGAAATAATTGAAAAAAGTTTTATTGACCTTAAAGAAAACAGCCTTGCAATCTGCAGATATATCCGTTCCGTATGCCCCGAAAGAATGCACATTGCAATTATCGGCAAAACGTCTTACGAATATATCACCGCTATGACAGGTGCTCTTGTAAGCGGAAATGTTTTTGTTCCGTTTGCACCGAACACTACGGTTGAAGAAGGTGTTGAACTTTTTGAAGCAGGCGATATCGAAGCTCTGTTTTATGAGGATGAATTTTCGGAAACCGCAAAGGCAATCGCTGAAAAATACGGCAGGCTGAAAGTTCTTGTGAATATGGGCAATGCTGATTGGTTTGCGGATATCTATGAAAAATACGGTGACAATTCGGAATATGCTTCGCTTTCCGATGTTGAACTCAATCCCGAAGAATGCGCAACAATTATTTACACATCAGGCACAACGGGCAAAAGAAAAGGCGTTATGCTTTCGTCGGCAAACATTATCGCAAACATAACCTATACGGAGTTTGAACACGAAAGAGATGAAGTTCTTCTTTCTGTTCTTCCCATGCATCATATTTTCTGCTTCACAAGCGACTATTTCAAATCTCTTCTTGAGGGCTTTACGGTTTGCCTTAACGGCGAAATCAGCAATATCGGTAAAAGCTTTCAGATTTTCCAGCCCACAACAATGCGAATGGTACCGATGATTTGCGAAACACTTATC
>JAZPYI010000012.1:0-6450 GCA_045544115.1 Acutalibacteraceae bacterium | reverse complement strand
AAACAGGAACGACGGCACCAGAGAAAAGCCAAGCAAAGAAAGTGCAGTCATAGCAGTACTGAAAGCTGTAACCTTTGCAGTACCCAATTTATTGAGAATTCTTGTACTGAACATACTTGTGAGCACTGTACAACCAGAAATTAAAAACGTAAGAATACTCACCATTTCAACAGGAATACCAAGTTCTGTATGAATTGCAGGCCAGGCAGAGCCGATAAGCGAATCAGGAACTCCGAGCCCTATAAAAGCAATATAAATAACGATTAAAAGTAAGCTTGTCATAATACATCTCCGCAAATTCTTATTTGTCGAACTGATTATATCACACATAATTTGAATTTACAATCGGGGTCGGGTGTTCGCTAAAAAATCAATGCGAAGCATTGTATGTAATCCGTCGCAAGACGGAATGTAATCACAACTTTTGTTGTGTATGTAATTCTTTCGCAGAAAGGTATGCAATCAATCCGAAGGAGATTGCACCAGCGGTGATGACATACAGCTTCGCTGATTACATGCGCCTGATGGCGATTACATACTAATCCTTCGGATTGGATAAAAAAATTCCTGTTCCGAAGAACAGGAATTTTTTGTGCTTACAACTCGTTTTTGTCAAAATTAAAACAGTTCAACAAAATGGATTTTTTCAGTTTACTCTTCCTATCATATCGAGGGGGATTTCTTTAAAGTCGGGAGCGACTTTTCTGATTTCATCAATGTCTTTGATATTATAATCTCCGTTATCGATATCGACAAAGATTTCATCGCATTTGCCTACATTATATATTGCATTTTCGCTTATATCGCTGAACTTCCATACGGAGCTGTAAACATCGCCGTAGCCCATATTTTTATTAATGATAATATTATTTTTGAAGGTACTTGTTGGGTTAGGTATATAATCGGGTGAATCTGCTTTTGAAATATCGTCTGTGCAGTTTTTGTATTCGGGGAATGCTTTTTGCCAAGCTTCGCTCTGCCAGGGTGAATTATACAAAGCCTCCCACATATCACCACTATCAACGTAAGCGTGAGTAAACCAGCCTTTTTCAAGGGCACCCTCTCTTGCCCTGTCATCAAACCTCAGAGCATTGTTGCCCGAATTCACGATAATATTGTTGGTTATGAAGTTATCTCTGCCACCACCGACGTGAATTGAGTTACTGGGAATATTGATAAGAAGATTGCCGTAAATCTTCTGACCTGAAACCGCATCATCAAGATAAATTCCGTCAGGACCGTGATTTTCTGATCCGACATTATAGATGCAGTTGTATCTTACAATATTACCGTACCACACCCAGCTTCTACCCGAATAAATTGCACCTGCATCATCCGAAAGAAGACATACGTCGTGAATAAGATTATACTCAACAATGTGATTATTGCCTTTGTAAGTAATTGCCTCGTGAGGAGAGTTTACCATCTCATTATGAGAGCAAATATTACCCACACCCTCAAGCGTAACGGCAGGCTGATATGTCTGATAAATTTCAGACCAATCGTGGATATAGTTGTTATCTGCCTTACTGTTACCAGGTGTAAGGGTTTCTGTATCACCACCGGTAATGATGATTCCACCTTTTCCCGTGCGGGTGATTTCGTTGTTATAGGCAAGGTTATTGCTTCCGTTCATAACAAGAGCATTACCTGCAACATTTTTGATAAGACAATTCTGAACAGTATTGTTATTACCTGTTATAACTACGCCGTCACTTCGTGTTCCTTTTACGGTTAATCCGTCAAAGGTGATGTAATCAGCCTCAGAATTAATTACGGGATTGAGTGAGAGAGAAAGAATAATTTCTGCATTATCCTTGTTTTCAGGTTCCCACATACAAAGGAGTCCCTTTTCTCTGTCGAGATACCATTCACCCTCTGCAGTAAGTTCTTCAAGAACATTGAAAAAATAGTACGGTGCATCGGTTTTTGTTCCGTAAAGACTGACAAACCTTGGAGAAAGTTCACAAGTGTCTTCATCAAAACTTCCTACGGGAGTTGAAGCATCCGCCCAATCATATTTCCAATAACCGAACATCCACACATCCTCAAGGTTTTTCCAGCCTGAAATTTTCTTTGCAAGCTCATGATTAACCTTATAAATATCGGGTTCGGGATTACGAATTTTATCCCAATCCTTAACCTCTGTAAGGGCACCATCCGATTCCTTACCCAAGCCTGTTTTTACAACCTCTTCGGTATAAAGGTATTCATTATCGGGGTATCTTGCAATTGTTTGTCTTATATCATCCACAAAAAGCTCACAATAAAGAGAGCCTGTATAATCGCCATCATAATTATCCGCTGTATGGTATGAGCCTATTGCATAAATCTTACTCCAATCCTCCTTTGTGAGCGAATATGGTGCTTTTGTAAGGTCAACAACCATAACTTTTGCCTTGGCATCGTCAGAAAGCCTTTCAGCTATTACGGGATAACTTTTTGCGTTTTTAAAATCGGCAGAATTAAGTGTTATACCACCGTTTATAACAACATCACCATTATAAGAGCAGTATGTTACGGGGCATTCCTTTGTACCTGAATCTGCTTTGGTAAAATTAAGCGAAGATACACGGTATTCGCCCCCCTCAATGCAAACTGTAATACCCTTTTTGCCTGCTTTATCTGTATTTCGTACAGCTTCAACCGCTTTTTCAATAGTAAGAAAAGGTGATTCCTTTGTACCGCTGTTGTTATCATCACCATGTGTGCTTACGTAAAAATCGCCTATAATCATTTTATCAGCATTCTTTTCTTTTGATACTGTTGATATAACAGGTACAGGAGCGGTGTAATCTTCGTAAAGCAAAACGTAAATATGCGATTTGATATATGAATGACTACCCAAAAGGAAACCTGCAATTATAAATAAAGAAAGAACTGCTTTTATAATCTTGCTGTTGAATATTTTCAAAGCACAAAGCAGAGCCATAACAAATGTAATAATGAACGTGATATACACAGGGATAACCAATGCTGCCAGTTCAAGCTCACCACTACCGATTATTGCATTTATTAAAAACATAAGTCCCATAAGAGCAACTGCAAAAATCATAGCAGTCAAGACTGCTTTTACTACTGTTTTATTTTTACCTGATTCTTTTTTAAACGGTATTGAAAGTAATGCTCCGCCAATACAAACAACAAGGCCAAGAATAAACTGAAGCGGTGTATACTCATAGCAAAGATATTGCATATGATAGTAATACAAGCCAACAATCGCAAAAGCTATGCCCAAAACAAGACAAATTGTTCCGGATATTTTTGTTTTTAAGGTTTTCTTCATAGAAATAAATCCTCCTGGATTCTGATTGGTTGAAATCATTATAACACAATATAACTCTTCTTTTCAATCGGAAGTGACAAATACTTCCTGTGTTTCTGTGTTATGCGGTTATGTTTGTTGCACGATAAATTCTTATTTGCCGTACTGGTTATATCGCACACCCAGACACAAGTATACAATTATCCCCACACCCTTCTTTCACGCATTCCCTCATCACTCTCGAAATATATGACTTTGATACAGAATCACTATTTCTTTGAGCGATTACAAATTTAGCATTGGGGTTAGAATTACGAATTTCAACAAGAACCGAATATACTTCCGGTGTTAGGCACATAATAATAAAAAAAGATACAATTAATCCTTTCTATGTACCCATAACCGCCTTTCATTCAGAATGGTCCCAACATAATCGGTTGTGTCATTTTTTTGAGTGTCTGCCTTTTCTTGATGGCTGTTTTGTTGTGAAAAGCAAAATAAAAACAATATCATTAAAATGTTCTAAATAAAATTCATCAAAAATCTCAAGGAAACATCCTAAAGGCTGTGAACACATATCACCTTCTGCCCCATATTCTTGCTGCCGGTTCAAGATTAATTTAGTTAAATCATTTATGTAATAATTACCTATCTCATCCTTATATAATGGATAATTATTAATAATAGTTTCACAATCCATTAAATCATGCAAATCTTCCCGTGCGATAATTTCATTCACGACTGTATCAATAGTCAGATAGCGGTCGTAGAACGTCGTAAAGAAGTAACACCTCATAAATTTATCATAATTGTGTAAGACTATACCGCGAGTTTCTCCTTTAATGCAAAGGTTCTGTTCTTTATTCTGAGCATTTACAAGTTTTGTTTTAAGAACCCATTCATAATGCTCATTTTGAAATAATTCAATGTTTTCTCTCATAGTTCTTTTCTCCTTACCTCATAATTTTACCGTACTGATTTTCATATCAGGAACTGTTTGACTGCACAACTTCACTTTCGCTTCTTTAATCTATCCAAAGAAAGTATGTAAGATTACGATTAAAAAATGAGGATATGGTATGTACCTAAAATACACCACACCTTCTGTTAATGTCGATTTATCGAAGTAATAGGAGGTGAAAACAAATGCAGAAATGGAAGATTGTCTTTCTTATCAACAACGTTCACTGCGAAGAAACAGTCACAGCAAACGGCGCATACGCCGCACGAATGATGGTTGAAAGCAAGTATAAGGGTCAGAAGTTCGTTCTTCTCAATGTTTTCGCAGTATAACAGCAAAAAGCTTCCTGTTGGATTCAGCAGGAAGCTTTTTCGTTGTGTCCTGTTTTTAGCCCATCACATATTGCATAATAGGCTCATAAGTGATATATTGAAACAAACGGAGGTAATCAATATGGATTCCATGCAACCGAAAAAGCTTATAATTATAAACATTCTTGATATACTCAAGAAGTACACAGACGAGGACCACAGGCTCAATCAAAAGGAAATTGCGGAAATACTCAAGACCGAATACGATATGAAGGTTGACCGCAAGGCAGTAAAGCGCAACCTTATGAACCTTATTGAATTCGGGTTTGAGATTGAATACAGCGAAGCCATAAGAATGATTGAAGTAACAAATGAAAAGGGCGAAAAAGAGCTTGTTGAAAGCTATATTCTTTCCGATTTTTATCTTGTACGTGATTTTACGGATTCCGAGCTTCGTCTGCTGATTGACAGCCTGATTTTTTCAAAGCATATCCCCTATTCACAGTGTAAAGAACTGATTGAGAAAATCGAGGGCTTGTCCAACAGATATTTCAAAAACAAAGTAAAGCACATCCGAAATCTGCCCGAAAACCTGCCGCAGAACAAAGAGCTGTTTTACACTATTGAAGTGCTTGACGAGGCAATCAGCAAAGGCAGACAGGTCAGCTTTAAGTATAACCGATACGGCACTGACAAAAAACTTCATCCGCGTCAGTCAAGCAGCGGTGAAGACAGAGTTTACATAATTAACCCCTACCAGATGGTTGCGACTAACGGCAGATATTACCTTGTCTGCAACTATGACAAGTACGATAATATTGCCAACTACCGTGTTGATATGATTACGGATATCAAGCTGCTCGACTCCCCTACCAAACCGAAAAAGCAAGTCAGAGGGCTTGAAGCAGGGCTCGACCTTCCCAAACACATGGCAGAGCATATTTATATGTTCAGCGACGAGACTGTCAGAGTTAAGTTTATTGCAAAGAAATACATCGTCGGTGAAATCATCGACTGGTTTGGCAAAGACGTAAAGTTTTCAGATGAAACGGAAGACGAAGTCACCGCAGAAGTCAGAGTCAGCGCAATGGCAATGAAATTCTGGGCATTGCAGTATGCCGAACACATAACCGTAATATCCCCCGAAAGCCTTTTGAATGATATTAAAAATGCCCTGCAGAAAGCAGTAGAGAAATATAATTAAATTGGAGAATTGTTATGAAAGAAACCAAATGGATTTATGAAAATAATGAAGAAAACTCATCAAGATATTTACTTGGTATAGAAGGAGAACATCCAATAATCTGTTTCGGAATCAATCCCAGCACCGCTGAACCTAATGATGTAGATGACACTATAAGAAAAGTTATCAAAATTTCTGAACAAAACAACTATGACAGCTGGATAATGATGAATGTTTTCCCTGTCAGAGCAACAGCGTTTGATAATTTAAACAAAGAACTTACCGATAAAGAAAAAAATGAACATACAGAAAACATGAAATACATTAAGGATATCTTAAATAAGTATGATAAGATTGATATATGGTTAGCTTTTGGAAATCATATTTTTCATCGCAATTATTTGCCGGGTTATTTTGTTGAAATATACGAAGAACTATCAAAGCATAAGGTGAACTCGTACATAACAAAAGAAAACAAAAGTGGTGCACCTTCCCATCGTTTATATCAAAAGAATGATTCCAAATTAATTAAGTTTGAAAACATTAGAAACTTTATTGAAAAACTCAAAAACAAATAATAGTATTCATTTGTTTAAATTAACAAAGAGGTTTGACAATGGAATCTTACAAAAATAGAATTGCTGAATGCACAGATTTGGAAACTCTTTTTGACATATGGAAAGAGGCACATTTTAAAGAAAAAGATTTCGAAAAAACTTTCCCCAAAAAC
>JAZPYI010000011.1:0-4776 GCA_045544115.1 Acutalibacteraceae bacterium | reverse complement strand
CATCTTTAATGAGAGAATATCTTGATTCACAGATATACAAAGCTTTTTCACTTGATGCAATGTGCAAAAAATTCGGCTACTCAAAAAATCACATAATCAATATATTTTCAAAAAGATTCAGCATTACCCCCTATCAGTATTACACAACAAAAAAACTCGAAACCGTTAAACTGTATCTGACTAATACAAATCACTCAATTTCAGAAATTGCAGAAAAAATGTCTTTTTCTGACCAACAGTATTTTTCCTCATGGTTCAAATCACTTTGCGGAATATCTCCTTCGAAATTCAGAAGTAATTGCAGAAAAGGGAATTGTGATAATTCACAATAAGTATTGAGATTATTCCCATTGTAAACCGCTTGGTTTATGTGTTAATATGCAAATAATTGTATATCAAAATCAGTAATGAAGGGTGAATAAAAATGAAACCTGTCAGTTTTTATCTTGTAACTGATACCCATTATTTTGAAAATGAATTAGGTGCCGGAGGAAAAGCATTTGAAAAAAATATGCTCACTGAACAGTATTTTGTCAAGGAAAGCAGTGCAATTGTAAAATCCACTTTTGCACGAATCATCGAAGATAAAGAAACAGATATTGTTATAATTCCGGGAGACCTTACAAAAAACGGTGAAAAAGAAAGCCACAACAGCTTTATAAAAGAGCTTCACAAGCTTAAGGAAAACGGAAAAAGGGTCTATGTAATAACTGCCGGTCACGATTATAACGATTCAGCTTACATATTAAAGGATGACGGGCGTGTACCTGTTGAGGGAACGGACTTTAATGACCTTTGTGATATGTACCGTGATTTCGGTTATGGAGATGCTATAGCTTTTGATGAACCTACTCATTCTTATGTTGCCGAAATTACCGAAGGTGTAAGAATGCTGGCTATATGCTGTGACAGTCTTAATCAGCCCAAAGGAGCAATGGACGAAAGACTTATGGCTTGGGCAAAGGAACAGATTGATAAAGCAAAAAAAGATGACTGCTCCGTTTTTGCAATATGCCACTACCCCATCATTCCGCCTGTACCTGTATTCGACTTAGTGGGCGATGCAAAAATCAAGGATTGGCGAAAGGTTGCTTCTTTTCTTGCCGATAACGGAGTCGAGCTTGTTCTGACAGGTCATATGCACATTCAGAGCATAAATGAGTTTTATACCGAAAAGAGAAACAGATTGATTGATGTTTGCACTGCCTGTCTTGTAGGCAGTCCTGCAAAATACAGAAAAATCACAATAGACGAAACCTCTGCATTAAAAATCAAAACAATTGATGTTGAGGATTTCGGATGGGATATGAACGGTCTTACGGCACAAGAATATTTCCACAAGCATTTCTCAGATGCAATTATTGCACGTGTGCGTGGTGCTCTTAGTGGTGGCAAAGGAATTGTTAAGCATCTGAAAGCTTTCGGAAGAAAACGCTTTGATAAAATAACTGTGGGAACAGTTGAGCATCTGCTCTTTATTAAAAGCGATAAGGCTCTTAAGAATAAAAAGTTATCAGAGCTTGTTGGCGAAGTTGGTGTGGGAATCTTCTTAGGTGACGGTGTTCACACAGAAGACACGCCCGTGTATAACTTTATTTCAGGTATTCTTAAAAGATTTTCCTTTGTGCTTAAAAAGTTAGAACCCAAACTCAGCAAAAACGGTATCAAGGTTGATTTGAAAAGCATGCTTCTTAATACTATCGGAAACAATAAAGGCTTTCCGGATAACGATGCTGAATTTACGTTAAAGTAATAAAACTTAATTGTCTAAGGAGATTAAAAATGGCAAAAAAAATTATATTAATTGCACTATTAGTATCGGTTGTTTTTTTTGTATCAGGAATAATTTATTTTGAACTCGATCCGGAAAACAAAAATATCAATTTTGAACCTGCAAATTCGCAGAGTGAAACAGATACCACAATCAGATTTAATTCCGACGGCAAGCTTAAAATATTGCATATTGCCGACACGCATCTTAACTATGACAAGCATTTCGATGCATCAGTATGGGTAATCGCTGAAGCCTGCGATGTTGAAAAACCTGACCTTGTTGTTCTTACGGGTGATAATACACATCCCAACGAAGACCCCGAAAAAACAAAAAAGCTAATCAACGCTCTGATGAATGTATTTGAATCAAGAAATATTCCCGTTGCCGTAACCTTCGGAAATCACGATTCAGAGGCAGGTCCGATGTCAAGAAAAGATATTATGGATTATTATAATACCTTCTCTTGTGTAATAACTGCTGATGAATCCGTAAGCTTCAAAAACTGCGCAACATTCAATATTCCCGTTCTTGCTTCTGACAGCGACAAGGTCGGATTCAATCTTTGGGTATTTGACTCAGGCGATTATGATGAGGATGATCCGAGACACTATGACAGAGTTCGTACCGAACAGATTGAGTGGTATAAGGAAACCTCCGCAAAGCTTAAGTCTGATAACGGCGGAGAAAAAGTCAATTCAGTTGTATTTCAACATATAATTGTTCCCGAAATCTATGATGCACTTAAAAAGGTTGATTCAAAACAGCCTTATGCAATTGAGCATATTTATAATGAAGACGAATATTATGCCTTCGACCCCGAAAATGTGAACTACGGCACTCTCAACGAAAAGCCCTGCCCCGGATATTATAACGACGGTCAGTTTGATGCTTTGATTGAAAACGGCGATGTGCTTGCGATGTTTACAGGTCACGACCACACAAATGCCTTCGGTGTAAGAAATCAGGGGATTGATATCTTTACCTCTCCCATGACCCGTTACAAAGGTCTGGCTTACACAACTCAGTACGGTTACCGTGTTGTTGAAATTGATGAAAATGATACTTCAACCTATGATACAAGAGTTGAGCGTCTTTATGATGTTTTTGATTTTGATTATATAGAAACCGCAAAAGATAACGGTGACAAATATTCAAAGAGAATTGCTTTTGAGCTTGCGGTAAAGGGCAGTGTTCAGGAAAGCTTTATGAAGCTTTATCAATCCGTTGTTGAACTCATCACAGACAGAAAAGTTACATATCCGCATTAACCGGAAATATATTAATAAAACAATTAAGGAGCAATATAGTGTGAGTGAGTTTTTTAAGTTTGACCCTGCAGTTTTTGCAGTGGATAAATCTTATCAAATTATGATGCCCTGTGAAAAAGCCGGCCTTTTCTTTGTTAAGGTTAGGGATAAATTTTATTATGATGAATCCAACGGTATTATGCGTTCAAGAAATGAGATACACAGGGTTGAGGTGCCTATGGATGAACTGGATGAAGCCGGGGAATACACTGTCTGCATCCGACCTGTTATTGAAAGAAAGCCGTATTTCACCGAAACCGAAGAAGTACTGGAAAAAAGATATAAATTCTGTCCCATACCCGAAAAGGGTATAAGAGCTTACCACATCTCTGATGCTCATAATCTTATCAAAGAGCCCGTAAGGGCTGCGGAAACTTTCGGTGATATTGATTTTCTCATTTTAAACGGAGACGTTATCGAACACAGCGGTGACCCTTCAAAATTTATTAACATATACGAAATATGCTCACTTTTAATGAAAGGTGAAAAACCCTGTATATTCTCAAGAGGTAACCACGATTTAAGAGGTGATTTTGCAGAGAAATTTGCCGATTACACTCCCAGTTACTTGGGTAATACATATTACAGCTTCCGCCTCGGTAATATATGGGGAATACTGCTTGACTGTGGCGAAGATAAGCCCGACGATCACGAAGAATACGGCTTTACCGTTGCCTGCCATGCTTTCAGGGAACGCCAGACTGAATTTTTGAAGAAGATAATCAAAAACAAAGAAAATGAATATGAGTTCAAGGGTATTAAGCATAAGCTTGTGATTTCTCACAATGCCTTTACTCACAGATATAACCCTCCTTTTGATATAGAGCAGGATATTTTCGCTGAATGGGCAAGACTTTTAAGAGAGAATGTTAAGCCTGAGGTTATGATTTGCGGCCATGCACACGAACTCAACGTCTATTATCCTGAAAATACTGAGTGGAACACTAACGGGAGTATAAGCCCTGTGGTAATAGGCAGCACAGTTGAAAAGGATGATGAAAATTATTTTGCGGGCTGCGGATATATTTTTAACCAAGATGAGATTAAGCTCATATTCACAGACAGTAACGGCAAAATAATAAAAGAAGAAACTGTGTAACAGAACAGTCTGATCAAAAACAGCAGGCAACATCCGCAAGATGTTGCCGTAATAAGATTATTTTTTGAAAACATTTTTCTGAACAAAAAACTTCAAAATTGTCTTAAAGAAAGGAACGGTTGCTATTACTTATAAGTGGGTGTCACAGTCTTTTCTTACTGTATAAAGTTTTTCTTTATCAAAAGAATAATATTCTGCAATAGTGAAGTTAGATTTTATTTCAAGAATATTTTTAAATATAAAATTCATCACAGCTTGTTTATCGTTATATACATCATTTTGATAATCTTCCCAATTTGCGACCTGGAAAGGTATGGGATTTTTTGATTTATGATGCCACAATTCAAATTTTCCTGCCAAAAAACTAATTGCCGCATTATAAAACAAAAACGCATTAATGTACAGAGGCGACCTATAATCACGACTTGCACATATGCTTGTGCATATAGCAGCAATCCATATAGCTGCAATCTCCTCCTCTGACTGTGCGTATATAAGCATTTTTGCGGTTTTTATTACACCTTCAATAGGTGGACTTTCAAACATCATAACAACCTCAAATATTTCTTTTTCAAAACGTTTTTTTCTACTATTAA
>JAZPYI010000010.1:0-34217 GCA_045544115.1 Acutalibacteraceae bacterium | reverse complement strand
ATACCCATACCGCCCATCAGTTCTTTTATTTCGTGCCGCCATGCGTTCATCAGATTGATAAGACGCTCACTGCCCATATCGGGATTGAGACGCTTGACAAGCTCAGGGCGCTGGGTTGCGATACCCCAGTTGCATTTACCGCTCTGACAGGTACGGCAAAGATGACAGCCGAGAGCAAGTAAAGCCGCTGTTGCAATATAGCAGGCATCCGCACCGAGGGCAATCGCCTTAACAACATCCGCCGCACTGCGGATACTGCCGCCGACAACAAGAGACACATTGTTTCGGATACCTTCATCACGAAGTCTTTGATCTACCGCAGCCAAAGCAAGTTCAATCGGGATACCGACGTTATCGCGGATACGGGTTGGTGCCGCACCTGTGCCGCCACGAAAGCCGTCGATAGCGATAATATCTGCACCGCTTCTTGCAATACCGCTTGCAATGGCGGCAATGTTATGTACGGCGGCAACCTTTACAATGACAGGCTTTTTATACTCTGTAGCCTCTTTTAGAGAGAACACAAGCTGACGGAGGTCTTCTATGGAATAAATATCGTGATGTGGAGCCGGAGAAATAGCGTCTGAGCCTTCAGGAATCATTCGGGTACGAGATACATCGCCAACGATTTTTGCGCCTGGCAAATGCCCTCCAATACCCGGCTTTGCCCCTTGTCCCATTTTGATTTCAATGGCAGCACCAGCTTTTAAGTAGTCCTCGTGAACGCCGAAACGTCCGCTCGCCACCTGAACGATGGTGTTTTCACCGTAAACATAGAAATCCTCGTGCAAACCGCCTTCACCGGTATTATAAAGAATACCAAGCTCCGTAGCGGCACGGGCAAGAGAAGCGTGAGCGTTATAACTGATGGAACCGTAGCTCATTGCCGAGAACATAATCGGCATAGAGAGTTGAATCTGCGGCGGCAGTTTGCATTTTAATTTTCCGTCTTTGTCACGCTGAACTTTTTCAGGCTTTTTACCCAAAAATACACGGGTTTCCATCGGTTCACGAAGAGGGTCGATGGGGGGATTTGTTACCTGTGAAGCGTTGATCAGGATCTTGTCCCAATATACAGGCAGCGGCTTCGGATTGCCCATTGAGGAGAGCAGGACACCGCCGCTGTTTGCCTGCTTATAGATTTCTTTAATCGTATCGTTTTGCCAGTTGGCGTTTTCTCGGAGAACACAATCGCTTTTTACGATTTTCAGTGCTCTTGTGGGGCAGAGTGAAACACATCTTTGACAGTTTACGCACTTTGACTCGTCGCTTATAAGTATATTGTTTTCTGCATCAAAAGAGTGCACTTCGTTTGCACATTGTCTTTCGCAAACTCTGCAGGCAATGCAGCGTTTATCGTTTCGGATAACTTCAAATTCGGGATATACAAATTCAATACTCATCAAAATGCACTCTCCTTTACTCTGATGATAACAGGCTCACCGCCTGCGGGAGCATATATATTTTCCGCATCCGGCTCCATCGCTCTGATGGCGGCTTCTTCACTCGCAATAAATATCTTATCGTCTTTTTCACCTATAACCATTGAACGGAGCTTCAGACGGTCATTGAGAGCCATAAGTCCTCCTTCAAAACCGAGAACAATGGAAAAAGGTCCCGTTATCAGCAGACTCGGAAAAACAGTACGCAGATATATATGTTTGTTTTTATCTTCAATGTCCGTTTTGTTCTCAATCGTGCTCCAGAATGGGGCCGCAATAACACTTGCGGCCTCTTCCGGAGTAAGACATAGAACTCGAACGAGGTAGTCCATTATATATGTAATAACTTCGGTGTCGGTTTGCAGAGTGCATTTGTAACCGAACATCTCAATGTAGCGGCGGTTGGCATCGTAAGAGGAGATTTCTCCGTTGTGCACGACCGAATAATCAAGCAGGGTGAATGGGTGAGCGCCGCCCCACCAGCCTGGAGTGTTGGTCGGATATCTGCCGTGAGCCGTCCAGGAATAGCCTTCATATTCCTCGAGCTTATAAAATATGCTTATATCTTCGGGAAAACCTACAGCCTTGAAAGTTCCCATATTTTTACCGCTTGAAAAAACATAGGCACCCTTCATTTCGGAGTTGATTTTTATTACCGTTCTTGCAACATATTCTTTTTCATCAAGCTGCAGGGAGGCAAGCATGGATTTAAGAGGGGCAAGAAAATATCTCCAGATAACGGGTTCATCCGTAATTGCAGGAATTTTTCTTGTAGGAAGAATTTCGGATTTTACAATTTCAAACCTTTCCTTTAAAAACCGTTCGCAGTCTTTCCTTGCTTCACGGTTGTCAAAAAACATATGTAAAGCATAAAAATCCTTATATTCGGGATAGATTCCGTAAGCCGCAAAACCGCCGCCAAGTCCGTTGGAACGGTCATGCATCGGTTTCATGGCTTCGGTTATCATTTCACCGCTCATCTTTTTTCCTTCTTTAGATATAACTGCGGCAATGGCACAGCCTGAAGGTATTCTCACTTGACCTTCCTTAATCATATTGATTCTTCCTTTCGGGATAATAAAAAAAGCGTTCATTTCAGCCCGGACATCTGTCCGAATTGAAATGAACGCCTTTGCTCATTTGCAAGAAGTATATACCAAATCCTTCAAATTGTCAAGCATAAAATGAAATTTCACGACAAAAATGAAATTTTCTCAAAAAAAGCTGCAAAATATGCTTGACAAACAAATTTTGAGGGTGTATAATGCAGTTCGTAAAGGCAAAGGCGTCTTTAAGGGTTAATCCCCTTAGAGACGCCTTTTTTTCTGTTTAAAGGAGGAAATATCAATGTCATATGTTGATGAAGTAATTGAACAGGTTATAAAACAAAATCCTGCAGAACCCGAATTTCATCAGGCTGTCAGAGAGGTGCTTGAATCTCTCCGTGTTGTTGTTGATGCAAATGAAGCACAGTTCAGAAGAGATGCCCTTCTTGAAAGACTGGTTAACCCTGAACGTCAGATTAAATTCAGAGTTCCCTGGATAGATGATAACGGAAATGCTCATGTAAATACCGGTTACAGAGTTCAGTTCAACAGTGCAATCGGACCGTATAAGGGAGGTCTAAGACTTCATCCGTCGGTTAATTTAGGTATTATAAAATTTCTTGGCTTTGAGCAGATTTTTAAAAACTCTCTTACCGGACTTCCGATCGGCGGCGGTAAAGGCGGCTCGGATTTTGAACCCAAAGGCAAATCAGACAGAGAGATTATGGCTTTCTGCCAGAGCTTTATGACAGAGCTTTGCAAACACATAGGTGCATATACCGATATTCCCGCAGGCGACATCGGAACGGGAGCAAGAGAAATCGGTTATATGTTCGGTCAGTATAAAAGAGTACGCAGTCTTTTTGAAGGTGTTCTCACCGGTAAAGGCTTAACCTATGGCGGCTCGCTTGCAAGAACCGAAGCTACGGGCTACGGACTTCTCTATATAACCGAAGAAATGCTTAAATGCAACGGCGAAGATATAAAGGGTAAAACTATTGTTGTTTCGGGTTCGGGTAATGTCGCAATCTATGCGATTGAAAAAGCGCATCAGCTCGGTGCAAAGGTTGTTACTGCTTCCGATTCAACAGGCTGGGTTTATGACCCTGAAGGTATTGACATTGCAGCACTTAAAGAAATCAAAGAAGTCAACCGTGCAAGGCTTTCCGAATATAAGAAATACAGACCGAATTCTGAATATCATGAAGGCAAGGGAGTATGGAGCATCAAAGCGGATATTGCTCTTCCCTGTGCAACTCAGAATGAGCTTGATCTTGAGGATGCAAAAGCACTTGTTGCAAACGGTGTTATTGCAGTTTGCGAGGGAGCAAATATGCCTGCAACGCTTGAAGCAACCGAGTATCTTCAGAAAAACGGAGTTTATTTTGTTCCGGGCAAAGCTGCAAATGCAGGCGGTGTTGCAACATCAGCTCTTGAAATGTCACAGAACAGCGAAAGACTCAGCTGGTCGTTTGAAGAGGTTGACGATAAACTTCAGCACATTATGAAGGATATTTTCCACAACCTTGATGCTGCTGCAAAAAAATATGGGTTTGACGGTAACTATGTTGTCGGTGCAAATATTGCAGGCTTTGAAAAGGTTGTTGATGCAATGAATTCTCAGGGCATCGTTTAATTTATAGAAGGATATTAATAAAAAGGCAAGGGCGTCTTTGATGTTTACCATCGAAGGCGCCTTTGCTTCTTTTTCAGGAGGTTTTATTATGAAAACAGTATCGGATTATTTTGGTTGTCTTGTTTTTGATGACAGAGTTATGAAAGCAACACTTTCATCAAAGGTCTATAATTCATTGAAAAAGACTATTGATGAGGGTGCACAGCTTGATATCGGTGTTGCAAATGCAGTTGCCGCCGCAATGAAAGATTGGGCGGTTGCAAACGGTGCAACCCACTACACACATTGGTTTCAACCTCTTACGGGCATTACTGCCGAAAAGCATGACAGCTTTATTTCACCGTCACCCGACGGCGGAGTAATAATGGAGTTTTCGGGCAAGGAGCTCATAAAAGGCGAACCTGATGCATCGTCATTTCCGTCGGGAGGTCTGCGAGCAACCTTTGAAGCCAGAGGATATACCGCATGGGATCCCACATCATATGCATTTATCAAAGGAAAAACACTTTGTATTCCCACTGCATTCTGCTCTTATGGCGGTGAGGCACTTGATAAAAAGACTCCGCTTCTGCGCTCAATGGAAGCACTCAATAAGCAGGCACTCCGCATTCTCCGCCTTTTCGGCAATGACACTGTAAAATGTGTACGCACTTCGGTAGGACCCGAGCAGGAATATTTCCTTGTTGATAAGGAAATGTATGAAAAGAGAAGGGATCTTCGTTTTACAGGAAGAACTCTTTTCGGAGCAAAGCCTCCCAAGGGTCAGGAAATGGATGACCATTATTTCGGAGTAATTAAGCCCAGAGTTGCAGCATATATGGAAGAGCTTAATGATGAACTCTGGAAACTCGGCATTCTTGCAAAAACAGAACATAACGAGGTTGCTCCTGCTCAGCATGAGCTGGCACCTATTTATACAACTACAAATATCGCAACCGACCATAATCAGCTGACTATGGAAATTATGCAGAAGGTTGCGGCAAAGCACGGACTTGTCTGTCTGCTTCATGAAAAGCCTTTTGCAGGCGTAAACGGCAGCGGCAAGCACAACAACTGGTCACTCGCAACCGATGCAGGTGTTAACCTTCTTTCTCCGGGTGAAACACCTTATGAAAATGCACAGTTTCTTCTTTTCCTCTGTGCGGTAATCAAAGCGGTTGACGATTATCAGGATTTACTTCGTATCTCTGTTGCAACGGCGGGCAACGATCACAGATTAGGTGCAAATGAGGCGCCACCCGCAGTTGTATCTATATTCCTTGGCGATGAATTATCTGCTATTCTTGATGCCATTGAGGCTGACACTCCTTACAATGCCGCAGAAAAAACGCAGATGAAGCTGGGCGTTGACGTTCTCCCGAAGTTCAACAGAGATACTACCGACAGAAACCGTACCTCTCCGTTTGCGTTTACGGGCAATAAATTTGAATTCCGTATGCTCGGTTCATCAAACAGCATTGCATGTGCAAATATTATGCTTAACACCGCAGTTGCGGAGAGCCTTAAGATTTATGCCGACAGGCTCGAAAAAGCGGACGATTTTGAATCTGCTCTTCACGAAATGATTCGCAAAACAATCAAAGACCATAAAAATATTATTTTCAACGGTAACGGCTATGATGATGCGTGGATTAAAGAAGCTACCGAAAACAGAGGTCTTCTGAACTACCGTACAACTCCCGACTGCGTGCCTCATCTTCTTGATAAAAAGAATGTTCAGATGCTTACCTCTCACGGTGTTTTCTCCGAAGCGGAACTTAACTCCCGCTATGAGATTACTCTTGAAAACTACTGTAAGACGGTTGTTATCGAAGCAAATACCATGGCGGATATGGCAAAAACAGAAATTGCTCCTGCAGTTGAAGCTTATGCTGCAGAGCTTGCAAAATCTGCTGCGGCAAAGAAGGCTCTTGATGAAAGCGTTGCCTGCAGCTATGAATGCGGTCTTGTTAAAAAGCTTTCGGCACTGACCGACAGAATAGCAGAAAAGGCGGATGAGCTTGAGGATGCTCTGGTTGTTCTTCATAAAGCCGAAAACATAGGTGAAGAAGCAAACACAATCCGTGATTCGGTTCTCGTCAGAATGTGTGAGCTCAGAGTAGCTTGTGATGAAGCAGAAAAAATAACAGCTAAAAAGTATTGGCCGTTCCCGACTTACGGCGACCTTCTTTTCGGCGTGAAGTAAAAAGGAAGGGAATGATTTTTATGACATACAGTGCGGTTAATACAATATGGGTACTTATCGGCGCAGCTCTTGTATTTTTTATGCAGGCAGGTTTTTCAATGTGTGAAGCCGGTTTCACGAGAGCAAAGAACACAGGCAACATACTGATGAAAAATCTTATGGATTTTTGTATAGGAACGCCTGCTTTTTGGCTTGTCGGCTTCGGAATTATGTTTGGAAGCGGTTCAGCTTTGTTCGGCAGAATAGACCCTCTTATTCTGGGTGATTACAGAAATATATTACCTGAAGGCGTACCGCTTTGGGCTTTTGCGATATTTCAGACGGTTTTCTGTGCTACTTCGGCAACGATTGTTTCGGGAGCCATGGCTGAAAGGACAAAATTCAGCGCATATTGTATTTATTCGGCAGCAATTTCTCTCATTATCTATCCTGTTTCAGGACATTGGATTTGGGGTGGCGGATGGCTTAGTGAACTTGGATTCCACGATTTTGCCGGTTCAACAGCGGTTCATATGGTAGGCGGAGTTTGTGCTCTTATCGGTGCAAAAATTCTCGGACCCCGCATAGGAAAATACGATAAAAACGGCAAGCCTCGTGCAATTCTCGGACATAATCTGACTTTTGCGGCTCTCGGTGTATTTATTCTATGGTTCTGCTGGTTTGGCTTCAACGGTGCTTCAACTGTAGGCATGGACAGCGACGAGCTTGTTGAAAGCGCAGGTCTTGTGTTCTTCAATACAAATCTTGCGGCTGCAGTTGCATGCTGCATAACACTCATCGTAACCTGGATTCGCTATAAGAAGCCCGATGTTTCAATGACATACAACGCAGCTCTTGCAGGTCTTGTCGGAATAACGGCCGGATGTGATGCGGTAAGTCCCGTAGGTGCAGCGATAATCGGACTTATCTGTGGTGTTACAGTTGTTTTTGCGGTTGAATTTTTTGATAAAATCGCAAAAATTGATGACCCCGTCGGAGCGGTTTCCGTGCACTGTGTTTGCGGTGCACTCGGAACAATTCTTACCGGATTTTTCGCAACCGGTGTTTCAACCGAAAAAGGCTTGTTTTATGGCGGCGGTCTTCATTTTCTCGGAGTTCAGTCTTTAGGCGTGGTTTCGGTTGCAGGTTACGTTGCGGTTGTGATTACCGTTGTTTTTCTTGCTATCAAGCATACGATAGGACTTCGTGCAGAGCCTGAAGACGAGCTTGCAGGTCTTGATGTTTCGGAACATGGTTTACTCACCGCTTATGCCGGCTTTGCAATGCTTCCTGACACGACGGTTGCTGATGAAGATAAGCCGATTGAGGTTACAGGCGATGTCCCCGTTGCAGAGGCGATACCCGTAAAAAAGATTCCAACCTTTGATGACAGTATGCCTAAAATGACGAAAGTGGAAATTATATGCAAAGAATCAAGGTTTGAAGCTCTTAAAACCGCAATGATGAACATAGGTATTACAGGTATGACGGTATCTCATGTTCTCGGCTGCGGTGTTCAGAAGGGTAAACCCGAATACTACAGAGGTGTTCAGGTTGAAGCAAATCTTCTTCCAAAGGTGCAGGTTGATATTGTAGTCAGCAAGGTTCCCGTTCGTTCGGTAATTGAAACAGCAAAAAAGATTCTTTATACGGGACACATCGGAGATGGTAAGATTTTCGTTTATGATGTTGAAAATGTTGTTAAGGTCAGAACCGGAGAAGAAGGCTATGATGCACTTCAGGATGTTGAATGATAAATATAAATTTGTGAAAGGAGCATAATCTTATGCAAAAAACAGAAGTTCAATTTATTTCTCACATAACATTCACAGAGCAGACTCCGGATATGCTTCTTGAAAGAAAACAAATCGATTCGATGTACGAAAAGGCTTTTCTTTCGATAAAAGATGAAGTTTGCAGCGAATATTCTCAAAACACTACAACTTGGGATTGACCCCGCTTGATTGCAGCCAAGGCAGTTGAAAAAACTGCCTTGGCTCGTAGTGATTTATTATTTATATAAGGATAGTGATATTATGTGTTCAATTATGAGCTGGTGCAGCAGTAAGGCAGCTGCCGATGAATTTAAAAAAGGATTTGACAAAACCATTTCAAGAGGGCCTGATGATACTAAAATAATCGATACCGGTAAGGGGATTGTAGGTTTCCACAGGCTTGCAATTATGGGCTTGCACCCCGAAGGAATGCAGCCGTTTGAGCTTGACGGAAGCTATGTTGTTTGTAACGGTGAAATATACGGCTTTGAAAAGCTGAAAGACCGTTTAATAAAAAAAGGATATTCATTTAAAAGCGAGAGCGACTGCGAAATACTGCTTCCGCTTTATAAAGAATACGGCACAGATATGTTTGCGATGCTCGATGCTGAGTTTGCTTGTGTTATATTTGATGGGGTAAAACAGGAATACATAGCGGCAAGAGACCCTATCGGAATCAGACCGCTTTACTACGGATACGATAAAAACGGAGATATTCTTTTTGCCAGCGAAGCGAAAAACCTTGTCGGCATTGCGGATAAAATAATGCCGTTTCCTCCGGGATGCTATTATAAAAATAAAGAATTTATCTGTTACCGAGATATAGCGGCGGTCAAAAAGGTATGCAACGATGATCTTGAAACCGTTTGTAGGAACATTCACGATAAGCTTGTTGCGGGCATTGAAAAGCGACTTGTTGCCGATGCAAAGGTAGGCTTTCTTCTTTCGGGCGGACTGGACTCCTCTCTTGTATGCGCTGTAGCTGCAAAGAAAAGCAGCGAGCCCATTAAAACATTTGCAATCGGTATGAGCGAGGATGCAATTGACCTTAAATATGCAAAGCAGGTTGCGGACTATATCGGCAGCGAGCATAAGGAAATCATCATAACAAAGAATGATGTTCTTGATGCTCTTGAAGAGGTCATTTATATTCTCGGAACTTACGATATAACAACAATCAGAGCAAGCATGGGAATGTATCTTATCTGTAAGGCAATTCATGAACAAACCGATATAAGAGTTTTGCTTACGGGAGAAATTTCGGATGAGCTTTTCGGATATAAATATACCGATTTTGCCCCCGATGCTCGTGCTTTCCAAAAAGAAGCGCAAAAAAGAATCCGTGAGCTTCATATGTATGATGTTCTTCGTGCAGACAGGTGTATTTCATCAAACTCTCTTGAGGCAAGAGTACCCTTCGGTGACCTTGATTTTGTTGAGTATGTTATGTCTGTTGACCCCGATAAAAAGCTTAATAAATACGGAAAGGGAAAATACCTTCTCCGTCATGCTTTTGAAAGAGATTATCTTCCCAATGAAATTCTGTGGCGTGAAAAGGCTGCATTTTCGGATGCTGTAGGTCATTCAATGGTGGATTATCTTAAAGAATACGCCGAAATATGTTACACAGATGAGGAATATGAAGTGAAAAAATCAAAATATTCTCACGCACAGCCGTTTACAAAGGAATCTCTTCTTTACAGAGAGCTTTTTGAAAAATATTATCCCGGTCAGGCAGAAATGATTGCAGATTTCTGGATGCCCAACAAAGAGTGGGAAGGATGCAATGTAAACGACCCGTCAGCCAGAGTTCTCTCAAACTACGGCGACAGCGGTAAATAAGAGGTGCTTTTATAATGAGTATTGAAAAAAGAATAAAAATCAAAGATTTATTTCAAAAATCCGAAGAGCAAATCGGAAAAGAAGTCACCGTAAGAGGCTGGGTAAGAAACCACCGCAAGCAGAAAAATATGGGCTTTATTGAGCTGTATGACGGCAGCTGCTTCAAATCCCTGCAGCTTGTATATTCTGCCGAGAGTGATGTCGACGGAAAAATCAAGTCAATTCGCAACGGCTCCTGCGTTGAAGCGTCAGGAACCGTAAGACAAGGCTTTCAGAATGAGACGGTTGAGCTTAATGTTTCGCAAATAGATCTTCTCGGCGACTGCCCCGAAGATTATCCTATGCAGCCGAAACGCCATTCGGTTGGATTTTTGAGAGAAAATGCTTATCTCAGACCGAGAACGAGACTTTTTCAGGCAGTATTCAGAATACGAAGCGTGGCGGCACAGGCAGTTCACCGATATTTCACCGAGCAGGGATTTCTCTATGTGCATACACCGTTGATAACGGCAAACGATGCCGAAGGTGCGGGAAACACCTTTACGGTTACTACGCTCGAAGCAAACGGTAACAAGCCCGACTATAAAAACGATTTCTTCGGACTCCATACTTCATTAGCGGTAACGGGTCAGTTGGAAGCAGAAGTGTTTGCAATGGCATTCGGAAATGTATATACATTCGGTCCCACATTCCGTGCAGAAAACTCCAACACCAAAACTCATATGGCTGAGTTCTGGATGATTGAGCCTGAAATGGCGTTCTGCGATTTAGAGCAGCTGATGGATGTTGAAGAGGATTTTCTGAAAAGTGTACTGTCATATATCATGGAGCAGTGTGACGATGAGCTTGCGTTTCTTGAAAAATATACAAATCTTCCGCTTCGGGAAAGAATGAAAGCTGTTACTGAGTCAGAAATTGTGAGAGTTCGTCACGAAGAAGTGATCCGTATCCTTAAAGAAGCGGGAGAAAATTTTGAATTTGAGCCCGAATACGGTCAGGATATTGCCAAGGAACACGAAAAGTATCTTACGGAAAAGTATTTCAAAGCACCTGTATTTGTTTATGATTGGCCAAAGGATATTAAGGCTTTTTATATGTATCAGAATGATGACGGCAAAACAGTTGCTGCAGTTGACCTTCTTGTTCCCGGTGCGGGAGAGCTTATGGGCGGCAGTCAAAGAGAAGTGCGCTATGATTTACTTAAAAACAGAATGGATGAGCTCGGCATATCCGAAGAAAGTCTTTGGTGGTATCTGAATCTGCGCAAATACGGCGGCTGCGACCATTCAGGATTCGGCATGGGATTTGAACGGTTGCTTATGTATGTAACAGGTATGGAGAATATCCGTGATGTTATTCCATTCCACAGAACACCCGGAAGCTGTGAGTATTAAAAATAATCTTTTATCAGAGGTTGACAAATTGCCGTCTGTTGGAGTATAATATCTGCATTAAAGGCAAAGGCGTCTTTGAGTTTGATTCTCGAAGTGTCTCTGCCTTCTTTTTTATCGAAAATTAAACAAGCGGATATAGGCAATGGCGTCTTGATGTTTATTCATTAAGTTGTCATTGCCTTTTTTAAATTTTGAACGGAGGTACACTGAAATGACAAAAAAAGAACAGCTTTACGAAGGAAAGGCGAAAAAAGTTTTTAAGACTGATAGCCCCGAGCTTTTGATTGTTTCCTATAAGGATGATGCAACGGCATTCAACGGTTTGAAAAAAGGAACAATCGCAGGCAAAGGCATTATCAATAACAAAATGAGCAACCTTCTTATGCAGAGGCTTGAGCGAGTTGGTATTCCCACTCATTTTGTCAAAGAACTTTCAGAAAGGGAAACTCTGGTTAAAAAAGTTTCCATTGTACCCCTTGAAGTGATTGTAAGAAATATTGCAGCAGGCTCATTCTCCAAACGCTACGGAGTGGAGGAAGGCTTTGTGTTTGAAACTCCTACCATTGAATTTTCTTATAAAAACGATGATTTGGGTGACCCTCTTATGGATGAATATCACGCAATTGCAATGAAGCTTGCGACACCCGAAGAAATAGAAACAATCAAAAAATATGCCTTTGGAGTTAATGAACAGTTGAAAGCTTTCTGGACTGAATGCGGTGTTACACTTGTTGATTTCAAGCTTGAATTCGGCAGACTTGCTGACGGGACAATAGTTCTTGCCGACGAAATCAGCCCCGATACCTGCCGCTTATGGGATACCAAAACGAGAGAAAAGCTTGATAAGGACAGATTCCGCTGTAATTTGGGTGGCGTTGAAGATGCTTATGCAGAGGTCATGAAACGCCTTGAGCAGCATATATAAGGGAGGATTTGAAATGTCAAACTGTGCAATAGTCGGAATCAACTGGGGCGATGAAGGAAAAGGCAGAATGGTTGATTTGCTGACTGAAAACTATGATGTTGTAGTCCGCTATCAAGGCGGCGGGAACGCAGGACACACCGTTATCAATGAGCACGGAAAATTTGCCTTGCACCTTCTTCCATCGGGTATCTTCAGAGAAGGTGTCGTGAATATTCTCGGAAACGGCGTTGCTCTTGACCCCGAAAATCTTTGGAACGAAATGCAGGATGTTATGGAAAAGGGAGTTTCGCTTACCCCCGAAAATCTCAAAATAAGCGACCGTGCATCGCTCCTTCTTCCTTGGCACCGTGATTTGGACGAGCTTGAGGAAATGAGACTCAAGGATAAAAAATACGGTTCAACAAAACAAGGAATAGCTCCGTTTTATTCCGATAAATACCAAAAGAAAACAATTCTTGCGGGTGAGCTTTTCTATCCCGAAGAGCTTAAAGCTCATCTCGCTGATTTGGCAGAATGGAAAAATCTCACCTTAACCGAAGTATACGGTGCAAAGCCTTATACAGAAGAAATGCTTGATAAATGGATTTCAGAATATTGCGAAAAAATCAAGCCTTTTGTGTGTGATACAGGTGCATTTCTGAAAGAAGCACAGGCAAGCGGTAAAAGCATTCTTTTTGAAGCTCAACTCGGTTCTCTGCGAGACCTTGATTACGGAATTTACCCCTACACAACATCGTCAAACACTACGGCGGCATACGCACCCATCGGTTCTGGCTTACCTTCCGCAATAATCAATGATGTTGTGGGTGTTGTCAAAGCATATTCAACCTGTGTTGGTGAAGGTCCTTTTGTATGCGAGATGTTTGGCGATGAAGCGGAAGAGCTTCGCAAAGCAGGGTTTGAATACGGTGCCAAAACCGGCAGACCGAGAAGAGTCGGCCCCATTGATTTACCTGCAACAAAATACGGTGTTCAGGTACAGGGTGCAACCGAGATAGCACTTACCAAGCTTGATGTTCTGAGCTACATGGATAAGATTCCCGTTTGTACTCATTATCTTGTTGGCAATGAAAAAACAAACCGCTTTCCGTTCCCTGTTGCTTTAAATAATGCAAAGCCAGTTGTTGAATACCTTGACGGCTGGAAATGCGATATTTCCGATATCCGTTCATGGGATGACCTGCCCGAGCAGGCACAGAATTATGTAACATTTATCGAAAAAGCCATGAGCTGTCCGATAACCTATGTTTCAGTAGGACCTGAAAGAGACAGCATAATAATAAGAAAATAAGGAGAACTCAATATGACCAATCAATACGAATCCCCCTTATCATCTCGCTACGCATCAAAATATATGCTTGAGCTTTTTTCGTCGGATATGCGTTATCGTACATGGCGCAGACTCTGGGTATCACTTGCAAAGGCGGAAATGAAGCTTGGTCTTCCCGTAACGGCAGAGCAGGTTTCGGATTTGGAAAATAATATTGAAAACATAGATTACGAATGCGTAAGCAAAAGAGAAAAAGAAGTGCGCCACGATGTTATGGCTCATGTTTATGCTTACGGCAAGGTTGCACCCTCTGCGGCAGGCATCATTCATCTCGGCGCAACAAGCTGCTATGTAACCGATAATGCTGATTTGATTATTTACCGTGATGCACTCATTTATCTTCGCAAGGAGCTTTTAAAGGTTGTTGCAAACCTTTCGGAATTCGCAGAAAAATATAAAGCTCTGCCGACTCTCGGCTATACCCACTATCAGCCCGCACAGCTTGTAACTGTCGGCAAAAGAGCAACACTCTGGATACAGGATTATCTCTCCGATCTCAACGAGATTGATTTCGCAATTGAAAACATCAAATTTCTCGGATGCAGAGGTACAACAGGAACAGAAGCAAGCTTTGTCGATTTGTTTGAGGGCGATACATCAAAAATCGATGAAATGAACCGAATGATTGCATCGGATTTCGACTTTGAAGAATGCTTTGATGTTTGCGGTCAGACATATCCCCGCAAGGTTGACAGCAGGATTCTTAACGCTCTTTCTTCGGTTGCACAGAGCTGTTACAGAATGGCAAATGATATAAGGCTTCTCCAGCACGACAGACAGCTTGAAGAACCGTTTGAAAAGAATCAGATTGGGTCATCTGCCATGGCATATAAGCGCAACCCTATGAGAAGCGAGAGAATATGCTCGCTTGCACGATATCTTATGGCGGATGCAATGAATGCACCGATGACCGCTTCAACACAGTGGCTTGAGCGTACTCTGGATGATTCCGCAAATCGCCGTATATCAATGCCCGAAGGCTTCCTCTGTGCAGATGCGATTCTCCGTCTTGCACAGAATGTTACCGACGGACTTCATGTCAATGAAAAAATTGTTAAAAAAACAGTTAAAGAATATCTGCCGTTTATTGCAACAGAAAATCTGATGATGGAAGCGGTCAAAAAAGGAGGAAACCGTCAGCAGCTTCACGAAACAATCCGCAAATGCTCTATGGAGGCAACTGCAAAAATGAAAAACGGTGAAGAATGCGACCTGCTTTCACGTCTGGCGGCAGAAAAAGAATTCGGTTTAACCGAAGAAGAGATGAATACACTTCTCACCCCGTCTGCATATATAGGCAGATGTCCCGAACAGGTTGATGTATTTCTCGGCAAGATAAAACCGCTGCTTGTCGGTGTTTCGCACGAAAATACGGAAATAGATTTATAAAAACGGAGGTGAACACGGTGAGTGAAAAAATACTTGTGCTTGATTTCGGCGGTCAGTATAATCAGCTGATTGCAAGGCGTGTGCGTGAACAGCATGTCTATGCCGAAATAAAGCCGTATAACAAAATATCTGTTGATGAGATAAAAGAAATCGGATATAAGGGCATAATTTTTACGGGCGGACCCAACAGCGTATACGATGAACTGTCGCCCCATTATTCTGCGGATATTCTCAATGCAGGTATTCCGATTCTCGGTATCTGCTACGGCTGTCAGCTTATGGCGTATATGGCAGGCGGAGAAATACGCAGTGCTGAAAACGGCAGCGAATACGGAAAAACCGCTGTGTTCACAAAGGAAAACCCGTTGTTTAAAAATGTTCCGTACGAAAGTATTTGTTGGATGAGCCATACGGACTATGTAAAAACACCTCCCGAAGAATTTAAAATTATTGCATATACGGATAAGTGTCCGTGTGCCGCAATGTGTGATGAAAAAAGAAAGCTTTACGGAGTTCAGTTTCATCCCGAAGTTACCCACACCGAATACGGAAAAGAAATGCTGAGCAATTTTCTTTTTGAAATCTGTGGCTGCAAGGGTGAATGGAAAATGGATGATTTTGTTGAACAATCCGTTGAAAAATACCGTGTGGAGCTTAAAGATAAAAAGGTTCTTCTCGCTCTTTCGGGAGGAGTTGATTCATCGGTTGCCGCTGTTCTTCTTCACAAGGCAATAGGTAAAAATCTGACCTGCGTTTTTGTTGATCACGGTCTTTTGCGTAAAAATGAAGGTGATTTTGTTGAGCAAACTTTCAGGGAAAAATTCGGACTGAATCTCATAAGGGTAAATGCCGAAGAAAGATTTTTAAATAAGCTTTCGGGAGTTGCCGATCCCGAAGAAAAAAGAAAAATAATCGGCGAAGAATTTATCCGTGTGTTTGAAGATGAAGCAAAAAAACTCGGAAAAATCAATGTGCTTGTTCAGGGCACAATTTATCCTGATGTAATTGAAAGCGGCAAAGGCGATTCAGCGGTTATTAAGAGTCACCATAACGTGGGCGGTCTGCCCGATGTTATATCCTTTGACGAAATAGCAGAGCCTCTTCGTGACCTTTTTAAGGATGAGGTGCGTGAGGCAGGAACAAAGCTCGGCATACCTTATGAGCTCGTATGGCGTCAGCCGTTTCCGGGTCCGGGTCTTGCAGTCAGAGTAATCGGAGAAATTACAAAAGAAAAGCTTGATATTCTCCGCGAAGCGGATGCGATATTCCGTGACGAAATATCAAAAGCAGGTCTCGAAAAATCGGCAAGCCAGTATTTTGCAGTGCTGACCGATTCAAGGACCGTCGGTGTTATGGGTGATGCGAGAACTTATGGCTATACCGTTGCCTTGCGTGCAGTTTCAACCGATGATTTTATGACTGCTGAGTGGACAAGGCTGCCGTATGAGGTTCTTGAAAAATCAAGCAACAGAATAACAAACGAGGTTAAAGGCATATCAAGAGTTGTTTATGATATCACCTCGAAGCCTCCTGCCACAGTTGAATGGGAGTGATAATATGACCAAATATATATTTGTAACCGGAGGCGTTGTTTCGGGTCTCGGTAAGGGAATAACCGCCGCTTCGCTCGGAAGACTTCTCAAAGCAAGAGGCTTAAAGGTTGCCGCACAGAAGCTTGACCCGTATATAAATGTTGATCCCGGAACGATGAGTCCTTATCAGCACGGCGAGGTTTATGTTACCGAAGACGGTGCTGAAACCGACCTTGATTTGGGGCACTACGAGAGATTTATAGACGAAAATCTGAATAAATATTCAAACCTGACTACGGGCAAGGTTTATTGGAATGTTTTGAATAAGGAACGCAGAGGAGAATATCTCGGCTCAACCGTTCAAGTGATTCCTCATATTACAAATGAAATCAAAGAGTTTGTTTACAGCGTAGGCAAAAAGACAAATGCAGATGTTGTTATAACTGAAATCGGCGGAACAATCGGCGATATTGAATCACAGCCTTTTATTGAAGCGGTACGTCAGATTTCGCTTGAGGTCGGCAGAGAAAACAGCCTTTTTATCCATGTGACTCTTGTTCCGTTTCTTCGCGGTTCCGATGAACACAAATCAAAGCCTACGCAGCATTCCGTTAAGGAGCTTCAAGGCATGGGCATCAACCCGAACATTGTTGTACTTCGCTGTGATGAGCCGTTGGAAGAATCCATATTTAAAAAGATATCTCTTTTCTGTAATGTCAAACCCGATTGTGTTATTGAAAACATCACTCTCCCAAACCTTTACGAAGCCCCTTTAATGCTCGAAAAATCTGATTTTTCATCCGTTGTCTGCCGTGAGCTCGGCATAAATGCTCCCGAGCCTGACCTTGCGGAATGGACGCAGATGGTGGAGCGCATCAAGGCGATACCTTATACCGTAAACATTGGTCTTGTCGGCAAATATGTTGAGCTTCACGATGCATATCTTTCGGTTGCGGAAGCTCTTCAGCACGCAGGATATTACCATAACACCCATATAAAAATCAGTTGGATTGATTCCGAAAAGCTGACCGCTGAAAATTGTTCGGAATTTCTTTCGGAGCTCGACGGTATTATTGTTCCCGGCGGTTTCGGAAGCCGTGGTATCGAAGGTATGATTCTTGCTGCAAAATACGCAAGAGAAAACCACCTTCCTTATTTCGGAATTTGTTTGGGTATGCAAATCGCCGTTATCGAATACGCACGGAATGTATGCGGTATTTCAGATGCTGATTCGGGTGAGTTTGATGAACTGTGCAGGCATAAGGTAATCAACTTTATGCCCGGTCAGAGTGATGATATTGACAAGGGCGGTACGCTTCGTTTGGGTGCTTATCCTTGCAAAATAAAACCCGACACAACAATGGAGCGTTGCTATGAAACAAATCATATCAGCGAACGCCACAGACACCGCTACGAACTCAACAACTATTACCGTGATTTGCTTACACAACACGGACTTACTTTAAGCGGACTTTCTCCTGATGAAAGGCTTGTTGAAACCGTTGAGCTGACAGAAAGACCGTTCTATGTAGGCGTTCAGTATCATCCCGAATTCAAAAGCAGACCCAACAAGCCGCATCCGCTGTTCAAGGGATTTGTAGGTGCGGCACTTAAGCGTTCAAACGGAGGAAAAGAATGAGCATACATGAAGAATGCGGAGTTTTCGGAGTGATTTCAGCCGAGCCTGCCGATGTAGCGGGTGTTGTATATTACGGCTTATATGCCCTGCAGCACAGAGGACAGGAAAGCTGCGGAATAGTTGTTAATGATGACGGGCTTTTCAGTTCTCACAAGGATTTGGGACTTGTCAGCGAGGTTTTTCATTCCGAAGTTCTGTCAAGATTTCCGAAAGGCACAATGGCTGTGGGGCATGTCCGATACGGCACAACGGGCGGTACAAACCGCACCAACTGCCAGCCCATTGAAGTTAATCATCAGAAAGGCAGAATGGCACTTGCTCATAACGGAAATCTGAGCAATGCCGCAAAACTCCGCAATGAACTCGAATTATCCGGAGCTATTTTTCACACAACAAGTGATACCGAAACCATTGCATATATCGTAACAAGAGAGCGCCTGAAACTGCCCTCGATAGAAGATGCTTTAAGCTCGGCAATGAATATTCTTGAAGGAGCCTATTCGCTTGTTCTGATGTCGCCGCAAAAGCTTATTTGTGCTCGAGACCCTTACGGCTTCAGACCGCTTTGCTACGGCAAAACACAAGACGGAATGTATGTTATAGCATCCGAAAGCTGTGCGTTAAAGGCTGTGGGTGCGGAATTTATCCGTGATGTTGAACCCGGCGAAATAATAGTTTTCGGCAAAAACGGAATTGTCAGCCGAAAGGAACACTGTGATTCTAAAAAGAAAAAACTCTGCATTTTTGAATATATTTATTTTGCACGTCCCGATTCCGAAATTGACGGTGTTTCCGTTCATTTATCAAGAATCGAAGCAGGCAAAATACTTGCGAGGGAGCATCCTGCGGATGCCGATATTGTGGTAGGTGTTCCTGATTCGGGTCTTGATGCGGCACTCGGATTCAGCCATCAGTCCGGCATTCCTTACGGAATAGGTCTTATAAAAAACAAATATATCGGAAGGACCTTTATTTCGCCCGGTCAAAGCACGAGGCTTGATCAGGTAAAAATAAAGCTCAGTGCAGTTGAAGAAAGCGTTAAAGGTAAAAAGGTTGTTCTTATTGACGATTCAATTGTAAGAGGTACAACCTGCGGCAGAATAGTAACTCTTCTGCGTGAAGCGGGAGCTGAAGAAATTCATATGCGTATTTCTTCACCTCCGTTTCTGAATCCGTGTTATTACGGCACGGATATTGATACAAGAGAGAATCTGATTGCCTGCAATCATTCAGTTGAAGATATTGCGAAAATAATAGGTGCTGATACCTTGGGATATCTGCCCGTTTCTCAGCTTTCTTTACTGACGGGCAACTGTGATTATTGCTCTGCCTGTTTTAACGGTGATTATCCGACAGAAATTCCGACCGATATATGCAAAAACAGATTTGAACAAAAGCTTTCAGAGGCTAAAAAAGAGAGGTAACGGTATGGTTACACAATATAACAGAAAAATTGTTTTAGAGGACGGAAGTGAATACTACGGCTATGCTTTCGGCGATACATCCGACAAGGTATACGAAATTGTTTTTAACACTTCAATGGTCGGTTATCAGGAAATAATTTCCGATCCTTCTTATACGTATCAGGCGGTTGTTATGACTTATCCGCTTATCGGAAATTACGGAATGGCAGATGATGACTTTGAAACAAAAACACCGACTATAGGTGCACTCATTGTTCGTGAATACAACGATTTGCCTTCAAATTTCAGAAGCACGGCAACTCTTTCCGAAGTTATGAAAAAGCACGGAATACCGGGCATTTACAGCATTGATACTCGTAAGCTTACCCGTTCTATCAGAGATAACGGAAGCTGTAAGGTAATAATAACAGATGCCAATGTTTCCCATGAATATTGTATGGACATACTGAAAAAAGCGGATATCCCGACTAATGCGGTTTCAACCGTGAGTTGTGATAAAATATGGGTTTCACCATGCAAAAACGAAAAATATCATGTTGTTGCCATTGACTGCGGAATGAAAATGAACATCGTACGTTCACTCAACAAAAGAAATTGCAAGGTAACAATTGTACCTTGGAATACTTCTTCTGATGAAATTGAAAAGCTTTGCCCCGACGGTGTGTTTATTTCAAACGGGCCCGGCGACCCGACTGATGTTCAACCTGTAGCAGAAACTATCAAAGCTCTTAAGGGCAGATATCCGATTTTTGGAATTTGTTTGGGTCATCAGATTATTTCTCTTGCCTACGGTGCAAAAACCTATAAGCTCAAATTCGGTCACAGGGGCGGGAATCATCCCGTTCGTAATCTTGAAACTAACAAAATTGAAATCACCTCGCAGAATCATTCCTATGCGGTTGACTACGAAAGTGTTAAGTCAACGGAGCTTGAAGTTACCCATATCAATTTGCTTGATAGCACGGTTGAAGGAGTGAAATGCGATAAAGATAAAATATTCAGTGTGCAATATCATCCCGAGAGTGCACCCGGGCCGCAGGACAGTGCATATCTGTTTGACCGCTTCATAAGGATGATGAAGGAGGAAAAGAGCAATGCCTAAAAGAACGGATATTAAAAAGGTTCTTGTAATCGGTTCAGGACCTATTGTTATCGGGCAGGCGGCAGAATTTGACTATGCAGGCACTCAGGCTTGCCTTGCACTTAAAGAAGAAGGCTATGAGGTTATTCTTTGCAATTCCAATCCCGCAACCATTATGACCGACACAACAGTTGCGGACAAGGTCTATATGGAGCCGCTGACACTTGAGTATGTTGCTAAAATTATCCGCTACGAAAGACCCGATGCCGTTCTGCCCGGAATAGGCGGTCAGACAGGTCTTAACATTGCAATGCAGCTTGAAAAAAAAGGAGTTCTTGCCGAGTGCCGTGTTGAGCTTCTCGGTACAAAGAGCGAAAGCATTGAAAGAGCTGAAGACCGTGAAATGTTCAAAAAACTCTGCGAAAGTCTGGGTGAACCCGTGCTTCCGTCAGATATTGCAAATTCGGTTGAAGAAGGTCTGAAGGTCGCAGAAGAAATCGGTTATCCGGTTGTTCTTCGTCCTGCATTCACTTTGGGCGGTACAGGTGGCGGATTTGCCGATAATGAGGATGAATTTGTTCCTCTTATGAAACATGCTCTTTCTCTTTCTCCTGTCAGTCAGGTGCTGATTGAAAAGAGCATCAAAGGCTATAAAGAAATCGAATATGAAGTTATGCGTGACAGCAACGACACGGCAATAACCATCTGTAATATGGAAAATATTGACCCCGTCGGAATTCACACAGGAGACTCAATCGTTGTATGTCCGTCACAAACACTTACAAACAAAGAATATCATATGCTGCGCGACAGTGCTCTCAAAATAATCCGTGCACTTGAAATTGAGGGAGGCTGTAATGTTCAGTTTGCACTTGACCCCAAATCGTTTCAATATTATTTGATTGAGGTCAACCCCAGAGTATCACGCTCATCAGCTCTTGCTTCAAAGGCAAGCGGATATCCGATTGCAAGGGTGTCTGCCAAAATCGGAATAGGAATGACGCTTGATGAAATAAGAATTGCAAACACACCGGCGTCATTCGAACCGACTCTTGACTATGTTGTAACAAAAATGCCCCGTTTTCCGTTTGATAAGTTTGCAGATGCCAACAATTCTCTCGGTACTCAGATGAAGGCAACGGGTGAAGTTATGAGCATAGGCAGAACAATAGAGGAAAGCTTGTTAAAAGCAATACGCTCGCTTGAAATCGGTTTGTATCACCTTGAAAACAAAAGGTTTGACGGAATGAGCGAAGATGAGCTTACCGAATATATTAAAGTCGGAACGGATGACAGAATCTATGCCATTGCCGAGCTTTTGCGTATCGGCTGCAGCAAAGAAAAAATTGCACAGGCATCGGGAATTGATGTTCTCTTTATCAACAAGTTAAAAAACATTATTGATAAAGAAACCGAAATCAAAACCAACCCTTTTAACATGGATGTTTTACGTGTTGCAAAGAAAACGGGCTTTTCTGACAGAGAAATCGCAAAACTGTGGAATTTGAGCGAAACTGAAATATTTAAAATCAGAAAATATGCAAGGATAATTCCTGTCTATAAGATGATTGATACCTGTGCTTCGGAATTTGACAGCTATGTTCCTTATTTTTATTCAACCTACGAGGAAGAAAATGAGTCGGTCGTATCCGACAATAAAAAGGTTATTGTTCTCGGCTCGGGACCTATCCGAATAGGTCAGGGTGTTGAGTTTGATTATTCAACCGTTCACGCAGTCAAAACCATAAAAGCGGCCGGCTATGAAGCAATAATCATTAACAACAACCCTGAAACCGTTTCAACCGATTACACCTGCTCCGATAAGCTCTATTTTGAACCGCTTTGCGTTGAAGATGTTATGAATGTCATCGAGCTTGAAAAGCCGATGGGCATTATCGCAACTCTCGGCGGTCAGACAGCAATCAACCTTGCTCAGCCTCTCCGTGACAGAGGCGTGAATATTATCGGAACAAACTGCGAGGCCATTGAAAAAGCGGAAAACAGAGATGCATTTGAAAAATTGCTTTCGGAGCTTGAGATTCCTCAGCCCAATGGTCGGGCAGTCACAAACATCGAAGCGGGCATACGAGCGGCTGAAGAAATCGGTTATCCCGTGCTTGTAAGACCCAGCTTTGTTCTTGGTGGCAGAGCTATGCAGATTGTGGCGAAGGAAGAGCATCTGCGCCATTACTTGAAAACCGCCGTTGAGATTGATGAGGATAAGCCCGTGCTTGTTGATAGATATATCAGAGGCAAAGAGGTTGAGATTGATGCTGTCTGCGACGGAAAAAAAGTTTTTGTTCCGGGAATAATGGAGCTTGTTGAAAGAACAGGCATCCATTCCGGTGACTCAATAAGTGTTTATCCCTCTTTCAGCATTTCTCAAAGGGTTAAAGACACTATTCTTGAATATACTGAAAAACTTGGATTAGGTATCGGAATTATCGGCCTTTTCAACATTCAGTTTATTGTTGATGAAAACGAGAATGTTTATATCATCGAAGTTAACCCACGTTCGTCAAGAACAGTTCCGTTTCTTTCAAAAGCAACGGGTTTCAGTCTTGCGGATATTGCAACCTATGCAATTCTCGGTAAAAGCCTTGAAGAGCAGAGAATTACGGAAATTTATCCAAAAGAAAAAGAATGTTTTTATGTTAAAGTTCCTGCTTTTTCATTCTCAAAGCTTAACGGCATGGATGCTTATCTTTCGCCCGAAATGAAATCAACAGGTGAAGCAATCGGCTACGATAAAAAGCTCCACCGTGCGATGTATAAAGCAATGACCGCATCGGGAATGAAGCTTCAGAATTACGGAACGGTTATTGTAACACTTGCCGATGAAGATAAGGAAGAAGCTTTGCCTCTTGTAAGAAGATTTTACGATATGGGCTTTAATATTGAAGCAACGAGCATGACGGCGGAATTTCTTAAATCAAACGGAATAAGAACACGCTCAAGAGGCAAGCCGAGTGAGGGAAGTTCAGAAATTCTTGACTCTATTAAGGCGGGATATGTCAGCTATGTTATAAACACCCGTGCCGTGCTTTCGGGTGTTCACTATGAGGACGGTGTGGCAATCCGACGCTGTGCGAGCCAAAACAACATCACAATGCTTACTTCTCTTGATACGGTTAAGGTCCTTCTCGATGTTCTTGAAGAAACAACATTCAGCATATCAACAATAGACTCTTAAGGAGGAATTATTATGCGTTTTACCAAAATGCACGGCTTAGGCAACGATTATCTGTATCATTACGGAGAAATAGAAAAACCTGCCGATGTGTCAATAAAACTTTCGGAGCGTCATTTCGGAATCGGTTCTGACGGTATTATTCTTATTACTCCGTCAGATTGTGCGGATTTTAAAATGCGTATTTTCAATGCTGACGGCAGCGAAGCAAAAATGTGCGGCAACGGTATACGCTGTGTCGGTAAATACGTTTTTGATAAAGGGTATACCGACAAAACTCACCTGACTGTTGAAACTCTTTCCGGCATCAAAACGCTGGATTTAAAAACGGTTGGAGGTAAGGCAGTATATGCAACCGTTGATATGGGTAAGAGCAAAGTAAACAAGTCTGTTACTCTTGAAGCACTTAATCGGGAAGTTACACTTCTTCCGGTATCCATGGGAAATCCGCATGCCGTTATTTTTGTTAAGGATGCGGAAAATGCACCGCTCACAACTCTCGGTGCAGCTCTTGAACATCACGAATTTTTCCCCGACGGAGTTAATGTTGAATTCGTTCAGGTGATTGACAGCCTGACATTGAGAATGAGAGTGTGGGAGCGTGGCAGCGGCATAACAATGGCTTGCGGCACAGGCTCCTGCGCAAGTGTTGCGGCGGCAGTTGCAATGGGATATTGCCGTGAAAATGAGTTGGTGACCGTTAAGCTTGACGGCGGTGATCTTAGTGTAAAAATGTTGCCCGATAAAACCGTTATGATGACAGGTCCTGCAAAAACAGTTTGTGAATGTGAGGTTGATATGTGATGACACCGAATACAAATTATGCCAACTTGAAGGATTCTTATCTTTTCTATAACATAGCTCAAAAAACGAAGGCATATCTTGAAGCAAATCCCGATAAGCATCTTTACCGAATGGGTATCGGCGATGTTTCTCTCCCGCTTTGCGATGCGGTTATAAATGCTTTACACGAAGCTGTTGACGATCAGGCGGTAAAAGAAAATTTTCAAGGCTATATGCCTGAATGCGGTGCACCGTTTCTGCGTAAAGCGATTGCAGATTATTATGCCGTAAACGGAGTAAATGTTTCTGCTGATGAGGTGTTTGTTTCAAGCGGAGCAAGCGACGAGCTTGGTGATATCCTTGATCTTTTTGACAAGGACAGCTCGGCTCTTGTGATTGAGCCTGCATATCCTGCCTATGTTGATGCAAATATTATGGCAGGCAGAAACATAATTCATCTTGCATCAGGTGAAGAAAACGGATTTCTTCCCGAACCCGATGAAAGCACAGTTGCCGACATTATTTATATCTGCTCTCCCAATAATCCTACCGGAGCGGTGTTCAGCCGAAATCAGCTTCAGGCATGGGTTGATTTTGCGAATGAAAAAGGCTCGGTAATTCTTTTTGATGCGGCCTACGAAGCTTTTATTGAGGACGAATCACTGCCTCACAGTATCTTTGAACTTGACGGTGCTGAAACCTGTGCAATAGAAATATGCTCACTTTCAAAAACGGCAGGTTTTACGGGAACAAGGCTTGGTTATACAGTTATTCCGAAACGGCTTATAAGAAATGGTATGAGCCTTAATGGGATGTGGGTAAGAAACCGTACAACCAAAACAAACGGTGTATCCTACATTATTCAAAAAGGCGGAGCAGCAGTATTCACTCCCGAAGGACAGGAGCAAATCCACAACAATATTCAAATATATAAGAACAATGCAAAGGTGCTGACAGAAGCTCTTGACGAGCTTGGTATTTGGTATACAGGCGGCAAAAATGCGCCGTATATCTGGCTTAAGTGCCCGAACGGTATGGGTAGTTGGGAGTTCTTTGATTATCTTCTCAATGAGGTTCAGGTTGTCGGTACTCCGGGTGAAGGCTTTGGTGCCTGCGGCGAAGGGTATTTCAGATTTTCAACCTTCGGAAGCCCCGAAGATACAAAAGAAGCAGCCCGCCGTCTGGTGAAGCTGCTCGGAAAGAAGTAATTGGAAATGCGTGATTATAAAAAAGAATTTGAAAACAGAGTTGAATTCATAAAATCCGTTTTGTCTCAAAGCGGCGCAAAGGGAATTGTTTACGGAAACAGCGGTGGCAAAGATTCTGCCTTGGTCGGTATTCTTTGTAAAGCTGCCTGTGATAACACGGTAGGCATTATTATGCCGTGCACCTCAAAAAGAAATTATGATGAAGATACCGTCGATGCCGAAACCGTTGCAGAGAAATACGAAATCGAAACCAGAACGGTTGACTTGACTCCCGTGAAGGAAGCGGAAATTGCGAGTATTACGGATGTAACGGAATTAAATGAATCTGCACTTGCGAATATGGCACCCCGAATCCGTATGTTGACATTGTATTCTGTTGCAGCTGCTGAAAACAGGCTTGTTGCAGGAACGGGAAACAAGAGTGAAGCCTATGTTGGATATTTCACAAAATGGGGTGACGGTGCTCACGATTTTAACCCCATTGCAGACCTGACTGTTACCGAAATATATGATTTTCTCCGTTTTCTTGATGCACCCAAACGCATAATAGAAAAAGCTCCTTCAGCAGCACTGTTTGACGGTCAGACAGATGAAGAAGAAATGGGAGTAACCTATGCAGAACTTGACTCTTTTCTCTCAGGTGAAAATATTGCAGAGGATAAACGAAAAATAATTGAGCATATGCATAAGCTAAGCGAGCATAAGAGAAAAGGGATAATTACATTTAAGAAATGAAAGAGAAGGATTGCCGAAATGTTTAATTCAGATAATTTGTCTGTTAACGCAAATAACCATTTGACCGTAGGATGTCACGATACCGTTGAACTTGCGAAAGAATTCGGAACACCGCTTTATGTTCTTGATGAGGATTTAATGAGAAGAAATTGCCGTGAATATAAAACTGCTCTTGAATATCATTATGACGGAAACGGACTTATCCTTTTTGCAAGCAAGGCTTTATGCACAATGTATACTTCAAAACTTGCTGCCGATGAAGGGCTGGGGGCTGATGCTGTTTCGGGAGGAGAAATTTATACTCTCTTCAAAGCGGGATTCCCTATGGAAAAAGTGTTTTTTCACGGTAACAACAAAACCCATGATGAAATCGAGCTTGCAATTAGCTTCGGTGTCGGACATTTTGTTGTCGATAATAAGGAAGAGCTTGAACTGATTAATGAAATTGCAAGAGAGAAAAATTTCGTTCAAAAGATACTGTTCAGAATAAAGCCTGGTATTGATGCCCATACCCATGATTTTATAAAAACGGGGCAGATTGATTCAAAATTCGGTGTAGCTCTTGAAAACGGAGAAGCTTTCAAAATTTATGAATATGCAACTACTCTTAGCAACATTAAAGTTGACGGAGTTCATTGTCATATCGGCTCGCAGATATTTGATGTTGAACCCTTCTGTGAAGCCGCAAGCGTAATGATGAATTTTATTGTTGAATTACAAGATAAGCTTTCGCTGAAGGTTAATATTCTTAATCTCGGCGGCGGGTTTGGTATAAAATACACATCTGACGATGACCCACTTACTCCTTCGGAATATATCGGTAAAGTCGCGGAAACCGTAAAATCACTTGCAATGGAAAAGAATGTTGAACTCCCGTTTCTGGTCTTTGAACCCGGTCGCTCCATTGTTGCTCCTGCCGGAATAACATTGTATACAGTCGGCAGTATAAAAGAAATCGAGAATGTGAGAACTTATGTGTCGGTTGACGGCGGAATGGGAGATAACCCGCGATACATTCTTTATGGGTCAAAATATTCCGTTGTTTTGGCAAACAATGCTGCGGCAAAGCCGGTGGCTCCCGTTACGGTTGCAGGTAAGTGCTGTGAATCGGGAGATTTGATTCAGGAAAACATACTTATGCCCGAAATCAAAGTGGGAGATACGCTTGCTGTTCTTGCAACGGGTGCTTATAACTATTCTATGGCGAGCAATTATAACAGAAATCCTCGCCCGCCTATTGTTGCAATAAGAGGTGAGGAAAAGAAGATTATAGTCAAAAGGGAAACATATGACGATATCATAAATAATGATTTGATATAAACTATATATGACGGTTTTTGCAAAATGATACTCAAAAATTTTTGTAGAAATATCAATTTCTATGTTTTTTACAAAATCGATAGCTTGTTTTAGCTCAGAATAACAACTACACAAAACACAAGCCCGCAGGCAAAAACCTGCGGGCTTGGTGTTTAATACTCGGTTTCGTCGTAATCATCTTCGTATTCATCCTCAATAAAATCACGGAAATAGAATTCATCGGGACTACGATATCCGACAAGCTTGCCGAGAAATCTGATTTTATCTGTAAAAACAGTTACAGGTTGATATGCGTCATCCTCAAAATACAGTTCGCACTTTCCGTCTCTTTCATTTGTAACAAAAGCCGGAATAATAACTCCGTCCAGTTCAATTGCCTGATAATCACCGAAATAAACTTCATCAGGATCATATTTGATTATATATCCCTCTTCAATTCCGTGGTTAGCAAAGCTGCTGTCCCTGATAACAAACTCATTCTTGCGGAGTGCCACGGGTTCAAGTTCATCATCGAGTAAATAATAACTGCGTTCATACTCGGTGAGAATATCGCTCAAAGATGATGCCCCAAGACTTTTTTGAATTGCCGTCATTACGGCATAGGGAAAAATGCAGTTGACATACGGATTTTTGTCAAAGAAACACAGGATTTTTTCTTTCTCAAATCCATATTTCTTTGAAATGTTTTCGGCAATGATTTCTTTAAGATGATTTTTCAAATATTTCAACTCCTATTTAATATTTGACACTTCTGTGCCTTACAAACGGATAATAACATATGAACGTTACAATCACGTCGCGGGTTGTCTAAGTTTTTTGGAACATTACGTGAACAAAATACGCACATGGAAATTAAATACTTTTGTTATTTAAATGTATCTAATGTAAATTTTGCACCAAATCTGAACCCGGTGATAAAGCTATCCGTGATGCTTGTTGTCAGGAACGCAAGATATTTGTCTACATATTCCGAAAACACCCCCTTATCGGCATCTGCCAATTTCCCCATAAGTTCTTTTTCTATCTGAGTCAGTTCGTTTTGCTTTTTCTTTAATTTCGCTTTGAGTTCTGCGCTGTATTCCTGCGGCTCGATGTTGCCGTAATAAAATTCTTCAATAAAGCCAGGCATTATCATACCTCCTTTTCATATAAAAGATGATTTTGGCATATTTAAAAAGGCTAAACAAATCAATCAACTCCCAAAATTTATTACAGAAGATATATTTCCTCTGCAGAATAATTGTACCAGGAGTCAACGGGTAACGTCAACGCGTGAAATGTACAAAGATTCGGCTTCATGGCCGGTGAAAGCGCACAAAGCGTATTAATACTACAATTACAAGATAAAATCGCAAATTATTGCGATTTTGTCTTGTAAAGTTTTTGTGAGTAGCGTATATTATAAACATTAAACAAGCGGAGGTTAGTCTAATGAGTTTATCTATCAAAGCTTTATAGTTTACATTAAAAATACAGAAAATTTAAAGAAACGATTCTAATTGAAAGAGTGAGAATATGGGCGAATCAAATATAAAAAGACTTGAAGGTGTGCTTGAAAAGGCCGATTTTTCAAAAGGCTTTGCCACCACACAGGAATTGTATAAAGCGGGCATAAAGGATGTTCGGGAACTGACAAGCCTTTGCCGTGCAGGTGTTCTCGTAAGATACGCCCGTGGAGTATATAAAAAAAGCAAAACCGACAAGTCTCACAAAATGCGGCTTATTGCCAATAAAATACCCAACGGTGTTTTTGCCGAAGCAACTATGTTATATATGTATAAGCTGATTGATAAAAGACCTGATTCATATACTCTCGCTGTTCCGAGAAGCTTGTCGCATCACAAGAGAAAAGAAATAGACGGCATCTCTATCTCCGTCTATTACATAGAAGATGAGCGCCTGCTTAAAACAGGGAAGATAAAAATAAAAGATTTGGGTGTTAACGGCTATAACCTCGAAAGAACAATCTGCGATTGCTTCAGCCGCAGAAACAAACTGAAAAAGAAGCTTGGTGATGATTTTTCATTAGAGGATATCTCCGAAAGATACCTCAATCATCCGAAGCGTAATATTGAAAGGTTAAAGGAATATACGGACATACTTGATTTATCCGCAGCGTCAAGAAAAGAAATTGATAAATATATTTTGAGCAAGGTATAAAAATTAATAAAAAAACAACTCCCGGAGTGTGATTTGCCTCACATTTCGGGAGTTTAATTTTGTGGCTATTAACAGGACACCTTGCCTGAATTACATACTTCCATTGAATAACACAGTCAACAGGAGAAATTCCATCAGGCAAATCAGCCTGTGGTCGTGTATGCTCCGATGCACGAAAAAAGCAAGCATTTAAACCGCAGCGGGTGCATCAACAGATGAACGGAGATAAATTTGTTGATGTTATGCTGCAGACTTTTTTTGAAAGGATGATGCCTGAAAAGCAAAATCGCAGCCCCTTGTCATCAGCAGAATTTTTTAAAGCTGATGAGGTGTGATGCGGCGTTTGTTTGTTGCTGAAAAGTTGTATCTTATGAACAAAAGCAATAAACAACGCAGCGTCACAACAGACCGTTTTTTCGGTCTGTTTCGTTAGGGGTTATCACGAAAATATCGTGATTTTTACGTGATAACCACCTAACAAGAATTTTTTGAGCGAAAAGAGAAAGAATTTCTTGCTCAGAAACTTTGGTGTGAACAGGACGGCAACCTGTTCAACCGGCCTTTTCTCGGCGACAGAATGTATTTTCTGTATGGAAATTGAGACATCGCCATTGATTTAACAAACGGGTTGGCAGAAACATCAACAGAAAAAAGTTTCAATAACAATACTTTAATTAACAGCAACACATAAGTCTGAAATACAAAATTTCACGCACATTCGGACATTTTTCTCTTTGTCATACGCTCGTATGCCTGCATCGAATAAATGCCCGACTGAACGCAACCTTTTGTATTTCAGATGCGAAGCAGTTTCGAAAGAGAAGATTTTTGTCACGACAAGGCGAAAATTTGCAGAAATACGAGGTTATTTCAAGATTTTTTAACGCGGTCGGGGCGAAAAGATTCCTTTCAAAACCTTATGGCTTGTTGTTAATTAAAGTATTCAGAAAGGACTGATTAATGCAAATAAGCAAAATAAAGTCAGAGGCAAAAGCATCACAAGACAACTGCGTGATGAAACAGAAGCTTTTTTGTCGACCAAAAGCTTTGGTACTCAGAAAAACTATCGCAAATGGCTTGATGCATATATCAAATATTGCCGTGAGTTTCACAATTGCAAAACACACGACGAATGTTTTATGCACATTCAGGATTACTCGGATTATCTGCAAGGTAAGTATAGTGCATCCACCATACACAGCTATCTTGCGGCAGTGTGCGGATTCTATAATGTTCCGATGGATTTGATTACGAAGCCTATCCGTCATACTGCCGAGTATACAAAATCCCGTTCGGATAACGGCAAGAAAATTCGTGCAGATAACAACATCGACAATCCAAGATATGAACGCTCGGTTTCGTTTCAGAGGGTTGTGGGTATAAGAGCATCAGAGCTTGCCAAACTTGAGGGTCGTGACCTTGTCACGGACGAATCGGGACATTTATGTGTTTTCGTCAAAAACGGAAAAGGCGGCAAAGATTCTCTTCAGAGAATCCTGCCTGAAGATGAAGTTTTCATCAGCGAATATTTTAATGTCGGCGAAAAAGAAAAAGTTTTTCAGCCGATCGAACTTTCCAATTCTATTGACTATCATCACATCAGGGCTGAAAATGCCAAAAGATGTTATGGCTATTATCTGAATAAAATCAACACAGAAGAAGGATATGCGGAAAAACTTGCAGACGAAATCCGTTTACGTTGGAAACTGTACTGCACAAAGAAACTTCCTGATGGCACGATAGTTCACAAACCTTTTGATGAAAAACTTATCAAAGGTACATACAAAATAAGAGGTAAGAACAAGAAGTTGGCAATCAAATACGGTTTTGCAACTGAATACAATAACCTTGCACTTGCGGCAGTTTCAATTTTTCACTTGGCTCACTGGAGAAATAACGTAACCGTGCAGTCATATCTTTTATCGCACTAAAAGCAATGTCGACGGGTTAACCGCCGACATTGAGTGAAATAGAGTTGGACAATGCCTCGCTGGCTTTAGCCTGAACCTTTGCAAAAACATGAGCGTAGATATTAAGCGTTGTTGTAGGATCAGAATGTCCGAGCGATGCTGAAACCTGATTAACATTGCAGTTAAATTCAATCAAGGCAGTAGCATTGAAGTGACGAAAACTATGAACATTCACATAGCGAAGCCCCTCTTTTTTACAGAATTTTTGAAGCCAATGTCTCGGTGTATCGGGACCCATAGGCAAACCGTTCCAAGCGGTGAAAAGTCTGTCTGTTTTATGCCAGGCATCGCCGAGTTCAGCTATATTTTTGTCTTGTTCTTCTTTGAGTTCCAGTATTGCATTTATTACTTCATCATTAACTTTCAGGCTTCTGTAACCGTTTTCGGTTTTCGGAGTTCCCGTTATTATACCTTTTTCTTTAGAATAAACCGACGTTCTGTTTATACTGATAACTTGATTTTCAAAATCAATATCGCTCCATTCAAGCCCAAGAATTTCGCCTTTTCTGAAGCCCGTAAACATTGCGATGATGAAAAACACTTTATATTTCAAAGGTGCTTTTTCACAAAGGAGATTTACCAACGTCTGCATTTCCTCTAAATCATATATTTCACGCTTTTTAGTTTCAACCTTAACAGTGTGTACTCCTTTGCAAGGGTCTTTCAAATACATATTATAATATCTTGCGGCAAAATCATATACATCGGATATAAAACCCTTATAGAGCTTTTGTGTTTTGACCGAAAGCCCTTTACCGGTGTGTTTATTTGTACCTTCCTGAGCAAGGCTGTTGATGAATTTCTGAATATGAGCCGTTGTAATGCGGTCGAGCCTTAAATGACCGATTGCTTTATATGTTCTGTCCTTGCAGTCCTTAAGACGTTCAAGCGTAAGCTGCTTGTGGTTTCCTTCAAGTTCCGCTTGTGCCAGAAACATTTCGGCCATTACTTCAAACTTAACATTAGCCGATACAAACGAACCCGTTTTAACTTCTTCCTCAAATATCACAAACTGCTTCTGGCATTCCTTCTCAATCTGTTTCGGAGTCATTCCCGGTTCAGGAACCCATGTTTTAGTAACGATATTCTGTGTACCGTCAGCTTTGTAACCGTCATAAATCTTAAAACGGTATCCATTTCCTCTTTTTTCAATTCTACCTATAAAACCATCTTCTTTCATAAATATTTCAGCAAACGTACATTTGTTCTGTTTGCATATATATTATAACTCCAGACTCAAATAACGTCAACGCGTCATGATTCACAAAATTGGAGGTGATAAAATGTCCATGGCCCCTAAAATGCGCACAATAAAGCAAGCAATTAAGGAAATAAAAGAGTCTGACAGCAATACCGCTTTAACCGAAAGAGGTCTCCGCAGGCTCATTGAGGAAAAGAAAATTGTTTCTACCCTTATAGGGAATAGGAACTTGATTGATATGGATCAGCTTTATGATTATTTGTCGGGCAAAAATCGCTCATAAAAAACACCCGATAAGATCCACACAAAAAGCCGGGAGGCCTTGATACTTAAGGCTTCCCGGCTTTCGTGATTTTTAGAATAAGGACCAAACAAGGACCATTTGCGGATTTTTGAAGAAAAGTAAAAAGCTGAAACCGTTGTATATCAACGATTTCAGCCTTCTTTAAGATGGTCCGAGTGGCGAGACTTGAACTCACGGCCTCTTGACCCCCAGAATGCATTTAATCACGATTTGGGGCGACTTAAAACCACTACTATAAACTCTGAAACACTTGAAAAATAAGGCTTTTGACCACTTTTCTACCCAATTATCAAACAATTATCAAAACACAAAAAAATCGTATTTTTCTACAATTTGGTAGAAAAATGGTAGAAACGAAAGCGTTACTTTTTATGCATTTACCACCGATAAACTAAACGAAAAGACAAGCAAACTGAACCGCAAAAAGGTAAGGTTTGCTTTTTTATTTAAAATTATAAACTATGAATTGTGTACTGTCAACACCTGTTTTAGCTAACAGTTTACAAAATATAATCTATTATGTATATTATCAAAGATTTATGTTTTTGACGGGTTATCTGTTTAATAAATAATCAATTATAACTGATGTTATGCCTGAAATAAGTGCTATAGCCAGTGGCACAATAATCATCCATAAAAACTTACCTTTTTCTTTGGCTTTAGTATACATTTCTTTTGCTGTAAATTCTTCAACTTTTTTATTACATAAGTCGGATCGTAGCCATGT
>JAZPYI010000009.1:0-12021 GCA_045544115.1 Acutalibacteraceae bacterium | reverse complement strand
ATGAGTGCATTCTCTGCGGTCAGTGTTTTGTTGTGTGTCCACAGAATGCAAAGGAAATCGTCAATGAGGTTGAAAAGGTAAAAGTTCTTATTCAGAGCGGTGAAGTCGGATCGTAGCCATGTCGTTCTGTGAGCCAAGGAGTTGCCCTGGGGCTTTGTCTTCCTAAGACCGCTTGGCCTCCGACTTTCTTAAAAAATCAAAGTGCAAAAACTGCTATAAATGTATCCGCCATTGTCCTGTAAAGGCTATCCGTTTTTCGGGCAATCAGGCACATATTATAGGTAACGAGTGCATTCTGTGCGGTCAGTGCTTTGTTGTGTGTCCACAGAATGCAAAGGAAATCGTCAATGAGGTTGAAAAGGTAAAAGTTCTTATTCAGAGCGGAGATCCGGTTGTTGTCAGCCTTGCACCGTCGTTTATTGCAAACTATGACGGTGTGGGCATCAATTCTATGCGTTCCGCACTTCAGAAACTCGGCTTTTTTGATGTTGAAGAAACCGCAATCGGTGCAACAATCGTTAAAAATGAATATGAGAGAATACTTGCGGAAGAGGAAATAGATGTTATTATTTCTTCCTGCTGTCATTCAATAAATCTTCTGATTCAGAAGCATTATCCCGCAGCACTCGAATATCTTGCCGATGTTATGTCCCCAATGCAGGCACACTGTCAGGATATAAAAAAGCGTATTCCAAACGCAAAAACCGTTTTTGTCGGCCCCTGTGTTGCAAAAAAGGATGAGGCTGATTATTACGAAGGCATAGCAGATGCTGTTCTCACGTTTGAAGAGCTTACAGAATGGCTCAAAGAAGAAAATATTGAGCTTGAAGCAATTTCTGATAAAGATGAATTCAGCCGTGCAAGATTTTTCCCCACAACGGGCGGTGTGCTCAAAACAATGACCGAAACGAGCGACTATACATACGTTGCTATTGACGGTGTTGAGAATTGTATTGCCGTTCTCAAGGATATTGAAAAAGGTAAGATTCATAAGTGCTTTATTGAAATGTCATCTTGCGTCGGCAGCTGTGTAGGCGGTCCCGTTATAGAAAAATATCACCACACCTCAAACATCAAGGACTATATTGAGGTTGCCAACTATGCAGGCAGCAAGGATTTTGAAGTAGACCAGCCCAAGGCAATTGAACTCAAAAAGAATTTCAGCTTCATCGAAAGAAAGCTTCCATTGCCTTCAGAAACGGAAATCAACAACATTCTCCGTCAGATGGGTAAATTCAAGCCTTCCGATGAGCTCAACTGCGGTTCGTGCGGATATAATACCTGCCGTGAAAAGGCTATTGCAATTTCACAGGGTAAAGCAGAGTTTTCAATGTGCTTGCCTTATCTTAAAGATAAAGCAGAGAGTTTTTCGGATACAATTGTCAAGAATACTCCCAACGGACTTATCGTTCTCAACGAACAGCTTGAGGTTCAGCAGATAAATACCGCTGCAAGAAAGATTATGAATATCCGCTCTGCATCCGATGTTCTGGGTGACCAGGTAATCAGAATCCTTGACCCCAGCGTGTTTATGACCGTTCTTTCAACGGGCAGAGATGTCCGTGACCAGCGTGTATATCTTGCAGAATACAAGAGATACGTTGAGCAGACTGTTGTTTATGACCGTGACTCACACCTTCTTATCGGAATTATGCGTGACGTAACCGACGAAGAAGCGGAGCGTGAAAAGAAGGAGAATATCAGCCGTCAGACCATTGAGGTTGCGGACAGAGTTGTTGAAAAGCAGATGCGCATTGTTCAGGAAATTGCATCACTTCTCGGCGAAACAGCCGCAGAAACAAAAATCGCTCTTGCGAAGCTGAAGGAGTCGATTACCGATGAATGATTTGTGTGCAGATATCGGCTACAAAAGCGTAAATCACTACGGCGAGGAGCTTTGCGGTGACCATGTTGATGTTGTTGAACAGGATGAAAATTCAACCGTTATCGTTCTTGCTGACGGTCTCGGAAGCGGTGTTAAAGCGAGCATCCTTTCAACACTGACATCAAAGATAATTTCAACAATGATGGCAGAGGGGCTGCCTCTTGAAGAATGCGTTTCAACCATTGCCGCAACCCTTCCCGTTTGCTCTGTCAGAGGTGTAGCATATTCTACTTTTACTATTATTCACCTCAAGAACAACGATATTGCTGAAGTTATTCAGTATGATAATCCGCAGGTAATCATTATCCGTGATGAAGAAAATTACGATTATCCGAAAACGGAAATGAATATCGGCGGCAAAAAGATTTTCAAGAGTGTAATAAAACTTCGTGAAAACGATATTTTTGTTGCAATGAGTGACGGATGTCCTCATGCGGGAATCGGTATGTCATATAATTTCGGCTGGAAAAGAGAGGATATAATTTCATTTATGGAAACTCTTGCTCCGGTCGGTTATACCGCTAAAACCCTTTCAACAATCCTTGTTGACGAATGCTATAAGCTCTACGGCGGAAAACCCGGTGACGATGCAACGGCTTGTGTTGTGAGAATCAGAAAGCGTGAGCCGATGAATATTCTTTTCGGACCTCCGTCAAACAGAGATGATGCAAACAGAATGATGTCACTTTTCTTCTCAAAAGAGGGCAAGCACATCATCTGCGGTGGTACAACCTCATCAATTGCCGCAAAATATCTTAACAAACCGATTAAAGCGAGCCTCAATTTTGAAAAAGCCGATGTGCCTCCGATAGCGGAAATCGAAGGCGTTGACCTTGTAACGGAAGGCGTTATCACCGTCAACAAAGTTCTTGAATATGCCAAGGATTATCTTGGCGAAAACGAGCATTATGAGCATTGGAGCTTAAAGCGTGACGGCGCTTCCTTAATCTCCCGCTTGCTTTTTGAGGAAGCAACTGATATAAATTTCTATGTAGGCAGAGCAATTAACCCTGCTCATCAGAATCCCGATCTGCCTATTAATTTCAGCATAAAAATGAATCTTGTTGAGGAGCTTTCGGCTTGCCTCAAAAAGATGGGAAAACGCATCAAAGTGAGTTACTTTTAAGGAGAATTGATATGAGAAAGTTTGATACAAAAGTTCAGCATCTCAAATATAAGGTTTTGAGAGAGGTTGCAAGACAAGCGTGGAATGATACCTTGTTTGACAATCTTCTCGATATTCCCAAAACCCTTGTTCCCGGAAATGAACCCACGATGCGTTGCTGTGTTTACAAAGAACGTGCAATTCTTGCCGAAAGAGTAAAAATTGCAATGGGCGGCGATAAACTTAACCCCAATGTCGTTGAAGTTATAGATATCGCATGCGACGAATGTCCCGTCGGCGGCTACGAAGTGACAAATGCCTGCCGTGGATGTCTTGCTCACAGATGCGAGGATGTATGTAAAAAGGACGCAATCACGTTTGATAATAACCATGTTGCCCATATCGACAAATCAAAGTGTGTTGAATGCGGTGCGTGTGCAAAGGTTTGTCCTTATACTGCAATTGTCAGCCGAAAAAGACCTTGCCAGAGTGCTTGCAAAATAAAAGCGATTTCAATGAATGAGCAGAAAGCGGCAACTATCAACAACGATAAATGTACTGCTTGCGGTGCCTGCGTTTATCAGTGTCCCTTCGGTGCGATAATGGATAAATCCTATATGGTAAACGTTATTGACATCATCAAAAAGAGCGAAGAGAACAAGAAATATAAGGTTTACGCAGTTGTTGCTCCGTCGATTTCAAGTCAGTTCACCTATGCAAAGCTCGGTCAGGTTATCAGCGGACTTAAAGAACTCGGTTTCTTTACCGTAGTTGAAGCTGCACTTGGTGCGGATATGGTTGCAATGGCTGAGTCAAAAGAGCTTGCCGAAAAAGGCTTCCTCACAAGCTCCTGCTGTCCTGCTTTTGTGTCTTATGTGAAGTCTGCATTCCCTCAACTTGCAGAGCATATTTCGCATAATCTTTCACCCATGGCGGCACTTGCAAAGTATATCAAAGAAACAAGCGAAGGCGCAAAGGTTGTTTTCATCGGACCTTGTACCGCAAAGAAAGCAGAGGCACAGCTTGAATCGGTCAAGCCTTATGTTGACAGTGTGCTGACCTTTGAAGAGCTTCAGGCGCTCTTTGACAGCAAGGATATTGACATCACAACTCTTGAAGAGGATGTGCTTGATAATGCATCGTATTTCGGCAGAATTTTCGCAAGAAGCGGCGGACTTTCGGATGCAGTTTCGCAAGCAATGAAAGAGCAGAATATTGAGTTCGACCTCAAGCCTGCTGTCTGTGACGGAATTGAGGCATGCAGAATGGCACTTCTCAAAAAGAGCAAGAATGTTCTTGACGCAAACTTCATTGAAGGTATGGCTTGTATCGGCGGATGCATCGGCGGTGCAGGATGCCTGACCCACGGCGAAAAGAACAAATCCGAAGTTGATAAATACGGCAGAGAAGCAATGGAAAAAACAATCTCCGATGCCGTTTCAATCTTAAAATAACGAATCATATATCTACCCCAATCTTTTACAAAAGCACCGAGTGATTATACTCGGTGCTTTTGTCTTCATTTCATGGCATTTGTCTTAGCGAGCAATGGATTTGAACGTACAAATCCGCAATTAAGGGATTTTCACCCCTGATACCCCACATAAAAAGTTTATATAAAAAGATATAATCAGGTGTAGCAGAAATTAAATTCCGATGCACCTGATTTTTATATATAGCCGATTTAATTGTTATTAATGTTTTATTAAATCCAAAATCTGATTTATATTTTTCTTACCGAATGACACCTTATCATCATTAATAACCAAACACGGAACACTCATAACATTGTATTGTTTCTTCAACTCTTCAAAATGCTGAATATCGTAAACTTCGGCACGGATATTCGGATTAAGCGTAGCAATTCGCTGACAAGCAATAACCAAGTCAGGGCACATCGTACAAGATAAAGTTACCAATATTTTTATATCAAAAGAAGCCTTTATATCTTTGATTTCCTGATAGGTTTGTTCATCTGTTTTCTGACCCGGTCCAGCCGCATTATATAATCCAAGCATAAACGAGGTGAACTCGTGACCTGAGGGGACACCGTGGAATGCAATACCCGTGTCAGTTCCGTCTTCAAGAAAAACACGTACACAAGGTGCTTTATTTTCAGCATCGTTTCTGTCGACAACCGATACCGTGAGTTTGTCCGTAAGTGCTGCGAGATTTGTAATAAAACTCTCAAGTTCTGTTGAAACGGGACGGTTATCCAAATACAGTTTTAATCTTAGATTGTTCTGCATTTTGCTGAATACGCCGTTTAATTGCTGTTTCATATCAGAGGAAAAGATTTCGTCGGAATCTTGAGCAGTGCTTTCTTCCGTTACGGGTGATTCTTCAATAGCTTTTGCTGTTGGCTGTTTTGCATACACTCCCGTTTTTTGCTGTATGGTTGCAACATACTTTTCAAGCTCTGTTGCAGCAAGAGCACCGTCGCCAGTGGCGGTAACAATCTGACGGAGAGGCTTTATGCACACATCTCCTGCGGCATAAATTCCGTCAACGCTTGTTTTCTGTTCCGAATCGGTAACGATATATCCGTGCTCATTTAATTCGAGTATATCCTTTACCAATTCAGTATCGGGAGAATATCCTGCAAACACAAACACTCCGAAAAAGTCTCCGTTTTCAGCACGGTATTCGGTTATCTCACCGTTTTTGGCGTTTTTATATCGGATATAATTCAGACCGTTTTCGCCTGATACTTCTTCAACAACAGTATTGGTGATAACGGTTATTTTTTCGTGATTTTTCGCTTTGTCGGTAACAGAAGCAGCGCAGCTGAAATCGTCTTTACGGATAAGAATTGTCACATGCTTGGCAAACTTGGTTAAAAACACACTTTCTTCAGCGGCGGCAAACCCTCCGCCAACGACAAAAATCTCTTTATCCGTAAAAAATTCGCCGTCGCAGGTTGCACAGTAGGCAACGCCCTGTCCTTTGTGTTCTTCTTCTCCTTTGAATCCGACTGTTCTGGGATGTGCACCGGTTGCAATTAAGATGCCAAGACAATTAAAATCTCCTCGGGTGGTATGAACTGTTTTGACATCTTCATTTATATCCAAGCCTTTAGCCTCGGCGAGCAGGCATTCTGCTCCGAAAGATTCTGCTTGACGGCGCATTGTTTCTGTAAGTGCTTTACCGCTTGTCTTTCCAATGCCCGGATAGTTTACGACCTCATTTGTAATTGTAATCTGTCCGCCAAACTGTTCTTTTTCAAGCACCAATACTCTGTATTTTGCGCGTGCCAGATAAAGTGCGGCGGTAAGTCCTGCAGGACCGCCACCAACTACAATTACATCATACAAATCCTCGGATTTGATTTTCTGAGCACCCATTATAACTGCCCTACAAGATCAAGGCTGGGTTTAAGAGTTTCGGCACCCGGCTGCCAGTTGGCAGGACAAACCTGGTCGCCGTGAGCGTGAACGAACTGACAAGCTTGAACTTTTCGGAAAAGCTCTTCTGCATTTCTGCCCACATTACCTGCAGTTACTTCATAGCCAACAATTTTACCTTCGGGATTGATGATGAATGTGCCTCGCTCAGCTAACCCGTCGGATTCAATGAGAACTTCAAAGTCCTTTGAAATTGCGTGAGTAGGGTCTGCAAGCATAGGATAGTTGATTTTTTTGATTCGCTCGGATGCATCGTGCCAAGCTTTGTGAACAAAATGAGTATCGGTAGAAACAGAGTAAATCTCGCAGCCTACACTTCTGAAATCCTCGTATTTATTCGCTAAATCTTCAAGTTCGGTAGGACAAATAAAGGTGAAGTCGGCGGGATAGAAAAAGAAAACACTCCATTTGCCGAGAATATCATCCTTTGAAACTGTTTTAAACTCGTTTTCGTGAAATGCATAAGTCTTGAAATCTGAAATTTCTTTATTGATAATTGACATAGTAATACTCCTTTTGATTTGTTATGCCTTCCAAAGGCTGTGCAGGTTACAAAAGGCATAAACCGCCTTAACTTTGTCACCTTTTGATAAAGAGAAAGATACACGAGGTGATGCGTCAGAGTTTAGTTTTTTAAATTGAAGACCTTCCTCGCTTTCTACGCACACCCACTCAATATAGTGTTCGGAAGTCATGGGGTGTTCTGCCGCTCCGACGGAAACGGTCACGGTTTCTCCGTTCACGTTATAGACAGGCACGTGTTTTTCCTGTGCTCCTTCACTTGTGCCGGGAATAATTTCTTCCATTTCTTCACCGCAGCACTGTATGGAAATGCCACTGTCTTTTACCATTGCAATTATATTTCCGCAATGATTACAAATAAAAAATCGAATTTTCAAAACTGTTCCTCCTTTCCGAATAAAAGTATGCCCTAAAACAATTAAATAAATTCAAAACAATGAGGTTATACTATGAACAGATTGGAAGTGAACAATATGGAAAACTTTTTTCGCAAGCCGCATATAAAAGGCTTTATTCCATATGCATTTGCAGCTTCTCTTGTTGGCATAGTTGGAGGGTTTACAGCTGTACTTGGTCCGGCTTTTGTCAAGGATTTAAACCTTCCTTACAACAATACGACATGGACTGCGCTTGCTATGGCAATGTCAACAGCCGCTTTTGCTCCTGTTCTAGGTAAATTAGGGGATATGATAGGGCGAAAAGTATCCCTGTTAATAGGCATAGCCGTTTTTATGCTCGGCAATATTCTGACAGCGATTGCTCATTCGTTATTTTTTATGCTTATTGCCCGTTTTATTGTTGGTGTCGGAACAGCAGCCATTGCACCTGTTGTAATCTCATATATTGTCACAGAATTTCCTCCCGACAAAATTGCAAAAGGTTTTGCTCTTTATATGTTCATTTCCAGCGTTTCGGTGATCTTCGGACCGACTATCGGCGGATTGCTTATAAAATACTACGGCTGGCGCACTATGATATGGGTGTGTGTCGCAATCTCAGCAGTTGTCTTTCTGCTTTGTGCTTTGATAAAGGATAAAAAAGCATATGTGAGAAAAAAGATAAAGAAATTTGACGGTGTCGGCGCAGTATTCGTGCTGATTTTCTTTAGTCTGCTGCTTTGTGTACCGTCTTTCGGTCAGAATTTCGGTTGGCAATCCAAGTTGTTTTTTGCAGTTCTGATTGCGGCTGTTATTTCGGGAATCGGACTGTATATATCAGAGAAAAAGGCAATAAATCCCATTCTGCAATGGGGCTTTATGAAAAGAAAAGTGTTTGTTCTTTCCGTGCTTGCTCTTTTTCTCACTCAGGGACTTATGCAGGCAAATATGACTAATCTTATCATTTTTGTAAATTATACTCAGCCGCAAAATTCTGTAATATCGGGATATGCAATTTCCATTATGTATGTTGGAATGTCTTTGGGTGCTGTTATTCTCGGACCTTTGGCTGACCGTTATGAACCAAAAAAAGTGCTTGTCAGTTCATTAGCACTTACGGGAATAGGCTGTGCCGTTATGCTTTTGTTTTCCGCTAACACCTCTGTGCTTTTGCTCGCTGCTTCATTGGGAATACTCGGATTTGGGCTTGGCGGAAACGGCACTATATTTATGAAGGTTGTTCTGTCAGGTGTCTCTCCCGAAACTTCGGGAGCGGGAACGGGAACATACGGACTTTTCCGTGACCTTGCCGCCCCATTCGGAGTTGCTGTATTTGTTCCGATGTTTACTAACAGAGCAGCGAATCTTATCGGTACAGGAATGACTGAAATTTCTGCTGCCGTAGATTCCATAAAATTACTTGCCACGGTTGAAATTGTGTGTGTCATAATCGGAATAATTACCGTACTTTTTCTGCCCAAAATTTATAACGATAAAAAAGGAGCAACAAGATGAAATTAAAAGATAAAATTGTTTTAATCACCGCGTCCACCAGAGGTATTGGTCTGGCTTGCGTCAAAGCCTGCGCCAAAGAGGGTGCAACAGTATATATGGCAGCAAGAAATCTCGAACTTGCAAAAGAAGAAGCGGACAAGCTGATTTTTCAAGGCTATAACGTGAAATATGTTTATAATGATGCAAGTAAACCCGAGTCTTATATAACTATGACAGAAGATGTTATAAAGGATGCAGGCAGAATCGATGTTCTTATAAATAACTTCGGGACTTCAAATCCTGGCAAAGACCTTGACTTTTCAAACACCGATACCGATGTTTTTCTTGATACCATAAATATTAACTTGAGAAGCGTATTTATGGCGAGTAAAGAAGCCGTTAAATATATGGCAAAGCAAGGCGGCGGAAGCATTGTGAACATTTCTTCCGTGGGAGGTCTTGTGCCCGATATTTCACAGGTTGCATACGGAACAAGCAAGGCGGCAATCAATTATCTGACAAAGCTTATAGCAGTCCACGAAGCAAAAAATAACATTCGCTGCAATGCAGTTCTTCCCGGAATGACCGCAACCGATGCGGTTCAAGAAAAACTTTCTGAAGAATTCAAAGAACTGTTTCTTCGTCATATACCTTTTAACAGAATGGGTAAACCCGAAGAAATCGCAGCGGCGGCAGTTTATTTTGCAAGTGATGAATCTGCTTATACCACTGGGCAGATTTTAACTGTATCGGGCGGATTCGGTCTTGCAACACCACTATACGGCGATTTATCAGGTGAAACACACCGTAGATAGGCGATAATTAAAGCGCGGTGGCAAGGATTTCCTTGTCACCGCTTTTGTCAGTTGTAAATCAGTTCTGTATTTACAATTTCTCTTACTCTGGCCTCAATATTATTCATACGTGCAACCAATTCTATTTGGTTTTGCTCTTTAAGTTGTTCTGTAATTCCCTCACTGACCTTCATCTGTTCTGCTATCTGAGAGAACATATCTGATGCTTGCTTATCAACCTCTGCAAGATGAGTCCACAATGTGCCGTTCATAAGCATAATGTTGAACTGTACTCGTTTGTGCTTAATAAGATAATCTTTGCGTTTCAGTCCCCATACACCGATAGGCTTTCTTGCTTCGGTAGGTAATGTGATGTTCGGGATTATGTAAGCTCCGACAGTTCTGTATGTTCCACCGTTTTGTTCAAAAGATGATTTATTCATAACAGCACCGTCCTTTCAATCAGTAACAAATGTGTTGTGTGTAAATTTTGCACCAAAACGAAAGCCAGAAATAAAACTATCGGCTATACTGACTGTCAGAAAATCGTTATATGCACTTGTGTATGTTACAAACAAATCTTTATCTTTGTCGCTTAACTTTGAATAGAGTTCTTCTTCCTTTTCGGTGAGAATTCTTAATTTTTTCTTTAATTCATTTTTTAACTCCGAACAGCATTCCTGCGGTTCAATGTTGCCATAATAAAATTCTTCAATAAAACCAGACATTTTGTAAACCTCCGTAATAGATTGATAATCCTTACAATTCAATCATTCCGACTGTCTACAAAAACCGAATGGAGGCAACTTCCTTATGAAGTGCCTCCCTTGCTGTTGTTGTTTCATTTTAACAAATCGTATTTATTCATTTATAAACACTTTGTCCTATACGGAATATCGGATTTATCGGTAACATACCGTTGAACCTTCATAATATAAATCCTTACCATAAATCACATCCCGTATTTTCGGATAAAAAATGATGGGGTGCAGCTCCACGCATGGCAGAGACTGTTTATCATTCTGTCCTCGTACGGTGAAAAATCAAGGTCATCAGGAATGTATGCCTCCCAGAATGTGTCTGCACCGTGGTCAAGCATTCCTCCCCAGAACTTCTTCAGATATTGAACAGCTTCCTCTTTCATATCCAGCTTTAACATAGCCTCTGTTACATAATGGCGCATATATGGAGTGACGGGTTGTTTGGCTTTTTCATTATCAAGACAGGAAAGCAAAAGTTCTTTTGCTTCTGTGCCGCATATTACACCGCCCAATATCATCCATACCTGAGAATGAACACTGAATTGATTGTTGTCAAAACTGTTAATAAATGCGTTTTCATTTTCATTGTAAAGATATGTTTTGCAAGCGCAACGTACTTCGTAAAGATGAGATGAATATTTTTCGTGTTCTTCATCACCGAGTGCTTTAAGTAATTTTGAAAAGCGCTCAAGTGTGTAGAGATAAACCCCCTGCAGCGATGTCAGAATTTCCAGACCCGGACACCAGTCGATAAAAGCAAACCAACCGTTCTGTTTTGTGACAATCAGATTTTTATCGAGTGTTTCTCTGAAGCTTTCAAGCTGTGATTTGCAGATTTGAAGAAGGTCATTTATAACACTTATATCACCGGTATGCTCATAATAATCGCATACACTTACTACATACAAAAGTGCATAATCCTCAATGTGAGTTGCCCCCGAATGATAATAAGGTGTTTCATAAACAAATGACGGCAGAAATCCGAGATTGTTGCATTCACCTGCAGCAAAAAGATATAAGCATCTTTTTACGATTTCAAGGTTGTTGAATGTGTAATAATTTGCGAGAGCTTCAAGTCTTAAGTCGCCAATCCATAGACGGCGGTCACGCTTTGGTCCGTCCTCAAAGAAGGTCTGCATACATTCTTTGAGAGTGTTGGTTGCAACAATATCAATTTTATTCAGCAAAGCATCCTTTGTGTTTGCAGGCTTCAGAACGGAAGTATCAGCACTTGTTGAAGCGCGGAAAGAAAAATCAAACAGCTTAATTGGTCTGTTGGCTTTTTCTACTGTTATTTTTATGTATCTGCAAGCATACCTTCGGGGTAAAGTAATTTTTTGAGGAAAATCGAGATTGATTATTTCTTCCTGTAACCACGTTTTTGAAAGCGTACCCTTATATCGTGAAAAATCATCATTGATTTCTCTCACATCTTCACCGAACTTGATGATTAATCGAACGGGAGCGTCAACAAAGATATCAACCTTATCAAAAGCAAAGGAAAAATATCCTACAGCATGTTCACCAAGGTCAAGAAGTATGCTGTCACCGCTTGTGGCGGTGAATTCTGTTATATGGGGAGTAAGAACTGTATAAATAAGTTCAGGGTAATTATTCTGAGCTTTGCTCAAAAAGTATTTTGCCTCTTCCATAATAAAATCTCACTTTATAGCAATAAT
>JAZPYI010000008.1:0-5121 GCA_045544115.1 Acutalibacteraceae bacterium | reverse complement strand
GAAGAAAGCGAGGTTGCGAAAGACTTTTTCGTTTCGACTTATCAGAGTCCGAAATGCCTTGAAATTATCCACAACAACGACATCACCCGTGCAAAAGAGGTTTTTGCGGAATACTGCCCCGATTGGACAGACGAGCAGTTCAGAGAAGCGGAAATTCTTGTTGCAGGCATTGAACACGCAACTCTGAATGCTATTGATGAATCCGTATCGCTTGAAACACGGATTTCGGGAGCATTGAATACCATTATGACTATTTACAATGTGCCTGAAGAAATCCGCAGGATAAAGATTGATAAAGTTCTTGCAATGGATTACCGTTCAATCGGCAAACGCATTTTTAACGAGTTCAAAGAATACGTTGAGGGAATGCAGAATTCAGAATGATGAATGCAGAACGGAATAAATTATAATTCTGCATTCTGCATTCTAAACTCTGCACTCAAAAACAGCAGAGCGAGGTCAGAGCAAAGCGGATTTTAATGCGAAGCTTAACGTAGCTTTAAAAGAAGCCAACGAAACATATTATTGGTTAAGGCTTTTGCACAAAACAGATTATCTGACAGACAAAGAATTTAAAAGTATGGAAATGGATATAGACGAGATAATTGCAATTCTCGTTTCAATATTTAAGAAAACAAACCAAAAGTGAATGCAGAATGGAATAAATTATAATTCTGCATTCTGAACTCTGCACTTAATAACCAAGGAGGAAACCCTATGAAAAAAACAAACAAACTCATAAGCATACTGCTTGTATTGGCAATGCTTCTGTCGATGGCGCCGCTGAGCCTCACGGCAAGTGCGGCAGATATTGAGGTTTATGCAACGGGAACATTAGGCTCCGGAAGCAGAACAGCGTGGACTATTTATGACAACGGATTGCTTGTAATTGACGGCAAAGGCAACAGTGTTTCTACAAAATGGGATTCTACCACAGCTTCGCCTTGGAAAGATTATGCCGACATTATCACAAGAGTAAGTTTTGTGAACTGCGAAAATTGGGAGTGCATTCCCGAATGTACATTTCGTAGTCTTTCAAAATTGAAAGATGTTACACTTCCCAAAAATATTGAAGAAATTTGTCAATATGCATTCACCGGAACTGCGATTGAAACGATTTTATTGCCGGATGGGCTTATAACGATTGGATATTATGCTTTTTCTTCGTGCGAATCATTGAAATACATCAATATTAATGATGGGGTAACATCTATCGGCTCCAGTGCTTTTTACAATTGCTCAAGTTTAAAGGCTATTTCAATCCCCGATAGTGTTACTTCGATTGGACAAACGCTTTTCCAAAATTGTACGAATTTGGAGTATGTGAGATTGAGTGAGAACGCAGACAAAGTTGGCGGTTCAATGTTTTCTGGATGTACTATGTTGAAAAACGTTTCTTTGCCGGCTTCTGTAACTGTAATTGGCTCAAAAGCTTTTTCCAATGCCTCAAATCTTGAAGGTGTCTACTATCACGGCGTTAATGAGCCGACTACCTACAATCCTGGCATTAATAATGCTACCTTTTCGTTAGCACCGGATACAATGGTGATTTATGCTTCCAATGATTATTCAGCCACTACAATGGGCTTGAAGGCAAATTGGGAAAATGACGTGCAAACCGTTACCAAAATTGAGGGTCATTTCGTGAATATAGCACACACCGCCAACGGTGCCGTAAAGGTTGGTGCTTCTATTGTTCCTGCGGGTGATACCGTTACCATAGATATTATGGCTTATAAAAACTATGAGCTTGATACCATTACGGTCACGGATTCCAACGGTCAGGTAGAGTTAAGCGGAAGCGGACACAGCCGTACCTTTAGTATGCCTGAAGGCGACGTAAGAATTTCGGCAACCTTTAAATCAACTGCAACACCGCACGTTCACAGCTGGACTTATGCTGCAAACGGCGCAACTATCACAGCTACATGTGCTTATGCGGATACTTGCCACAATCCGATAAGTAAGGTTGAAATATCTAAAGGTAATACAAGCAGTCTGACTTTCCGTCCCGATAATGCAAAATATATGACGGTTTCAGGAACAATGGAAGACGTTGTTATTCCTGATTTGGTCTATACCCTGAAAAGTACGGGTGAACCGACAACACCGATTAATCCCGGAGTTTACGTAGCGAGCCTTACGATAGAAAATGTAACTGCTACCTATGAATTCGAGATAACCCGTGGAAATTTTAATTATACGTATTTCACATACACCGCACCGCAAAACCTTACATATGACGGTACACCCAAATATGCATCGGTTGTCATGTCTGAAGATTATGTACCGTATGCCGGTGAATACACAGTATATTATAATAGCGGAACAACCGAACCGATTAATGCCGGTGCTTATACTGTTAAAGTTAATGTTGCAGAAAGCGACTATTTTACTGCTGGCACCGCTTTATCCGGTCGTGCTTGGCGCTTTACTATTGCTCCTAAATCTATTGAAGATTTGACTTATGAAGGTCTTGGAACAAGCTATCCAGTTGGTGCAACACCTGATGTTACTATCAAGCATGGCGATATGGTGCTTGTAAAAGATACTGATTATACGGTTGAATATGCAAATAACACCGAACTCGGTACAGCAACTATGACGGTTACTGGTGTTGGAAATTATACCGGAAGTAAAACATTAGAGTTTGAAATTGTTCCCCACACCCACTCATTTACATACTCCGCAAGCGGTGACACAATTACTGCTGTTTGCGAAAACACAGACGGCAACTGCCCTGACCCCGAGGGTACGCTCACAATTCTTGCCCCTGCAGACCTTTATGTTGACGGCACAGCAAAGGAAGCAACTGTTGAAAACAACCTTGTTGACACTTCGGTTGAAGTCAGTGATATTACGTATTCAGCCCCTTACGGCTTGCCCCCTAAAGATGCAGGCACTTATACCGCAAGCGTAACTCTTGGCGGTGCAACGGCAACGGTTGAGTTCACTCTGCTCAACTATGCCGCAAAGGTAACCGATAAAGACGGCAACGAAATCGGCACTTACAAGACCCTTGCAGATGCAATAACAGCGGCAAGTGCAAGCGAGGGCAGCACAGTAACTCTGCTTGACGATGTCACGCTTACCGAAGAGCAGGATATTAGCTCCGGCAAGTTCACCCTTGACCTTAACGGCAAAACTCTTCTTAATGAAACTGCAGCAGCTATATGCATTGAATCTGATGCGGATGTAACAATCAAGGACAGCGGTGAAGGCGGTACGATAGAATCCAAAGCGGATACTTGGAATACTGTCTATAATTACGGAACTCTAACCGTCGAATCCGGCATCATCAAGGGCGAAGGCGGTATTAGCAATTCCCGTTCCGGTACGCTCAACTTTAAAAGCGGCAAAATTGAAGCCGATACTTATTATGCAATCGGTAATTATGGCACAGCCTATATTTACAACGGCAGCTTTAAATCTGTTAGTTCAGGTGCAATAGAGAACCGCTCCGATTCAACCGTCTATGTTTACGGCGGAGAGTTCAGCGGTTCTGCCGGCATAGTCAACCACAGCACAGCCTATATTGAAGGCGGCGAATTCACGGGCAACTCCTATGCGGCACTTAATCTGCACGGCGGTACGGTTGAGGTAACCGGCGGCAGCTTCACGGGAACAGACTTTGCAAGCGGTTCTTACAGCGGCACACCCTACGGAGAATATACCGTTTATTGTAACGAAGGTGCAAGCCTCATCCTTAAGGGCGGCGAATTCCCGAACGGATTTGTTGTTAATAACACAACCGCAAACGCATTCCTCGCGGAGGATTATTACTACAAAGATGCCGACGGTAAGCTGATTACCGTTTCCGATGATGCAAAAGTCATTAACGGCTACGTTAAGGTAAGCAAGGGCGCTGACCTTGCAGATGCGGTTATCACTCTTGATTCAACAGAATTCACCTATAACGGCAGCGAAATCAAGCCCACGGTTATTGTAACAGTAGGCGGCAAAACTCTCACAGAAGGTAAGGACTATACTCTCACCTTTGCAAACAATGTCAATGCAGGCACGGCAACCGTAACTGTAAAGGGTGCAGGCGATTACACGGGCGAAGCAACAAAAGAGTTCACAGTCGTAAAGGCAGATAACACCGTTACTGCCGCACCTGTGCCCAATACTCTCACATATAACGGCGAAGCACATAATCTTATTTCCGCAGGCGAAGCGATGTACGGCACAATGGTTTACAGCCTTGACGGTACAGAATATTCCGAAACAATCCCCCAAGGCACAGATGCAGGCGATTACACCGTATATTATAAAGTCATCGGTGATGCAAACCACAATGACACCGAGCCTGCAACGGTTACCGTTACAATCAACGCAAAGGATATTTCCGACGGATTTATAATTCTCGGCGCTCCTCTCACCTATAACGGCAAAGAGCAGACACAGAACGTTGAAAAGGTTATTCCGACGGGTACTGCTCCCGAAGCAACATATACAGTCAGCGGCAACAAGGCAACAAACGTCGGCGTTTATCTGCTCACAGTAACAGGTACGGGCAACTTCACGGGCGAAGCAAAGATTGCTTATGAAATTGCAGTTGATAAAAGCGGAATTGAAGGTCTTACCATTGATTATGTAAAATCGACCGATAAGGAAAACGTTGAGTATGTTTACAGTCAGCTTGAAAACGCTGTAAAAGACCTTGCCGACGAAGATAAGATATCAGAATGGAATACTCTCCAATCCTATTGTGCCGCAATGCGCCAGAGAATTTATATTATTGAAAATCTGATTGAAGCCATTGAAAATAAGTTAGGCGAATACGATATTAATACCGTAACATCTGATGATGCTGCTGATTTGGATAGTTTCCAGAATAGTGTCGGCAAATTCAATAATGACTATTATGACAATCTGACAGATGAACAGAAAAAGACAATAACCGATATTTATTCGGCGATTGAAGACCTTGAAACCAGAATCAGCGATGTTGCAGAAGAAATCACAAGAATAACAAATGCTGTAAACGGCTATGACGAAGCAACCGTTAAGTACAGCGACTACAAAGATATTTTACAGCTTATTGATGATATCGAGGCTCTCACAACGGGCAAAAATATCACCGATTTTGAAAGAGCAGATCTTGAAGAGCTTAACGCA
>JAZPYI010000007.1:0-9010 GCA_045544115.1 Acutalibacteraceae bacterium | reverse complement strand
TATAGCGCATGAAGTTTAACGCGAATCGGGAATTATGGCCGGTGATTGCGCACAAATTATATTGCACGAAAAATATTGCAAATTAGTATATTACGATTTACTTAAATGTGATTTACTTTTAATGTCAATATCAATTCTTTGTTAATCCCTTCCGAGATGATTTTTCATTGTTTCGGAGAGGATTTTTTGTTTCTTGATTTTAATGATTTTTTGAATTTTATTTAATGTATAAAATTCTTTCATTTGTAATGCCCCTTATTCTTACATTCTTTCCCTGAAGAAAGACGCCTGGAGATTAATTGTTCAAGTGTCTGTCTTCAGGTTTTTCTTTCAGTATACGTAACCCCAATTTTTAATGACAGGAGGAATACAAACTTAAAACCAATCGGCAACAAAGTGTCTTTAATGTCAAATGCCCGAAATCTTTTGTGCCGAAAAAATCTGATTAACAGGAGGTGAACAAAATGAAAGAAGTACCGCCCCCTTAACGCAATGAAGAAATTGGTGAGACAGCCGTTGCAAACGGGCAATGCAGGGCTGTTTCATCGCACCACACAAGAATCAAACATAAAATTGGAGGAAAATTAAAATGTCAGTAGATTTTATTTTTGTTAAAGGCAAATCAAATTCATTCATCGCAGAAAAAGATTTGGTCAGCGGAGGAATCCTTATTTCTCAATTCTTTGCGGATGGCAGAAGGGAATCGATTGCCAGAATAATTGATGACGGAAGAGATTTCAGTCTGATGACTTATTCCGAAAAGACAGGAATACATATCAATTATCTGAGTACGGATAAAAAAACCATTCTTAAAGACGGCAGCGTGCCGCCGCAGGAAGTCCACGAGCAGGTTGAGATTATTACGAAACACAACAGAAAGTTGATTATAAGACCTCTTCGTGCAGAAAATAATAACGGTGTAATCATTATCTATTCAGATGAAGAGTCGGTTTTCAGGTCGCTCGCAGTATTCAGCATGGAGCCGATAACCGATTCTGTGCTTATCTCATTGCCCAAAATTTCATAACAGACACTTGAATGTGCAGCCCCCACACTCCAATCGGAATGTGGGGGTTGAGTTTACTGACACGGATTGATTTGTTGCAGAATTGCATTTTAATGCCCCGTAATCGAATTTCATTGTTAAAAGAGAAAACTTTGTCGCACAAATACCGTAAAACTGATTTAAACCGCATTTAAACGCGAAATAAAGACATTTTAAACTTGAGGCTAAAAGCAAAAGGCTGAATCCGGAGATAAAACCGTGATTCAGCCTTTGGTTCTTTTGGGTACAAAGTACACTGTAATTCAATTTATATTCAGCTTTTTGTGAACAAATTCACAGGCTTCGTTAATGTCGTTTTGGTTCGGACGGCCTAAAGTATGCCTGCAGTTTTCCATAGCGGCATTTGCCCATTCGTTATCCGGTTCTTGATTGAGAACGGTTTGCAATTTTTCAAGTGTTTCATCTGAAACCTGACCGGGACATAAATACAAGCCTCTGTAATCACAGTTGCTCGGCATAAAGGGTTCTAATCTGCGTTCAATCTCCTTAATATGAACCTCCGTAGGTTTTAAAGAAGCGGTAACAAAAAACAATATGGTTTTATCTTCAAGTTCCTCAAGAATTTCCATAATTTTTAGCGGAATAGCTTCTCGCTTCATTCCGAATCCGATCAGGTAAACATCCGCTTGCTTTGTTATTTCTTCACAGGAAAGATCTGTTACAAATGTATCTGTTTGAGGAAGACTGTCAGCAATGCCGTGAGCAAGTTTTTCAGTGTTTCCCGAACCGCTTATATAAGCAATTTCATATTTCATTTGAATAACTCCTTTGTCGGTATTCGCAGGTTCTGCTTACCGCTCTTCCATAACGCTCATATATGCAGGACGGATAATTTTATCCGTGCATATCAGTTCTTCAATCCGATGGGCGCTCCAGCCCACAATGCGTGCGATGGCGAACATAGCGGTATATAATTCTTGCGGAATTCCCAGCATATCATATACAAATCCGCTGTAAAAATCCACATTGGGACTGACGCCCTTGTAGATGCGTCTGTGCTGCGCAATAATTTCCGGAGCAAGCTCCTCAATATTGCGATATAATTCCAAATCCTTTTCACGGCCTTTTTCCAGTGCGAGCTTTTCCACATAGCCTTTAAACACCCGTTCTCTCGGGTCGGACAGGGAGTAAACTGCGTGTCCCATGCCGTAAACAAGCCCTTTTCTGTCAAAAGCTTCTTTATTTATAATCTTTGTCAGATACGCAGCCACTTCATCCTTGTCGTAACAGTCGGAAATATGCTTTTTAATATCCGCCATCATTTCCATAACCTTGATGTTTGCACCGCCGTGCTTCGGACCTTTCAATGATGACATTGCCGCCGCCATTGTGGAATAGGTGTCTGAACCCGACGATGTAATAACCCTTGTGGTGAAGGTTGAGTTGTTACCTCCGCCATGCTCCATATGAAGAATCAATGCGGTGTCAAGAACCTTCGCTTCGGTTTGGGTATATTTATTGTCGGGACGCAGCATCATAAGAAAGTTCTCTGCCGTGGAAAGAGACGGGTCGGGGCGGTGAATAAACATACTGTCCATATTGTCGGAGTAATTGTATGCGTGATAACCGTATACCGCAAGCAACGGAAATTCTCCGATAAGCTGAATGCACTGCCGAAGAGAATTTCTGACGGAAGTGTCGGCAATGTGCTCATCATAAGATGCCAGTGTAAGAATGCTTCGGGTCATTGAATTCATAATATCTTTGCTCGGAGCCTTCATAATGACATCTCTTGTGAAGTTAGAGGGAAGTGTACGGCACTCGCCGATTAAATTCTTGAATTGACAAAGCTCTGGTTCATCGGGCAGTTCGCCCATAAGCAGGAGGTAGGCAATCTTCTCATAACCGAGTTCATTTTCGCCAAGGCTGCTTAAAAGCTCTTCCACACGATATCCGCGATACCACAGCTCGCCGTCGCAGGGAATCTTTTGACCGTTTTCTGTTTTTGATGAAACAATTTTTGAAATATTGGTAAGCCCTGCAAGAACGCCGTTACCGTTCTTGTCGCGAAGTCCTTTTTTAACACCGTATTCATCATAAAGCTTCGGGTCTATCGCATCATTTTTCTGACACAAAATTTCTTTGTCTGCAATGTATTCAATTATTTCCGACTTTTTCATATGCCGTTCATCTCCTTTACTATAAGTTCAGTATTTTTCATTTTTAAACTTTTTCCCACTTTTAAATTTACAATTAATAATCAGTCATATTTTACAGCATAAGATCGCAAACGAGGCTACTGATTTCGGCGGGATTATCCAATGACATTCCGCTGACAAGGCGTGCCTGTGCAAACAGAATCTTGCTGTATGTTGCCAATCTGTCTTTATCATTCTCAAACAGTTCCTTTAATTTGGCAGCCAAAGGATGGTTGATGTTGATTTCCAGCACAATTTCTGCTTTGATATGCTGATCTTCTGCACCGGGCATCTTGTTAAGAATCTTTTCCATGCCAACCGAAACATTGCCTTCGCTTGAAAGGCTTACCGGATGGTTTTGTAAGGTGTTTGTAAATTGAACCTTTGATACATCATCGCCTATGCTCGCCTGCATAAAGCTGAACATTTCGGCTGACTGTTCATTTTCTGTTTTGAGTTTTTCTTTTTCCTCATCGTCAGCAAGGTCAAGGTTTTCTTTGCATACATTGAGAAATTCCTTTTCGGAATATGTGTGGAGCATCTGGAGTGCAAACTCATCAATATCATCAGTCAGATAAAGCACCTCATAACCGTGACCGATAACCGATTCCACCTGCGGCAAAAGGGCGATTTTTTCTACTGTATCTCCATAGGCATAATAAATTTTATCCTGCCCGTCTTTCATGCGGGATACATATTCTTTGAGCGTTGCATATTTGCCCTCAAAAGATGACTTGAAAAGGATAAGATCCTGCAGCATATCCTTGTTGCTGCCGTAGCTTGAATATATCCCCCACTTGAGCTGTGCGCCAAATGCCTTAAAGAACTGCTCATATTTCTCACGGTCGTTTTCAAGCATTTTGGACAGCTCGTTTGCAATCTTCTTTTCAAGTGCCTTTGCAATAATTCTGAGCTGGCGATCCTGCTGAAGCATCTCACGGGAGATGTTGAGTGAAAGGTCGGAGCTGTCAACCAGTCCTCTTACAAAGCTGAAATGGTCGGGAAGCAAATCCTTGCACTTTTCCATAATCAGCACACCGCTTGAATAAAGCTGCAGTCCTTTTTCAAAATCCTTGCTGTAATAATCAAAGGGAGCGTGAGTGGGAATGAACATCAATGCTTCAAAATTGGAAGTGCCTTCCGCTTTTTGACGGATGACTCTCAACGGTGCCTCATAGTCAAAATATTTATCCTGATAAAACTGTGCATATTCTTCTTCCGTTACTTCCGATGCACTCTTTTTCCAAAGAGGAACCATACTGTTGAGGGTTTCATCTTCGGTGACCGTTTCAAATTCGTTTTCGCTGCCTTCTTTCAAATGGCTGTGCTCTGTGAGCATACGAATCGGATAGCGGATATAGTCGCTGTATTTTTTGATAAGACTGCGAAGTCTGTATTCTTCCAGATAGTCACTGTATTTTTCATCATCGGTGTCGGCTTTCAGACAAATAGTAATAACCGTGCCGGCAGTTTCTTTTTCGCAGGGATTGATTGTATAACCGTCTGCTCCGCTTGACTCCCAACAATATGCCTCGTCAGAACCGTACACACGGCTCTCAACCGTGATTTTATCCGCAACCATAAAAGCAGAATAGAAACCAACACCAAACTGACCGATAATGTCAATCTGTTCACCGTTTTTATTTTCAGGATTATTCTTGAAATCAAACGAACCGCTTTTTGCAATAGTGCCCAGATTGTTTTCAAGTTCATCTTTTGACATACCGCAGCCGTTGTCGGCGATTGTCAACGTGCGAACATTTTTGTCAACGCTCAAACGGATTTCATAGTCGCTGTGTGTCAGCTTTACCGTATCATCGGTCAGGGAGCGGAAATAGAGCTTATCAATCGCATCGCTCGCATTGGAGATGAGTTCGCGAAGAAAAATCTCTTTATGGGTATAGATGGAATTAACCATCATATCCAGCAGCTTTTTTGATTCGGTTTTAAATTGTTTCTTTGCCATGATTTGATTACCTCTTTATCTTTAATTATATAAAAATTAATAAAATAACTAAAAAATTTAATTTTTTACATTGTGATATGTCTTGATATTTGTTGAAACTCTTTCAAGATAATTTTTAAGATTTTCTTTTTCCGAGTCCGAAAAGCCTTCAAACAGAATATTAAAAAATGAGTTTTGAGCCGCTTGGCTTTCTTCAAGAATGGTTTTCGCCTTGTCGCATACACTGAGGTGAATCGAGCGGTGATTGCCGTCGATAAATTCACCGGATACAAGTCCTTTTTCGTGAAGTGATCTCACTGCCATGGATACCGCCGATTTTGCTAATCTCCGTCCTTTAACGACATCTGTAGCGGTGTTCAGTTCCGGATTACCCGCAAGGAAAAGCAAGGTTATCATTTCGGCGTGCGTCATTTCGTGTTTTGAGCAAACCGGAGCTAAAATTGATTGGTACAATTCTTTGCTCAAAAAGATATTTTCAAGAATATTATTCATAGAACCTCCTTATCAACGCAAAACAAACAGTTCACAAATGAACAGTTCAATTATAAACCGTTATAAACACTCTGTCAAGCATTCTGCCCGTAATGTCACAAATTATTTACATATAGAATCGGTGTGTTAAATAAGCAGCATAACGGTGCATCGAATCGAATGAAATAACGGTTTAACTCATCACATTTTTTAGATTATAATTTTAAAAGGCTGAATCCGGAGATGAAACCGAGATTCAGCCTTGCACATTTTTCGGTATAAAACGAACGATAACTTTGATTTTAGGAACAAAAAAATTGTGTTTGGCAAAAATACTGTTGATATTATTCCTGAAAGGTGGTATATTTTATTCATATAGGTATAATTAGACGGAGGTAAACTCTATGAACTATATAAAAGTTTCGCAAGCGGCTGAGAAATGGGGCATTTCAGCCCGCAGAGTCCGTGTTCTTTGTGCAGAAGGTAAAATAGAAGGTGTGATTCAAAAAGGCAAGCTCTATATGATTCCCGAAAACGCACAGAAACCTGCTGACGGCAGAGTGAAATATAATATTCTTGCTGATATCGAAGCGAAAAAGGCTCGTATTTCGGAGATGCGTCCGCTTACAGCAGGTGAGGTTGAACGCCTTCGTGAAGAGTTTATGATTGAGTTTACCTACAACTCCAATGCAATCGAGGGCAACACACTCACACTCAAAGAAACGGCTCTTGCTCTTGAAGGTATGACCATAGACCAAAAGCCCCTCAAAGACCACCTTGAAGCCGTCGGACACCGTGATGCGTTCCTTTATGTGCAGGATATTGCAACAAAGGATATGCCCATCAGCGAGAGCGTAATCAAGAATATCCATTCGCTTGTTCTGATAAACAGACCCGAAGATAAGGGCGTTTACCGTAGAATCCCCGTTCGCATTATGGGTGCTTATACAGAGCCTCTGCAGCCGTATATGGTTCAGCCTGCGATGGAAGGACTTCTGATTGAAGACAAAAAGCGTGCCGAAACAATGAATATAATCGAACGCATTGCCCGTTTCCACCTTGAATTTGAGGGCATACACCCCTTTATCGACGGCAACGGCAGAACGGGCAGACTCATTATGAATCTTGACCTCATCCGCAACGGCTACCCGCCGATAAATGTCAAATTCACAGACCGCAAGCGTTATTACGAAGCGTTTGATGCATATTACCGTGATAACGATGCAACAAAAATGACCGCCCTCATCGCAGAATATGTCAATGAAAGATTGGATGAGTATATGGCAATTCTTGAAAATTAAGTACGGTATAACGGACATCAAATAAATTACAATACATTATGAGGTATAATTATGGTTAACGATAAAATTAATGTAGTCGGAACAAACATTGCGGAAAAGGCAACGATGATTTGGAACGTTGCGGATATGCTCAGAGGCCCTTTCAAGCCTCACGAATACGGTCTCGTTATTCTTCCTATGACCGTTGTGAAACGCTTCCACGATTGCCTTCTGCCTACTCACGAAGCGGTGCTTGCACAGTATGAAAAGGTAAAAAATCTTGCTGTTATTGACGGCTTTCTTTGCCGTGCATCGGGATATCAGTTCTATAACACAAGCAAGTTTACTTTTGAATCTCTGCTTGCTGATCCCGAAAACATCGAGATAAACTTCCGTGATTATCTTGCAGGATTTTCTTCCAATGTTCAGGATGTTCTCGCAAAGTTTGACTTTGAAAGCATAATCAAGCGTATGGTTGACAGCAATACGCTTTATCTCGTTATAAAAGAATTCAATTCAGCAAAAGGCTATCTCGGTCCCGATAAAATTACCGCTGTTGACTGCGGATACATATTCGAAGATCTTGTTAAGAGATTTTCTGAATCATTCGGAGAAGAAGCGGGAGCGCATTTCACAAGCCGGGATGTTATTTATCTTATGACAGATATTCTCCTTTCCGATGCAGACCTCACCGAAGGCAACGTTACCGTTTACGATATGGCTATGGGTACGTCGCAGATGCTTTCCTGCATGGAAGAGCGCATTCACGATTTAAGCGAGGATATGTCCGTTACCTGCTTCGGTCAGGAGTTCAATCCCAGCACGTTTGCTATTGCAAAAGCCGATATGATGATTCGAGGCGGCGACCCCAACAATATGCGGTTCGGTGACACACTTTCCGATGACCAGTTCAAGGGTTACACCTTCAAATATATTATTTCAAATCCGCCTTTCGGTATTGACTGGAAGAGAGAGCAGAAAGCAGTTGAAGCGGAAGCGGCACTCGGTGAGCTCGGACGCTTTGCACCCGGACTTCCCAAGATTTCGGACGGACAGCAGCTCTTTGTTCTCAACGGACTTGCAAAGCTTGCTTTTGACGGCAAGATGGCAATTATTCAGAACGGCTCACCGCTTTTTGCAGGCGATGCAGGCAGCGGACCTTCAAACATCCGTCAGTACATATTGGAAAATGACTGGCTCGATGCTATCATTCAGCTTTCAACAGATCAGTTTATGAATACGGGCATCAGCACTTATATATGGATTCTTTGCAAGGACAAGCCTGCCCACAGAGCAGGCAAGGTACAGCTTATTGATGCATCGCATTGCTATGAGCAGCGCAGAAAATCAATCGGCACAAAGCGTAATGATATAACCGACCTTTGCCGCAAACTGATAACCGAAGCCTACGGCGAATTCAGACACGATGCAGTTTACGGCAGCGAAGACGGCATACATTGCGTGAGCAAGATTTATGAAACCGTTGAATTCGGATATAACAAGATAGTTGTTGAAAGACCGCAGAGAGATGAAAACGGTGAGATAGTTATGAAGAAGGGCAAGCCCGTAGCGGATGCGAGCCTTCGTGACACAGAGAACGTTCCTCTTGTTGAGGATATTGACAGATATTTTGAGCATGAGGTATTGCCCTATGCGCCCGATGCGTGGATTGACAAGAACAAAACGAAGGTTGGCTATGAAATCCCGATGACGAGATATTTTTATAAATATCAGGCACCCGAATCTGCCGACGTAATCCTTGAACGCATCATCGGACTTGAAAAGGATATAAGCAAAAGCTTGGAGGATATTTTAAATTAAGGATGTGCCATAATGGAGTTTGAACCTTATAAAATAAAAAAGCCTGAAGAATCGGATTATCTTATTGCTTATATCGATCTTTTGGGAACAAAAGAATATGTCGAAAAAGGTGACGACAATGTAATTTTTGATTATATTTATGAAGCATATACTTTAGCGACCAAAGGATTTGTTGAAGATAAAGTGTGGGGTTTTGATGATATAAAGTATAAAATATTTTCAGATAATCTATTGGTAGCTATAAAAGCTGAAAAAGAAAATTTGCCAG
>JAZPYI010000006.1:0-1944 GCA_045544115.1 Acutalibacteraceae bacterium | reverse complement strand
GTTGATGATGAAACTGTTCCGCACCTGTTTTTCATGGAATTTGCGGATGTTTTTTGCGGCTTTTTCAAGCACATCAATAAACTCCGGCTCAACCTTTGTAAGTGCCTCTTCAACCTCTTCTTTTGAAACAAGAAGAGTGTCAAGCTTTGCACCGTCAAATTTCTCGCAGTATTCAAAAAGTGCGCTGTCGCCCTTTTCACGGACGTTTTTTATAATATCGGATACAATATCCTCAACATTTATTTCAGGAACAGCACGGGCAAAAATCTTGCTGTTTTCAACCTCGCCGTATTTTAAAATCTTTATCATTTGTTTTCCTCCGTCATGGCAGTCATGCTTTTAAGAATTTCTTCAATTTTGTCGTTTTTAAACTTAAAGCTCGCCTTGTTTGAAATAAGCCTTGCGCTGATTGGCACAATTGTTTCAATAACCTCAAGGTTGTTTTCTTTGAGTGTTGTGCCGGTTTCAACTATATCCACAATTACGTCCGAAAGGTCTAAAATCGGCGCAATTTCGATTGAACCATTAAGATGGATAATATCAATATCCCTGCCTTTTTCGCCGTAAAAGTTTTTTGTTATGTTTGCAAATTTTGTTGCCACACGAAGTGTTTTCTGCGTGTTGTCGTAAAAATCCTTTTTTGCGGCAACAGCCATGCGGCATTTGCCGATATTAAGGTTTAAAAGCTCATAAACATCCGGCTCGTATTCAAGCAGAATATCCTTGCCGGCAACGCCAATATCCGCCGCACCGCGTTCAACATAAATCGCAACGTCCGACGGTTTTACCCAGAAATAACGCACGCCTTTTTCGGGGTTTTCAAAAATCAGCTTGCGGTTGTTTTCTTTGATAGAGGGACATTCAAACCCGGCTTTTTCAAACATATCATAAACCTTTTCGCCAAGTCTGCCTTTGGGCAGTGCAACGTTAAGCATTGTTTTCAATGATTTCAACCCCTCTTTCGTTAAGCTTTAAAAGCTGTTTGTATTTTATTTTCTCCGGAACGCATTTTTGTGCCATAACACTTTTTCCACCTGAGGTAAGCAGGTTTATTGCGTCGTTAAGTGCGTTTATGTCGGCATTTTCGTCATAAACAAGCACTGTGTCAACATCATAGGTTCTTTCATTTTCGGCAAGCCGTTGCAACAAATCAAGATAAACCGCAAATCCGATTGCATTTGATTTTTTGCCCATTTTACGCATAAGCCGGTCATAGCTTCCGCCTGACAAAACGCCCGAAGCAATGCCGTTTATAAATCCTTTGAAAACGTATCCGTTGTAATAGTTCATGTCGTTTATAACAGAAAAATCTATGCGGATGTTGTCGCCGTAACCGTTTTTCTCAAGTGCCGAGGTGATTTTTTCAAGCCGTGCAATACTATCTGCGGCTTTTTCGCATTTTAAGGTTTTTAAGGTTGCAATAACCTCTGCCGGCTTGCCATAGGTTGTGGCAAGAATTTTAAGGTCGGATAAATCTGCATTTTCACTTTGGCATATTTCGGCAATTTCGCCGAAATTCTTTTCGCCTATGCAGTTTAAGAGCTTCGCCTTTGATGCATCGGAAACCCCCGAAGCATCAATAACAGCCGACAAAATTTCAAGGTCAGAAATGTCAAGCACATAATCCTTAGAAATTTTGGCAAGACTTTCGCAGGCAAGCATAAGAACCTCATAAATGCAGTAATCGTCAATAAGACCGATACATTCAAGCCCCGTCTGCATAATTTCTTTAAAAGCATGAGAGCCTTTTGAAACACGGTAAACATTTTCGTTGTAATACATTTTGCTCAAAAATTCGGTGCTGTCATCGCTGTTTTTTATGATAGACAGGGTAACGTCGGGCTTTAATGCCATCAGCTTGCCGTTTGTGTCGGTGAAAGTGATAATGTTGTCGGAAACAAGAAAATCCTTGTTTCTCACATAAAGGTCATATTCTTCAAACTT
>JAZPYI010000005.1:0-10918 GCA_045544115.1 Acutalibacteraceae bacterium | reverse complement strand
ATCAAGAACTTCTCTTTACTCTAAACGAAAAGGCATAATCACAGGAACACCCAAAACCAAAAGCGGATTCAGAAGTATAAAGGTTTCAGAGCAGCTTATTAGTATGCTTCAAAAATATAAAGATGAACAGGACAAACAAAAAGAATATATCGGCGATGCATGGCATGAAACAGACAGATTGTTTACTGCTTGGAACGGTTTACCTATGGGTCCCGATACTCCAAGACATTGGCTTCAAAAATTCTGCAAAAAAGAGGGACTTCGCTATGTAAATGTTCATAGTTTTCGTCATTTTAATGCATCAATTCTGATTGATAAGGGTTGTAACGCAAAAGATGTTTCTTCGTATCTCGGTCATTCATGTCCTTCCACTACATACAATTTTTATATACGTCTTTTTCAAAAAGCTGAAGCGAAGGCAAGTAAGGCTATATCTGATTGTATAAATCTCAATGTCGGCGGTTAACCCGTCGGCATTGATTTTAGTGCGATAAAAGATATGACTGCACGGTTACGTTATTTCTCCAGTGAGACAAGTGAAAAATTGATACTGCAGCAAGTGCAAGGTTATTGTATTCAGTTGGTAATCCGTATTCGATTGCCAACGCTTTATTCTTTCCTCTGACTTTGTATGTACCTTTGATTAATTTTTCATCAAAAGGTTTGTGGATAATTGTGCCATCGGAAAGTTTCTTTGTGCAGTACAGTTTCCAACGCAGACGGATTTCGTCAGCAAGCTTTTCTGCATAGCCTTCTTCATTATTTATTTTGTTGAGATAATATTCGTAACAGCGTTTTGCGTTCTCTGCCCTGATGTGGTGATAGTCAATAGAATTGGAAAGTTCAATCGGCTGAAAAACTTTTTCTTTTTCGTCGACATTAAAATATTCGCTGATGAAAACTTCATCTTCGGGAAGGATTCTCTGAAGTGAATCCTTGCCGCCTTTTCCGTTTTTGACGAAAACACATAAATGTCCCGATTCGTCCGTGACAAGGTCCCGACCCTCAAGTTTAGCAAGTTCGGATGCTCTTATACCCACAACCCGCTGAAACGAAACCGAGCGTTCATATCTTGGATTGTCGGGGTTGTTGTCCGCACGAATCGTTTTGCCGTTATCCGAACGGGATTTTGTATACTCGGCAGTATGACGGATAGGCTTCGCAATCAAATCCATCGGAACATTATAGAATCCGCACACCGCTGCAAGATAGCTGTGTATGGTGGATGCGCTGTACTTACCTTGCAGATAATCCGAGTAATCCTGAATGTGCATAAAACATTCATCGTGTGTTTTACAGTTGTGATGTTCACGGCAATATTTGATATATGCATTAAGCCACTTGCGATAGTTTTTCTGAGTACCAAAGCTTTTTGTCGATAAAAATGGTTCTGTTTCATCACGCAGTTGTCTTGTGATGCTTTTGCCTCTGACTTTGTTTTGCTTATTTGCATTAATCAGTCCTTTCATTTTATTGAAACTTTTTTCTGTTGGTGTTTCTGCCAACCCGTTTGTTAAATCAATGGCGATGTCTCAATTTCCATACAAAAAATATATTCTGTCGCCGAGAAAAGGCCGGTTGAACAGGTTGCCGTCCTGTTCACACCAAAGTTTCTGAGCAAGAAATTCTTTCTCTTTTCGCTCAAAAAACTCTTGTTAGGTGGTTATCACGTAAAAATCACGATATTTTCGTGATAACCCCTAACGAAACAGACCGATAAAACCGGTCTGTTGTGACGCTGCGTTGTTTATTGCTTTTGTTCGTAAGATACAACTTTTCAGCAACAAACAAACGCCGCATCACACCTCATCAGCATAAAAAATTCGGCTGATGACAAGGGGCTGCGATTTTGCTTTTCAGGCATCATCCTTTCAAAAAAAGTCTGCAGCATAACATCAACAAATTTATCTCCGTTCATCTGTTAATGCACCCGCTGCGGTTTAAATGCTTGCTTTTTTCGTGCATCGGAGCATACACGACCGATTAGTCAAAACACCTTTCCGACTAATCAGCTTCTCCTATTGCCGTTCTACAGTGAAAGTATGTAAGATTACGTTATGTGATAATTCGCAAAAAATCAGATGTTAAAAAAGTTGTTGGTACTAAAGGGTTTATGAATCTTAATAATTGAAAATTATTAAACGTAACAATCTACAGAATTTTACCTAAAATCTTGATAGAAGTACCTTTTTATGATACAATCGATACAAAAGAAGGTGTGCTATGAATCATCAGGATAAACTTACGGAGCAAAACTTCCCCAACGGGTTTGCGACAACTGCCGAACTGAAATCTGCCGGTATCAGCGGATACTGTATCAATCAGCTTTGTCAAAACGGCGATATTGTCAGAATTAAACACGGATTATATAAAATAAAAACCTTGAAGATAAGCGACAAGCGAGATGTTATTCTTGCCGCTGTTCCTCAAGGTGTGTTCTGTATGAGCGAAGCATTATATATTCACGGCTTCAGAAAACGAAAACCGTATAAACACGAAATTGCCGTTCCGAGAGGTTTTGTTCACTCGAACAGCAGATTTATAAAAGATATTGATTTGCAGATTTATTATGTTAAACCCGAGTGTTTTGAAATCGGAAAGACTGACTCAAAAGACGGACTGCCCTGCTATGACCTTGAGCGCACAATTTGCGACTATTTCAAAAATCACACCCGCATCAGCTACCGCCGATTGCGTGAGCTTTCAAAGAAATACCGTGACAGTGATGCCCCCAAAATCGACCTTCTTAAATCCTATGCAGAACAGCTTAATCTCTCTGTTGAAGCTATGAAGAAAATGGATTGGTTGATTTTCAGATACTACAGACCGAAAAAGAAAAAAACAAAAACCAAGAAACATAAAAGCAACTCTAAAAACAAATCAACCCCGAAGAAGCGATAATCATAACCGCTTGCTTCGGGGTTGTTGTAATATATGTAGATTATTATATAATGATTTATTTTTAATTATAGTTGAATTTTCTGTAAATAAGTGATAAACTAATTCTGCAACGCAGTTTAATATTTCCCTAAGCAGGCATACTGTTGGTAAAAACGTATGCCTTGATTAGTCATTTCCTGTTTAGGGTGAACTGTGTTGCAACAGAGTCAGGCTGCGTTTTTCGTGCGTAGCTTCGGCTGCGCACTTTTTGATTTATGGGAGGATGTTAAAAATGAATCAAAAACAATTAGCTGAAATTATAGCAATTATCAGAAAACTTGAAATTGATAATCGTGTTGATTTAACAGATGCAGAGAAAGAACTTATGAAGCAGTTTATTGACTTTATCAAAGAACAGGTTCGTTGATTGTCTTGCGTTTCAATATAGAAGGTTATCGGAAAGGATAGATAATAGTGAAAGTGACAGTTAAAAAAGTTGTTTCAATTTTACTTGTTGCGGTTATGCTGCTTTGCACTGCACCGCTGAGTGGATTTGTGGGGCTGGAGTTATTCGGCTTCAGGGCAAGTGCGGTTGAAGAGACAGACACAACCATATCCGGCACAATCGGCACAAAGCTCAGTTGGTCGATTGACAAGGCGACAAAGGTGCTGACGATTGATAATGACGGAGCGATGGTTTCGTTTGCATCCGATGATGCTCCGTGGAGAAATTATAAGGCCTATTTTAATGCTGTTGTTATTAACGAGGGTTGCACCAATATAAGCCAGAATGCATTTTATGAGTGCGATAATATTGTTTCGGTTGATTTGCCTGATACAGTTGAAGCGATAGGTGATAGTGCATTTTATGGTTGTACATCGATTAAACAGATTACAATTCCTCAAAATGTGTCTGAACTTGGTTTTGCAGTGTTTTATAACTGTCTTTCTTTGGAAGATGTTGACTTTTCAAACAACCAAACAATCACTTTTATTCCACAAAATGCATTTGCGTATTGTTCTAATATTTCTAAAATTGATATTCCTAAGAGTGTAACAGAAATTTACGATTATGCATTCTCGAATTGTACAAAACTTTCAGAAATTAACGATTTAGAAAGTGTAGCTTATATTGGTAGTTATGCTTTTGACTATTGCCAAAAGTTAGAAACTATCAAATTGATTAATTGTACTGTTTATTACAATGCTTTTCAGAATAGTGGTATTGTTTCTGTTGATATTGATAACTGTTTATTTAAATGTGAGCGTAGTTATTACAATGATCGCTATGCTTACACATTTAAAAATTGCAGCAACCTCAAAACTGTAAAAATTAATAATACAGATATTCCGTATGATACATTCAATAACTGCAAAAATATAGAGACAATAGAAATTAAAGGTGATTGCGAAATATACTACAATTCATTTAGCAACATAGACACATTAAAAACCGTTTCATTTGAGTGCACAAAGCTTAACATAGGCAGTAGTGCTTTTTATGATTGTGATGCATTGACTTCTGTTTCAATTAATTGCAGTGCTTCTGACGAATATAATTCTATCAGCAGCCAATCATTTTATAGTTGTGACAATCTTGAATCGTCAACTATTTCAGTAGGAATTGATTCAATTGAAAGTGACGCATTTGCAAATTGTCCCAAACTTGAAAAAGTAACGATTTATAACAAGAATTGTTCAATTGCAGAAACTGCTATTTCAATCTACTCAACAATTTACGGATATAGCGGTTCAACTGCTGAAACATTTGCCAATACCTATGGTTATAATTTTGTTTCTATTGATACTCCTTGTGAGCATACATACAGCAATGATTGTGATACATCGTGTAACATCTGCGGTGAAACAAGAGAAACGGGTGCTCACGGTTACAGCGATTGGACTATAACAAAAGAAGCTTCTTGCAACAAAACAGGTCTCAGAGAGCGTACGTGTTCAATTTGCGGTGATGTCGACAAAGAAATTATAGAAATGCTTCCTCATGCCGACGAGGATGAAGATGGCATTTGTGAGGTTTGTAACAAGCAGTTTGAAATCAAATATCCCATGCACGGTGTATGCGGTGACAATCTTACTTGGGAACTCGATGATGAAGGTGTGCTGACTATTGAAGGCACAGGTGCGATGTATGATTTCAAAGAAAACAACTATATTATGATTTCTGATGGCACAAGTGGTGGTGAAACAACCACAGCTTGGGCTACAACCGGTGCGTATTGGACAACCACAGCTGCTCCTACCACAACACGACCTGCAACAACAAAACAAACCACTACAGCGATAGATTATCCCGTATACACAACCACAACTCCAAATGATAACATTTCGTCTCCTCATATAACTCATCCTAACGGTGACAATTATTATGAAGGAACAACATGGAAAGAAACAACAACCAGAAGAGCACCCACAACAAAGGTGCCCACAACCACAAAACGAGCAGAAACAACTACTGCAAGGAGCGAAGAGTCAACGACAGTTCCTTCAACAACCCGTCCTGAAAGTACAACTGCTCCTGCAACAGCCAAAGCAGCAAGAGTTGCTATGTATGCTCCAGCACAAACAACCACAACTACTTATTATGGAGATACATCTACTACGGTTGCACAGTCTTTCCCGAACAAGGAAGGATATATTACCATTATCAGATGGAATCTGCATTTTGATAAAATCAAGAAGGTTGTTATCGATGAGGGTGTAACTTCCATCGGCGATTATACGTTTGCAAACTGCACTCAGATAACAGATGTTGAAATGCCTGCTTCTATAACCAATATTGGATACAGAGCATTTATCAATTGTTCTGGACTTAAAGAAATCGAAATTCCTGAAAATGTTCGTACTGTTGAAAATTATGCTTTCCAGAATTGTTCGATTCTTGAAACACTAAATTTCAATGCAAAGAACTATAAAAACAGCTATTACGAAGCATTTTATAATTGTAACATTAAAACATTAAATGTTGGTGCAAATGTTAATTATCTTCCTGATTTGAAAACAGTAGAAACGGTAACATTCACAGAAGGAACAACGATAGTTCCTGACGGGGCTTTTTCAGGATGCGAATACTTAATTTCGGTAACTCTTCCCGATACTATAGAGACAATAGGCGAAAATGCATTCTATAATTGCACAAGTCTTGAAAGTATCAACATTCCTGATTCAGTAACAGAAATTAAAAGATATGCATTTTACAATTGTTCAAGTTTAACATCAATAACAATTCCACAGAATGTTGCATCATTAGGTTATAGTAAATATTACGGTTATGATTGTGCATTTTATAACTGTACAAAACTTGAAACAGTTAATTTCAGAGCGTATAATTGCAAATTTTCACATGGCAGCGATATTTACGATTATAAAGAGTTTTATAAATGTCCTGTAAAAACGCTTAACATTGGTCCTGGTGTAAACAATTTTCCTAAATTCAGTAGTCTTGAAATGGTAACATTTGCAGATGGAACAACAACTATTCCAAACAGTGCATTTTATGATTGTTCAAACCTGAAAACAGTCAGCTTGCCTAACAGCATAACAAAAATCGGAAATTATGCTTTCTATTATTGCAATTCTCTTGTTGATTTTAAAATGCCTGAAGGCGTTGTTTATATTGGTGACAATGCATTTTATAATTGTGATTCTCTTACGGAGGTAACAATCCCTGAAAGTGTTGAGGAAATAAGATATTCCGCATTTGGATATTGCTATAATCTTTTGACAGTTAATTTCAAGGCAAAAAATTGTATTCTGTATAACGATGTGTTTTATAATTCACCAATTAAAACATTGAATATTGGTTCGTGTGTAAACAATTTGCCAAACATTAGAACACTTGAAGCGGTTACATTTGCAGACGGTGCGAAACTTGTTCCTGAATATGCGTTTTCAAATTGTACAGAGCTTACGTCAGTAAATCTTCCTGATTCTATTGAAACAATCGGTTACCGTGCATTTGACTTTTGTTCAAGTCTTGAAAGTATAAAACTTCCGAAGAATCTTAAAACAATTGGCGAAAGGGCATTCTACGCATGCTATAATCTTAAAACGGCAGATTTACCCGATTCGGTTAAGACAATCAGAAAAATGGCTTTTGATAACTGTACAAGCCTTGAAAAAATCAATCTACCCGATACGGTTGAATATATCGGACAGTATGCGTTCTATGGTTGTACGTCAGTTCCGTCAATAACAATTCCCGAGAATGTTTCGCAAATCGGATATGCAGCCTTCGGTAGCTGCTACGCACTTGAATCCGTAGAGTTCAATGCTGCTGATTGCGCAATAAACAGCAAAGATATTTTCTATGGATGCAATAAGATTTCATCTGTTAAAATCGGTTCAAATGTTACCAAAATCCCTGCTTTGTTTATGAAGGGTAAAGAAAATCTTGCATCAGTTGAAATTCCTTCTTCGGTAAAAGAAATTGGTGAATCCGCATTCAGAGGAACATCGCTGACTATCGTTAATTTACCCAATGGTGTAGAAACAATTGGTGCAGATGCTTTCGGCGATATTGCAACAGCAACAGAAATTACAATTCCAGAAACCGTTCAGATTATTAAGCCTCATGCATTCGCAAATATGACTTCACTTAAAAAGATTAACTTCAATGCCGTTAATGCGAATATTGATACTTACGACAATTGGTGGGGCTCTTACAGTGATATGTTTGCAAATTCAGGTACGGAAGGCGACGGAATAACTGTTGTTTTTGGTGACAGCGTAGAGGCAATCCCTGCGTATTTGTTTGAAGTTGGAAGCGAAACGGCATTCCCGAATATAAAGAATGTTGTTATCGGTTCAAATGTTAAAACAATCGGCGATTACGCATTCTATCATTGCTGTGCAATTGAAAATGTTGAGTTTGGTGAAAATGTTGAAACAATTGGTGAACATGCTTTTGATGGATGTTTCAACTTAAAATCACTTGAACTTCCCGAAAGTTTGAAAACTATTTTATATGGTGCGTTCTATTCATGTGATGGATTAACCGAAATCACCATACCCGAAAATGCAGACCATATTGATTCGTCAGCATTTGGCAGATGTTCGTCACTCGAAGCGGTCAATTTCAATGCGATAAATTGCAATTTCAGATATGCGTTTAATTCCTGCTTAAATTTAACGACTGTTAAAATAGGAAACAGAGTAGAAGTAATTCCTGCATATGCATTCACCGGTTGCGACAATCTTAAAAAAGTATACATTCCGGATATAGTAATAAACATTGATCCGCTTGCATTTGACGGTTGCGGCAAGGTTGCAATTGTCTGCAAGAACGGTTCATACGCAAATGTTTATGCTGTTCAGAATAACATCAAGTATATCCTTGAAGATAACATAAAAGGAACGGCGTTTGAAATCAGGAATGATATGCTTCTTGGTTACAGTGGCTCTGCTCAGAATGTTGTTTTACCCTCTAAGATAGATTCTGTTGGTATTGATGCATTTAATGGCAACGGCGTTGTAAAATCAATTGAGATACCGTATAATGTTTCCATGATATACTCCGGTGCATTTGCAAACTGTCCGAATCTTGAAAGAGTTATAATTCCGTTTACTGTTACCGATATCAGTTCTTCGGCATTTACAGGAACAAACGCAACCATTTACTGCTACTATAATTCCTATGCTTATAATTACGCTGTTGCAAACAATATCAAGTATGAGCTTATTACCGTTACGCTCAGCACAAACAGTGTCAATATTGTTGAAACCGAAGCGGTTACAGTCGATGCTGTTCCTTCTGTAACTCTCGCAAGCGGTGTTCCACTTGTGTGGAAATCCGAAAATCCTGCGGTTGCATCTGTTGACTCTACCGGAAAGATTGTCGGAAATACCGTAGGTAATACAACAGTAGGTATTTATGCTCTTGATGGAAATATGCTTGGTGAATGTTCTGTTACGGTTGGTCAGAAGTCTGAAATTAAACTTGAAGATGTTTCAACTGACACTCTCAAATATGGTGAAAAGATTATTCTTCATGTCAACACTTCAGGTTTGCCCGACGGTGCAACAGTTAAATGGACAACATCAAACAGCAGTATTCTTAAAATAAGCAATGAAAATGCTGAATGCAGCACCCACGAAAACTGTACTACTTGTACCGTTGAATCTATCGGAAACGGTTCAGCAGAAATTAAAGCAACTGTTGTTGATAAGAACGACAATCCGATTGTTCAAAACGGTGAAGAAGTTTCAACTTCTTATAAAATGAATTCAAAGGCAGGATTCTTCCAGAAGATAATTGCATTCTTCAAAAAACTGTTTGGGTTATTGAAAACTTATCCTCAGGCATTTTAAAGGCATACTCTAAAAGCAAAGAGCTCATCTTCGGATGGGCTCTTTTTTTATAATCCAAGGCTTTTGTGCGCTTTCACCGGCCACAGAGCTGAATCTTTGTACGTTTCACGCGTTGACGTGGGCGATTGACTCCTGGTACAATTATTCTGCAGAGGAAATATATCTTCTGTAATAAATTTTGGGAGTTGATTGATTTGTTCAGCCTTTTTAAATATGCCAAAATCATCCTTTGTTTGAAAAGGGGGTATGATAATGCCCGGCTTTATTGAAGAGTTTTACTATGGCAACATCGAGCCGCAAGAATCCAACAATGAATTCAAAGCGGTGTTGAAGAAAAAGCTCGACAGTTTGACTGAAACAGAAAAAGAACTCTCTGAAAAATTACCGAAAAAAGAGCAAGAATTGTTAGAAAGATACATTGTAGAGAATCTTGATTTTTTAACAACAAGTGTGGTCGATTCATTTGTAAAAGGTTTTAGAGTTGGTGCAAAATTTACATTAGATACATTTAAATGACAAAATCATTTAAATTTAATGTACGTATTTTGTTCACGTAATGTTTCAAAAAACTTAGGCAACCCGCGATGTGGTTGTAACGTTCATATGTTATTATCCGTTTGTAAGGCACAGAAGTGTCAAATATTAAATAGGAGTTGATATATTTGAAAAATCATCTTAAGGAAATCATTGCCGAAAACATTTCAAACAAATATGGATTTGAGAAAGAAAAAATCCTGTGTTTCTTTGACAAGAACCCGTATGTCAATTGCATTTTTCCCTATGCCGTAATGACGGCAATTCAAAAAAGCCTTGGGGCATCATCTTTGAGCGATATTCTCACCGAATATGAACGCAGTTATTATTTACTCGATGATGAATTTGAACCCGTGGCACTTCGTAAGAATGAGTTTGTTATCAGGGACAGCAGTTTTGCTAATCACGGAATTGAAGAGGGTTATATAATCAAATATGATCCCGATGAAGTTTATTTCGGTGATTATCAGGCAATTGAACTGGACGGAGTTATTATTCCGGCTTTTGTTACAAACGAAAAAGACGGAAAGTGCGAACTGTATTTTGAGGATGATGCATATCAACCTGTAACAGTTTTTACAGATAAAATCAGATTTCTCGGCAAGCTTGTCGGATATCGTGATCCCGATGAATTCTATTTTCGTGATTTTATTGAGGATGAATTCGACGAATACGAAGATGAAGATTACGACGAAACCGAGTATTAAACACCAAGCCCGCAGGTCAAACCTGCGGGCTTGTTTGTAGTATAATGATATAGTTTTATGTTTTTCTTGAATTACACCATATGCTATGTTATAATAAACAAAAAATATTGACAAATACTCGGTATTCCTGGTCCTTATTTGGTCCTTAGCTTTGTGAAAAATTGTGTTAAGATATGCCAAAATGTGGAGTGGCAATAATCTCAAACCCATTGAAAAACAAGGCCTTGTGACGTGATATGCAACGATATGCGGGATTTCCTTAAGTTTTCAAATCCCGCCACTCCGACCATATTGAGTATTCATAAGGGATTTACCTATGAATACTCAATTTTTTTTGCTTAAAAAGAGTTTTTGTGTGGTCGCAGACTGTTTGGGTCTGCGACCTTTTCTATTTTGTTATGCTGTTATGCTTTCGGGTAATGCTCTCGGTATATAACTGACCTGCACTCCCTGCCGTGTGTCGCTTTTGT
>JAZPYI010000004.1:0-14932 GCA_045544115.1 Acutalibacteraceae bacterium | reverse complement strand
AACATTTCACTTTCTTTATAGAGGTTCATAAGCAAATCTCCATTAACACTCAAATCTTTTTCCGTCTTTATAAATGATACTGTCTGTAACAGTAATTTTCAGAATCACAATATTAACATCTCTTTCATCCGTGTGAACGTTATCATATACTCTTTAATTATATCCATTACTTCTTCGGGTAAAACTACCGTATGTTTACTTTTAGGTTCTTGAAGCAAAGCTTTACCTTTATGCCTTTGCATAAGTTTTTGAAATACTCAACTTAATAACTGTTTTCCATTTAATTTAAAAACATTAAAAACCAGAGGTTGATCTACTTAATAATCAACCTCTGATACTGCCCTGTAATTATTTATTGTAACTTACTTGTTCACCACACGTGGTAAACCATCCGCAAATTGAACTACAGGCCGGCTTCTCCTGTACCGCTTTTATTTCAGGCTTCCGGTATATCTTTTTCATTCTTTCACCTCCTCACACACAATATTAATATAGCCATGAGCAAAATGCTGAAAATATAGAAAGCAACCGCTAAATATGGTATAATATAATTGATCAAAAACAACAAAGGAAGCGGTTGCCATCTATCATCAGTAAATTTGCAAAACAAATGTGAAAGCTTTTCTCAAATAACCGACCTTGTTGATTATCTTGAGAACAATCGTTTGATTGCACATTATTGCAGTTTTGATATTACTAAATATGTTCCGTCATATTGGACTTATTACCACTTCATACGTAATATCAATAATGAAATTTTGCAGGATGTTATGCACTCTCAGGCTTGTTGAACTCGTCATCTCAAAAATCCTGTTTTTAAAGCCGGATTTGCAATGCATAGAGATAGCAAATTCAAAGATAACGGCAGAACCCGCCGAAAGGTCCATTGGTCAGGAGTGTCTTTGGATTTGTAACGGCAATTCAGCAAAAGCCTTAATACCCTTGCTTTTTTCGTTTTATTCTTTTTGTGTTCCAATCTTTTATTTCGTCCGTTTTGCTCATCACTAATATTTAATTCTTTAAAAATCAATTGTTTTTTCGTTCATGTTGCTATCTCTTTTTCTATCTCTGTCCATTCACAGGCATCCTTATTCGGAGAAAACTTTTTAAACTCCCCATAAGCTGAACCTATACAAACAGTGCAACTATCTATATCTTTGCAGTTTCTGCATTTTTCACCTAAATCAGTAAATCGCAAATCCCTGACTTCTTGCATAAACTTAGAGTTTTCCCATATATCCTTTATTTTACTCTTACGGATAGAACCGGCAGATTTCACAAAAGCCAGACATGGATGTACTCCTCCATACGGGTCTATAGATAATGAATTAAAAGCAGCACTACATATATTTAAACTCAGGTCACGTTTTCCGCCAGCCCTACTTGAAGGTGCATATTTATTAACCAAATTCATAACCTTCCTACGCTGTTCCTGATTTTTCAATCTGTATGTGTGGGTACTTGTACCGCTATGCGTGTTAGAAATCAGCACAGCAACATTCACTTTGATGCCGATGCGCCTGCCTAATTGATAAAGGCTTTCTAAGTGTTCATAATTTTGCTCTATAGCAACAGCTTTTATAAATGTATCCACACCTGCACACTTAAACATCATCGCTCTTTTTAACGTTAATTCAAATGATCCCGAAACTTTTGTAATTGAATCATGTACAGAAGCCTCTCCGGAATACAAACTGAAGGAAATACTGTTGATTTTCATTGCACAAAGTTCATCAAATTGCTCATCAGTTATAGATATTCCGTTTGTATAAATATCAACAAGGAATCCCAATGAAACAGCATATCGGGCTATTTCAATAAAATCTTTTCTCAGACATACCTCTCCACCAGTAAGAAGCAGATACACACAACCCATATCTTTAAGTTGATGTAAAATTTGCTTGTATTCATCAAAAGTCAACTCGTTTTCGTTGTTTTCAGGGCAGTCATCAACATAGCAATGAATACATTTTTCATTACATCTGTATGTTAACTCCAGTGATGCAGAAAAAAGGCTATTATTGTTTCCCCTTTCTTTAGAAACAAGTGATGACACATCTGTTTCTGATTTTTCATTTACAAAATCGTCAACGGTCATAATCCCTTCTTTTAGAAGAGCCTGAAGAAAACAGGAAACATCTTCTTTTAATTCATAATCATTTTCAACATCGTAAATCAACGAAAGTTGGTTGCAGATCATTTCTAAATCACATTCATTATTATCTCTCATAATAGTCAGAATGTCAAATACAATTTCGTTGAACAGATAGTCACGGGCATTGTTTACATTTCTCAGATATGTGTTTTCACCGCTTTTAAAAAAATAAATGCCATCCGTTAATTTCATTTAAGAACACCTCATTATTTTGTCAGAAATTTTATTGTTGCTTTATCTTGTTTTCCGTCATAGAATTTCTGAAGTACATCCGAAAAAAGCTTGTCGCCGGTGGCAAGATAAAATAGCGTCATACTTGAGCAAAGCTTGAGATTATCGGGATAACCCATAACTTCAAGTGCATCGTTTGATTCGCACTCAAGAAGAGCTTCGCAGATATTCTGAAGGTTTCCCCCGAGATAATTGTCATTGTAAAAAATCCTTGCTTCCTTTGCATTCTCCATACCGAAATAAATCGCCTTATAGCTTTGTCCGAGAGTTTTAAGTTGAGGAAAAATATACCACATCCAGTGGGTTTGCTTTCTGCCCGACTGTATCTCTTTCAAAGCATCTTCAAAGTAAATTCTGTGCACATCATAAAATCTTTCAATATTATACATCATCATCCTCCTTCGAGCCAACAAGTGTAAGATTAGGTTCATCGGGTTTGATGAACCCGTTCAGAAAATTGCTAATAAAACACAGGTTTTCAGGCGGTGCAATAAGCATTCCTATCAACAAACCTATAGCAAGATATCCTACACTACCATCCGAAAGAATGGGCATTCTTACATATGAACTGCTGATTATCGAGAAACTCACAAAAAATCCCGCAACACACTTAACAAAAATAGTTACGGCAGCAATTATACCGACGGACTTTGATGACCCTGTGGCACTAAAACACCTTGCAAAAACAGCCGACACAAACAGAGCAATTACAACGCACATTGCCGTACCCGCAACATAACCGTAATAACCGAAAATTTTTGTCAGATTATATGCCGACGGTGCATCGGCTATTTCATTGAAAAACCTTGAGGTTTTGAAAGGCTCTGTTGTCAGCAACACGGCTTCGGGATGAATGGACGAACCTTCAATAAATTTAATTCCAAAATACTCATCCATTTTTGAAACAACCATACAAGTCATTGCAATTATCGCCAAAACGGAAAATACATAGTTTATCGCCAACGAAGATTTCTGCTTAATCGAAATCCGATTTACGACAAAAAGCACAAGTGATGCTGACAAAACGATAAAGAACTCAATTTCATCTGCCGAAACAACTGCTAATGCAGTTATCATAATGTAATAAAAAATTGTGTGTTTGGTTGAATGAACACAGTTATTAGTGTAATAGAATGACAGCGACAGCAATGCTGCCGTAAGCCAGATATGGTAATAATTATAATCAGGATTTTCGTCGAAAATTATTCCGCTGAAAGAGATTGTAAATACTGTACTTATCGCAGCAACTATGCCCGATGCTTTATAATTAAAAACACCGCCTGCAACATATGTAAAGCATATGCCGCCAACCAAAGCAACAATTCTTAAAATTAAATTACAAAAAAACGAACGCAGATAAAAACTGTCAAAATCAGCATTGTATTTCATTATTCCCATAAGCAGTTCAGTGCTGACAACAAGTAAAAGTGTTGCTGCAATAATATACCAATTATTTTTAAGAGATTGAGCAAGAGTTTTCATTTGTTTCAACTCCTTTAGTTATCATTTCTTTATCTGCCGCAAACAAGAAACCGATAATCAGCCCGACATTTATGCATCCGCAGGTACATAATGCAATAAAAGGTAAATGTGAATCCATAGTACTGATAATTCCGAAATTGATAAACAGTGCCGCTGCCGTTCTGACAACAAGCATTATTGCCGCAGCACCGCACACGGATTTCATTTTATCCTGCTTATTACAGCAGCCGATTATAATACTTGCCGCAAATGCCACAACCATTATAATCATTGCAGTTCCGGCATAGCAACCGTAATATCCGAATATTTTGGCGAGGTTATAAACATATCTCTCGTCGGCAAATTCGCTGAAATACTCCGATACGCCAAATTCCTTAGATGTTATCATCATCTTTTCCAAAAGGGGTATTGTGTCACTTTCGATATATCCGATTTCCAGATAACCGTTTCTGTTGTGTCTGTATTCCATATGGCTGATCATAGACACAACAGACTCCAGAATTAAAAATGCTGATGAAATACCTGCAAAAATCCAATTTACCGCTTTAACCGATTTCTGACTGATTGATTTTTGGTTAGTGATAAACAGAAAAATATTCACTGCAACAATCACGAATAATTCTATTTCAAAAAACAGCATTCCCCACAACACTATTGTCACGACAATATAAAGCAAGGTGTGTTTAATTGAATCCGTGCAATAATTCATATAGTAAAAAGCCAGGGACAGCGTTACTGCAACAAAACAGATTGAATAGTAATTAAAAAGCAAATTCAAATCGTTGTCACGGTATATAACCGCTAAAAGCATTAACACCGACAAAATTAACGGAGAATATTTTTTCTTTAAAATACCGGCACAAAAATACGAAATCAGAAAGCCCGCAAACAGCAAAAGCACTCTTAAAACTGCTATGCTTACATAAGAATCATACGGTTTCAGGGTAAAATACTGCTGATCATACACCATAACTCCTACCAGCACTTCGGAACAAACGAAAAGCAGGAGCGCAGAGGCTATTATATACCAATTCTTTTTGCAGATTTGTTTAAGGGTTTTCATTTTCTAATTCCTCACATAAAATATTGTTTAATCTTTGCTGCATTTTTCTTTCAGTTCACTGCGCACACACATCAGAATTTTGCCCAGATAGTTTTCGCCTTTTCCGCTTTTGGAATCCACTCCCCAGAAAGTATCGTTCCAGCTATTCCCCTCAACAAGCATGGCATTTCCTGTTGCGAGCAGCTTTTCGGCAAGGTCGGAATTCTGCTCAAACTTTGCTCTTGTTATTTCGAGCATTAAATTCACCTTCACAAATTCCCAGTCACGCCTGAGATTAACCATTCTGCCAAGACTTTTAGCCTGCCTTGCTGAAGCGGTTGTAAACAGAAGTTTGTCTTCATCATCAAGCACCTTCTGCGCCTGAAATGCCGCCTCACTGTTATGATATGTCAGCCCATTATAGGTTATCGGGACGCAGTAAAAATTACTTAAGAATTCACAGCCTTCCGCATGAAAGTCGTTTATCACAACAAATGTCTTTTGGGCAAACTCTTCAAACATCTCCTGTGTACCGTTAAACAAAAACTGTCTTGCCGCTTCACCCTTTCCCTTGCCGTACATTTCACGGATTTTTGACGAGCTGATTTCACTTATTACAGACGGAGTTTCAAAGAAGCAAAAGGAATCTTTGTATTTGCCGAGAAAATCAAATTTATTTATCAGATTTTCTATATCATCGCTGTTTCTTTCGGCAACAAGAATATTGAACTGCTCAAGAAAATCCCTTGCATTCCGCCATTTGGGAATTATTTTCAGCTTGTCACTGCCTGCCACGAAATATATCTTTGCATCGGGGTTTTTACTTTGGATATATGTCAGGCACTCAAACGTGCTGACTGATATTTTACTGTTAAGCTCATATTCTTCAATTTCAAGACCCTGTGTTTTATCACACATAACCCGAAGCATAGCCAATCTCAGTTCATCGGGCATGGTCTGATTTTCGCAGTCATTTGAAGCCATTTTTCTTCTCACATATTGCTGAGAAGCAGGAAGAAATATTCCCTTATCCGCATCAACACTTTTCATTGCAGACTTCATAAGCAGATAATGCCCTATCGTCGGCGGATTAAAGCTTCCGCCCAAGACTACGATTTTTTTCAATACAGTCAACTCCTTTCTATTAAGTTATTTTCCACCTTACACTTTCACTCTCAAAAGGTTGGGGAATTCCAAGCTTTGAAAGCATATTTTCTATTTTTTCACGGGGTACGACATCTTTGCGACCCGAATTTCTGCGGAGCTGTTCTTCCCACTCCGATTCCAGAAAAACTATCTCGACACCTGCTCCGTACTGCTCAAAAAGAGAAATCAGCTTTGAGCGTGTCTGCTCGGTTATGTTGGTTGCATTCCATACAAAAGGCTGTTTTTTTCTGAGATATTCTTTTGCCGTTTCCTCAGCAGCCGCAATTACCCTGCCCTGATTATGTGTAGGGTGAAAATTTAATTGTTTTCTGATTTCATCAAGAGATACCATCGGCAGATCGGGATAATTTTCTGAAATCCATGTATCTTTTCCCGTGCCGGGCAAACCTGACAGCAAGATTACCTTGCCCCATGTATCGTTGAACATCTTCTGCTCATGCCAATTTGTTTTCTTTGAGAAATAGGCTCTCTGGGAAAACTCATCTTTAAAATCAAACGGTTTATCAGCACATTGAAATTCTTCCGCAAGCATTTCGCAATAATCTGCTCTTTCGAGATAATCCTGTTTATCGCCGCACTCTCTGCCGAGTATATCCGCCTTGCACAAAACGCAAAGTTTTCTCATCGTGAAGGATTTTACGAGATTGCCGACAGATGCAATCCTGAGAATTTTATATTCTGGATTCTCTTCCTTTACGGCGTGCGAAGGAAAAGAATGATACCTGATAAAGCTGCATATGCTTTCTCTTATCTTCTGTTTTTCTTCACTGCCGCAAAGGCCGAAATCCTTCCACAGCATTTCTCTTACCATAAACGCACCTTTGGATGCGTGACCCGGAGCAATTATCTTGCCGTCTTCTGTTTTGGTGCACTCTGTTTTGCCCGTATCGTGAAGAAGTGCCGATAAAAACAATATAATTTTATCTTCTTCACTGCTTGTCTGATATTCGGGAAGCTTTATAAGCTCTTCACAAACACATTTTGTGTGGCAATAAACATCTCCTTCAGCATGATGCTTGGGATTCTGAGATATCAATTTCATTTTTTGAAAAAGCGGACCAAGCTGAGTTTTTTCTATGCGTCCCCAGTCAATACTTTGTTCATCGGAATCAGGAACACAATTTAATATTTCCTGAAAATTTTTGTTGTAATCCATTTTATTCACCGTCTTTTGCAAGTCGATTAGGAATAATCGGTCTTGACTGCCAGTGTGTTTTTGATTCATTGACACACTGATAAAAGGAGTTTCTCACAAATTTAACCCTTTCTTTGACAACACCGTCTTCTTCAACTTTTATATATAATCCTTCCATTGTAAGAGATGGGTCGGTTTCTCTTACGTTTCTTTCAACATCAAGGTCATATTTTTCAGCAAGAGATTTCAAAACCTCAATGTGGTTTTCCGTAATGAAGTTTGAGTTGCCGAGATACTTCAGAATGTCTTCTTTTGCTTTGAAAACACCTTCAGCCAATACGGGCACGGAAGAAATTATTCCAATCTTGTCCGTCAGCTTTCTTCTTTCGCTTGTGCTGAGAAAAACATCTCTTTCCCTGTCGTAAATATCAAATTCCATAAAATAATCAGGCAGAGCATCATAAAAGACCGTATGCTTTGCGTACATCCACTCGCCATACATGATGTAGCGGCTGCCGAGTATGCTGTAAAACAGATCTTTATATGTATTTGCCCACTGTTTCATAAGATTATAGTGACGCTCTCGGAATCCGCCGTCGAGATAATGACCCCTGCTCTGCAAAAGCAGGTTGCCGTCACCGTCAAAAGAAACCGCAGAATTTGCTCCGTCTATTTTTTCTTCTATCACAATATTTCTGCCGAAAATATTTTCAAAAGGAATCTGCCGTAAATCTTCATCGCCCGGCTGAAGCCTTGAGCCTTGCAGATGCTGTGTACGGGGATATTTGATTAAGCTGTAATCCATTTTATTCACCTTCAATCGTCGCAATCATCAAAAGGTGTCCGTTCACCCCGTCAAAATGAAGCTTGGTGACACCGCATTCGTTAAAATACTCTGTGAGTAAATTTTTGGTAAGCAAATGTATATGCTCGGGATTGTTATCCTCTTTTGACGGCACTGAAACAACAATATATTTTTTAGCCATTTTCACAGCAGACTTTATTGCTTTTTTCACATCGGGAATGTGTTCGAGAACTTCAAGCAATGTAATAACATCAAACGATTTATCAGGGAAAGGCTGAGTGCAAATATCCGCTTTGGCAACATTCAGCCTGTCAATTCCGCCGTTTTTTATGTCAGAAAGCATTTCCACATGCTTGTCAAGAATATCAATCGAAGTTACCTCAATATAAGGAAACCCTTCCAGAAACGGGAAAAGGAACACTCCTCTTCCGCTTCCGACATCAAGAAGATTCTCAAAATAAATACTTTTGAGAAAGCCTAAAACTTTATGAACTCTGGGCAAAACATCTTTCTTTTTGAAGTGATAAATCTTAAACCCGTTTTCACCGGCAAACCTGAATATCTCTTCTTCATTTCCGAGGGATAATTCACAGCTGCTTTTGCCTGTGCGTTCAGCATATCCTTTTATTGCCGCAAATAAAAGTTCGCCCCAATATCTTTCTTCCATTTTTGTCACATCCGTTTGAGTTTTTTTACTTCTGATATGTGTTAAACGGTCAGCTTCCTTATTTTTTCTTCTGAATTGCCTGCCTTGAAATTGTAAACAGGGCGGATAATCTTCACTACTTCAACTGTGGATACAATATTTTCAAGAATGCTCTCAATTGGTTTATATGCCTGAGGACATTCATCGAGAGTATCTGAAGATACCGATGAAGTATAAATCCCGTCCATGGACTTTTTGTAGTCTTCCATGCTCAGCTCTTCCTTCGCTCTGGAACGGGAATACAATCTGCCTGCACCGTGAGGTGCTGAACAATTCCAGTCATCATTTCCCTTGCCGATGCAGATTAAACTGCCGTCACGCATGTTGATGGGAATAAGTAACATCTCGTCCTTTTTGGCAGAAACGGCACCCTTGCGGATTATGTTGCTTTCCATATCTATGTAGTTATGAACGGTTTCAAAGCAATCGAAATCCTCAATTTCTTTTTCAAACAAACCGTTTACAATAGTCTTTGCCATAAGATATCTGCTGAAGGATGCATAGTGCTGACAGATATTCATATCGTGAAGATACATATCTCTGTATTTTCCTTCAAGATAGCAGAGAGGTGCAGGAATATCAGGCTCTTTTTCTGCAAATTCTTTTTTCATTTTCTTAAGAACAGGTTCGATTTCTTCACCTCTGCCTGTTGCTCTGTATTCGGCAATAACACGCTTTTTCTCTGCCTCGTATTCTTCAATACCTCTGTGAAGTTCAACAGCCGTTTCCTGATAATACTCCGCTACCTGTTTGCCGAGATTTCTGCTTCCCGAATGGATAACGAGATATTTGTTACCTTCATCATCTTCATCAACTTCTATAAAATGATTTCCGCCGCCAAGCGTTCCGAGACCTTTTTCTATATTTCCAAGTTTCAGATTTTTATAGCAGTGGAGATTTTCCAATTCACCAAAATGTGCAGGGCAAAGCTTGTGCATTTCCTTGCCTGACGGGATTTCTCTTATGATAATTCTGTCAAGCTTATCAAAATCAATTGATTCTTTACCGAGATTAACGGTAAGCATTCCGCAGCCTATATCCACGCCGACTATGTTGGGAATTACTTTTTTACCCAGGTCGGCAGTAAAGCCGATGACACAGCTTGAGCCTGTATGTACATCGGGCATAATTCTTATCTTACAGCCTTCAACAAAACTCTGATTGCAGAGTTCTTTGAGTTGTGCTATTGCCGATTCTTCAATTATATCTGTAAAAACTTTTGCGGTATTATATTTACCGGTAACAGTTAACATTTTATATTTATCCTTTCTTCTGATTTAATCACGCTGATGGTGAATAATTAAGCAACCGGTGTAATCATCAAATTCTGATCTTGCAAAAATGCGAACAGCTCTGTCAGGATGAGCATCTCTCCAATTTTTCAAAAATTCATCTGTGTCAGCATCTTGATTTATCACTTCCGAATCAATACTGTACTGATATCCGGATTCGTTTTTTGACAAACGGCAAACTAAAGTACCGCTTTGCAGCCCATATCGTTTGCTGATCAGATTGCCATCTTTATCGGTTGTGATTCCCAGATAGTCCTTGTAATCCTCAATACCAAGCTCATCCAGCTTCATTGTTGCCAAAATATTATTCAGCTGATCAAGGTCTTCTTTTTTTCTGTCTTTAAAATCAAATCTAATTGTAATCATATATTTTTCTTCCTTTTTAATTACAGATTGCTTTATCAAGCATTTCAGTAATCCAATCTTTTCTTGCGAGGGCATCAATCCATTCTTCGGGAATGCCGTTTTCGCCGCCGATGCCGTAATAAATACCTGCAAGTCCGCCTGCGATTGCGGCAACTGTGTCCGTGTCACCGCCAAGCTCAACGGCTTTGATAACGCACTCGCTGTAGCTTTCTGAATTAACGAAGCTCCATACCGCCGCCTCAAATGAGTCGATAACATAGCCCGAGCTTCTGATTTTTTCTCTCGGATAATCCTTCATCTGAGGGATTTTTTCGCATTCGTCAACGCAGCAGCGGAGATTGGTAATCGCTTCTTCTTTTGACATTCCGCTCATAAGGTTTTCCGCAATCTGAACATAGAGTCTGCATGACATTAGCGAGATTTCGTGTGCATGGGTAAGCGATGACAAATCAAGGATATCATCCACGGTATGCTCAACAAACGCAATCGGAAGAATTCTCATAAGAGAGCCGTTGCCGTTATCGCTGAAGCCTCTGCCGCCGCAACGGGTTGCGGAATATCCGTTTTTATACTTTCCGACAGCGGTTAATGTGGTATGACCGATATCAAAGCATTCACCGTGAGGACAGTATTCGTTTTCGTCAAACCAACGAACGAACCTTTCCATCACGTCATCACAGTCAAGCTTTTTTGTTTCAAGCATACTGTCGAGAGTTGCAAGCACCATTGAGCTGTCATCTGACCACGTGCCTGCAGGCTGATTGTGAGTGCCGTAGCCTATCATTCCTGTAACCTTAAAGGTATCTCGTTCTTTGAATTCAAACGGTACACCGAGTGCATCGGCAACAATCAGTCCAAGCATTGCGCTTTTTAAATATTCTGTATTTTTAAATTTCATATTATAATACACCTCATAAAATCATTCTGTTCTGATTGTTAAATACTGTTTAATTCTGCGTAAATCAATTCATATATGGAAGGGTCAACGCAGCTAAACAAAACTTTCATATCATAGCCACTGTTTTCTTTAAGCCAATTATATACCGTTTCCACGGCGATTTTGCAGGCTTCCTTTTTCGGATAACTGAATCTTCCCGTAGAGATTGAGGGGAATTCAATGCTGTGAATTTCGTGCTCTTTAGCAAGATTAAGGCTTTCGGTATAGCATTTTGCAAGGTTATCCTGACAATTCTCTGTGGGATATCTGGGTCCCACAGTGTGAATAACATATTCAGCTTTAAGGCGATATCCGCCTGTCAGCTTTGCTTCTCCCACGCGGCAGCTACCGAGTTTTGCACATTCTTCACTCAGCTCCTGACCTGCCGCACGGTGAATGGCACCGTCCACACCGCTGCCGCCGAGAAGAGTTTCGTTTGCCGCATTCACGATACACTCGCAATCCGAAAGTGTGATGTCACGGTCGCTGATATACATTCCCTTAAACGGTCCTTTGAGAAAATCACAGTGTGATTCAGTTTCCGTAATACCGTTTTTGCGGAAATTGTCACGCAAAGCCATAAGAATTTTGCCGAGATTATTTTCACCCTCTCCTGTTCTTATATCCACACCCCAGTAAACGTCTTTCCAGTAGTTTCCTTCCTTAAGAACTTTATCTCCCGTATCAAGAAGATTCTGTGCAAGCATCGGATTCTGCGTGAATTTTGCATAAACAACCTGTTCCATAATCCCGAATTTAACATCATCCCAATCGGAACGCATTTCAACCTTTTGCCCGAGCCTCTTTGCCTCGTCAGAAGACAGTTTTTCAAAACCTATTCGTTCTTCGGGATTTTTACATTTCTGTGCCTGATAAGCAGCCTCGGAATTATAATATGTAATGCCGTCAAAAACCACTTTCGACGGATAAAAATTGCTGAGAAATTCATATTCCTCGCGAAACCAGTCAATCTCATCTCTGTGAGTTTCATAATATCTCATGTTATTTACCTCCCGTACTTATATTATTTCATAAACCTGTAATACCCTCTTGCAACATTTTTATTTCCGTGTAACAGCCGTGAAGTTATTTCAACACCGCCATCATATATCGCAAGTTCTGTAACAACTCCGTCTGTCCAGTCTTTCGGAACATCCGCTTCACCCGATTTATATGTTGTGGGACAGACACTGCCGTCATTTATATAAATATTGTTTCTTTCTTCATCAAAATCCAAGCATCCGCTGTAATCGTTGGGAGAAAAATGAGTATGACCCGAAACGAAGATAATATTGTTATGCGAATCAATAATATTCTGCAAATTTCTGTCATTATCAAAATACGTCTGACCGTCAGGCTTTCGCTGAGGATTATGAGCAATCAGCGGTGCATGGGAACAAACTATCTGATACTTTTTATCCTTGTTCTTTTCAAGCCTGTCCGCAAGAAATTCAAGCTGTTCTTTCTTCTTTCCGAAAAAGAAGTTTCTGTTTTCGTCAACGCACTTCCAGCCGAAAATATGTATATCATCATTCTCCGCAGACCAGCATCCGCTTTCGTGAATCTCTGTATTAAATCCGAGATTTCTATTGCGTTCGAGAAACACATCCTGCAAATCCCAATAATCAAAGTCGCGTTCTTCTTCCTTGATCGGAAAATCATGATTTCCGCCGACGCTGAAAAGAGGAACGGTGTCAGGCAGAACCGTGTTTACGCATTCACCAAAAAGCTTTAACTGTTCAGCCGTACCGTCATTCACCGAATCGCCTGCAATTAGAATGCAGTCACTTTCCGACGCAAGCTTCAATGCACGCATTATTTTGCCTGTCTTATTCGACAAATGCAGGTCGCTTAAAAGAAATATTCTGTATAAGCAGTTACCCAAATCCGTCTTTTGAAAATGCGGAATTTCGGCTCGTATTTCTTCGGTATTACCCGAATTTTTATCGGTAACTCTTGCAACGATATTTGTTGATTGTAAAGGTATGGCACGATTGCCGATATACCTGAATGCACCGTATCCGTCAGAAAGAGGAATAATGGCAAAAGCAGTGTAATTATCAAGAATACCGTTATCATCCGCCCAATAAAGGGTTGCATAATCATATCCCGATGCTGTTACGGTGTATGTACCGTCGGCAAAATCAGATTTTAAAAAGCACACATTTAAATTCACTTCCGCCATCTACTCTCTTTAATAGTTATTGAGCTTCTGCAGTTTTCAGTTTTTCAATCATTTCCTTTGTTATATCATCGGCACAAACAAGACCTGTATATTCTACGGTTTCCGCATAACTGTAGCCGCCCCTTAAATAAATACCGTTCATTATACCATTTTCCTCAAAAATCAATAACATTCTGTAGCTGTCATACTCACGGTCAGATGAATCAAAAGTCGGAATGCCTTCACGAAAACTGAAAACTGTTCTGCCGTTTTCATCAAGATATCTTTGCTTTGTGCCGTTATAAAGATTAACCTCCAACGTTTTTTGAAAAAAGTCTTCCGTATAATCTTTATCGTTTATAGTGAAATAATATCTTGTGTGGGCAATATTTTGTCTACCTTTATATGTAAATTTACATCCGGCTATCGATATAGTTTCGGTATGCGGAACAGCAGGCACTTCCTTTGATTCGATTTTTGGTTTAACATTTGGCTCTTCAGCAAAAATTCTTTTTGAAATCTGTTTTATTTTATCAAACATATCCTTCACTCCTCATTGTTTATTCTTAATTCACCATGTCTTTTCAAGATATTCCGCAGGCACTCTGTCCGTCAACCACACATTATTGGCAGAAAGATAAAACTTGAATCCGTTGTCTGACATTCTTCCGCTGTTCACACGGTAAACAACGGGATTCCCGTGCCTTGAGCCAACATTAACCGCAGTGTCAATGTCCTTTGAAAGATGGACATACAGTCTCTTTTTGGGAATCAAACCCATATCATCGATCAAAGGAACATATTTTTCACCCGTACCGTGAAAAAGATACTGCGGAGGATTTGCTTCTTCAAGCTCAACATCAACTGAGATTGTATGTCCCTGATTCGCACGGATAAGGGTTTTATCCTCATTGAATGAATATCGCTGTTTATCGTCTGTTGCAACAATCTCCTAAAGCATTGAAAAAATCAAGGGCATATATGTTCTGTTTACTCCTTCAATCAGCTCATCAACTCTTGCCCGGCCGTGTTCGTCAAGAGTTATGCCTATCTTTTCGGGCTGATGCCGTAAAATCATGCTGATACATCTGCTTGTTCTGATAAGTGACATTAAATCACTTCTCTTTGATATATTCACATAATAAATCTCCTGTTTATGCGAAAAGAATTTTTCGTAATAATTCTTCGGAATAATTACCATAAAATCGATGACTACCGTTCCATTCGCAAATTACCAGGCTGTCACCAGATAATTCTACGGTAATATAGCGTCGGTTTTCAAAATTCTCATCATGAACAATATAAATACTGCTGCATAATGTGGTTCGTTCAGGTTTAGGCATTTGAATCTGGATAACCAATTTTTCATTACCTTTCTCGTTTAACCGAACTGTATGAATTTTGAAATCATCACTTGAGTAGCGACAGGTATAATCCGACTTGTCTTTAT
>JAZPYI010000003.1:0-15529 GCA_045544115.1 Acutalibacteraceae bacterium | reverse complement strand
ACTTTTTGTTGATTATTCACAAAATCCATACAAAAATCGCCAAAAATATGTTGAGAAATTTGGTTATAATTAACAAATGTTTAGTGTTTTTACCTAAAATTTAACACATTATATCACCTTTTTTGAAAAGTTTCAAGTGTTTTTTTTAGAAAAATATATTTTGTTTGTTGAAATAAGCTTATTTGTTCTTTAATTTAATGTATATTGTGTACATTAAAAAAATACTCAATATATATTTAATAAAGTTTAAATGAATATTATGTTATTTGTGATTATCAGACCCTCGGGGATTAACCGAAGGTCTGACTGTATAAAAAGAGGAAACAAAGAAAGTGAAAGTATCTTTGTCAATGTCCACGATACTCATTTTAGCATAAAGTACCTCGCTTTTGTTACCCTTTTTTTAAAATTATCTTTTTTGACTGAGTATGAAAAAGAATTTGCGGCGCAGCTCGTAAAACTGTCTGCGGCCGCAGGGGCAGTCGGGCAAACGTTCCCATGTAAATCCTTGAGTGACGGCTTTGAGCAGATACAAATACATACCCTTATTGTCACAACAGACCTCTTTTACTGTTGATTCAATCAGGTCGATATCCTTGCTGTATTTCAAGGCTTTTTCTCCGTCGCGTTCAACGCACGATGTGCATGAATCCGATTTTACGGAGCCAGAAAGAGCAGGGGAGGGATATCTGTAGCATTCATTAAGTTTTTGCTTTAATTCGTCATATTGAAGGCAAAAACCTGACAACTCACGGTATTTTGCTTTTGATATGTGATAACTGTCAGACTTGTAATAATTCATTTATTCACACTCCTTTTATTATTCGGCAGGGATAAATTTATTGATATGCCGAAGTTCAAAATTGCCGTCGATGAAAATCAGAAAATACGCAGTAGGACCGCACGGCACAACGGCATAGACCGTGTATGTAATATTTGGGTTATTCTTAAGCTTTACTTTAAACATTGTTATCACTCCTTTTCCGTGGTTGTTGCAATATTTGCATCACCCACCATTTTTTTATTCAACGGACACCATTTCGGACTTTTCTTAATAGGAAATACACCTTTGCTATTCACAAAGCCTATAAAACCTACGGCTTTACTTATATCATGTTCCTTAAAATATTCATAAATATAATTGTAGTCGGGGTGTTTACACCATACCTCTGATGTAGTGTTTCCGTATCTGCTGATTTCTCGTCTGTACGGACACTCTTTGCAAAAAATCATTTTGTATCACCCACCATTTCTTTTATATGGTTGTCGATGTCTGACTTCCTTACAACTTCTTCAAAAAGGTCACAACTTATTGCCGTTGTTTTTTGTGTTATCAACTCCGCCGCAAACTTTTTGATTGCGGCGGAATGTGCATCTTTAAGATGTGAACGCAAATCGTGTATTAAATCAAGTTTGTTTTTGTTAGAAGTTTTCAGCTTCTCAATCTCCGCACTCTTCTCTGCAAGAGCCTTCTGCAATGTTTCCTGTGCATTAATTGCGCCGTCAAGCTTTTCGGCGGTCAATTTCGCTTCTCTGTGCCATTCGTCAGCTCTTTGTTTTTCCTGCTTCATGCCGAGACCGAAAGCATTCATGTTGACTGTCAATTTTTCAATTTCTGCTTTCTGCTGTTCAAACTTTTCAAAGACTTCCTCAATGCATTTTTTATCTGTTTCGGAAAGTGCCGAACACATGACATTGTGCCAGGTCTTTTTCCTTGCGGAAGGTCTGATTCTTCTGCTCATCCTGATTCACTCCAATTCTTCTATTCTGATAAAGATACCCGGTGTTATTGCCCAGAACTTTTCGATGATTTCGGAAGCGACGAGGTTATCGTCTTTCCAGAATCCGCACGATGTCATGCAGTCCTTAAGCAGCTTTTGCAGGTTATCCGTATCGGGTTTTGTAATTTTGTATTCCCCGTCAGTGTGTCTGCCTTTGACGGGGAACAGCCATTTTGTTATAAGCCTTACACCGCACTTATACGGTTCCTTCGGCATATGCCTCGAGAGATGCGCCGTGAGTTTTGCTCTTGCGGTCTGCAGCTCGGGAGGGTCGAAGAAATGAGGCTTGCCGTTTATGACGGTAACTTTATGTTCCTGCTGTGTAACTGTCGGCGGTTTCATCGGCATAAAAAATTCAGTTGTCATAATTCACACCTTGCCATTTTCCTGTTTTGGGATTGTAAATTATAAAACCGCTTTTATTTGCCTTGTCAAAAAGATATTGCAAAACTTCAGGATTTGAAACAAGCCACTTTATAACCTCGCTGTTTCGTATATCAAAACTATGACCGGGTAGTGAATGATACAAAGGTGGCATATCCTTTAATGCAGACATTAGTCTTAACGGTTTATTCTTTTTTTGCATTTTGTTCTCCTTTAAAATTTTTGCTTTAGTCAAGGTAAGGGGAATGAAAACGGGCGGCAGCTTTTGACCGCCCTTTTCTTCACCCCTTGACCGTGAGGAAAATTGCCTTTTATGTTACGTAGTAACTATGCATTTTTTCCCTGCGGAAAATCTCGGTAAAAGACCGACTTTTTCTCTGTGAGAGAAATTCTCGGTGTTACTCCGATATTTTCTCTGTAAAGGGAAGGAAATTTTATTCGACTTTTTCCCTTTCCCTGAAAGGTTATTTTTCACCTGCAATACCTTCGTCAATCCAGTATCCGCCGTGTTCTTTCAGCCTGCTTCTGACCGTCTTTTCGCTTACTCCCATATATTGAGCAAGGTCGGAAATATCGGCTTTTCCTTTATCGGAGCAGTAACCGAATGCTTCTTCAATGCTTCGTGAACGTTCCTTTGCTCTGTCCTCAGGTGATTTCTTTTTTGTGAAATTTTTTTTCCATGTTTTATTCCATGCTGTTTGTTCTTCGGTATCGACATTTGCAAGAATACCGCTTGTATCGACTGTATGAGCAGGGAATTCAAACCAAAGATTGAGCGGGTCGAATTTCGGGAACTCTCTCAGAGTGCCTTCGATGCGCCATGCAGTCCGCTTGAATATGCGGTTTGTTATCGGTCTTATTTCTTCACACATACGGTCAAATGAAGCTGAGGGAAGCTCACGGCGGCATATATCGAGCATCGCACGTTCGGAACATAAATCATCAAGTGTTGCCTCTTCTTCTTTGCCGAACCGTTTGAGCCACTTCTCACATATTGTACAGGTTGCCTTGTCTGCCTGCTGCTGAAGAAGTGCATCCGTGACGGGTAATTCGATAAGGTCAAGAAGTGCGTCGGGGTCACGGGCGAAAACTCCGCTGCCGCTTGCACGGTCCATTGATTTCTTTCCGCCCTGACTGCCTTTGCTGTGATGATGGCAATATATAACGGCACATCCGAGTTCGGTACAAACCTTATCAAACTGATTGCAGAAGTTTGCCATCTGGTCGGCACTGTTTTCGTCGCCCGTGATAACCTTATATATCGGGTCGATAACTATTGCTATGTAGTTTTTCTTTGATGCTCTGCGGATAAGTTTCGGCGCAAGCTTGTCCATAGGGATAGAATGACCTCTGAGATTCCATATATCAAGGTTTTCAAGGTTCTCGGGTCTGATGTTGAGTGCCGTATATACATCTTTGAAACGGCGCAGACACGAAGCACGGTCAAGTTCAAGATTGACATAAAGGATTTTGCCCTTTGCGCAGTCAAAACCGAACCATTTATGCCCCTCGGCAATGGCGATACAAAGCTCAATGAGTGCGAAGGATTTACCCGCCTTTGAAGGACCTGCAAGGAGCATTTTATGTCCCTGACGGAGTATACCGTCAATAAGTGAGGGTGAAAGCTCGGGAAGGTTATTCCATACATCGGTAAGACTTTCGGGATCGGGCAGATTGTCGTTAATACTTTCAATCCATTCTTTCCACTCGTTCCACGAGCTTTTACCGATATCTGTATCGAGAAGATACTGTTTTTCACCCTTACGCATAACACCGGGCAGACGGGATAAGCGTGAGGGATTTTTATTCTGACGGTCGATTTCAAGACCGTTTTTGCGGCACACGTCATAAAGATAGTCAACACGCTTACGGTATTCATTGAAATCGGGTGCATCAACTCTGACTATTGCATGGAGGCTTTTTCCTCCGCTGTAAACAAGGCAGGCAATAGGCAGTTCAAGTTCACGGAGAATCTGATTCTGCTGCGACAAATCGGCGGTATCGCTTTCGACAAGTGCATAACGGTATTCAGTTACGTTGTCATTTCTGACACCTTTGCCGTCGAGAGGATTGAAACGGATCCATGCGCCTGCTTCGGGATTATAATCGCCGATAGCTGCGCCGATATCTCCGTTGCACTTACTCAGCTTTTCGATTATTTCGCCTGCAGTCTGAACATAAGTTCCTTTTGTGGGAAGATATTTTCCGTCTTTTTCCCAGCTTTCGGTAACATAACCAACGGTTTCGGCAGAATCAAATAGAGTTTCAAGATAACGGATAATATGCTGAACGGGGTCCCATTTCTCGGGAATGTTGATTTCTTTTCCTTCAATCCAGCCTTTATCAATGACAATCAAATCTTTTTTTGAGCCGATAACCCCGTCCCAATCGAGAGGTTCATCGGAAGAACTGCGGCGGGGTTGCCAACCGTTGTCTTTTGCCATCTGAACAATGGTACCTGCGGTGACGGGTGAAGCAGAGCCGTTAAAGGTTTTCCACTTCTTTTCGCAGTCATCGGAATGGTAACGTGCGGAATCTCTCATGCTCCATTTATCCCAGTCAGATACGGAATATCCTTCGTGTTTGAGAGCCATGCCGACGTTTATCCATTCCTGATAATCAAGCTGTGCAGGGTCTATATGGTCAAGTAATTCAATAAGGTCTGTTTTTTCTGTCATTATCTTACCTCAACAGGTTTAAATTCACTCGGAACAATACCCTTCGGAACTCTCCAACCGTTTGCGGCTATGCCGTCAATGAGTCTTTTGGCACGTTCAAAGGTCCATTCTCCCACACGCTGAAATCCGTAACGTTCAAGAAGGCGGATTTGTTTCGGAGTTGTGAGACCTTCTTCTCTGCGCTTTGCAAGGCGGTCAAGAATTAATGCCGCTTTTCCTGCATTGTCAATCTGATCGGGAAGAATACCGAGTTTTTCAAGTGACTGTTTCTGTTTCTCCGAAGGGGGAGCGCATTCCCAACCGAAAGCAGGTACATAGCTTGATAAGTCCTCTGCTTGAATCGACATTTCAAACTGCAGGGGGTCAACAAGTTTGCGCTTACGGCTGCGGAGTTCGGCAAGCTGTTTTGCAAGAGCTTCCTCACGTTGTGCAACGACATCGTTTTCAGCTTTTTCCTGCGCTTCTTCTATATCAACGGGACAGCCTGCCTTTTCAATATTTTCGGTCATTTTCTTTGCAACCTCTGCGTTCTCGCAGATAAGATGAGCAGGGTGACAGAGTTCGTGACGTTCAGTATGCCAAAGGAAATCGAGCAACAAAAGATTTTCTTTGCCCGGATACAGGCGTGTTCCTCTGCCGACCATCTGACTGTAAAGACTGCGGACTTTTGTAGGTCTGAGAACGATAACACAGTCAACACTCGGGCAGTCCCAACCTTCGGTAAGAAGCATGGAGTTGCAAAGAACGTTATATTCTCCACGGTCAAAAGCTTCGAGGATTTCGGCACGGTTACCGCTTTCGCCGTTGACTTCGGCGGCTCTGAATCCTTTTTCGTTGAGAATATCCCTGAATTTCTGTGATGTTTTTATAAGCGGCAGAAACACAACCGTTTTTCTGCCGGCGCAGTTTTTTAGCATTTCATCCGCAATCTGATGAAGATACGGTTCAAGGGCGTTATCAAGGTCGGCAACCTTGAAATCGCCGTTCTGCATGGCAACTCCCGAAAGGTCGAGCTTCAAAGGAATTGTCAATGCTTTGATAGGGGAGAGATATCCCTCTTTTATTGCTTTGGGGAGTGTGTATTCATAGGCAAGAGAATCAAAGTATGTTCCGAGATTCTTCATGTCGCCTCTGTCGGGCGTTGCCGTAACACCGAGAACGTTTGCGTCGCCGAAATATGAAAGCACACGCTGATAACCGTCGGAAATGCAGTGATGAGCTTCGTCAACTATGATGGTGTCAAAATAATCGGATGAAAACTGCGAGAGCCTTTTCTCTCTCATAAGGCTCTGGACACTTCCGACTGTTACACGGTGCCAACTCCCGAGGCAGGACTGCTCCGCCTTTTCAACGGAGCAGTGTAAGCCTGTGGATTTTTTGATTTTGTCTGCGGCCTGTTCAAGAAGTTCACCTCTGTGCGCAAGAATGAGAACTCGGTTGCCGTTTCTTACACAGTCTTCGGTTATCTTTGCAAAAACGATTGTTTTGCCGCATCCGGTAGGCAAGACAAGCAGTGTTTTACTGTTGCCCTTCTCCCACTCCGAGAAAACTGCCTGCCTTGCTTCCTCCTGATATGGTCTTAACTGCATTATGAGAATTTAGGAGGAGCAAAACCCGTCTGCGGAGCGGTCGCAGGTTTATCTTCGGGTTTGAGGAATTTTTTGATTTCGTTGTATTCGTTGCCGTTATATTCACGAACACCGATTTTGCATCTGCCTTTTGAACCGGGAACACTTTGCCATTCCATTTTGAGCGGTTCACCGGGCTTCTTAAGACCGATTGATGCGAAAAACTCACAAAGCAAGCCTTCTGTTTTGCGATGAATAAAAAGATTGTGGAACACAGAGGATGTTCCTTTTTTACCGCCGTCAATTTCGATTTTAAGTTTTGCTTTGGGGCAGGCAGGGAGCTTTTCGCTTCCGTTGTGGTATTCTCTTTCAAAGGAAATAACCGTGAAAGGATATTCGCCTTCGGGAAGAACCGTAAAACTGCTTTCTGCTGAAATTTCGCTGTCCCAATCAAGGGGCATTTCGGGGGTGGTTCTGTTATATTCGCTCATTTTAATATCTCCTTATCTGTTTTTAATAATCATGTCTGTAATCTGTGACCAATAAGCTATAATCCAGCCGTTAATGAAATCTTCACCGTAATTCTTTATCGGTGTGCCTTCGGGGAAATAGCCTTCTTTTTCAACAACCTTCTGAATTTCCTCATAACGGATTCCGCTTGCGTTCATAAGATCGGCAAGGTTTGACGGAACATCGGGAACGGGTTCGGGGTCGTTATCGACAAACTCGTCAATTTTTGTTTTGAGGGATTCAAGGTGTTTTGCCTTTTCTTCGGGTGTCTGAGGGATTTCGCTTTTGATTTCGGTCTGAACGGAAACATAAGAACCCGAAGAGGGGATAACGTGTGCAATATGTTTGAAATCAAAGTCGAGCTTATCGGGCAGACCGTGGCGGTTCTTGGCATCCCAACACGGACGGTGTGTGGTATACATAACCCTCTTGCCGCCCTGAGCCTTTGCTTTTTTACCTTCTTCTGCTTTGACGGCAAATGTTTCATAGTTTGCGAAAAGAACCATATCTGCCCATTCTTTGAGAAGTGCGGCGGTACGTTTTTCGGTTTTCTTAAGACCAAGCTTCAGCTCCCATTTGTCATAGGAACCCATTTCGTCAGGCTGTTCAAAGCTGACAATCTGCGAATGTGCAGTAAGTACAACGTTTATGCCGAGTTCAACAACTTCGGTAAGCTTGTTGAGAAATTTTCCGAATTCTTCTTGAAGATAAAGGAAGCCTTTGCCGTATCCAAATTCTTCTATACTCTTTTTACCGTTTGCGGCACATATAGATTTTGAAGCCAGAATTTCCGCCCAGTCTGCGGTGTCAACGACAAGTGTCAGGCAAATTTGCGGATTTTTGATAACGTAATCAATCTCTTCAAAAAGCATTTGCCATGTCTGAGGCTTATCAAATCGACGCACATCCATCATTTTTGTGCTGTCTTCGGTATCAATAAAAAGAGGATAGGGGAATTGTGCTGCAAAACTTGATTTCCCGATACCTTCGGGACCGTAAATGACAACCTTTTGCGCTGTGTCTTTTCTGCCTGATGTTATATTCATTATTTATTACCTCCCCATTTCGGAAGCTCTGCAGGTGCAGATTCTTCTTCTTTAATATATCCGTCCTCAATAATTACACTGCATTCGTCACCTGTGCTCACTCTTGTGGCAATAGCCTGCAAACCTTCGGCTTCAAGCCATGCACCGAACTCGTTGAGAGTTTCAACATCCATCTGTTCAAGCTTATCAAGAAGCACGAAACCGCAGTCGGGATTGAGCTTTCGGACAATTGCGGTTGATACCTTAAGCTGTTCTGCTCCGCTCATGTTATCCCATTTGAAACCTTTATATGTGAGTTCACCTTCTTCAACGGAAAGACCTTCAAGAGGCAGAGCTGCTGAATGAAGAAGATCATATTTTTCTTTGCGAACGGAATCAATTTCACTTGAGAGCTTTGCATATTCATCTTTATAGTTTTTTGCATCCTCTTCGGCTTTTTCTTTATCGAGATTTGCACGGACCATAATGTTGATTTTTTCAACGTCGTTTATGTTCTTTTCAAGTTCTTCAGTCGATTCATCTTTGAGGAACATTGCAGATTTTCTTGCGGTTTCAAGGTCGGCAATGGTGGCAGTCAGCTCACTTTCGAGCTTATCAATTTCTGCCGAGAGAGAATTTGCACGGTTTTCGATTTCAGCAAGATGTTGTCTTTTGCGCTGATTTTCACCGTTGCGGGCGAGGATTTCCTGCTGCTGCTTTATAAGTTCCGAAGCGGAAACTATTTCATTTGGTGCATCGGGATAATTCGGAAGTTCCTTGGCAAATTTTTCTTTTTGGTCAGCAATCTGACCGATAGTGTGACGGCGATTGTATATTTCTGTTTCCCTGCGTTCGAGTTCAAAAAGCTTATCACCCACACCGATAATCTGCAGCAGGGTGTTTGCCTTTTCTTTGCTGCTTGAATTCATGAAATCGGGAAGATTCAGCGCAAGCACCGAAATGAATTCATTGAGAAGCTGCTGACCGCTTTTGTTTCCGCTCGGGTCAATAACTTTCAAATCGCTGTTTTTACCTTTGCGCTCAACAACAAGACCGTTATCCAAAACGATGCGGAGCGACGGGGGAAGAACGGAGCCTTCTCTGTAAGGCTCGGAGGGTTTGAATTTATTCCCTCCGAGAACCCATGCGATTGTGTCGAGAACAGAGGTTTTTCCCTGACCGTTTTTGCCGCCGATAACGGTCAGACCGTTTGCAGACGGTTCAAGTTTTACCGCCTTAATACGTTTGACATTTTCAAATTCAAGGCTGTTGATTTTTACTGACATTATTCTTCCTCCTTCTTTATTTCAACAGGGTCAAGCTTTCCGCATTCGTGAACTCTGTGAAATTGATTTGCAAATTCGAGAATAGAATTACGCATATTTATGTATTCTTCGTCCTCACACTGCATTGAGCAAAGATGGTAAGCAAGCTGACAAGCGAGACGTTTGTCAATTTTCCATCTCAGTCCGCCGCAGCTTAAAGGTAAACATGAAAAATCGAGGTCGGCTTCCCTGAGGTCGGCTCCCGTGAGGTCGGCTCCCCTGAGGTTGGCTCCCCTGAGGTCGGCTCCCCTGAGGTCGGCTTCCCTGAGGTCATAATCCAATATAGCTTTTTTACAACCTTTCTGCAGAAGTTCCAACACCTCTTTACGATTAAAAGGTTTCTGATGTCCGATAACTTCAAATTTATCAGCATTAACTATCCATATCCCTAAAACGTCGCAACTGTGTTCTATTACTTTAACCTTTATTTTGTTGTCACCGATTATTTCGGTTACAATGCCTTTAGTCATGTGTTCGTTAGTTATGCTGTAGCCATTATTGGGTAAACCTTTGACAAAATCACCTATTGAAATATTCATTGACAAAATTCCTTCTTTCGTTTAATATAAAATTACAGTATTTTTCTTTGCCGCTTTACCGATTGCCGTCGGTGAGCGGCTTTCTTTATTTCTACACATCGCCGAACACCTTTATCTGACCCGTTATCCATTCAGTGTCGGGTTTGCCGTGCTTTGCAGGTTTGTTAAGCCATGCCATGAAATGCTTATTTTTTTGCAGAAGTTTTCGGATTGCTCTTTTCAGCGGATTCCATAGGTGTTTATATTCCCACTCAATAACCTTCGGTTCATGATATTTTGCATAGATATATATTCCCGAAAGAATACCGCCCGTGAAAATCGCTGTGAATGAGGATAGCTCGATTAAAAAATCACTCATGCGCTTTCCTCCAATCCGAGATAATTTAATGCGTCGCTGCGTCTGATACGAATAACCTTGCCGTCAACGTGTGCTTTAAGTTTGCCTGCATGGATTCTGTTGAGAACGGTCTGTTCCGAACATCGCATGAACGACGCCATATCGGAAGGTGTCAGAATCTCGGGCAGTAATGAACGGTCGTAAACGTAAGGCGGTTCTTTGTTTCTCATAATATTCCTCCTTTTTTATATTGCTGTTTTGTTTAACAGTTCTTTCATGGTGTTGATATTCACGCCTGTGCAGTATTCAGGCAAGTTCGCCTGAACGAGAGCTTTTGCAACCTGCGGACAAACTGCATTACCGCAACGTGCAACCTGATATTTGCGTTTATATTCGTTGCCGAGATAATCACGGTCAATGATGTAATCGTCGGGGAATCCCATAGCCTTATACAGTTCTTTCGGACTGAGCATTCTCAGACCGATATCGGCTATAAAATAAAATTCGCCGTTGATTTTAAAGAGCAGAATTTCATCGTCATAAATCGCCCAGTCACAATATGTGTTGAGCATTTCACGGACCTTATCCCATCGGCAGAGGTTTGCTCCGGGCGTTGCTTTGACAATAAAGGTTTCAACAACTCCGAATGCTTCGTTTGCGGTTATTGTTCGCAGAGGAGAATCAGCGGCTTGTCCTTTATCTTTGCCTTTGAATTCTGCAATGTGCGCCATGCAGAGAGAATTGTGGTCTATTGCTGTTACCGTTGGAAGCGGTGCGTTAAGCTCTGCGCCGTCAACACCCGTGAAATATTTTGACAGAAAACAAGCTGTTAGATTTTCGCTGTCAATCGGTGTGACTGTTGCCATTGGGACATCGGCTCTTTGTGTGCTGTCACCGCTGTAATACTTTGTCAGATACGGCGCCATGAGTCCGAAACGGTTTGAACCGTCAGCAGTCAGAAGAGGCTCTTCAATTGAATATGTACGTGTCTCTTTTTTGCTCTGCTCCGAATGGTATTGAATGAGTGCGGGGGTAATAAGCTCATGAGAACCGACAGCGGTAATTGTTGAGAGAGGATTCTTTATATTTTGAGCTGAGTTGCTGAATTTGTGCTGTGCCATAATCGGTGTTATCAGCATTTGTGCGCCTACTGATGTAATGGTATTTACAGGCTCTCTGCAGTCCGTTCCGCCCGCATTTGTGTGGTTATGCATTTGATAAGGTGTCATAAGCGGATTACATAAATAATGCTTATTTGTGCCGACTTCTGTCGGTAGGGGAGAATTAATATCGTGTACTCTCGGAGCCTGACCTTTGCGTTCTCCGTAACCGATAGGAATAATAAACGGTTTCTGACTGTTGATTACAAATTTATCAAGTCCTCTTGCAATTCTTCTCATGGTATTGTTTGCAAGCGGTCTGATTGCCTTTAAACCGTACTTTTCAAAAACCTGTTGCTTACTGTCAAAAATGCTCGGACACGGTATGCTCCAGTCAATAACTTCCGCTGCAGATATATAAGGTTTTAATTCACCGTTTTTAACTCTTATATCATTTACCGAAGCATGGGTCTGTTTCGGCCATGCGATAGGTTTGCCGTCACATCTCGCTATGAGGAAAAACCTCTTTCTGCTTGTCGGTGTGCCGTAGTCTGCGGCGATAAGCTCTTTGAATTCAACGTCATAGTCGAGTGCTTTGAGTTGTGAGAGCCACTTATCAAAGGTTTGTCCCGCTTTTTTCTTTACGGGTTTACCTTTGCGAACGGGACCCCATGTGATGAATTCCTCAACATTTTCAAGAATGATTACTCTCGGGCGAACAAGAGCCGCCCATTTGAGAACTATCCATGCAAGACCACGGATTTTTCTGTCAACAAGAGCTTTGCCTTTAGCTTTAGAGAAATGTTTGCAGTCAGGGGAGAACCATGCAAGTCCTACGGGCTTTCCTCTGCAGAGTTTTACGGGGTCAACATCCCATACGCTCTCTTGATAATGCTCGGTGTGCGGATGGTTTGTCTGATGCATCAGAATAGCTGAAGTGTCGTGGTTAATTGCTATGTCAACAACTCTCCCGGTAGCAAGTTCAATGCCCGTCGAAGCACCGCCTCCGCCTGCAAAGTTATCAACAATAAGCTCGTCGAAAAAATTGATTTGTGCGTTCACTTTCTCACCTCATTTCTGTTTCAAATTTAATAACTTACGCAAAACGAAAGTTAATGAGTAAAAAAAATAACCATTGCTTCTGATTCGGTACACTCAAGAACAGTTGCCATTTTTGCCAGAATATCATAAGGTATCTTTGAGTAATCTTTTAAATATGAGCGCAAAGTCTCACGGCTTATTCCGACTGCTTTTGAAAAGGATGAATTGTTGAATCCTTTTTCCGTTATTCTGCCTTTTAATTTATCGACATTTACAACATACATTTTCTCACCTCCTTCAAACTTGCGTATTGCGTAAGTTTATGATAACACCGTTTTTTGTGATTGTCAATACGTTTTGCGAAAGTTTTTTTGAAAAATGCATAAAACTACTTGCATTTTGCGAAAGAATGTGTTATTTTATTGGTGAGGTGATTATATGTCTCTTTCGGAAGTTTTAAAGAAAAGACGTTCAGAACTTGGATATACATTACTTGAAATAGCTGATAAAATGGGTGTTTCCGAAGCTACGGTTCAAAGATGGGAAAGCGGTAATATTAAATCATTAAGACAAGGGCGAATTTCTCAGCTTGCAGATATATTAAGAGTAAGCCCTGCTGCATTAATGGGTTGGGAAGACAACAGTAGCGATTCCAATATTCCCGAAGGATTCATGCCTTTACCTAAAACAAACAAAATTCCCCGCCTCGGTGTCATATCCTGCGGCGACCCGATTAACAGTGAAGAAAACTTCGACGGTTATGACGATGTTCCCGAACATATTGTTTGCGATTTCACTCTTAAATGTGAAGGGGACAGCATGACAGGTGCAAGAATCAATGACGGCGACACAGTTTATATCCGTCAGCAGTCCACCGTTGAGAACGGTCAGATTGCGGCAGTTCTGGTTGACGGAACAGAGAAGCTCCTGAAGCGTGTATATATTAATGATGATTCTATAATTCTTCAGGCGGAAAATCCCTCATATCCGCCGAGAGTGTTCAGCAAAGAGGACATGAACAGGGTAAGTATTATTGGCAGAGCAGTAGGATTTACAAGTGTTTTAAAGTAAAGGGGAGTTTTTAATTTACTGTATTCATTGCGGCAAAGAATTGCCTGAAAACAGTAAATTCTGTAATTATTGCGGAGCTTTACAACAAATTGTTGTGAAATAATAAAATGAAAGAGGTAATACAATGGGACTTTTTAAAAGCAAAAAAGGCGCGGTGATAAGTGATTATTTCAAACTGCTTGAAGATATCGGCGGCGGATATACTGCAAACAACATGTATGATGTTGCCTTGTATGACGATCATCTTGAAATAAGCGGTCCGTTTGCAAAAAATAAAATCAACCTTGACTACTCAAAAATAAAAGATGTTGTTTACAGTGCAGAAGTTGAAGAAATACAGAAGTCAAAAAGTTCGATCGGCAGAGCTGTAGCAGGCGGTGTGCTTTTCGGCGGTGTCGGTGCGGTTGTCGGTGCAATCAGCGGAACGGGAACCAAGACTAAAAAAGAAAGACATTTCTATTTTATCATTGCATACACCTCAGCTCAGGGCGAAGAAAAGTTCTTGCAGTTTGAAGATACCAGATTGTATAAGGGCAGTAAAATCGCCAAGAAGTTAAAAGAGTTCTGCATATTAGATGATAACAACAATACTGATGATATAAATTTATAAAATAAAAAATCCCCCGGTGCGCCAACACCGGGAGACGAAATACCAAACCACTCAACCGCTAAATCAAGGGGATTGGTGTATCTATTATACACTATTCCCCGAAAAAAAGTCAATAAGTAACCGCCAATCAAACCGAAATCACAATTCTCGGCGGCTACTTTTCCGTTCCCGTATCCCGAAATACTCGTTAATACACAGAGTATTGCCTGCGTTTTCGTGAATTGGGAACAAAAAATTATCTCGCCGATAATCATAATCCGATTTATTCGGCGGTTACAAAGGGGAATATTTATGCCAAAAAGAAAGAACGCAACCCGTTCAGACGGGCGCATAGCCGTTCAGATTTACCTCGGAATAGGCGAGGACGGTAAAAGAAAAGTAAAAACTGTCTACGGCAAAACACAAAAAGAAGTCAATGAGAAAGCTGCCGAACTGAGAGCACAGCTCGGCAGGGGGCTTGATATATCAAAAATGAAGGACAGCTTCAAAGACTGGTCAAAGCTGTTTCTTTCCGTACAAAAGAAAAAAATCACCGATTCAGAGTATAACACCAAATCAAAACGCATTGAATACTTTTATGATTATATCGGTGATTTTCAGTTGAATGCCGTTAAAGTTTTTCAGATAGAATCAGCTCTCATTGACCTTGCAAAAAAAAATCCGTTCACAGGAAAACCGACTGCCGATAAGACATTAAGGGCATACAGACAAAGTTGTTCTCAGGTGTTTGCGTTTGCTATAAAAAACAGAGCAATCGAATTCAATCCTGCGGACCTTGCAGAAATCCCGAAAAATGCACCGAAGAATGAACGCAGGGCATTGACCGAAACCGAAAGAAAATGGATTCAGAATTTATCTGACGATAACAGAGCGAAGTGTCCTGCAATGGTTGCAATGTTTTGCGGGCTTAGAAGGGGAGAGCTATCCGCTTTAACATGGAATGATGTAGATTTATACAACAAAATATTGACTGTTAATAAAAGCTATGATTTTAAATCAAAAAATATCAAATCTCCGAAAACAGCAGCAGGAGTTCGCAAAATACCGATTCCTGATGTTCTTGTCGAGTATTTGAAATCCGTACCGAGAAAAAGTATATATGTCTGCAGAAGTGCAAAAAACAAAATGATTACCGATATGGGTTGGAAAAGGCTTCTTGACAGTCTTATGCTAGACCTTGAAATGCAGAACGGAAACAGAGAAGGTAAAAAGAAAAAGAAGTGTGCTCCGGGAGTGACGGCGTTTACAATTCAAAAATTCGGATGGCATGACCTGCGCCATACCTATGCAACAATTCTCTTTGAGGCGGGTGTTGATGTTCTGACCGCTCAATATCTTCTCGGTCATGCTTCGGCTGAAACAACCATGAAAATATACACACATCTTTCCGATGCACAGAAAGAAAGGTCAATCGTTAAACTTAATGAATTTGTATCTGGAAATGATGCATTCAAGTCAAATTCAAGTCAGACGGGTTAAAAAACCCTTATTTATAGCCGTTTGTGGGGTCTTGATATATTCACTCCAAAACCGCGTGCCGAGGGTTCAAGTCCTTCTGCC
>JAZPYI010000002.1:0-34017 GCA_045544115.1 Acutalibacteraceae bacterium | reverse complement strand
GTATATCGTTAAGGTCTGATATGCACCGAAAAAAGACCATCTCTTTTGGTATTCTTACCTCAAGAGATGGTTATTATTTTTGAAAGGTGATATTTATGAGTAAAAATAACTATACAAAGTATTTTTCAACACTCTGCCGTAACAAGGCGAACGACAGATACAGAATCAGCGATATTTACAGTATGCACGAAAGAACAGAAACGGAAATCTGCAATACTATTAAATCAAAAAGCATATTGCTTTTCCTCGCAGCGCATGAAGTTATAGAATACTGTAAAAGCAAAAGCATTCCCTACGGCAACGGCTTTTCATCAAAATTTCATCTGCTCGCATATTATCTCGAAATATCCGAAATCAATCCTTTGCCCCCTCATTATGAATGCTCATGCGGCAACTTTGAATGGGTAAGACCGAGACCGTATTTTGACTTCTATGAAACCGATGCAGACGGTTTTGATATACCTGACAAAGAATGTCCGTTTTGCAAGAAAACAATGCACGGCGATGGTCATAGTCTTCCCGAAAGCGAAGATGAAATTCATTCAATCAACATTCCCGTCAAATCGGAATTCAAAGACGAAATAATTGCTTATCTTAAAGAAAAATTCAACGGTTATAGTGTCCGTAATCTGAAACATGTTGACAAAGATAACGTTACTCACGAACTTAAATATTCTCTGTCTGTTATGCCTGCCGAATGTGAATTGCCCGATGATTGCTTTACCGAGCCTATTCCTTACGGAATTCTTGTTCTGAGCGATTATGAACCGCTTGCGGATTTGTCTTTGCTTTTGAAAACAACCAACACGGATTTGTCAACAATAAATTTTAACGATTCCAGAATCTATGATTCTTTTTATCACTATGAAGATGATGCAATGTGCGGCGAATGTTCTGTTTATGGTCACATAAAACTGCCCGTTGATTTCTTCGTTTTTGAAAAAGCAGAGAATTTTTCGGATTTTGTACGTCGTTTGGGAATTCTTAAGTTTCTGAATCATCTTCCCGAAAAATCTCATGACAGTATTCTCGGCGGTTGGGAAAGTAAAGGCTGTCAAAACAAAAGAGTACCTATAAATCAAGTTCCGTACTGCATCGAAGAATTTATTGATGCTCTTGCAAGAAATTATTTCGATAATAAAGAAATAAGCAAAATCATTGCTGCAGGAAAAACGGGAAAACTCGCTTCAAAATTCATTTCGGAAAATTATGTGCAGTGGTTTCGCGATTTGGCGGATAACTGCAGATATCTTGATAATAAACATAATCTCATTGCCGAAGCAATGGAAATTTACAGAACACAGTATTTTGCAGAAAATCATCCCGTGGAATTTTTGAAATATAAATTAAGTAAGATGAAAAAGTCATAAAAAACAGCCTGCAACGGTTTTGTTGCAGGCTAAATTCATTTCTTATATGGTACTCTTGCGGACGGCACAAGCTTTGATGCGGGGTCGGTGTGGGTTGCCTGATCGTCAAAGAATATGTTGGCATTGAATGCTTTGAGAACTTCGCTTTTCTTGATTCCGCCAAGGAAGAAAACCTCGTCAATTCGCACGTTCCATGCACGCAGAGTACGGATAACTCTTTCGTGTGCAGGCGCATTTCTTGCGGTAACAAGTGCGGTACGGATTGGCGATTCGTCTTTGGGGAACTGCTTTTGAATAAGCGATAGTGTTTTCAGCAGTTTAGCAAACGGTCCTTCGGGAAGAGGATTCTGTGCGTTCTTCTGCTCGTGTTCAGCAAAAGCTTCAAGTCCTTCCGCTTGAAAAATTCTTTCGGATTCATCGGAGAAAATAACCGCATCGCCGTCGAATGCAATTCGGATTTGGGGTATCTCATCATCGGGATTTATCGGCAGATTTGAGTTGTCACAGATGATGCCCGATGCGATGTTTGCGTTGATTGCTTCCTGCACATCGCTTTCGTTTGCAGAAAGGAACAAATCTGTTTTGAATGCACCGAGATAGGGCGATATTGATGCACCGCCAACCAGAGCCGCGCGGCTTATGTCAAGTCCGTAATGCTCAATGGAATTGAAAATACGCAGGCTTGTGTCCGAACTGTTTTTGGACATAATTATAATCTCGGTCAGGTACCTGCCATCGGCATTGAGCTTCTGCAATGCCTTAACAAGCGGAAATGCCGTGCCGGGTCTGAGAATATCATTCTCATGCTCGGTCTGATATTTTGAATATGCCTCCAGACCTTGTTCTTCAAATATTCTGTTTTCTTCTTCAAGGTCAAAAAGCGCTCTCGACGAAACGCCGATAACGAGTTTATCTTCCAAAGTTACTGCCATAATAAATACCCCTTGTATGATATATTCTTATAATATTATTTTTCGGCGGTTTTGTAAAGCATTTTTCACACCTCAATTCTTGCAATTTTACCCCACGGGGGCTCGACATTTTCATTGTTCAGAAGCCACAAAACGGGTATTCCGTTTGCTTTTTCTTCATCGGGAAACGGAGCATAACCGTCGGTCAGGATTATTATGCTCGCAGGCGGTTCTTCGCTCATTTGATCATCAATATATTTGAAAATAACATTAAAATCTGTTCCTCCGCCGCCTTTCGGTTTAATAACCATAAATTCGTCTTCATCCGAAAACGGAGTCGGCGGTATTACTGCAGCATCAAAGAAACCGAGAAAACCTTCAAGCTTGCCGTTGAACTGGTCGATTGCGCCTTTGACTTCGGAATAAGCGGCGGTTATCATATCGTCGGACATTGAACCCGATGTATCAATCATAAAGAGAATATTTTTGACTTTTTCGTCTTTTTCGTTGAAATCGGGCAGAAAGAAATCGGAATCGCCGAATCTTCTGTCGGGCGGATTGAACGAATAATCGCAGATTTCCTCCTGCACAAATTCGTTGAGGATTGAGCGCCAATCGGTCTGCGGCTTTCGGAGTTCTTTGATTATCCTCTTAGCAAATGCGGGGAGCAGCCCCCGTTGGTCTGACGGGTCTCGGATGCTGATTGCCTCTGCCGCATCAAGAATCCTCTTTTGCCATTCTTCTTTCAAAGTGTTGTCGTCAGCGGTGTTCTTCCAGCGGTCATGTTCATCAAAAATGCCGTTACCGTTACTGTCGGAATCGTCGAAACCGCCTTCCCCGCCATTCTTGCCGCCCGGAGCGTCTCCGTTACCTTTCACTTTGCTTCCCGGCATTTTATTTTTTGATTTTTTACCATTCATCGCAGGTAGCATTGCATAAACCTCTTCGGCAGTGAATTTTGCTCCCTCTTTTCCGTCGGGCGTTTCGTGCATAAGCTCTCCGTATTTGCCGAGATGAATGTTTTTTCTGTTACCGCCCATTGATTCAAGAATGAGTGAATTAACAACGATATCGCAAGCAATATTGAATCTTTCGGGTTCAAAATCGCCGCTGCGTGAACAGTGCTGTAAAGCAACATGAAGAATTTCATGCATCATAACAATATCAATCTGCGAATCGGTCAGGTTTTCAAGAAAATCGGGTCCAAAATATATTCTGATTCCGTCGGTTGCGGCGGTTTCGCATTCTTCGTCGATGGTCAGCACCATATGCATCAGAAGAAGTCCGTAAAAACCGTTTGTGCAAAGCAGACGAAGCCTTGATTTCATAAGCCTGATTGAATATTCACGGATTTTCTGTTCAGACAGTTCCATTGAGCAGCCTTCCCTTCGTCTGCAGCCACCTTGCAAATTCGGGAATCTGCATAAGCTTTGATTTGTAGCCGTCTTCTATATACATATAATCTTTGAGAAGAACGGCGGAGAAATCCGCAGGCAGCTTTTCGGCATATACAATCGAATTTGCGATTCTCTGCATTTCGTCTTTGTGGCTTTGGGCATAGACTGCCATTGCCGAAACAAGAGCATAAAGTGCATCGGTTGAATTCGGAACAATCGGCATTTTTCCGTCAAAAACATCTTCGATTGAGGGCAAGGAGTTCCACACCTTGCACCACGTTCTGAATTCGATTGCCGTGCCCGTGCCGACAAGACCTGCAACCATCGGATACATAATCTCAACATTATCATCGACGGAATTGAGCAGATTGCTGACCATTTCCCACGAACGGGGTGTCGGGAATGCGAGGTCATCCTTGCCGCCGTCAAAGCCCATAAGCATATTCTGCTTGAACGAAAGAAAACCGATAACCTTCGGACTGATTGCGTTTCGTATTGCCCATTGCTTCCACGAATTGAAGTTGCCCTCAACCTCAATGTGGCAAAGACGGTTTGCGAGTGCCTTCGGCATTTTGAATGCAACGGATTTATCCGTTACTCTGTTACCTGCAGCGATAACAATGCAATTATCGGGCAACTTATGTTCACCCACAACACGGTCAAGCGTTATCTGATAAGCCGCCGCCTGAACAGATTGGGGTGCGGCAGAAATTTCGTCAAGGAAAAGGATATTCACGACTGAATCATCCGCATCCATCTGGAATATCTGCGGTCTGAGCCATATTGCGAGGGTTTTATCTGCGTTTGCGGTGGGAATACCTCGCAGGTCAATAGGATTGAAAAGAAGCAATCTGACGTCAGTCACAACGGCTTTTTTGCCTGTTTTTGCTTCAATATCCTTTGCAAGCTGACGGACAAGCTGCGATTTACCGATACCCGGAGGTCCCCACAGCATAACCGACGGCAAAGTTTTTATTGGTAAACCCGAATTGATAACATTGCAATATGACTTTGAAAGAATATTTATTGTTTTCTGTACAGTTAAGCTCGGCACACTTGACATTTTCACTTCATTCATTCTTTAACCCCCAGTTTTTTATCAATGTTTTTAAGCTGTTTTTTCAGCTCTTCAATTTTATCGGTATAGCTTTCGTCTTTTGCAAGCTCAGCTTTTATTCCGATTTCTTTTTCACGGAGCTTTTCTGCGGCATCTTCAAGTTTCCCGATATATTCTGTCAGGCCCTCAAGATAATTATCAATTCGGATTATCGTACCGACCTCTGTATCGCCGAGATTGACATAATGTCTGCCCGTATTTTTAAGAATTACAAACGGCTTTTCTTTGAGCATATTTGCAGGCAGAATAACCTTGAACCCCTGATATCTCAAAAGCTCTTTTTCAGCAGGAATCATATTGTTTTTCTTGACGGCATCAAAAATCCGTTTTCGGATTATCTGCCTTTGTGCCTTGTCATATTCATGCTTGTTTGCCTGATAAAAATCTCTGTCTGCAACGCATTCGTCGGTTATTCTTTTGTTATCGGCAAGCTGTGCGGGAATCGCATTTAACTCGTTTTCAAGTGCTTCACGGTTTGCAACAAGACCTCTTTGCAGAGCCATATATTTTTCAAGCTCGTTTGCGGTTTCAACCCTTTTTTTGATAAGCGGATTGCCGACTGCAAGTGCCTTGACTTCGGCATAGTCAAGCACCGTGCCGTCAACATCCGAACCGCTTCTCTGAGTAATCGAGCCCGAGAGAAGCTGACTGATGAATCTCTGCTTTGTTTCAAGCAACTGCCACGAATAGGCATCAAAACTGCCTTCTGTTATGTATCTGAAAATCTTCACCTTAGGGTTTATATTGCCCTGACGCAGAATCCTTCCCTCTCTCTGCACCATATCCGCAGGTCTCCACGGAACGTCGATATGATGAAGTGCAACAAGCCTGTCCTGAACATTTACACCCAGACCAAGCTTGAATGTTGAGCCGAGAAGAATGCGGATTTCGCCGTTTCTGACCTTTTTGAAAAGCTCGCTTCGTTTTTTCTCAGTATGTGCATCGTGAACATAGGCAATCATTTCTTTGGGTATACCCATTGAAATGAGCAGACGTGAAAGCTCATCATAAATATTGAAAGCTCCTTTCGGTGTTGAAACGTCGCAAAAAACAAGCTGCGTGCTTTTCTGAAGATATGTTTTCATGTAGATGTCAAAAATATTTTCGGCGCAGCGATAGACCTTTGAATCATAGGTGAATGCCGCATTCGGTTCGGCAAGGCGCAGATCAAGAGCCGCCTTCCTGCCGTCAACGGTGATTTTAAGCATGTTATCCTCAGTTCTCGGCACCATATGATTTCTTACATCTTCAACTCTGTCGGAGATTTGGTCAAGATAAGCCTGAAATCCCACTGTTTTCGGAATAAGTGCATCTGTGTAACCGTCAAATTCGGGTATTCCGTCGGCGCCTTCCATTGAATGAAAATCCGCAACGGATGCAAGCAGATTTGTAAGCTCCGGAAGATTGTGAAATTTTGAAAGCCTTGTTGCCATTCGGTATTCGCTTGTGTCAACATCAATTTCAAAGCTGTCCTCTTTTTCGGCAAACATACCTATCCAGCTGTCAAAGCTCTGCAAATCAAGAAGAGCCAATTCACCGCTCTGCAGGTATTTCTGCATAACGTAAACGTCGGTCACGGAATTTGTTATGGGCGTACCCGTTGCGAAAACAATGCCTCTGCCGTTGTTCTGTTTTTGAACGCATTGCACCTTTTCGAGCATTTCGGCGCATTTCTTTGAACCTCCCTTTGAAAGACCGAGAACGTTTGAAATCTTGGTTTCAATCGGGAGATTTTTAAAATTATGAGCTTCATCTACAAACAGAGTATTTATGCCGAGCTCATCGAAATAAACCTCATCGGTTGCAACATATAAAGCTCTTTTCAATTCATTGCAGGCTTCACGGAGCTTGCGGCGTTTTTCCTGAAGACGCGAGGTGTTTTTCAGACTGTTGCAAAGCTTTTCCGAAACGGATTCAAGCAATTCTTGCAGCTGACTTTCATGAAATTCCCTTGAAATTCCGATAAGCTCAAAGCAGCTGTAAGCCATTATCACAGCATCATAATCGTTATCCCTGATTTTCTCCATAACCTCATCACGTTTATCGGGCTTGAAATTTTTTGGCTCAACGCAGAGAATATCTGCCTGAGGATACATTCTGAGGAATATATCCGACCACTGCCCCACAAGATTATTGGGTACAACATAAAGATTCTTTTTCGAAATGCCCATACGCCGCATTTCCATTCCTGCCGCAACCATAACGTAAGTTTTGCCCGCACCAACATCGTGCGCAAGCAAAGTGTTTGGGGTAAAAAGTATTCTCGCAACAGCATTTTTCTGGTAAGGGTAAAGCTTTATTTCATCGGACATAGTCGGAAAATCAAGGAACGAGCCGTCAAAGATTCTCTTGCGCACGCAGGCAAACTTCTCTTCATAAATCTGCTCAAGTCTTTCCCTGCGTTTTTCGTCCTTCCATATCCACTTCTGAAATTCCTTGATAAGCTTCTTCTGCTTTTCGATTGCAAGTGCTGTTTCTGCATTGTTGACAACTCTTTTCTCGCCCGTTGAAGAAGTCGGACTTTTGACAGAATCAGTAACCCTGATTTGCCTTAAATTAAGAGTTCGCTCAATTATGTGCAGAGCATTTATTCTGCTTGTGCCATAGGTTGAGTTTGCTTTTGTTGCCATCCTTGTACCGTTGAATCTGCTCTTGAATTCTATCTCCCAAGTACCCGTTATTTCATCGTGCTTTGTCATGGTATAGTTTTTCCAATTATAATAAAGGTCTTTACACGGGCAAAAAAGCTCATCAATAAAATCATCAATAACATCCGGAGGAATCCACGGTGAACCGAGAGTGACATAAATGTCCTCGCAGGCTATTGACGGCGGAATAACCTTCTCAATCGCTTCAATGTTTGCATCAAAATAACCGTTAAATTCCTTTGTTGCTTTTTTAGCTGCTCTCCACTTTCTTTTGAGATTACCCGTCAAATATTCGTCGGCTGTTTCCCAGCCTTTATAGAAGCACTTATCCCATGTTTCGGGATTCTGATAAATTGAGCCTTTGAGGGTTTCGATAACCGTTTTGCAGGCTTCACCCGTAATCTGCGAAATATATTCAATATCAACCTTGCCAAAGGTGTTGAGCGATATAACCAGCGCATCCGGAATACTTTCGGTATGCACCGCCGCACGGTCATCGCCTGCAAAGGGATTTTCCCAGTCAAGCGGCAAATCCATGCTTGTCACTTCGGCAACATATCTGTCGTGCCGTTCTTTCTTTATGCGTTCTTTTTCGAGTCTTTGGACTTCTCGTTCTTTTTCAATCTGTTCATGTCGTTTCCATTCAATTTCTCTCTGTGCCTCACGAAGCGATTCCGCTGCAATATCAAGATCTTCCCTTGAAAGCATATGTCCGAGTTCTCTTATATTCTTAAAAAACTCATTGAATACATCAAATGTCTCACTTGTTCTTTTTTCAGCCATATCCATTCCGCCTTTCATCTACACATTACCAAATGTTATGTCCCGTTTTCAGGACTTTCTGCAATTAATTATAAAAAATTAAGTGAGGCAAAAACAAACCATCTCTTGATGTTATAAAACTTAAGAGATGGTTTGTTTATTATTAAGTGCTTACTTTGTTGTTTTTTCTCCATTGACGTTGCTTTTCTTTCATCTGTTCAATCTGAACATCAACACTCGGAAGAGGATTGTTATTTTTTGGGGGGAGATTTTTCCTGAAGTTTGCTCTGAGATTTTCGTGATAATCTTTTATCGGCATCCAATGTTTTCTGATTATTTCGGCAAGTTTGAAAATATGATCGTTATCTCTTCCCACAAAATATTGTGATTTGTGGTATTTCCTGACAGTTTCCTCGTCAAGCAAGCCGAAAGCCAGTCTCACTGCATCCAGAACATCAATGATTTCAAAACGATAGGGAACTTTGAGATGAGATTTTTGTTCATCAATGCTTTCAATCAGTCCGGCAAAATCGCTGTAGATTTTTGTGTAGTTGGCCATTCTCATCATTTCGCTTTCCATATGTCCGAGTTTTTTGCCTATGAACATATCTATTCTTTCAACCGTTTCTTCCTGTTGCTTTTTCAGTTTGTTATATTCTTCGCTGAGGCTAGTTTCGTTGTTTCCTTTGAAATATACCGACACTCGGTTTATGTCTTTGACATCTTCATCGGGTTTATATTTGAAAATATCCTTGTCATGATATTTGAAAAGAAACATTGCCTTTTCGTTCAGCTGCTGTATTTGTTCTTCTGTTATTTCGCCGAAGAAACATTCATCGATTCCGAAAAATTCTGAAAGCTGTCGGAGTCTTTTGGGGGAAATTTCTTTTCTTGAGTTTTCCCATGCGCTGACTAACTGCCTTGATACGTTGAGAATGCCTGCGATTTCGTTAATGGAAAGGTTGCATCTGATTCTTATGATTTTTAAACCGTTCATGTTATTTCTCCTTTTATTTTTTGTTTGTAGCCTAATGATAATTTGGGTTTACAGGTTTCGTCAATCTGCAACTTAATAAATTATTGGTAATTTTTCCGGAAATGCAAAGAGCCGCTAACATCAGTTAACGACTCTTTACTTTTAAGCCAAAAACCAAAACAAAGAAAGGAATTGATATTTTATTAAATTAGATTTAGTTAGATTTAGAAATTAGCTTGTTTTTTTCTAAACACTAAAGGTGCAAGCTTTTCTGTTTCCGTCACAAACAAACTCCAAATTGTTGCCGTAAACCTCAGTTATTACATCTTGATTTATAACTTTTTGTGCTTCTCCGCAACACAATATTTGTTTTTGATGCAAAATGCATACTTTTGAATCCAATGCAAGCACATGATTGGGATTATGAGTAGTAAAAACAACCGTTTTGCCATTTTGTGATAAATCTCTGATTATTTCAAGGAAGCGGCTCTGATTTCCGAAATCAAGTGCAGATGTCGGTTCATCAAAAACAATAATCGGTGTTTCCTGCGTCAGTGCTCTTGCAATCATGGCAAGCTGCTTTTCTCCGCCGCTTATTTCATCCATGTTTTTTTGCAGCAGATGCTCGATTTTCAAAAGAGAAGAATATCTTTTTACTGTTTCAACATCGCTTGAATTTAAGTGTTCAAACAGTCTTTTATATACAATTCTGCCCAAAGATATATAGTCAAAAACATTAAGAGTGCTGTTATTGGTCGAATGCTGAGGCACATAGCTTATTTTTTTCGATAATTCTGTATGGCTTTGTTTTGCAACATCCTCGTTCTCGATAAATATTGTTCCTGCAGAAATATTGTTAAAGCCCATCAAACAATTAAGTAAAGTTGTTTTTCCGCATCCGTTTCTGCCCATTAGCGCAAAAATATCACCATTCATTATATCAAAAGAAATTTGGTCAAGCACATTATCATTACCATAAGAAAAAGATAAATCTTTGATCTGTATCAAAGGCTTCATCATATGTTCGTTCTCCTTTTTATGATAATAACTCCATACACAATTGCGCCCAAAAAGCCTGTAATAATTCCCAACGGTATTTCGGTCGCCGACAATGTTCTTGCCAAAGTATCAACAACAACCATAAATATCCCTCCGAGAAATATACTTACCGGTATAAGCTTTTGGGTATCATTCTTAAAAAAGGTTCTGGATACATTCGGGATTATAAGCCCCACCCAACCGATCGAACCGGAAATACTGACAGAAACACTTGTGAGCAATGTGGCACACATAACTATTATAAGTCGTTCTCTCTTATAGTTAATGCCTAAAGACAAAGCCTCTTTTTCACCCAAAGAAACCGCATTCATTCTCCAACGCATCATATACAACACTACGGAACAAACCAAAACTATAGGCATCAGATAAAACACATGCTTCATTTCAGCATTAGACAAATCACCCATCATCCAAAATGTGATTGATGCAAGTTTATTTTGACCGTCTGCCATAAATTTTATCAATCCGATCAAGGCATTCATAAGTGCGCTTACAACAACTCCGGCAAGAACCAACACTACCGGAGATGTGCTTTTGGTCATTTTTTGTATTCCCACGGACATAATAGCCGCTATAAATCCGACAGCGAATGAAAAAACAGTTACCAAAACATTTCCCCATCCGAGCAGTATACCAATACCCGCACCCACACAAGCTCCGGCATCCACTCCAAGTATTCCTGGGGAAACAAGACGGTTATTGAACAAATTCTGATACACGGTTCCGGACAAAGATAATGCAGCACCTATAATGTAAGAAAGAAAAATTCTAGGAGCACGAATATGTACAAGTACATTTTTTGCCGATGCTCTTATCTCATCTCCTCTCCCGAAAATCAAGGAAAAGAGTTCTTTGATTGAAACAGGAAATCTTCCTACGCAAAAACAGGCTAACATAACAATTAAAGAAAAAGCCAGAAGCAGAAAAACAACGGTTTTAAATGATCTGTTTCTTTCTGCAAAAATATTTTGTCTTTTCGTTTTATCCGACAAGTGACTTTCCCTCCGGAGATAATGAATTCAAGATATACTCCACTTCATTATCGGTTAATTCTTTATTGTAAAACTCTTTATAAAATTCTTTTGTAATTTCGTGCATATCAACATCAATAAGATTCGGATACAGCTGCTTTGCCGCCCAAAGCTTTAGCAAAGGAAATTCAACACCGTAGAAATCCCAAGGTAAAAATCCGACCGGGATTTGATAAATTCTCGCATTCTTAACTGCTGAAACATCACTCCAAGCAGGGTTATTCTGCAAATCCGTTTCTAATGCACCGCTATATATTCCGCCTATAAAAATGACATCGGGATTTCTTGATATCGCTTCCTCTTCGGTGATTTTAGGACCGTCATTGGCAAGATCCTGTGTCACAAAAACGCCTCCTGCTTCTTCAATCCAGAATTGCTCAATAGAGCCGCCTCCGGCTGTTCTTCCCAAGCCTTTATTTGTCTGTCCGTAAATATAATAAACATTCGGCTTGTCCGCAGCAGAAACAGATGACAATGCCTGTGAAATAAACTCATCTGTTTCATTATAATAATCAATCCATCTTTCGGCATAATCGGCTGCATCCTTGCCTAAAAGATTTCCGAGAAGTCTTACAGAATCAATAATTTCGGTTTCATTATATTGCTTATAACAAAGCGCATTTATACCGTCTGCTCTGAGTGAAGCAGCGCAATCAGGGTCTGCAAGCATAACCAAATCAGCATTAACTCTGTAAATTTCCTCTGCAGACGGAGCCCAGCCAAAAGTCGGAAGAGAAGAGATTCCGTTAAAAAATTTATCTGTCCAAGGGTTCGTTACAACATAATCCGCCGTTCCCGCAAGTTTATCACCGTATCCCATCGCAACAATAAAGCTTGTTCCGTTTCCCGAACGACAAATTATATTATTAATCAACGCAGGAACAGATACAGTATCTCCATTGATATCAACTATTGTTTTTTCTTCTTCGGGTAAAGTGCCGGTGCAGCCGCAGCAAGAAATTATCAACGATAACGCAACAAATAAATATATAAACCTTTTCATAATAATATTCTCCTGAATCAGTTATACCGGAATATTTAGAATTATTTCTTTGGTTGATTTGGTATCGGCTACCCGAGCTTCTATATTTTCTTTGTTATAATTTACAAGCTCGTAACCAAGAGCATTTTTGTGAGATTCATAATCTCTTTCAACCTGATCAGCACCAAGAATAAAAGCTTTTTGGGTATCCTTCCAATAATTGTCAATAAAGCTGTTAAACTCATCAATAACCTTGCTTTTTTCAAATTCTTTACATATACCTTTGGCAAACTGCTTTTTCCAACCTCCGCCAAAGACGGCAAAAAGAGTACAGGCAACAATAACGGCAGCTCCTATTCCCCATGCAAGCGGTCCGCCCAGAGATGACACCACACTGATAACAGTAGCTGTTCCTCCAATATGAATACCAAGCGCAGCAAGCACACTGACAGCCTTCGCAACAATTATATAGCCGCCGAGATTTCCGAGTGTTGATGCCCAGAATGCCAAAGCGCCCAAAGTCGCCGCTCCCGAAAGACCTGAAACAAACGCTCTTTTAACATTAAAAAACTTATCAAAAGATTTTCCTTCAAATTTCGGGAAATCAGCAGCAGAAAGAATATTTTGACACGAATCTGTATATTCATCAATCACTTTATTCATTTTTTCGGATTCGCTTACTATTGATTCTTTGCATTCCTCATCAAGACGAGAAGAAAGAAATGCCATAAACTGCGATTTGCTCTTTTTGGTATTGGATATCTCCTGCTCTTTTATCATTTCAACAATTGTTGTTTCGTTTACTATTTTGCGAAATCGGGCAGCAAAATCTTCCTTATTCACCTTGTTTCTTTTATTTATGAAAGCAATAACATCATTTCTTTTTTCTTTAAGTTCAAATTTAATTCTTGCTTCTTCGGAACATATTTTATCATACAATGCCTTTACGGTTTCCTTATCAGAAAGCAATGCTTCGTCTGTTTTTATCTTCTCCTCAAGCTCATCAAGTATTTCACAGCTGTAGTTTTTGATTTTTTCAACAGCCTTTTGTTTTACGATAACAGGAAGGCTCTCAACGGTTATCTTGATTTGTTCTTCAAATTTTTCACGCAAAAACTCTGCATCGGTCGAATAGCTGAAAAATCTTTCTGCAAGATCTTTCTGTTCATATTTATATCCGCTTGCTGATTCCTTGCTTTGCCAGAAATTTTCCGTAAGTGTGTTGTAAAATCTTGTGCTTCCGTCATCCAGAATCTCCGCAATTTTTTCTTCGTTTCCGATAATATGAGCCTGTGTGGCAATTACAAACAAATTGGAAAGCTTTGAAAATTCATTGGCATCTTTTTTCTCAACAACCGGCAAATTCTCAATTGCTCCTTTAAGGTAAATAAAATCTTCCGTTCCCATAAAAGAATTCGATTGTGACAAATATATCAAAGCATCAGCTTTAACCGCAGCACCTTCCGCAGCCTTATTATCGCCGGGTTTGCCTCCCGCAAAGCCGGGAACATCAAGAATATCACAGTTCTTGAGAATGGGACAGTCAACAAAGAGAACAGCCGAACTAATTTCTTCTTTACGGTTCCTGAACTGTTCTCCCTGACTTGTCCCGTAAGTGGCAAGCATACTTGCATCACCTGAAGCAATGCGAAGAGATTTGGTATAACTTTCATCATTGAGTCTTGAATCGTCCCAGCCGCAGCCTCTTTCATCGTTTTTGAAAACCCATAAATCCTCTTCCATGTAGTCAGGTCGGTCATCCAAATGTTTGATATACACAACAACAGAGGTGGTGGGAGTCCAGTTCGTCGGCATTCTGTCCTCTCCGATTAAAGCATTGATCATAGTGCTTTTTCCGGAGTCAGAGCGACCAAGAAAAACAAGCTTGGGCTTTACCGTAAGTTTATCAATTATCTGACAAAGCATATTAACTTTTTCAAGATTTTCCGGACGTGAAATTGAGTTTTTGTTTTCTTTAATATAATCAGTCAACGATGAGTGTATAAATTTAACCGAACTCCAATTATTTTTTACATCCAATGCTTGCGGTACCGATTTTTCATACTCAAATATTTGATCAAGAGAAATTCCGAATTTCTGAGATATGGTCATGAGCAGATTCAAAGGGATATTTTCAGGATTCTCTTCGTATCTGGATAACGTATCCTGACGCACTCCTATAATCTCTGCCAAACGGCTTTGAGAAATCTCTAATTTTTCACTTCTGAATCTTTTCAAATCGAAATTATTCATTTAATATCTCCTTCGTTTTGTTTAGTGAACGTGCACCTCAAAATTGCATTTTTGGTACGTTGGCAATATATTATCACATAATCAGTACTTTGTCAACACTTTTTTCAAAAAAAGTTTTTCGCCATGCAAATTACGTATTCAAAAATCGTTTTTCTTGAGCAAATTATATTATGTTTTGAATTTCTTATATTTTAAATGTTCAAAATTATAGTTTGCAATATACGTTGTTTTGTTGTATTATTAATATGTATAATTATATTCAAGAGGTATAAAATGGAGCAAACGCAGTTTTTGAGAACAGAAATGATTCTCGGCAAAAATTCAACTCAACATCTATTCCGAAAAAATGTTATTCTTTTCGGTCTGGGCGGTGTGGGTTCATATACAGCAGAGGCGCTCGCAAGGGCAGGTATAGGAAAAATTACAATTGTTGATAACGATACCGTTTCGGTTACAAACATCAACCGCCAGCTTTGCGCACTTCAATCAACAGTCGGCAAATCAAAGGTTGAGGTTGTTAAAGAAAGGATTCTCGACATCAACCCCGAATGTGAGGTCAATGCATTACAAAAATTTTATCTTCCAGAAAATGCCGATGAATTTAACCTCCAAAACTTTGATTACATCGCCGACGCAATAGATACCGTCAGCGCCAAAATTGACTTGGCTGTTAAATCTCAGGAATACGGCATTCCGATGATATCCTGCATGGGTACAGGTAACAAGCTTGACCCTTCACGGTTTACGGTATCCGATATTTATAAAACCAGCGGCTGTCCCTTGTGCAGGGTAATGAGGACAGAACTGAAAAAAAGAGGCATAAAAAAGCTGAATGTTGTCTGGTCGCCAGAAATTCCCGTCAAGCCCTCTCAGACAGATGAAGAAACAGGCAAAAGACAGACTCCGGGCAGCCTTCCGTTCGTACCTCCCGTTGCGGGAATGATAATGGCAGGAAAAATAATTCTTGATTTAACAAGGTGAATAAAATGAAAAAAATTGCTGTTTTAATATTAATAGCATCTCTTATATTAACTGTATTTTCAGGTTGCGATGACATAAAGCCCGTTATTGACAATGAACCCGTAGGTGTTTCAAACATCAGCGACAAAAAGGAAGGAACACTTAAGCTTGCATATTCAAAAGCGGATATGCTTGACCCGTTCACCTCATCAATGTCAGCAAACATTCAAATCATGGGTCTTATCTATGACGGACTTTACAGGCTCAACGACAAATACGAACCCATTCCCGTTATCGCAAAAAGTTCTATAGTCAGCGGCACAACAGTAAATGTCACTATTGACTCTGCGGTTTTTTCCGACGGTACGGCAATAACCGCAAACGATGTTGTTTATTCATTTGAACAGGCAAGGTATTCTCCGAATTATTCAACAAGGCTTCAGAATTTTATTCAGGCAAGCATTTCTTCTTCCAATATGCTTATTTTTACTCTCGAAAATCCTGACCCCTATGCACTTTCATGCCTCACCTTTCCCATTGTAAAAAGCGGATCGGAGGGTGAGCTTCCCATAGGCTCAGGCAGATATGTACCGCAGATTTCAGGTGAATCAACCTATCTTATCGTTAACACAAAGAAAGCAAACTTTAATCCTGCAATAAAAACGATAATGCTTGTTCCCGTGCGCGACAGCAGCTCAATTGAAAGCAGCCTCGAAATAGGCAACACAGGTTTTTATTATAATGATTTAAGCAGCGGAAGTTACCTGAGAATAAATGCCAAAACGGTTGATATGGGAATAAACAATTTTGTTTATCTCGGATTCAATTTTGAAAGCGAAATTTTCTCCGATACAAATATTCGTCAGGCGGTAAATCTCGCATTAAACAGAAACGAAATAGTAACAACGGCATTCCAGGGTCACGCAAGAACAGCATACTCCCCCTTCAATCCCGATTGGTATGCACTCTCATCAAAGGACCTTGTTGTTTCCTTAGACTTACCCAAAGCAGAAGAACTTGTTTCACAATCGGGAATCGACATTAAATCAAAAGAAATATCATTACTTGTAAATAAAGATAATCAATTTAAGCTGGAAACGGCAGAATTTATAAAAGGCTATCTTGAAGAGCTCGGCTTTACGGTAAATCTTAAGGCATATGCAGCAGACTATTATATCGAGGCAGTTGAAGTCGGTTCATATGATATGTACATTGGCGAAATACGTTTTTCTCCGAACATGGATTTGTTCCCGATTTTCGGTGGAGATGTAAGCTACGGAATAGACCCGTTATGCATCTCGGCATCAAGATATAATCAGTATCTCAACGGCAAATGTGAGCTTATGGATTTTGTCAACACCTTCAACGAGGATTTACCGCTTATCCCGCTTTGCTACAGAAATGCGGCAGCATCCTATACAAACTCCATGCAGGGAGACTTCAAATCCTGCGACGGAGATGTTTTCTACAACATTGAAGAATGGAGTTTCAAATAAAAGGAATTTTTCACGGTCAATAACGGCATAATATATTCATAATATTTTCAAGCGAGGATGAATATATGATTACCGCCGAAATACTGAAAAATGCAATTATCTCCGCATCGGAGAATATAAGCCGATATTCCGAAGAAGTTGATAACATTAATGTGTTTCCCGTTCCCGATGGTGATACCGGCACCAATCTTACGTTAACTCTCTCCGGATGTGCAAAAATTATTTCAGGCTGCACCGATATGACCGCCGGAGAGCTTGCCGATAAAGCTGCAGGGGCTTTACTGAGGAGTGCAAGAGGAAATTCAGGAGTTATATTTTCTCTCATATTCAAAGGCTTTGCCGAAAGTGTCAGGGAGCTTGATGAAATTGATGCAAAATCACTTGCAAAAGCAATTGAAGCAGGCAGTGACGAAGCATATTCCGCAATTGAAAAGCCCATGGAAGGCACAATGCTTACGGTTATCCGTCTTGCAGCAGCAAAAGCAAACTCCGCAGCAGCAAAAGGCTGCTCAGCCGAGGAAACCTTCAGACACGCACTTTCAGGTGCCGAAGCATCACTTAAAACAACCACCAATCTTCTACCGATGCTAAAAAAGCACGGTGTTGTTGATGCAGGCGGACAGGGTCTTATCCATATAATGCGAGGTATGCTGAATACTGAAGGAATTTATTCCGAATCAAACACACAAAAAGAAAAAAAGCCCGAATATTCACAAAGTATGGAATATATATACTGCACGGAATTTTTGATTAATTCCTCAAAGCACCAAAATATCGGTTACCTTCGCAGTGTCTTGTCCTATATCGGTGACTGCACGGCAGTTGCGGAGCATTCGGGAATAATCAAGGTTCATGTTCATACCAACAGACCTGATAAAGCAATTTCAACAGGACTTGAATGCGGTGAACTGACAGACATAAAAATTGACAACATGAGAATCCAATCAATAAAAGCGGAGTAAAGTATGGAACTTAACGCAAGTATAAAATATCTTAAAGGTGTGGGTGAAAAAAGAGCTGTCATGCTTGGCAAGCTTGGAATTTGCACCCTTTGGGATTTGCTGACCTTTTATCCCCGTGTATATGAGGATTGGAGCAATATTCTTGCAATTAAAGATGCTCCTGCTAATGAAAATGTATGTATAAGAGCAATAGCAGGCATGAAATGCCGCGAGCACAGAATCCGCAAGGGTATGACTCTTTATAAAACAGAAATAACAGACGGTGAAAACCTTCTTGACGTTACTTTTTTTAACAATAAGTATGCCGCCGAAAGAATAGAGCAAGGTAAGGAATATCTCTTTTTCGGCAGGATAACAGGCAAAGGATACTACCGTCAGATGAATTCGCCCGAGTTTGCCGAATTTGACGGTAACGGCAGAATGCGCCCGATTTATCCTCAGACAGCAGGAATGAATTCAAGAGCAATCGAAAAGCTTATCAAAACAGCATTCGAGGTTTGTGACGAAATACCGGACCCAATTCCTCAGGATATACGGAACAGCTACTGCCTTATGGGAATAAAATCCGCATTGAAAAACATTCATTTTCCCGAAAGCAAGGATATGCTCTCGGAAGCACGCAGAAGACTTATTTTTGAAGAACTTTTTCTGCTTGAGCTCGGTCTGCTTCGTCTTAAATCAAAATCCCGCCGTTCAAATGCGCTTCCCATGCAGGCAGATTACACCGAAGAATTTTTTTCACTTCTGCCATTTGAGCTTACAGGTGCGCAAAAGCGAGCCATAAAGCAATCTGCAGAAGACATGAAGAAAAATATCCCCATGAACAGACTGCTTCAGGGAGATGTCGGCTCGGGAAAAACAGCGGTCAGTGCCGCATTGATATATAACTGCGCAAAAAACGGTTTTCAGAGTGCACTTATGGCACCGACCGAGGTTCTTGCCATGCAGCATTATAAAACTCTTGCCAAAATGTTTGAAAATACCGATATTACAATCGGACTCCTGACAGGTTCAACTTCCTCCGCAGAAAAGAAAAGGATAAAATCCGCTCTGAAAAACGGCAAAATCGATCTTGCGGTAGGCACTCATGCTCTGATTCAAAAAGATGTTGAATTTAAAAACCTTGCGCTTGCCGTAACCGACGAACAGCACCGTTTCGGAGTCAATCAGAGAGGGTCGCTATCCTCCAAGGGAATAAATCCGCACACTCTTGTTATGTCTGCAACACCGATTCCGAGAACACTTGCTTTGATAATTTACGGCGACCTTGATTTGAGCATTCTTGACGAATTACCCAAAGGCAGACAGAAAATTGAAACCTATCTTGTCAATTCACAAATCCGTGAACGTGCTTACGGCTATGTCAAAAAGCATCTTTGCTCGGGTCAGCAGGGCTACATAGTCTGCGCTCTCGTTGCAGAAAGCGAAGAATCGGAGCTTACCGCCGCAACGGAGCTTCACCAAAATCTTTCCGAAGGCTTTTTCAAGGGCTTTTCGGTAGGTCTGCTTCACGGAAAAATGAAACCTGCAGAAAAAAAAGAAGTTATGGAATCTTTTGCTTCCGGCAAAACACAGCTTCTTGTTTCAACAACGGTTATTGAAGTCGGAATAGATGTTCCCAATGCCGTTATAATGGTTATAGAAAATGCCGAAAGATTCGGACTTTCACAGCTTCATCAGCTCAGAGGCAGAATAGGCAGAGGAACAGAAAAATCAACCTGTATTATGATTTCTGATGCACAAAACGAAGAAACGGAGCACCGTCTTAAAATCCTTGCTTCTACCACTGACGGTTTTAAAATTGCCGACGAGGACTTAAAGCTGCGTGGACCTGGAGATTTCTTCGGCTCGCGCCAGCATGGCTTGCCCGAACTTAAAATCGCCGATATGATGACTGACGGCGAAACAATAAGAGAAACCCATGCCGCAGCTGAAAATCTGCTCAAAAAAAACCCCGCCCTTGAGGGCGAGGAGTATAATTTATTGCGCAATGCCGTCAACAGACTCTTCTCGGGAGGCTTTTCAATGAACTGAGCTTGCGCTCAGCCTTCGTGCTTCTTCGATTTCCTTTTTATCATACTGAATAACCCTGTATTCATTCGAGTTTCCGTCAACCATTGTTATAGTAAGCTCGGGAAGAATATCATGTATTCTCGCAATAAAACCGCTGCTTCCTTCGGCAGGGAATCCTGTTACGAGAGTTGATGCACAGTTTTTCTTTGCCGCTACGGCAACAACGAGTGCAGGGCTGTCATTAAAATATACATTCATTGTTGCATTGTATTTTTGAGCGCATCCGAAAAGATTTTCAAGCACTCCCCCGTTATTTGCGTTCATTCCGCTGCTTTCTTTAAAAACACTTATAACCGAAAGCGGAAGATTCTCTTCTTTTGATATTCTTGCACCTGCTTCAATAAGTCTCGAGCAGGATTCCTGCTGAGTTACGCAAACCATAACACACGGTTGCCTTTTATTTTTCTTCAACACATTCATTCCTTTCTGTAAAATTTATATCATTTGTCAAGCAATTATCTGATTTAGTACACTTTTATCATACTATCCACATATTGACAATATACGAAAACCAAGTGTATAAACTGTTAACTTATCTTTAATCTTTTCGGGAGGTATCTGCATGAACAGCACTTCATATTTTCTCGGCATTGACGGCGGAGGAAGCAAAACAACAGCCGTCGTATTCAATGAAAAAGGTGAATTTATATGCAGCGCATACGGCGAAAGCATAAACTATTATTCTGTAGGTCTTGAAGCTGCGCGCCTTGCCATGAAAAGCATTATTGAAAATCTGAGCATAAAAAAATTCCGCTGTGCCGTTATCGGTATGTCTGCACTCAACGAAAGAGCAACGGCAGCGGAAACCGACAGATTTTGCTCGGAATTAATCGACAGCGAAAGCATCATTATGGATTCGGATTTGTTTGTCGCACTTGAAGCTATGGATATTGACGGTGAATGTGCTGCAATAATCAGCGGTACGGGTTCAATGGCAGTTTGCAGAAATAATGACGGCAGCATAAGCCACACAGGCGGCTGGGGTTACATACTCGGCGATGAAGGCAGCGGCTATTCCATAGGTCTTAACGGAATAAAGGCGGCAATAAGAGCTGCAGAAAACTGCGGTCAGGAAACAGCACTTCTCGGTGAATGCCTTAAATATTTTTCCATTAATAATATATATGATCTCATTGACTTGTACTATGAAAAGAAAGTAAGCAGAAAAAAAACCGCCGCCTTTGCAAGACTCGTAAGCAAATGCTGCGAAAAAGACGATGCTGCGGCAAAAATTATTCTTGAACAGGAAGCGGAGCAGCTTTCCCAAACCGCTTTAGGTCTGCTCAAAAGCAAAAATATTAACATTCCAATCGGACTTTGGGGCGGAGTATTCCAAAATAATATGTTTTTCAGGAATAAATTTACCGATATAATGAACAAAAACGGATTCGCGAACGTAAAGCTCATCAGCTTTACACCCGAAATCGGTGCAATATTTGCAGGATACAAATATTCAGGTATCAAAATCGTTGATATTATTAAGTGTAATATAAAATCAACATATATCGACACAACCGTGTAAAGCAATCCGACTTTACACAGATTGTTATGAGGTAGCAACATTGAACATAAAAAAGACAGCAACAGTCGGCATCCTGGCGGCATTAATCTGCGTTTCAGCACCGTTTTCTCTGCCTGCAGGCGCAATCCCCGTATCACTTGCAACTTTTGCAATATATATTATTTCATGCTCGGTAGATAAAAAGTATTCCGTAACCGCTGTTATCATTTATATTCTCATAGGTGCAATAGGTGTACCTGTTTTTTCATCTTTTACAGGCGGATTACAATGTATTACCGGATATACCGGAGGCTACATAATCGGATACATCCCCTGTGCCTGCATAATAGGATTGTTGACTGACAGATTTGAAAACAGTAAAATCATCTACCCGTTAAGCATGATTGCAGGCACAGCATTATGCTATATTTTCGGAATTTTTTGGTATATGCACAAAGCAGAGTGCGGATTTTTGGAAGCTGCCACGGTATGTGTTTTCCCTTTTTTCATAGGAGATGCCGTGAAAATAGCCGCCGCATCCTGCGTCGGAATAACACTTAAGAAAAGACTCAAAAAACTAATTAAATAAAAAGGAGATATCGGTATGGAAATAATAAAAAAAGAATATTCAGTCCCATCAAAATCCGGTGTTGCCGATGTTTATGCAAGATGCTGGATTCCCGCAGATGGACCTAAAGCAATCTTTCAGATCGCTCACGGCATGGCTGAACACGGAGAACGATATGAAGATTTTGCAAAATATCTTTGCACAAAAGGATTTGCCGTTCTTATTGATGACCATGTAGGGCATGGCAAATCTGTAAAAAGCGATGATGACCTCGGTTATTTCGGTGAAAACAACGGATGGGATGCCTTTGTTGAGGATGAAAGAACTCTCACCGAATTAATTAAAGCTGAATATCCCAATCTCCCCATTATCTTCTTCGGTCACAGCATGGGTTCCTTCATTGCAAGAGAATATACCCGCCGTTACGGCAGGGATGAACAAATCAAGGCTGCCATTTTCTGCGGTTCAAGCGGTAAAAACCCTGCTGCCGCAATAGCAATAATGCTTGCAGATGCAATCGCTAAAGTAAAAGGAAGCAAACACCGCAGCAAATTCATTGATAAAATCGCTTTCGGACCTTATAACAAAAAAACAGAAGGCAGAACTCCGTTTGACTGGCTTTCAACCGACAAAGCCGAGGTCGATAAGTATATATCCGATAAATACTGCGGTTTTCTTTTCACCGCAGCAGGCTATAAGGATCTTTTTACGATTCTCAACACCGTTTCGGGCAAGGATTGGTACAGCTCCGTTTACGAAAGCCTTCCGCTTCTTGTTGTTTCAGGTGAAGAGGATCCTGTCGGTGCATACGGAAAAGGAGTTAAACAAATCTACAATGACCTTATTGCCGCCGGCAAAAAGGATGTCACACTCAAGCTTTATAAAGGAATGCGTCATGAAATACTTAACGAGCTTGACAAGGCTCAGGTTTATGAATACATTGCTTCATGGGCACTTTCCAAAATCAAATAGTATATGCAACACGGGACTGTCCGATGGACAGCCCCGTGTTTTTATTGAGCATTTGTTGTTTCTGTTGCGGCAGCACTTGTTGAGGTTGTTGTATTATCAGCAGCACTGTTTGTTGAAGTTGTTGTGCCCGAATCCGAAGCACCCGTTGCCTGCGTCACTGAACCGGAATTAACGGTTGTTGAAGCATTTGATGTGTCGGTGGCAGTTGCACTTGTGGGAACATTTGTTACCGCAGTTGTTGAAGCAACAGTACCGGATTCAACCCTTGATGTTGTTGTTGAATTTTTAGTTGTGGTAGTTGAATTCTTCGTGGTAGTTGTTCTTTTTTTCGTAGTTGTATGCTTCTTGGTTGTTATTCTTCTTTTGGTGGTTGATGCCCTGAGTGTTGTGGTTTCCGAAGTTGTTTCACTTTCACTTGTTGACTCGAACACCCATGTTGTTACAGGCTGGGTTGTAGGCGGATAAACATAAACAGGATATGTAGTGTAGTCATAATAATTATATGTTGTTGTGGTTGTTTCATCCTCGTTATTTCCACCGTTAACAAGAGCCTTGATAAACAGTGCAACAATAAGAATAACTACAATTGCGCCTACGGCGACACCCGCAATCTTCATTATTTTTGCCTTATCAACAGGCTTCGAATATGCTCTGGCATCTGCATTCGCATAGGGAGAAACAGGATTTTCTTCGTCCGGAACCTGGTTTGAACCGAAGCTGTTACGGTATTCTTCCTCATAGTCGGCATCGGTATCACCTACCATTGCTGCCGCTATGGGAGCAAAAATAGCCGTTTCTTCGACATCAAGAAATGCCGCCATAACTGTTACGTTATCTTTACCGCCTCTTTCAAGTGCCGAACGGATGAGCTTGCTTGCAACATCCTGAGAGCTTTCACCCGTTGAAAGAATTGCAGTGATATCCTCATCGCTGAGCATATCTGTAAGTCCGTCACTGCAAAGCATAAGGATATCTCCGTCATCAACATCATCAATAATGCTGATGTTGGGTGAAAGTGTTGCCTCTTCAGGAAAAACTCCCAAATGCTTTGTGAGTCTCTTGGCATCGGGGATTTTACCTATATCAGTCTGTGACACCTCACCGGCATCAACAATTGTCTGAGCATGGGTATGGTCAAAGCTTATCTGCTCAAGAACACCCTTTGAATAGTGATAAATTCTTGTATCACCTATATTGGTGCAGAGGATTTTGCCCTTAACGACATAAACCGCCGCAAGAGTTGTTCCCATTCTTTTGCCTCTGGCATTTATTTCTGCGCAGATTCGGTTGTTGGCATCATCAAGGCAGTTTGAAATAGCGAAGCTAAAATCCTCGCCGCTCTCGTAAACATTGTTGGCATGGGCAGCTATTGTTTCAACAGCAATACCCGATGCAAGCTCGCCGTAGCTCTCTCCGCCCATTCCGTCGCAAACGGAAAGATGGAACGGCTCCGCCATGGTCTGAACAAAAGCTGAGCCCTTACGCAAATCACCCGTAGAGGTCATTCTGCCGTTCAAATCATAGTTATCCTCATTTTCTCTGCGGATTCTTCCTGCATGCGTTACGGCGCATACATTGGCTCTGATTTTTTTCATATGTTCCCTCTTATAAATTGGATTTGTAATTGGTTTTTAAGCTTTAATCTCAGTCAGCAAAAATGCCCTCTTCTTTTGCCCAATCATAGAAAACTTCAATTGAACGGAGTCTTGCGGGACCGAGATTATGTGAGCCTCTTGTGAACCATTTCATATTCTTGATTCCGCGAAGCTGTACAAGATACTTGGCACTTGCGCAGAAACCTGAATCAATGGCATTATCAAGAGCAATGATATGCTGATGAGTCTTTCTTGCAGCCTCAATATTACCCTTTGTAAATTCATCCCACATCTTAACAAAAAGATCTGCACCGCAGGAGGTAGGAGTTGCAACAACACCTCTTGCGCCCTTTACATATGAATCAAAAAGGAAGGGAATGTTTGCCTGAAGAACGTTTGAATCGCCCTGAACAGCGATCTTAGCTTCGATTTCGGGCATTTTGCAGGTTGTATCTTTAATACCCATGAATTTGCCTGTCTGAGCAAGCTTTCCGTATGTTACGGAATCCATAAGATGAGGTCTTAAGCCGGGAAATTCATAAAGAACAACAGGAAGCTCTGTATGCGAAGCAAGAGAAGTGAGATACTCATACATCTCGTCGGGTTTATCGCACATACCCTTTGTTACAAACACAAGGCCCGAAACACCCTGCTGCTCAAGCTTCTTCATTTCTTCAATCTGGTCGTTGAAATCAACAGCAAGGTTACCTGTTGCAAAAACGGGTACACCGTCGGAATTTTTAACTGCAAGACCTGCACACTTTACTCTTTCTTCGGGAGTAAGCTCCATCATTTCTGATGAACCGCATACTGCGAAAAGATGCTGGGGCTTGAATGCAGCCTGCCATGCAACATATTCTTCATATGTTTTGTAGTCGAGAGTTTTGTCCCAGTTAAAGGGAGTAAGGAGTAAGGAGTACACACCTGAAAATTCATTGAAATTTGACATTTTTTGCACCTTCTTGGTTAAATTTGGGTTTTCTACAGCTTAATATTATATATTAGATATCTGTAAAAATCAATAGCGACAATGAAAGACTTTTATCTTTTTTATTCATTTCGGTTGACTTTTTTAAAAATTATAAATATACTATCTCATGTTATCAATAAAGAAAGAGAAAAGGCTTTATGAACCGTAATTTTATAAAAAATGCCCTTCGTCTTGCTCTTCCGATTGCCATGCAACAGCTGCTCGTTTCCTGCGCTCAGCTTATCGACACCGCAATGGTAACAAGACTAGGAAATGTTGTTGTTTCATCCGTTGGAGTTTCATCAAGGTGGATATTCCTGATGAACCTTTTTTATTTCGGAATTTCCTCCGGCTCAGCAGCGCTTATTGCGCAGTTCTGGGGTGCCAAAGAAAAGAAAAACATTCAGAAATCCTATGGCATTGCACTCATTTTCGGAGCGGGAGTTGCAATAGTGTTTTCGCTTGCAATGTTTCTTATTCCTCAATATCTTATAAGAGTCTTTACAAGCGAGCAGGAAGTTATTGATGCCTCTGTTCAGTACATGAAAATTGTTGCATTCATGGGAATTTTCAGCGCTTTTAACCAAATAACCTGTACAGCTCTGCGTGCTACGGAACGGGTTAATCCTCCGCTTATAACCTCGTTTGCATCAGTTGCCATGAACACCTTTCTCAACTATATTCTCATCAACGGTAAGCTCGGAATGCCCGCCCTCGGAATAAGAGGTGCCGCATTTGCAACCCTTATTTCAACGGCATTTCAGTCGGTGCTTCTGTTCATTGTTTTAAGAACATCAAAGGATATTTTCAACGGAAGAATAAAGGATTTCTTCAAAACAAGCGCTGATTTTGTTCGTCGATTCTCAGTTGTATGCCTGCCGGTTGTTTTCAACGAGGTTGCATGGGCAATAGGAACAAATATATATGTTATGGTTTTTGCAAGGCAGGGCAGCGAAGCCTATGCGGGATATACGATATTCAGCTCAATTGAACAAATAGCCTTCGTTTTCTTCGTCGGTATATGCCATGCATGCTCGATTATGACCGGCAAAACCATCGGTGAGGGCGACAGTGCAGGAGCATATAAGCTTGCAAAAAAGTTTGTTATAATGACCCCGATAATCGGTCTTGTTACGGGCGCATTATTCATAGTTATAAGAAATCCCGTACTCTCACTTCTCGACATAGAAACTCAGGCAGCATTTGACCTTGCCTCGAAGCTTATTTTGCTTTATTGCCTCTGGCTGCCGATAAGAAATATTCCTTACACATTGATAGTCGGCACCTTCAGGGCGGGCGGAGATACAAAGGTCGGAATTTTTTACGACTGCATATCGCTGTATCTTATAGGCGTACCCGTAGTTGTAATTCTCGGAATTTTTGTTAAGGTTGATTTTATATATCTGATTCTTGCGATGTATCTATGCGAAGATATTCCGAAATCAATCATGAGTATCCGCAGATTCAAAAGTAAAAAGTGGATTAAAAATTTAACAGACAAATAAAGAAGGAAGCGCTCGTTATGAGTGCTTCCTTTTTCGTTATTTATGATAGAGCTTTTTGGTCTGGTATCTCGGCTCGCAAGTTATGTTTAAGCCAAGCTTTCTGTAAACATCCATATCAACCTGAGAAAGGATAACGGTTGAATGAGCATCGCAGTCCTTAAGACCTTCTATAGCATCAAGAGCCTTCTTTGCGACAGGGTTTGTGTTGGCGCTCATCGAAAGAGCAATAAGGGTTTCATCAGAATGGAGTCTGGGGTTGCGTCCCTTAAGAATACCCGTTTTAAGCTCCTGAATAGGTTCAATAATCGAAGGTGCAATCATAAGTAAATCCTCAGGAAGCCCTGCGAGGTGCTTTGCCGCATTGAGAAGCGCCGCACTTGAAGCGCCGAGAAGATTCGAGGTTTTACCCGTTACGATTTTACCGTCAGGAAGCTCGATTGCAACCGCAGGCTGACCCTCTGTTTCATTGCTTCTGTCAAGAGCTGCCTTGATAACCTTTCTGTCCTCAACACCGATGCCCGCCTGATTCATAAGACTGACTATCTTATCAACAGCCTCCTGCTTACCTCTACCCATTTTCAAATCGCAGAGAGCATTGAAATATCTGCGTATTATCTCCTGCTTTGAAGCTTCTCTTGTTGCTTCATCATCGCAAATGGCATATCCCGCCATGTTAACACCCATATCGGTAGGTGATTTATAGGGACTTACCCCTTCTATTCTTTCAAAAATTGCATTAAGCACAGGAAAAACCTCAACATCTCTGTTGTAGTTAACCGTTGTTATTCCGTAGGCATCAAGATGATACGGGTCAATCATATTAACATCGTTAAGGTCTGCCGTTGCTGCTTCATATGCAAGGTTTACAGGATGCTTCAAGGGAAGATTCCATACGGGGAAGGTTTCAAACTTTGCATATCCCGCCTTGTTGCCTCTCTGGTTTTCGTGATAAAGCTGTGAAAGGCAAGTTGCCATTTTTCCGCTGCCCGGACCGGGTGCGGTAATAACAACAAGCGGTCTTTCCGTTTCGATAAACTCGTTCTTACCGAAGCCCTCATCGCTTACTATATGAGAAACATTATAGGGATAACCTTCTATATTGCGGTGAATGAAAACCTTGATTCCGAGTGTTTCAAGCTTTGATTTGAATGCCTGTGCGGCGGGCTGCTCCTTAAACTGAGCAAGAACAACACTACCTACAAACAAACCTGCATTTCTGTATTCGTCAATAAGGCGCAAAACATCCGCATCATAGGTTATTCCGAGATCACGGCGCATTTTATTGCTTTCAATATCACCCGAATTGATTACGATAACGACCTCAACATCATCTGCAATGCTTTTAAGCATCTGCAGCTTACTGTCAGGTGCAAAGCCGGGCAAAACTCTCGATGCATGGAAATCATCAAAAAGCTTTCCGCCGAATTCAAGATAGAGCTTTCCTCCGAATTCATTTATGCGCTTGCTTATCTGCTCGGACTGCTTGCTGATATACGCAGCGTTGTCAAAACCGATTTTTTTCAATTTCAACACCCTTTCACCGCCACAATGTAAAAACCGCGGATTTTGTAAAACTAACTTATATATTATATATCAGTATTTTTCTTAAATCAAGTGGAATAAAAACAAAAATTTAATATGCCGCAAAATGCAGAGGTTTTTATTGTGTTTTTTAACAAAACCGGCGGCTTGAATTTGTACATAAAGCAGAAAAATCGGTTTCTCTGAAAAATATTGCGTGACAAACCCGAAATTTTGTCATTAATAATTAGAAATTCATTACAGCAAATAAAAAAACGGAGGTGTTTCCGACGGTTTTTCTTGACCGAGCAGATGTAAAAACACAACAGATTTAAGAAAGGAATTTTACTATGGCAACAATCATTATGCGTATTATAACCATTGCAATGAGTATTTCGGTATTTTTCACAAGTGCTTTACCTGCTTATCTTTCCGGCGATGAATATAAGGTTATTCCCGAAGATAAAATCAACACCTATTCCGAAGGATGGAAAACCTCGTTTGATGCTGAAAATTTATACACTTATAAAATCATATCCGATTACAGCGAGTGGGCAGATTTTGCAGGAGAAGAAAATGCATGCAACTATAACGAAGAATATTTTAGAAACAGCTCTCTTGTTATTGCCGATTTTACTCTCCCCAACCCCGGATATGAGGTTCTTGTGTTTAATGCTGCGGAAAGAGGAGAGATTCTTGATTTGGACTGCTTACTTCTTAATGGCGGAGAAATGGTCATTCAAGTTATCGCATATGAAATTATAATTATCGAAACAAGCAAAAATATCAAAACAGTTGATATTTCAACTCAAAAATCAACAATTCCTCCTGCTTTTTGAACATACGGTTACGTAAAAAGCGGCTGCAATTCGCAGCCGCTTGATTCATTTTATGAAGGATTTCTTTCGAGGTTTTCCTCGCCTGCACTTCTTGTTTCACGAAGACTTGCATACATGGTTGCAAGTTTTGATTTATTAAGAGGATAGCCAAACTTGAAAAGAATAAATACAAGTGTATAGACCACTGCAGGAATAATGGTGCACACAAAAAGTATGCCCTCACCTACACCGTCAACATATCCTGCCGAGCCGTGAATTGCGCCGTCATAACCTGCAACACTGCTGAGAAGCTTCATTCCGCCTACGTCCGCAAGAGTCTGTCCGAGGTTGCGGCAGAAGGTGTAAACGGCATAAACAGCACTTTCGCTGCGGATTCCCGTCTTATATTCCTGATAGTCGATAACATCGGTAATGATAGCCCAGTTTGTGATACTTACAAACGAATAACCGAAGCCGATAATGAATGTGAATATCATGAACACAACAGGTGCGCTTCCGGTTCTCGCACAATGAGGAACAACAAAGAACATAAGCACAGCAGCAATTGCAGAGAAAAACGTTCCGAAGCTGCAAAGCTCCTGCTTACCGAACTTTTTAACGAGCTTGGGCATGAAGAAAATCATAACCGCCATAGGAAGATAGTTTGCAATCGTACCGATAATTGAGAGGTCTGTATTTTCAAAATAGTTTTTGTACAGATACTGGTTAAGCGACGCAAATTGAAGCTGTCCGCTGATAAGAATGCCGGAAATGCAGGCTACTATGAAAGGTCTGCTCTTGAGCATTCCTTTATACATACCCTTGATATCAACCTGAGGTTCTTCCTCGGAAGCAACTCTTTCCTTTGTAAACTTAAAGCAAAGGAAATAGAAGATTATCGAAAGAATACCCATAATTATGCCGAATTTAAGCATTCCTCCGGCATCTGCCGCTTTAACTGCATTACCTTCGCTGTTTGTACCGGTTACGGTATAAATAATCATGGGACCGATAAGAAGAGGGATTGCTCCGCCGAGACCCGCACCGATTGAACGGAAGGTTGAAAGAAGAGTTCTGCCTTCGGGGTCATCGGTAATAACCGATGCAAGCGAGCCGTAAGGAATATTGATTGTTGTATACATCATACCGAAGCCGATATATGTAATATACATAAGAGCAACAACAACCGTTTCATTGGTTGTAAACTCTCTGAAATTGACAAAGCAAAGCATCGCCATAATTCCCAGAGGAATCGCAAACCATTTAATAAAGGGTCTGTATTTTCCGTCCCTGTTGGGTCTTTTTTTTGCAATAAGATTGCCCCACAACGGGTCATTAATTGCATCCCAGAGTCTTGCAATAAGTAAAAGGGTTGTAATTTTGCTTTCTGCAACCTTAAGAATATCGGTAAAAAACACCTTAAGGTATGATGAAACATAAGTAAGGACAAATAAATTTGCCGCATCGCCGAAGGCATATCCCAGACCGTCTTTAAAACCTATTTTATTGGGATGCACAAACTCGGCATCAAGTGAACGTTGTTTTTCCACAACATAACCTCCATGTGTTTATAAAGTTTTCTCTGTCCTAAAATGCAAAATATTTTTCTCTCTGCTTCTGAACTCTGCCGCTTATAAATTCAAGGGTTTCCTTTGCTCCCTCAATTCCGCAGGCATAGTCCTTCATGGCTCTGCCCTCTTCATAGCAAAGGTCATCATGAAGCGGGAAATAGTCCTGAAGCAGGAAGGTCGCATAACGTGCAAGCCTGAAATCGCCTACAAGGCGAAACTCCTTACTGATACCGTCGATCGCTATTGAATAGAAATTCTTTATGGAATCAATAATCGCAGTTCTTTCATTTGCGGGTGAAAATACCATTGTTGATGCTACATAAGCATTCTCGTTGTTAACCGAGCTGTGACTGTCCGTACTGCCTACAATGGGGAATTTATCATATCCCTTGGCAAGAACTTCATAGTATTTATGAGTCTGGAAGCCGTTATGCTCATAATAGTTTTCACCGCCAAGAACCTCAAAAGCATCAAACGGATGGGTTTTGAGCATATAATCGGTTAAGTTTTCGGGAACCTGATGAACATTTGAAATCCAATAGGGGTGGCAGAAAATTCCGAGACCCTCCGCCTCTCTGATATGATTGAACACCCATACACAGCTTGCATATGTAAAAGGCTCTATTCCTTCAGGAATATCAAGAGTTGCCGCAAGTGCGTCAACCTGCTCTCTGTATTCATCCTCGGTAATCATATCCGGGCAAGGGAAGCCTTCAAAGCGGCGCTTATCTGTATCATAGCCGAATTCGTCTGCATATTCATCCTTAAGGAGTCCGTTGACGGAATATTTTCCGCCGAAGTTTACGATATGAACATCATTGATATGGTCGGGAGCAACATCAGGAAGATGAACCTCTTCACCGGGAATAATATTAAATTCGATGGGAACATCCTTATATGCTTCAATAGCCTCGAGAGAAGGATAATAACGGTGATGGTCGGTAATTGCAAAAAAATCATAGCCGTGCTTTCTGTAGTTTGCGCTGACTATTGCAGGCGACTGTCTGCCGTCAGAACGGCAGGTATGCATATGCAAATCACCGATAAGAGGATATCTGCCGCAAAGGTCCTCATCAAGAGCATAAACACTCATCTGAAGAAGTCTTTTATCAGTTTTCTTATCAAAAATTCTGATATAATACTGTTGTTCACGGGGGAATATGTACTTGAATTTAAGAACACCGTCATAGGTAAAATCAACCTTCTTGCCGTTTCCTCTGTAAGGATAGTCACGGGGATTACCGTCATCAAGACCATAAACCGCAAGATAAATTTCATCCGGATTTTTGCACTCAGCATGAGCGCCGAGTGGCTTTATTGTTATTTCAATCTCTTTTCCCGCAGGAAAAACCTTCGGATATATATCATAATAATGAAGTGTTGTTCTTATATCTCTCATGGTCGTTCTCCTTATTCAACTTCAACGGTTTTGCCTGTTTCGTATGCAATATATGAATTTTCAAGAAGCTCCGCAAGCTCAATTGCATCCTTTGTTCCCATTCCTTCAGGCGATCCTGTGCCGTTAAGGCAGGCATCCACAAAAGCGGGAATTGGATACTCGCCCTGCTCAGGGAAAACATCCGGAGTTATGAAACCCTTGTTGAGCTTTGCGGTCTGCATTGTTTTATATTTCACATCATCGGCACCTCTCCAAAGGAAGATACCTTCAGTTCCGTGAACTTCAATTGTATAAGGAGAAGAAAACGCAAGAAACGAGGTTTCGGAAACACCGATAATACCGTTTTCAAACTCAATAACGGAAACCGCATTTTCATCAACAGGTGTTCCGAGAACTGAATTTGCAATACCTGTTATCTTTTTGGGCTTTCCGCAGAGATATGCAAGAAGATACATCGGATGGCATCCCAAATCCATCATTGCACCGCCTGCACAGTCCTCTTTTACAAACCAGTATTCAGGCAGCCATTTGCCGCTTACTCCGTTGTGCGCATTGCGGATTCTGACATTTGTAACCCTACCGAAATCGCCGTTTTCAATATGCTCTTTTGCAAATTTAACGGCACTCCATGCCTTATTCGGGAACGAAATCGTAAAGGTTACACCGTTCTCTTCAATTGCTTTTTCGATTTCTCTGCATTCCTCAACCGTACACGCAAGAGTTTTTTCCGTAAAAATATGCTTACCTGCCTTTGCAGCCTTGATGAGCACTTCCTTGTGCATCGTAGTAGGTGTGCAGCAACAAACGGCATCAACATCTTCTCTTGCAAGAAGAGTGTCAAGGTCGGATTCAAAATCACAGCCGAGCTTTTCCGCCCAGGGCATTCCCCTTTCGGGCTTTTCATCCCATACGGCAACTATTTCGGCTTTTTCTGTTTTAAGAAAATCACGTGCATATCCTTCTGCATGAACATGCCACTTTGAAAGCATAGCAACTCTGAGCATTGATATTCCTCCGATACATACACAAAAGTGCATTATTATTCATATATTAGCACAGTAAAATGAAAAAGTCTATAATAAATTAATATTTAAAGCCGCAATTCCACAAAGAATTACGGCTTACTGTTATTCGGGAATTTCCGTTACATTAAAATGATATCTCGGATCTTCACGGGAATTTATTTGATCTTGTGAACCTTCGCAATATATATCGGCTGTCAAATTCCATTCATCATCTTTCGGAAAAGATGACAAAGATGCTTTTGAATTTTTGAACAAATAAATCATTTTTATATTTTGGCTGTCCAAAAAAGCATAATCATGAACCAGTTCAACATTTTCGGGAACAATATAACGTTCTCCCGACTTGTTTGCCGGATAAAGATAAAGTGTTTTCATGTCTTTACTGAACAGTATTCCGTCACTGCTTGTAAAATATTTATTGTCCTTTGATACGCTTATACTTTCGAGCGATGTGCACCCTGAAAAACCAACTATACTTTCTGTATCAGAAACTCCTACGCAAATTTTTTCTGTATTTTTTCCGAAGTGAATTTTTTTGATTCTGCTGCAGTTTTTAAAACAATCTATTATAACGG
>JAZPYI010000001.1:0-10746 GCA_045544115.1 Acutalibacteraceae bacterium | reverse complement strand
GTTGCATCATTTTCAACGAGTGCTGCTTCTTCTGCTTCGGTGATATTGTCGCCGTCCTGAAGAGCCTTTGAATCTGCAAGGAGCTTTTCTATGTCTGCCTTGTCTGCGGATGTTACTGTGCTGATGTCATAAGCATTGGTTGCATTGTCAATTCTCTTGATTTCTTCCGCTGTTGCTGCAATCTTTTCAAGGAGTGCGTCTGCGGTTTGATCTGCCTTAACGAGAACTGCTCTTTCGTCAGTGGTGATGTTATCGCCGTCTATGAGAGCCTTGATGTCTGCAATGAGCTTTACAATATCAGCCTTATCGGATGATTTTACGCTTTCAAATACATACGCATCAATTGCATCAACGATACGAACGATTTCTTCGCTGACATTTCCTACCTTTGTGATAAGAGCAAATACCTTATCGTGGAGTTCGTTGAGCTTTGTTTTTTCCTCTGCGGTTACGTTATCCGTAAGGGCGAGAGCATAGATTTCGCTGTCGAGCTTGTTGAGAGCATCGAGGTCGCTTGACTTAACGGTTGCTTCGTCATACTTGCCAACCTCTGCTTCAAGTCTTGCGAGCTCGTCTGCGGTTTCATCAATCTTTGCAAGGAGAGCATCAAGAGTTGAATCAAGTTCGTTGAGGTTTGCTCTTTCGTCATCGGTGATATTATAGCCGTCGGTGAGCTTCCTGATTCTTGCGATAAGGTTTTCAATATCAGCCTTGTCGCTTGATTTTACGGTGTCAATGTTATAAGCATTAACTGCCCTTGTAATTCTTGAGATTTCATCTGCCGTGCTTCTGATTTTCGCAGCAAGTAAATTCGCCTTTGCGTTAAGTTCTTCAAGATCTGCTCTTTCGAAATCGGTGATATTTTTGCCCGTTGTGAGAGCCTCGATATCGTCAATAAGCTGTAAAATATCTTTGTAGTCGCCGTACTTAACGGTTGCTTCGTCATAGCCGTTTACAGCGTTTGTTATTCTTGTGATTTCTTCTGCAACATCGCTGATTCTGGTTTCAAGGTCTTCAATCGCCGAATAAATATCGGTTACTTTCTTTATCTGTTCATCTGTCAGATTGTCATAATAATCATTATAGAACTTGCCGACACTGTTCTGGAAACTTTCCAAATCAGCAGCATCATCTGATGTTACGGTATCAATATCATATTTTGCAAGCTCATTCTCAAAGCTTTCAATCTGATTTTCAACGATTTCAATCCTCTGGCGCATTGCGGCACAATAGGATTGGAGAGTATTCCATTCTGATATCTTATCTTCATCGGCAAGGTCTTTTACAGCGTTTTCAAGCTGATTGTAAACATACTCAACGTTTTCCTTGTCGCTTGATTTCACATTCTCAATGGTAAGACCTTCAACTCCGCTTGCATCAACTGCAATTTCATAAGCAATCTTTGCTTCGCCCGTGAAGTTGCCCGTACCTGTTACGGTGAGCAGATATACGCCGACGTTTGTTGCCTTGTTGCCGCTTACGGTGTAGGTTGCTTCGGGAGCTGTGCCCGTCGGAAGAACCTTTTCAACTGTCTGTGTCTGCTCTTTGCCGTTATAGGTGAGAGCATCGCCGAGAATGATGAAGCCGTCGGAGATATCCTTTGCGTTGATTGTAAAGGAAGCGAGCTCAACATCATTTATTGCATAATATTTATCGCTCTCCGCCGTGGATACCTTAACGGTATAAGTGCCTGCGTCAACGGGTTCAACAGCTTCGCCGTCTTTATAATAAGTAACGGTTATTGCACCCATACCCGTAATTTCGGGAGATACTTCAACGGTTGCATATTTTGCCGTGCCGTCATAAACAAGGTTTTCGGGAACGGTGTAAATAAAATTGTCTGCCGCTGCACTTCTCTTAACCAATTCAAACTCAACGCTTGCCGTTGCACCGCCGACTGTTACGCTTGCGGTGTAAGTGCCTGCATCTTTAGGGGGCAAGCCGTAAGGGGCTGAATATGTAATATCACTGACTTCAACCGAAGTGTCAACAAGGTTGTTTTCAATAGTTGCTTCCTTGGCTGTTTCGCCGTCAACATAAAGGTCAGCAGGGGCAAGAATTGTGAGCGTACCGCCAATGCCGTTTTCAAGCGGACAGTCACCTGCAACACAGGTTGCAACTATTCTGCTACCCCCTGCAGTGTAGGTGAATGAGTGGGTGTGGAGTGAAGCACCGCAGATTCCGCAGGTTTCGCCTGTCTGATTTTCGTGGGGGCACTCGTATCCGCAGCCGTTGGTGCAGCTGCCGATTACGTCATCTCCCGAATATTCAAAGCTATGGGGACCCTGTTCACCGTCAACAGTTTTTTCGTTCGTGTAGGCTTTACCGTTGGCGGTTGCGGTGGCAGTATATGTAGTCTTATCGTTTTCCAGACAGGTTGCCGCTGTCTGTTCAGAGCTTTCGATTGTGGCGTTAACCGTAATCGTTGCCTTGCCGTCCGTGGAAGTAAATGCGGCTGTAGCAGAAGAAACGCCATTCCAGCTCCATACAGGCTCATTCACCGCAATGCAGGTAACGGTAATGACAGGGTTCTTCTCATTTACAAAAATAGCTTCGAAACTTGTATAGAAATCAACAGAGTTGCCCGGGGCTGTAGGAAGATTGCTCAATTTTGCACTACTTCCTCGATAAGATGTTTTCAGAAAGACCCAAGCAATATCCCCGGTATCTGACTCTGTGTAATTAAGTCTCAAATAATTAGTACTGCTATAACATATTGCAACTTCTGAGATGTTTTTCAGGTTAGAGTAAGCTGCTTTGTAAAAATAATTGTTATATTGGTAATACTGTGTCGCACTATTGCTGTAATCAACTTTGGTATATGAGTCCTTTTTTAATGTAATGGCTTCCGAAGCCGCACTTGCCGTAAGGCTCAGAGGTGCCATCGACAGAAGCATCGCCAATACAAGCAATATGCTTATGAGTTTGTTTGTTTTTTTCATTAATTTAACCTCCTTGAGGATTATTTATTATGTATATAAAAGCCTTTCGGCTCGGTTGCCTTTCCGTCAACCTCCTTTGAAAAGGAGGTGGCAGACCGCAAGGTCTGACGGAGGATTGATTTACCGTTTTTTTCTTTTCCAATCCTCAGTCTCGCTTTGCTCGACAGCTCCTTTGACAAAGGAGCTTGTTTCCTTTCGGCTCGGTTGCCTGCCAAAGGCTTCTCCTTGAGGAGAAGCTGTCACGGAGTGACTGATGAGGTGTAATACAAAGTATTGTATTTTCTTCCACCTCATCCACCGCAAGCGGTCCCCCTTCCCCTCAAGGGGAAGGCTATATCTGCATTCATAATTCTGAATTCTGCATTCCCTCAACATATTCTTTAAACTCGTTGAAAATGCGTTTGCCGATTGAACGGTAATCCATTGCAAGAACTTTTTCAATCTTTATCCTGCGGATTTCTTCGGGCACGTTATAAATCATCATTATGGTATTCAGCGCTCCCGAAATACGTATTTCAAGCGGTACGGTTTTATCAATGGCATTCAGAGTTGCGTATTCAATGCCAGCAACAAGAATTTCCGCTTCTCTGAACTGCTCATATGTCCAATCGGGACAGTATTCCGCAAAAACTTCTTTTGCTCGGGCGGTATCATTGTTGTGGATGATTTCAAGACATTTCGGGCTCTGATATGACGAGATAAAAAAGTCTTTCGCAACTTCGCTTTCTTCGCAAGCCGCCGCCATTGTCATCAGCTCAAAGCAAAGAGCAAGCAACGCACTCATTCCGTCATCCGCTTCTTTTTTCATCAGCTTCCATTGATAATCGCACAATATCTCAACAAGCTCGGCAAGCATAACATCTTTTGACGGGAAATAAAACGCAACGTGACCCGAGCTTATATCAAGCTCTTCCGCAATCATTCTGAAGGTTGTTGATGAATAACCTTTTTCAATAAACATATTAGTTGCAACCTGAATAATTTCTGTTTTAGTTGTATTAACTTTCCTTCTTCTGATAAAAATCTCTCCCCGAATCCAATTTGAACACGTTCAATATTGAGTATGTTCTAATTATACGTTTTTCCAAGCATTTGTCAATATTTAATTTAAAACCTTTTAAATATTAAGGTAATTAATTCACAGGACATATGAAATAAAAAACCGTGTACATTGATTTGCACACGGTTTATAAATTATTATGAAGCTTTATATCGCTTTGCTCTTTCAAATTCCTCGGGAGTGCCATAGCCTTCTGCAAGATTTTCGTTTATAAGCTTAACAATCTCGTCATGAAGACGGTTATTTGCCTCTTCAACCGTCATCCCTTTTGTAGAGAAAGGTTTTCCTATTCTTGAGGAAAGAGTTTTACTTCTGAACTTATATTCTCCGGTAACCGCTACAGGTACCATCATAGCCTCATTTTTGCAAGCAAGAGATGCGGCACCATATTTAAACTGTCCGAGAAGATCATCGGTTTTATTCCTTGTTCCCTCAGGAAAAATACCGAGAGCGCCTCCGTTTTCGAGAACTGCATTTGCCGATGCTTTTGCCTCTTCGTCATGACCGTTACGGTTAACACAGATACATCCCGTAAGCTTAAAGAACCAAGCAAAGGAGCCTTTGAAATATTCTGATTTTGCCATGTAATTTATAGGACGACGGGTTGCCTTTGCCGCTAAACACTGGTCCATAACATGCTTGTGATTACTGCAGATTACAACAGCACCCTTCTTGGGTATATTACCTTTACCAAAAACCTTCGGGCTGTAGTAAAAACTAAACAAAGGCAAAAGTACAGGAGAAAGAAGTTTAAAGCCCCATGTTCTCGGCTTTTTTGTCATCAGCAAACAGCCTCCCTTGCACTCTCCTTCTGAAGCTTCATAAAGTCAATCTTGTTATATGCTGTTTTGGGAAGAAGGTCAACAAACTCATACTTATAAGGAACACTGTAGTGCATAAGCTTCTTTTTGCAGTAAGCACGGATTTCTTCCTTGGTAGCATCATTCTTTTCTTTTCCGTTTTTAAGAACAATATATGCCTTTGCAACCTCTTTTTTATACTGATGAGGAACAGAAACTACAACGCACTTTTCAACAAAATCAAGCTCTTCAATAACACTTTCAATCTGAGTGGGATAAACATTGAAGCCGGATGTAATCATCATTCTCTTGATTCTGAGTTTATAGTGAATAAAGCCGTCCTCGTCAATTGCAGCCATATCACCGGTATGAAGCCATGTTTTACCGTCAGCATGAACCTGAAGCGCATTTCTTGTTTCTTCAAGATTATTTCTGTAACCGATCATAACGGTAGGACCGCTAACGCAAAGCTCACCGTCCTCATTTGCAGGAAGAACATTTGTCGTGCCGGGTTCAACAATGCACATTTCTGTTCCTACAAGAGGCTTACCGATGGTTCGGGATTTATAATTTTCACCTACAGAAAGACAAAGTGCCGCAAGGCCTTCTGTCATGCCGTAGCCTTCACAGATTTTAATATCCGAATTATGAGCAGCCAAAAATTCATTAACACTTTTTTCAAGCTTTTCAGGAAGAGTATCGCCGCCACTGACTGCATATTTAAGAAACGAGAAATCAATCTTATCAGTTCCCTTTGCTTTAAGCAATGCATCGTAAAGAGTCGGAACTCCGAAAATCATTGTAGGCTTATGCTTTTTAAGTATGCTTGCAAACTGCTTGGCATTGAACTGCGGAATAAGTACCGAACAAGCGCCGAAGCAGAATGAAACATGAACACAAACACCTAAACCGAAGCCGTGGAAAATAGGAAGAATAGCAAGTATTTTATCACCGGATTTAACATCTCTCAAAGTAAGAACAGCCTGAATGCCGAAAGCATTGAAGTTGCTGTTTGAAAGCATTATATCCTTGGGCGTACCGGTTGTTCCGCCGCTGTGAAGAATAATTGCAACCTTGCGGTTATCCTCACCCTTCGGACAATATTCGGCTACTTTTCTTGCTTTTTCGGAAAAAGCACTCCACGACATATATCTTTTATCCGACTTATCATATTTGAAGTTCTTAATGCATTTAAGTGCATAAAGTGTTTTCATAACCGCGGGCATGGATTCACCGGGAGAAGCAACAATAACCTTTTCAACAGGTGTTTTATCAATAATGTGCGAAAGCTTTTCGGTGCAAATATCAACACAAAGCAAAACCTTGCTTCCTACTCTGTTGATATGATTCTTAATTTCTTCCTGAGCAGAAAGAGGATGAAGAATGTTTGCAACGGCACCGATTCTGTTAAGAGCATAAATGCTGATAACGGCTTCGGGTGTGTTGGGCATAACAATTGTTACTATATCACCCTTGCGAATGCCAAGAGCATAATAGGCGCCTGAAATATCCTCAATTTTATTAACAAGATTCTTATAGGTGCACTTTGTTCCGAAATACTCATACGCAAGAGAATCGGGTTGATTTTCCGCTGTAATCTTAAGCATTCCGAACATTGATAAATCGGGAATCTCAAACCCAAGCGGCAAACTGCTGTTTTCGTACTTAAAAAACGGATTACTTACTACCTTACTCATTTTTTACCTCACAAAATATTAATGTCTTGTTTCATGCCGCGGGCAAGAAAAAATGTTCCGACAGCCAAAAAAGCTACGGCAGATGCCACGGCAACATATTTAGCTGATATTTCCTTACGGTACTCACCGTTCTGAACCAAAAATTCGGTAATTCTGTCCTTTCCCGACTGATTCAGAGAAAGAGAACCGATTAATCTTATGTATTCTCTTATTTCACGGTCAATCATAATAATTGCTCCTTTTCAAATTCTTTTTTCAATAGTTCTCTTCCTTTTTGAAGCCTTTTTCTGACAGCTTCTTCGCTTATATCAATAATCTCCGCAATTTCTTTACTTCTGTAACCTTCAACATAATAAAGAGTCATAACAACCTTATACTTTGCGGGAAGACTCATAATAAGCTCAAATGTTTCGTAATCGTTTTGGTCAATACCGATGTTCTCAACATCATCAATGTTGATAGTTTCTCTTTTCACTCGAAACATCAGCATATTTTTGCTGATGTTCGCTGAAACCCTTATCAGCCATGCCTTTCGGTGTTCTTCGTTATTAAATTCCGGCGCTTTTGTAATATACTTCAGAAAAGTTTCCTGAACGGCATCCTCCGCATCATATACATTGCAAAGAATGCAATAAGATATTCTGAAAATCAAAGAGCTGTATTTATCAACAAGCTCTCTTATCTCTTCTTCCGACTTAGATTGCTTCTGCGTCAAAACCAAGAACACCTCCTTTTCGATAACATCCATTAAAGAAACAAAACAAAAACCAAAAATGTGAAATTTATTTTGTTAACAAATTATGAATTTATTTATACTATGTAAATTATCTCAACTGATAAATGCCTTGAAAAACTTATGAACTGATGCTATAATACAGAAAAAATAAAAATAGGTTGTGAAAATATGTCAACTAAACTTTGGTATAATGAATTTCATGACGATTGGATGAGGGCATTACCCCTTGGCAACGGCAGAATAGGTGCCATGCTGTACGGCAATCCCCATTGCGAACAAATTGAAATAAACGAAGAATCTCTGTGGTGCGGCAGACAAATTGAAGAGAAATACCACGCATCACCCGAAGCACTTGCTCAAATCAGAAAGCTTATTTTTGAAGAAAAGCTCAATGAAGCTGCAGACCTTGCAAGAGGAACATTTTTATCTGATCCTCCCGTTGTTCGTTCATATGAAAGCTTTGGTGAAATTTTTGTTGATTTCCTTGACAAATCGCCTTATACGGATTACAAAAAAGAACTTGAGCTTTCCGAGGCATTATGCCGTGTTTCATGGATTAAGAGCGGAATAAAATATGACAGCGAATGTTTTATCAGCGAAGATTACGATTCCTTTGTTTATAAAATCAAAACAGACGGCAGACCGTTTTCATGCAATGTTACCGTAAAGCGCAAGCGCGATGCCTATACGGCCTGCATAAACAATAATACCGTTATAATGAACGGACGAATCACTTATGCGGAAAGCCGTCATTACGGTGAAGGCGGGGAAGGTATGTCCTTCGGCGCAAAGCTGAAAATTGAATCAGACGGTAAGCTTCATGCAGAACACGATTATATTTCAGTAACAAACAGTACATATATCATAATATACGGTTCCTTCGCAACCAACTATGATATAGAAAAATTCGATATTGATGAATCTGCAGATTACAGAAACAAGCTCAATGAATGTATTAAAAAAATCGACGGTTCTTCCTATGAGGAAATAAAAAAATGCCATATTGAAACTCATAAAAAGTGGTTTGATAAGGTAAGCTTTGAGCTTGAATCAGAAGACTTTTCCGATATTCCGACTGATGAACGTCTTGAAGAATTTCAGGACGGAAACAAGGATGATGATTTATTTACTTTATATTACAATTTCGGACGCTATCTGTTAATTGAAAGCTCAGGTAAAAACGCGAAGCTGCCTGCAAATCTTCAGGGTATATGGTGCCATGACTTCAACCCGCCATGGGGCAGCGATTTTCATACAAATATAAACTTACAGATGAATTACTGGCCTGCCGGATGCGCCAATCTATCTGATACAGAGAAGCCTTTCATTAACTTTATGAAAACAGTAAGCTGCTTCGGTGAAAAAACAGCCAAACAGCTTTTTGATGCAAGAGGCTGGGTTATAAATCACACCTCGGATGCCTTCGGACGTACAGGTGTTCACGACAGTGTTGACTGCGGATTTTTCCCGATGGCAGGTCCATGGCTCTGCCTTAATCTGTGGGAGCATTACGAATACACGGGAGATAAAGAGTATCTTAAGGATATTTATCCTATTCTTAAAGGTTCATGCGAATTTGTAATCGACTATCTTATCGAAAATGAAATCGGTCAGCTTGTAACTTCGCCGTCCAACTCTCCCGAAAACGAGTTTTACTATATTGATTCCGAAGGTAAAAAACAAGAAAGCATGCTCACACACGGAGCAACAATTGATTTCCAGATTATTTATGCACTTTTCACCCGCACTGCATATGCCTGCAAGCTTTTAAACACTGACACGAATTTTATATCGGAGCTTGAAAGCATATTGAAAAGACTTCCTCCCATGCAGATAAGTAAGCGATACGGAACAATCCGTGAATGGATAAAAGACTACGAAGAAACCGAACCCGGTCACCGCCATATATCACAGCTTTTCGGTCTTTATCCTGCCGACCAAATTAATGAAAGCAACCCCGAAATATATGAAGCGGCAAAGAAAACAATTGCCCGCAGAATCGAAAACGGTGGTGGCTCAACAGGCTGGTCAAGAGCATGGACAATCTGTTTTTATGCGCGACTTAAAGACGGAAACAATGCTGCGGAGCATCTCGGTTATCTTTTGAAAAACTGCACAGCATACAATCTTTTTGATATCCATCCCCCGTTCCAGATTGACGGCAATTTCGGAGGAACAGCAGGCATAACCGAAATGCTCATACAGAGCCACCTCGGCAATCCCGACAACAGAATAGTTGAACTGCTTCCTGCATTACCTGACAGTTGGCAAAACGGCAAAATTAAGGGCATTAAGGCAAGAGGCAATCTGACTTTTGACATTGAATGGTCACACGGAAAGCTCACGCAAGCAACAGTTACCGCCACTAAAGACAGCAATTTGCAGCTTAAGCTTAACAGCCGTACAGGCTTACCGAATGAATCAGATCATATCATCGTTGGAAATGTACTTAAAGCGCAAATCAAAGCCGGTGAAAGTATAAAACTTTCATTCTGAATTAATCAAGAATATCTTGACATCACTCAGCAATTATTTTATTATATATTAGGTATTAAATGTCAACAAAATTAAGAGAAGGAAGTGTTTTTCATTGGATAAGCAGTATGAAGCATTATTTACCCCATGGAAAATAGGTAATGTTGAAATCAAAAACAGAATTGTTATGTGCCCTATGGGTGGCACATCTCTTTTCGGATGGTTTGAGCTTGGCGGCTGTCACTTTGATAAGGAAGCAGCAAAGCTTTTCCTTGAAAGAGCAAACAACAATGTTGGTCTTATTATTCCCGGCATTGCTCCCCTGCGTGATACGTTCTGGGGTAAATGGCTTTGGCAGAATCCCAAAATGTTTGAAGAGCTTAAAGAGTTTATGGATGAAATCCATAAGACAGGTGCTAAGCTGTTTGTTCAGCTTACAGCCGGTATGGGTCGCTCATGGGCAATTACCGAGCTTGTTGCACCTCTTCACAGAAATAAATTTACCCGCGCTCTTATTAAACCTGTTCTTGACACATCACATGAGCTTGCTTCACCCAGCCCGCAGCCTTCACGTTGGGCACATGATATTATCTGCCCCGAAATGACTGTTGAACAGATTCATGAAATCATTGAAGCATTTGCAAAAACTGCAAAGCTCTGCCGTGATGCCGGTGTTGACGGTGTTGAAGTTCATGCCGTACACGAAGGTTATCTCCTTGACCAGTTTGCAATTGAATTTTTCAACAAGCGTACTGACGAATACGGCGGAAGCTTTGAAAACAGATACCGCTTTGCTGCCGAAGTAGTAAAAGCAATCAAGGAAGCTTGCGGCAACGATTATCCCGTATCTCTCCGTTATTCTGTTGAATCAAAAATGAAAGGCTTCTGCGAAGGCGCAATGCCCGGAGAAGAATATACAGAAGTCGGTCGTGCTATGCCCGAATCCGAAAAGGCTGCTAAATATCTTCAGGACGCTGGCTACGATATGCTTAACGCAGATAACGGTACATACGACTCATGGTATTGGGCTCATCCC